>NZ_JBHULU010000003.1:0-178367 GCF_042684605.1 Pontibacter locisalis
TCGCTCTTTTGCGGGGTGCAAAGTTCGGTGTTTCTTTTCAAACCGCCAAACTTTTTTCAATCTTTTTTTTCTTTCTTTTTCTCTCTCCGCCGGAACTGCTTTCCCTCGGAGCGGGCTGCAAAGGTAAGAAACATTTTCCGTTCCGCCGCCATCTTTTTCAACTTTTTTTCCTTTTTTTTCCGGGGCCTGCCGCCCGTAGAAAGCTTCCCTCAGGAAGCGGATGCAAAGGTAAGCAAAGCTTTGAAAACCGCAACACTAATTTTCAGTTTTTTTCTTTCTCTTCTCAAGCAGAAAATCACCGCTCAAAGCGTTGTGCGGGTCTTTATGCTCTCCGCTTCTCACCCTCTCACTTCCCCGTCCCTGCCGAACCGGGATGCAAAAGTAAGAAAGGTTTTATTCTCCGCAAGGGGGAGAGGTGAAAATAATCCGCCACCCCGCCCAACCCCCTGAAAAACAGGGAGAAAAATTTTAAGTTTCCCCGACCGTCTTCCCCGGGCGCTTTGGGAGAACAGGAAGTCAGCAGAGTTTGATTCCACCTGGATACTGCTTTTTTCTGGCCGCCCCCAAACAAAAGAGCCCGGCAACTGGTGCCGGGCTCTTTCTATAAAGGTCTTCTTGATCAGGAATTCTTTGGCTTCTTATATAATGGTACCGTACTACATGGTTCTCCATACATCAGACTACTGGTTGTTGGCAAAAGCTTTCGCATTATCTCTACATAAGCATAGGTTGGAACAGGTACACTACCGCAGCCTTTCACAACTACTTTAGCATCTCTGTATTCTTCCGGATCTATTTTAGATATTGCTTCCTGCATCATTGCCTGCTCTAAAGCCTCCAAGTCTCCAAAAACAAAATAATTAGCGTGCCCACTCAGCTTTGTTGCCAGTAGCATGTATGCCCATGTCGGCACAATCGCATCAGCAGAACATATGATGGCAACATTTTTTCCATCATACTGCGACCAATCGTTTTCTTTTACAAACGCTCTGAAATCTTTTTCCTTTAATATCAGCCCGTGAAACAGGTTATCTTTTATATCATATACTACCCGCTCTCCCGGTTGAAGCAACTCCTCCAGATTTAGAGTTACCAAAGCGCTTTGTGCTACTTTATTTATTATCTCTGACATAGTATTTGTTTTAGCTAGTGCTCCTACTTTTTTGCACTTGTAATATAAACATCCTTTAAATAGAAGGGTTCATAATAAGCCACATCCTCAAACAGGTGTTGCTCAAACCTTTTCAACGCAAGCTTACCTATAGTGACGGCAGAAGGCTCCACCTCTTTTATAAACAATGCCTGCTCCTGATCTTTTATCAATTCCTCCAATTTATTCGCTCCGTTACCAAAAAATATCATTGGCTGTTCCTGAAGATGCTCTTTAAATATTTGCTCGTTCAAAATAATGGGAGCAACCGGCTCTATTTCCTGTAAGTCTGAGCCCAACACGCAAGCGTATACCTCCATTCGCCGTGCATCCAACATTGGGCAGAACAGAAACCTTTCTGGCTTCGGCGTATGTGTTATTACTTGAGCTGCCATTCCATGTAGCGTAGACACCTCTAACAAAGGAATCTCCAGGGAGTAACAAAGCCCTTTTGCTGTAGAAGTACCTATCCTTAGCCCTGTGTAGGATCCAGGACCTCCGGAAACGGCCACTGCCCCTAAGTTCTCCATCTTCTCTCCACAATTTTCAAGCAACTGAGCTATCATTACTGTTATATAAGAAGAATGTGACTTCTCTATCCGGAGCTCAGAAGAGCCTAATAGCTGCTGCCCTTTATATAAAGCTACAGAGCATACTGTTGTAGAGGTTTCAAGGGCAAGCAATAGAGTGGATGCCATATAATACTTTTGGTTGTATATTTTCTTCTGCAAAATTAAGCGAAGCAAACGAAGGTGCAAAGTTCTGCTCGTCCAGTAATACAAAAGGGAAAGGCTACACTTTAACAGCATAGCCTTTCCTTTATCATTATTGTATAATCTACTTTAGTTTCAGGTAAGAATTATACTTATTAGAATCATTTAAAACCTGCTTTGCCATCAAGATATTCGGATCATCATCAAAAGACGATTCCACATATCCTTTCTGCAGGTAGTAACGTGAAGCAATTTCAGCCTCCAACATCTCTTTTATCTCTGGCTTAAAACGCATCAAATCCTGAGACTTATTATGCGACACTTTACTCTTTATTGCCTCAAGCTCATTTTTAATATCATCATAATGCTTATCATCTTTTGCCTTAGCTGTAAGCTCCAACAGTTCACTCTCCACATTAGTAGTGTAGGAAAGATCTTTATCTGCTAAGAATTCCACAAACTGCTGGTACTCCTGATCAGTTAATTTAAACTGTTTTGCCGGTGCAATAGAAGCATGGCTTACCTTATACTTATTGGCGTAGTCGAAGAAGTAACCATTACGGGCAATGGTTTTGATGATCTCAGAATAGTCAGTTCTTTTAACTTCCACATCAGGATTTATACCACCACCATCATATACTACACGGCCTCCTGCTGTTTTAAAAGCTACGCGCAATGAATCAGGTGTTTTTCCCACACTGCCATCTTCGTTGCGATGTGCATAATCAATTGCTTGTATGCAGCGGCCACTCGGAGTATAATACTTTGCAGTAGTTACTTTTAATTGAGAATTATAAGAAAGCGGACGAGTTGCCTGCACCAGGCCCTTACCAAAAGTACGTTCGCCTACCAGCACGGCACGGTCATAATCCTGCATCACGCCAGCCACAATCTCAGAAGCGGAAGCACTGCGCGAACTGGTTAGAATTACCAGCGGAATATCAATATCTAGCGGCTCATCAAGTGCTTTATAAGTTTTATTCCACTCCTTCACCTTGCCCTTGGTACTCACAATATCCTTTCCCTTATCCACAAAAACATTGGAAATGTTAACCGCCTCATGCAGTAAGCCGCCCGGATTATCGCGCAGATCAAAGATTATTTTCTTTGCGCCCATCTCTTTCAATTTTTGCACAGCCATTTTTACTTCCTTAGAAGCATCTACGGTAAAGCCTGATAATTGAAAGTAGCCTATCTGATCATCAATCATACCATAATATGGAACATTATCCACCATGATATTGGCACGCACAAGTTCCACTGTTCTGATCTTAGATTGCCCGTAGCTGCGCACATCAAGCTTTACAGAGGTATTTGCCTGTCCTTTCAGCAATTTTGTTACATCTGTAGTAGACTTACCGCTTACATTCACTCCGTTTACCTTCAGAATCTCATCGCCAATAACAAGCCCTGCTTTATGAGCCGGCGAACCTTCATATGGCATCTGGATCGTTATTTTCCCGTCGCGGCTACCAACGATAGCACCTATACCGCCATATTGACCAGTGGTCATAGTACGGAAGTCTTCAATATCGTCTTCGGGAATGTAATTAGTGTAAGGGTCAAGAGACTTTAACATGGCATCGATACCGGTGCGCATCATTTTAGATGGCGGTACATCATCCACATAAAAGGTGTTTACTTCCTTAAAAAGAGTGGCAAATACATCCAAATTCCTGGCAATCTCAAAATAACGCTCAGAATCTGTTTTAAAAGAAAATAAACCTAAGGTAAGGATACCGATCAGAACACCGGCTATAGACTTCTTGTACATAATTTCTAGGTATAAACGACGTGGTAAGACTACTTAATCAAACAACGTTCCAAACCTGAAATTAGTTTTTTTTGGATGATCTGAAAGGACTTTTTTTCTTTACCAATGTAAAGGATGCCCAGTAGCTGCGGTGCTTGCTCCGGGTTTTGGGTAATAATATGCTTGTTAAGGCGGTATGCCTCACGCATTTGCCGCTTCAAGCGGTTCCGGTCTGTAGCGCGTTTAAAATAGCGCTTAGAAACAGATAGGAGTACCTGAGTTGTACCAGAAGGCATATCCTGCGGTGTATAAAAGACGAACCGCAGCGGATACAAATTAAAAGAAGAACCCTTGCTAAACAGCAGCGCAATTAGGCGCTTGCTACACAAGTGTTCTTCTTTCGAAAATGTATAGGAAGTTGGCTGCTCGGCTTTAGTATCGTCTGCTTGCTCTTTATGCATGAGCGGCAACGAATAAGCGAAGCATATCCCCTGTCAGGGATTAAGCCGCCTTATGTCTTTTCTCGTCAGAAACAGATAATCTCTTTCTGCCTTTGGCTCTTCTACTAGCCAATACTCTTCTACCGTTAGCGGTCTCCATTCTTGATCTGAAGCCGTGCTTGTTTCTTCTTTTTCTCTGCGAAGGCTGGAATGTTCTTTTCATCGTCTGCCAATGGTTTTATTATGGCCTGCAAAATTAGACAACCTTTTGTAAATTACAAAGCCTGCTTCAGAATTTTAACAAAAATATATGAAAGCATAGCCTGGGCAGGCTGTAAGAGGCGAAATTTGCCTTGCCTCTTACAGGTTCTTTTCCGTAAGCAAAAGGCAACTTTATTGGCCTCGGCACCTTCGTAAAACTAAACTGCATTTTTTAACACAACAAAATATGATAAAGTACTCCCTCTCCTACTCAAACCCACTATCTCATTTTCTTGACATCACAATTACCATAGTTAACAATACCTCCTCTTGCTTATACCTTCAATTACCTGCCTGGCGCCCCGGCCGCTATGAGTTACAGCATTTTGCACAGAAGCTACGCAGAGTTTCTGCAAGTGCCAAAGGAGAAAAGATAGCTATAGCTAAAGAGACAAAAGACCGATGGAAAGTACAAACAGGAGGAGCAGACACGATAGAGATTAGATATAGCTTTTATGCTCGACAAATGGATGGCGGTGGCTCATGGTTAGGTGAGGAGCAGCTCTACCTGAACCCGATAAACTGCCTGATGGCAGTAGAAGGCCGTGAGCAGGAAACCTGCCAGGTAAAGTTAGCAATTCCGGAAAACTGGGAAATAGCCTGCGGCTTACCTGAAAAAGAGAAACACACTTTAGAAGCTGTTGATTTTGATGAATTGGTAGACAGTCCTTTGATTGCCAGCGCAACCCTTAAGAGGGAAACATATGAGGCAGATGGCTTACCTTTCCACATCTGGATTCAGGGTGACTGCCAGCCTGACTGGGAAAGAATAAAACATGATTTCACTGCCTTCACAAAAGAGCAATTGGAGGTATTTGGCGATTTTCCGGTGCAGGAGTATCATTATCTAAACGAGATTCTACCATACCGCTTTTATCATGGTGTGGAGCACACTAATTCCACTGTGATCACACTTGGGCCCGGGGAGCTTCTAATGACACCCGCACTTTACAAGGAATTCTTAGGTGTAAGTTCGCATGAGCTTTTCCACACCTGGAATGTTAAGAGCATCCGACCTAAGGAGCTGCTCCCCTATAACTTTGCGCAGGAGAATTACTTTAAAACAGGCTACGTAGCCGAAGGTGTTACCACTTACTATGGAGACTATATGCTTGCACGTTCAGGTGTATTCACTGCAGAACAGTACTTTGAGGAAATGAATACATCTTTGCAACGTTACTTTGCAGATTACAGCCGCAACAACCTCTCTGTAGCAGATTCCTCCTTCGATTTATGGCTGGATGGGTATAAGCCGGGTATACCAGACAGAAAGGTTTCTATTTACATCAAAGGTGCTCTTACAGCCCTCCTCTTGGATCTGCAGCTACGTCAGATCTCTCAGAATCAGGTTAATCTTGACACAGTAATGAAAGCTCTTTGGGAGCAATTTGGCAAGGAGGGGATCGGCTACACAGAAGAAGATTATGCCAAGCTAGTAAATGACACTGCAGGTATTTCCTTTAAATCGTACTTCGACAATTACATCAATGGTACTTCACCGATCGAGGAGGCCCTGCACGAGGCCCTGCAGTTTGTTGGATGCTCACTAAATGAATCAGAAAACCCGCTGATCTATGAAAGCAGATACGGCTTTAAAGTAAGCTCAGAGGGCACGGTAAAAGTAACTGCTGTTGCTCCAGGGTCTCCCGCCAGCAAAGTTTTAAGTGTAGATGATGAATTAATAGCGATTAATAACCGTAAGATTGAGAATAACCTGCAGCATCTTATGGCTTTGCAAGCACAGCAACAAATAGAGTTAACGCTATTCAGGGAAAAACAGCTTCGTGTAGTGCAACTCGGGCAAAGCAGCAAAAGCTACTATTGCAAGTATACTATAGTAAAAAGAAAAGATGCCTCTGAAAAAGAGAAACAGAACTTTAAGCTATGGCTGAAGCAGGAGTTTTAACCTTTTTTTCACCTCGAATGTTAGTTAAAGATCTTGATAGCCCCTGCTTCGTTCGAGATGAAAAGATGATTTCCTCTTAATTAATTAAAAAGTAGCTTAAAGTAAAACGATGGCTGTTTCAAACGCTCACGCAGATCAAGATCATTAAACATACACGAAATGGTCTCGGCAAGTGCCTGATTCTTGGTTGCCTTATTTGCAACCTGGTTGAACAGCCAGGGATAGTTCAAAAGTTTCTGCATCTGCCGGCTTAGCTTTAATTCCTTCCATAATCTATTGTAGACAGCTTTATCGTAAGCCTGCATAAAGGCAGCAGAAAAGTCTTGCTGTTCCAGGCAATTTGACGCTTGCTCTGCTGCCCAACGGCCACTGATCATGGCGTTGCTGATACCTTCGCCGGTAAAAGGATCGATCAACGCCCCGGCATCTCCTACCAGCATATAGTTGTCGCCAGACAAGGACCGCTTTTTAGAACCTAAGGGCAGACCATATCCTTTGATATCTCCGATAAGTTCTGCATTGCCAAAACGCTTCTGCAGCTCAGGGTGCGTTTCAATCATTCGGAGCATCTCTTTTTTCAGATTTACCTTTTTACTGCTGATGGCGCTGCTCAACATTCCAACTCCTACATTAGCAAACCCGTTTGGCAACGGGAATACCCAGAAGTAACCTGGTAAAAAGTCTTTGTAAAAGTGCAGTTCAATAAAGTTATCCTTATCCAGCCCTTCCACACCTTTATAGTAAGCCCGCAGACCCGCACAGTAATGCTCTGGCTCTTGCTGCAGGCCCGCCACATGGCGGGTAAAGGCAGACTGAGCTCCATTGGCCACTATTAAAAGCTTTGCCTCTACCTGTATCTTCCCCTCTTTGTCTGACAATGTAAAGCTACCATCTCTCTGCCGTTCGTACCTCGTAATATCGGCTCCTTCTATCAGTTTGATTTCCGGACGCAGCCTTACCTGTTCTATTAGAAAATTATCAAAGTCAATCCGTTTGGAAATATAACCTGCCGGAGCATCCTCTTCAGGTTTATAGTTATACTTGAACGGCACACTTAGCTTTTGCCCGCCTGGAGAAATAAAATGGATTCCCCAGGACGGCACCTGCACCGCCTGCTCCCGGCTAAATAACTCGGGAAGTTCGGGAGAGATACGCCGCAGCTCATTCACGACTTTTCCGCTCAGGGCATCGCCGCAAATTTTGTCGCGTGGGAAAGTTGCTTTGTCTATCAGTAAAGAAGAGATTCCTTTTTGGGCAAGATGAAGTGCAGTGGTGGCACCGCCTGGTCCGGCACCAAGTATGCAGATATCAGTTTTGTACATGCGTGAACGTTATGAGCAAACGAAAGATAAGCAATTGTACAGAAACGACACCTTCCGGGGCATAAAAAAAGAAGGAAAGCCGCTAAGGCCATCCTCCTTCAGAATTTTCATAGTTGTTATTTTGCTTGGTATGCGCTACTTCTTTCTTGAGGGAGTATTATTCCCACCCTTCGCTAAATTGCGGTTAGGGTTTTGCACTTTTGTAGCGTCTTTGTTTAGTGCATTGCGGTTAGGGCTATCATTAATGTTGCCCATTGGCTTGTTAGGATCAACCTGGTTGGGGTTGTTCTTCTTCAGCTCATCTATATCTTTTTTATTTTCGTTCTTTATGCTCATAATCCAATCTCCTCATTAGTCTATACTTAGTTTTACCCCCATCATCCATACTTTGTTACATTTTTTTCAAAATAGAAGCGGAGCAACCAATACCGGAAAATGCAAAAAGGGAAGCTAATGCCCCCTTCTGTTCTGTATAAGCTTTAATTGGACTACTGCAGCACCGTATCAAACTGAACCAGGTTCACAAACTGCTGCACGCGGTTCTCAATCTCTTCTTTCGTAAGGTTCTTCAGGCGCTCCGTACCGAATTTCTCCACGCAGAAAGATGCCATGGCTGAACCATAGATCACAGCACGCTTCATGCTCTCAAAACTTGTATCGTTGCAGCTGGCCAGGTAACCAATAAAGCCCCCGGCAAACGTATCACCGGCCCCGGTTGGATCGAATACTTCCTCCAGCGGCAGGGCTGGCGCAAAAAACACCTTGTCTTCATTAAATAATAATGCTCCATGCTCTCCTTTTTTGATGATCAGGAATTTTGGGCCCATGGCCATGATCTTCTTGGCAGCTTTTACCAAAGAGTAATCGCCGCTTAGCTGGCGTGCTTCTTCGTCGTTGATAGAAAGCACATCTACCATCGCCATTGTCTCTTTCAGTTCATCCAGGGCAATGTCCATCCAGAAATTCATGGTATCCATCACTACTAGCTTCGGACGCTCATTCAGGCGCTCAATTACAGTGCGCTGCACCTGTGGCGCCAGGTTACCCAGCATCAGATATTCGCAACCCTGGTAGCTTTCCGGAATGATGGGATCGAAATCACCTAAAACATTAAGCTCTGTAGCCAGTGTTTCGCGGCTGTTCATGTCGTTGAAGTAACGGCCAGACCAGAAGAAAGACTTCTCATTTTCTTTTACCTGCACACCTTCAGTGCTGATATCACGCTTGTGCATCAGGGCAATGTGGTCTTGGTCAAAGTCACCGCCAACCACTGACACTACATTTACAGGCTTCACAAAGTATGAAGAAGACAAGGAAATGTATGTAGCCGCGCCACCTACAATCTTATCTGTTTTCCCGAAGGGTGTCTCCAGCGCATCAAACGCCATCGAACCTACTACTACTAAGCTCATATTTTTATCAATTACGAATTTTGAATTACTAATTAAAAGTGGAGGCACAGCCAAAAAAGGACACCCTTAAAACCGGAAATGCCTCAGCACAGAACAAAGATAAATAAAAAAGCCCTTGAAGTTAGCTTCAAGGGCTTTGGGTGGAAGATGGGTCTCGAACCCACGACCCCCAGAATCACAATCTGGTGCTCTAACCAACTGAGCTACAACCACCGTGTCTCATTTGAGAGTGCAAATATAAGCATGAAATCACACAATGCAATATCTGCGACACATTTTTGAGCATTTTTTTTATCTACCTTAACCTCTTATCAGGTAAGTTTCTAAGCAGAAGATAATTACTTGCTTAACCTGGTTCCACACCAGGGGCAATAGTTAATTACAACCATAGATGTTCCGCCATCGTGGATCGGGATACCATAAAAACCTTCATCCCATTTGTTGATAATTACACTTGGATCATCCCCTCTTATTTCTCCTTCTTCATCCAAGCTACTATATACATTATCGGCCATCATCAGGCAGCAATAGCTTTTATAGTCGAACCCTTCAGCTTGTAGCTTTTCAGCTGTTGCCCAGTTATAGCAATCCTCATTTTCATGAATGGCATCCGAATAGGCCTCGTACTCATCGGATTGCAGCACTTCTTCGGGCAGTTCCTTGCCAAAAAAGCGGGCATGTAGTTCTTTAAACTTATTTAGATCCATACTTTACCTGTCAAACAGTAGCCGCTCACCTTTCTTTCTCTCATCAAATGTACCGTTGGAGAAAGCCATATGGCCTGAAACAAAAGTATGCGTGATAGTACTGCTAAACGTATGTCCT
The DNA here is from genome assembly GCF_042684605.1 of Pontibacter locisalis. Classification (NCBI taxonomy): domain Bacteria; kingdom Pseudomonadati; phylum Bacteroidota; class Cytophagia; order Cytophagales; family Hymenobacteraceae; genus Pontibacter; species Pontibacter locisalis. The sequence goes on from NZ_JBHULU010000003.1 coordinate 9,783, forward strand.
TCGAAGGGAGACCAACCACATTTGTAGTAAGTGTTCTCTTTGGTAACTGTATAAGGTTTGTTTATATCCACCAATACCAGGTCAGCCCAATACCCCTCCCGGATATAGCCACGCTCACGCACATTAAAGAGTATAGCTGGCGCATGGCTCATTTTCTCCACCATCTTTTCCAACGTTAGCTTCCCATCACGTACAAATTCCATCATCATCTGCAGGGAATGCTGCACCAGAGGCACTCCTGAAGGTGCTTTTTTATACTTCTCCTGCTTCTCCTCCCAGGTATGGGGGGCATGGTCAGTGGCTATTACGTCAAGCTTGTCTTCCAACAGGCCTTTTAGTAAAGCTTCTTTGTGGCGATGCTCTTTTATAGCAGGGTTACATTTGATTTGGGTACCAAACCTATCATAGTCTTCCTTATCAAACCACAGGTGATGCACACACACCTCGGCAGTGATTCTTTTCTGCTCCAGCGGAATATCATTGCGGAACAGCTTAAGCTCTTCTTCTGTAGAAATATGCAGAATGTGCAGGCGCGTGTTGTGCTTCTCAGCCAATTTTACTGCCAGGAAAGATGATTTAAAGCAAGCCGCCTCGTTACGTATCTCCGGGTGGCACTTGACCGGAATATCCTCACCATACTTCTCTTCATAGATTGCCATGTTATCGCGAATGATCTGTTCATCCTCGCAATGCACGGCTATAGGCAATTTGGCTTTCGCGAAGATATGCTCCAGTGTTTCTTCGTTGTCCACGAGCATGTTACCCGTAGAAGAGCCCATAAAAATCTTGATTCCGCAAACAGTGTTGGGATTGGTAAGCAGTACCTCCGCCAGGTTATCGTTAGTGGCTCCCATATAAAAGGAGTAATTTGCCAACGAGGTTTCGGCAGCTATTTTATACTTATCCTCCAGCAGCTCCTGCGTGGTAGCGTTCGGAACGGTGTTTGGCATCTCCATGAAAGAGGTGGTACCACCTGCCACAGCAGCCCTGGCCTCTGTTTCAATATTTGCCTTATGCGTCAGGCCCGGCTCACGAAAATGCACCTGGTCATCAATCACACCTGGTAGCAAGTGCAAACCAGTCGCATCAATTGTTTCATCAGCTTCAGCATTGAGGTTTTGACCGATCTGTGAAATACGTCCGTCTTGCAACAGAACATCAGCAGTGGTTATACTTCCTTCGTTTACGAGTTGTGCGTTTTTTATTAAAATAGATTTCATGAAGTGCTAACGGGTTTTACAACAGCTAATATAAGCTATGATACTGGCTTTTCCTGACTCAAACGGGAATCTTCACCTCTCAACCATAAAATTCACGTACTTTTGTAAATCAATACAATATATCACACCCTAGAATCATGGCAGAAGAAGCAGAGAAAGAAATAACCACGTTCGCAGATTTTAAGCTGAACAAACAGCTGCTAAATGCTATTGCTGATGCCGGTTATGAAAAGCCCACACCTATTCAGTTGCAGGCTGTCCCCCTGATCATGGCCGGACACGACATACTAGGTATCGCCCAAACCGGAACAGGTAAAACTGCCGCCTTTTTGCTGCCGCTGCTCATGAAAGTAAAGTATGCACAAGGCCAGAACCCGCGCGCGCTTATTGTGGCTCCAACCCGGGAACTGGTGATGCAGATAGAGGAGAACATTCAGCTACTGGCAAAGTATACAGACCTCAGGCACTTGGCTATTTATGGTGGTCTGGGACCAAAAACACAGATTGAAACTATCAACCAGGGGGTTGATATACTTGTCGCCACTCCAAAGCGCCTGATGGAGTTGTACCTGAAGGGAGAGCTAATACTAAAGGAGCTGAAGACGCTGATATTAGATGAGGCTGATAAAATGATGGACATGGGGTTTATGCCACAGATCCGTCAGCTGCTGGAAGTGATTCCGCGCAAGCGCCAGAACTTATTGTTCTCAGCCACCATGCCCGACAAAGTGGTGGAGCTGTCAGAGGAGTTCCTCGAGTTCCCGACACGGGTGGAGATAACCCCACAGGCCACACCGGTAGAAACTGTAACACAAACACTTTACCGCGTACCTAACCTACGCACCAAGATCGAGCTGCTCGAGCACCTGATACAGGATGAGGAAACATTTAAACGTGTGATCATCTTTACCCGGAGCAAGAAAAACGCAGAAAGCGTGTCAAAGTTCCTGGAGCACCGGAACTATGGTGAGGTACGCGCCATACATGGAAATAAAGGCCAGAATACCCGCATCAACTCTATGGAGGCTTTTAAAGGTGGCGACGTGCGTTTTTTAGTGGCGACTGATGTAGCATCAAGGGGCATTGATGTAAGCATGGTAAGCCATGTGATCAATTTTGACGTGCCTTTGATTTATGAGGACTATGTTCACCGCATTGGCCGAACAGGACGTGCCGAGAATGAAGGTGCCGCTATTACGTTTGCCACAGACGCTGAAATGTATCATGTAGGCAAGATTGAGAAGATCATCCGCATGCAGATCCCGGAGATACCTATGCCTGCAGAGGTGAAAGTGTTTGAAACTCCCTTTGAGGAGCAGCAGGCGATGGCTCGTGATGTAGACCGGCAGAAGCGTCGTGAGAACCCAGATTTTAAAGGGGCCTTCCATGAAAAGAAGGGCAGGCACAAGTCTAATTTCGAAAAGGGTAAAAAGAAAGGTGATCCAAAGAACTCGTTCTGGCAGAAAACAAAGAAAAAAGGAAGAGGAAAAAAATAATAGAAAAGAGGCCTGCAGTATTTACTTACTGCAGGCCTCTTTTCTGACAGCTCTTTTTTCTTATCAAAAGATATGAAGCGCCAAGTCTCCGAACTCAAAAACCAACAGGTTTAACAAAGCACTCCAGAATACAGCACTCCATAGCATGTGCAGGATAATGCGTTTCTGAGAAGCGCCGAACAATGCGGCAACCACTGTACCGAAGATCGGTGTAAATATCACGGGCGTTAAAAAAGCTACTCCTATTATCCCGAACATCCTCCATACCTGCACTACTCTCCGATTCTTTTTATTGAACACAGGCTGTTTCTTTGCACGCCGCCGGGCTGACATCCATTTAGAAAAAGCCCTTCCGATAATAGAGAAAATCACAACGCTTGTCATCATTCCTGCTATAGTCAGCAAAACGGTTTCGGTATAGGATAAACCTAAAGTCACTCCGGTTACAGGTCCTCCGAAAAACTTCACCATGCTTACCAGGTAAACCGACAGGTACTTTAAAATCTCGCCCAACACTGCTGTCTCTAAATTTGTATCCTAAAAAAGAAAAGAACCGGATTAAAGTATACGCACAACAGCTAAAATACTCTGTAAGCTATCAAGTATATTTTAGCTTATCCCTGTGATGCCTGCTTACAGTCAACTTCTGCAAAGGTTCTGATCTAAATTTTCGGCCCGAAAGCAAGGTCTCCGGCATCGCCTAAGCCAGGCACAATGTAAGACTTCTCGTTAAGATGATTATCCAGAGCACCTAACCAGATCATTGCCTCCGGAATCTCCTGCCGTATGTGGGCAATGCCTTCAGGAGAGGCAATTGCTGCTGCAATGTGCACCTGCACAGGCTTTCCATGGCGCAACATCCCTTTATAGGATTTCACCAACGACCTGCCAGTTGCCAGCATAGGGTCTGCCAGGATAAGGATCTTGTCGTGCAGGTCTGTGGAAGCCAGGTATTCCATGTTGATCTGCAATTCAGTGTTCTCCTCCTCTACCCTATAAGCTCCTACAAAGGTACTGTAGGCTTTGTCGAAATAGTTTAGCATACCCTGGTACATAGGCAGGCCAGCCCGAAGAATAGTAGCCAGCACCGGCTGGTTTGTAAGCAGCAAGGTTTCTGTTTCTGCCAGTGGAGTTTTTATTTGAGCAGTCTCATAAGGCAGCGTTTTAGAAATTTCGTAGGCAAGCAGCTCCCCCACCCGCTCCAGGTTTCTTCGGAACCGAAGGCTATCGCCCTGCACATGTATATCTCGCAGCTCAGCAATGTAGTGGTTTGCCAGGGAGGGCGTTTCGGTCAGGATATAGAGATTGCTTCTTTCCATTTGAGGTACCAGGGTTTATGTTGTTTGGATAAAGATACGTAAGCTACAGGCGCGGCTCCAAAGTTTGCATAAAATTTCGCTACAGAAGGCACCATACTGCCTTCAAAGTCAAGGACACGGTTACTGCCAGCATACCTACTGATTACATGATCCAATATAAGCGTCATAGCGGCAGCTTTTCTACCCTCTTCGGAAGAGCCTGAGAACAGGAAAATTATTTTCTCAGGCTGAACAATAAAAAGCGCAGCTGCAAGGGTGTTCTCCTCGTGGTCTACAGCCTGCAGAAGTTCCGCAGCATTCTGCTGCTTTAGTATAGCATACAACCGGGCAAGTAACCTGTAATGCTTCTCCTTTACCTCACGCAGTTCTTTCCCTTTGGTAGCTTTGAAGATGGAGACAAGGGGATTTATGTTGTCAAGCGGTTTTATCTGTAAACTCGCCCGTTTTGCTTTGTTTAGCTTATGGCGATTCCGGTAGCTGTTGAGCAGATCTTCATATTTCGGCTTTAAGTCCAGGTGAAAGGTTACTCGCTCAGCTTGATCGTATTTCTCCACATCTGCTATCACTTTTGAGTTTTCGGTATTAAGCTGAAGGTAAATGCTTTTACACCTATCTGGAATAAGCTCAAAATAGGCTTCTATATTTTTATGTTTCGTATTCTTTGTTGTAAAAAGGCCGAGTTGCTGTGTGAAATATGGTTGAAGGACTCCCAGTTGTCCCCATCGCCTGCCTAAAGGCAACGGGAAAACGGACACATAGCGGCCCTCCTGCTCTTCCACGACAGCATCCCATCGCATACAAACAGTATTCAGGTACCACGAAAAAGCATATACAATTCGTTCTGTTGATGCAGAAACACAATCATTCCACTTTTCCTCGTTTATCTCTTTATATAGCAGGTAGCGCAACATGAGGTGCTAATGTATAAATTCAGACTGTTTTACTGAACAATAATTTCATAAAAGAGTACATTCGCATTTCAAAACTTTGATTCCCCTTAGGCTTTTCTTCATGAAAAAAATATACTGGGCCTTTTTTGCTCTTACATTAGCAGCTGGCTTCGCCGCACAGGCACAAGACGTTTATGTACCTTATAACCGTGATGTCTACCATTGGATTGATCGTTATCAGATTAAGTATGGCGATCAGGTACCATCCCTTCAGACGGCTGTTCGCCCATATGGCCGACAGGATGTGGCGGACCTGGCAGAGATCAGTGCCCGTAACGCACGCACACCAGTGGATGAGTTCAACACAACCTATCTGCTAAATGACAACTGGAACTATACTACTCAGGAAAACAATGATGCTAGACCAATTTTAAAATATTTCTACCGGAACCATACAGATCTTTATCATTATGAAAGCGATGTATTCTCCCTTCGGGTAAACCCTGTACTACACTTTGAGGTGGGGCTTGAGAATCAATCTGAGGGAATCCGATACGTAAACACCCGTGGAGTACAGATAGAGGGCTCTATTGATGAACGGTTTGGGTTCTACACGTTCATAGGCGAAAACCAAGTGCGCTACCCTGAATATGTAGTGGACCGTATCCGTCGTGATGGTGTTGTACCACATGAGGGTTTCTGGAAAGACTTTAAAGAAGATGGATATGATTTTTTTACCGCACGCGGTTATCTTAACTATGCCTTAAGCAAGCATGTGGAGATACAGTTAGGTCATGATCGCCATTTTATTGGCGATGGTTACCGTTCCTTGGCTCTTTCTGATTACGCTCCGCCAGCTTTTTTTCTTAAGCTGAACACGCGTGTCTGGAAGCTGCATTACATGAACCTGTTTCAGGAGCTTGTTTCAGAATTCCGCCGTGGCGGAGGTGACAAACTACTTCCTAAAAAGTATATGGCACTTCACCGCTTAGGTGTTAACGTAACCGATAACCTTAACATTGGAGTATTTGAGCAGGTTGTTTTCGCTCGTGAGAAAGGCAGGTTTGAACTGCAGTACCTGAATCCAGTAATATTCTACAGAGCCATAGAACATGCTCTAGGAAGTGAAGACAATGCTATGTTAGGCGCGGATTTCCGCTGGAACATCTATAACCGTTTACAGGTTTATGGCCAGTTGCAGCTAGACGAATTTTTACTGAAAGAGGTGAAAGCCAGAAATGGCTGGTGGGCAAACAAACAAGCAGGCCAGATAGGCGCAAAGTATATTGATGCTTTCGGGCTAAATAATCTTGACCTGCAGGGAGAGGTGAACATTATTCGCCCTTATACTTACCAGCACCGCAGTTCTACCACAAACTACCAGCACTACAGGCAGCCATTAGCTCACCCCATGGGAGCAAACTTAGCAGAATTCGTAGGCATTGTTTATTACCAGCCTATTCCGCGCCTGATGCTGACAGGCAAGGCAATTGCCACACGCTTCGGGCAAGATGTGATTGCAAACGGCGACACGCTTAACTATGGAGGAAATGTGTTGCTGCCTTATACAACACGTGTCTCAGATTATGGTAATGAAATAGGCCAGGGAATTACAACTAACCAGGTACACCTTGATTTTACCGCAACATACCAACTGCGCCACAACATGTTTTTAGACCTGAAAGGAATTTACAGACGCGCAGATGCAGAAGATAACACCTTTGATCAAAACACCACGTTTGCCTCTTTTGCGTTCCGTTGGAACATTCCGCAAAGGCTGCATGAGTTTTAAAACGGGGAACCCGGAGCAGACAAAATAAAAGGCAGAAAGGCAACTTTCTGCCTTTTTACATTTATACCATTCTACCTTTAATTAAGTATCTTTGCGGCAGCAAAGCCTACATACGAGGCAGGCTTTTACATAATATTAATTCATTACTCCGGTAGCAGTAGGTTAGCTACCATTAACGTTGTTAGCCTGAGCGCAAAAGCAATGCGCAGGAGAAGCAGCTGACGACACATTTTACACCATGAAGACATACCTTCGCATACTTCAATTTGCCAGACCCTATAGCCGGTTTGTCCCCCTTTATACACTTTATACTGTATTAGGAATCATCTTCGGACTGTTTAACTTTACGTTACTCATCCCGTTGCTGAATGTGCTGTTTGGCAAAGTCGGTGACAAGCAAGTTTTGGCAATGGTTGCCACTAAGCCGGAATTCACGCTCAACATCGAGTTCTTCAAAGACTTTTTCTACTACCATTTTGGTCAGGTTATCCTAGAAGAAGGCCGTTTAGGTGCACTGCTATTCGTTTGCATCATCATTGTGATCTCAATTTTCCTAGCTAACCTGTTCCGTTACCTTGCTTTCCGGATCATTGGTGCTCTGCGGGCGCACGTGGTAGAAAAGATGAGGGAGAGGGTCTATAAGCGTGTTACAGAACTGGAGCTCGGTTATTTTAGCAATGAGCGCAAAGGAGACCTTATGACTCGCCTTACTGTGGATATACAGGAAGTAGAGAATTCTGTTGTAAGCACTTTAACAGTAATCATCAGGGAACCCATTGCTATTATTGCTTTCTTTACGATTCTATTTACAATGTCAGTAAAGCTGACATTATTCACACTTATCCTTTTACCTATTTCCGGAGGTATCATTTCCGGTATATCAAAACAACTGAAACGCAAAGCAGCCGAGGGACAGGATTCTCTTAGCTTCATACTTACTATTATTGATGAGACTTTGAGCGGGGTGCGGGTAATTAAGGCCTTCAACGCTGAGCCGTTCATATTGCGCAAATTCCATGACCAAAACCACCGCTATGCACGTATTCAGCGCTCTATAGCCAACAAGCGTGATCTGGCCTCCCCCCTGTCTGAGTTCATGGGCGTAACAGTAGTGGCAGGTTTACTTTTTTACGGTGGCACTTTGGTTCTGACACAACAGTCGGACCTGCAGCCGGCAGAATTCATCACTTATATTATTCTTTTCTCGCAGGTGCTGGTACCGGCAAAAGCTATGTCGGCAGCCTTTAGCAATATCCAACGCGGTTTGGTGTCTGGAGAGCGGGTATTGAAAGTTATAGATACAGAGCCGCAGATTAAAAATAAGCCAAATGCAAAAGTGCTGCCTCATTTCGAGCGTCAGATAGAGTTTATTGATGTAGGCTTTGGCTATGGTGATAAGCCTGTTCTTAAGGACATCAATTTCACTATTGAGAAAGGCAAAACAGTGGCACTGGTTGGTCCTTCAGGAGGTGGTAAGTCTACGCTGGCAGACCTGATCCCCCGCTTCTACGACCCGACCCGTGGTGCCATTCTTATCGACGGGCATGATATCCGGGATTATACTATGGAATCGGTGCGGGATGAAATTGGTGTGGTAACGCAGGAGTCAATCCTGTTTAACGATACTATTTTCAACAATATTGCTTTCAACAAAGTAGATGCCACCGAAGAGGAGGTGATCGCAGCGGCAAAAATTGCAAATGCCCATGAGTTTATCTTAGATTCAGAGAATGGCTATCAAACGATGATTGGCGACCGCGGCAGCAAGCTTTCCGGTGGTCAGCGTCAGCGGTTAAGCATTGCCCGCGCCATACTTAAAAATCCTCCGATCCTTATTTTAGATGAAGCCACATCGGCACTGGATACAGAATCTGAGAAACTCGTACAGGAGGCCCTCACCAACCTCATGAGAAACCGCACATCTATTGTTATTGCACACCGTTTAAGTACTATACAGCATGCTGATGAAATACTGGTATTGCAACAGGGGCATATAATTGAGCGTGGCACACATGAAGAATTGCTTCAAACCAGCGGACTTTATGCTAAACTAACACAGATGCAATTAACAGTTTAAAGGATTAATAGTATTATTTATCAGCTAATAGTGCGATTTATAAGGAATTAGGTATAAGCCTTGCAAAAGAATCATATTTTTTTTTAGCTTTAAGAAAATATGTTGTTGCACTAAAAACCTAACGCTTAGCATGAAAGCACTTAAAGCATTCCTCGACTTCCTTGTGATCTCCTACATCGTGTTCACAGTTCTGTTACTAACATCTGTGCTAAATGAAAACACAATTTTGGACATTAATTCGGAGGAACAGGTACTTCTACTTTATAAAGCTATTGTTGCCGTTGGTGGTGTGATTATGTTTGCAAGGTTATTAGCAAATCACCTGTACGTTGCAGACCTAAAGCATGAGCAGCACCTGGCACAGCTAAAAATTAATGGTTTAAAAGCTGACCTTTACGAGAAGCGTCAGGAATTTAGAAGCAACAGCTACAGACCACAAGCCGAAGAACCCGAGGCAGAGGTAAGGCTCCTTAAACAAGCATGACATCCACCACTATACTGGCAGAGTTAACGCAGGCACAGGAAGTGCTTAGCGCTTTTTTATCTGAAACAAAAAACATTGCTTCCATTGAACTTGCAGCCAATGCTATGGCCGAAGCCGTACAAAACGGAGGCAAAATCCTGAGCTGTGGCAATGGGGGCTCCATGTGCGACGCCATGCACTTTGCCGAGGAGCTAACCGGTCGGTACCGAGAAGACCGCAAAGCGATACCTGCCATCGCCATTTCGGATGCCAGCCATATGAGCTGTGTCGGGAACGACTACGGTTACGATACTGTTTTCGCACGCTACCTGGAGGCCCTGGGCAACCAGGGAGATATACTTCTGGCAATCAGCACAAGCGGCAATTCTGCAAATGTTATAAAGGCTGCAGAAACAGCCAAAGCCAAAGGCATGAAAGTAATAGGCCTTACAGGAAAAAACGGCGGAAAATTAGCTCCTTTATGTGACGTTGAGATACGTGTACCCCACTTTGGCTTCGCAGACCGGGTTCAGGAGATTCATATTAAGGTTATCCATATCCTTATTCTACTGCTGGAGCAAAAGCTTACTTAAACAAGAACTTGCTCTACGTATCGATTTGGGTCCACAGCTAAGCAAGAGTTGTGGACTTTTCATTTATAAGACCAAAACTTTCACATCTGGAATTATATACCTTTTGCTGTTGTTCCGCATCAAATTCATACATATATAAACATGTTAATAAAAACTTTTGGCAGTGCTGTACAAGGCGTAAATGCATATACCGTAACCGTAGAAGTAAACGTTAGCGCCGGCATGAAATACTACCTCGTGGGTCTGCCAGATAACGCCGTAAAAGAGGGCGAGCAGCGTATAGAGTCTGCTTTAAAGCAATATGGCTTTAAAATGCCGCGCCAAAAGGTTGTTATTAACATGGCTCCCGCAGATATCCGCAAAGAGGGCACTGCCTATGACTTGACTATCGCCATGGGTATACTTGCCGCTTCAGGGCAAATCGCCTCAGAGAAAGCCTCACAGTACATGATCATGGGCGAACTATCACTTGATGGTTCTTTAAGGCCGATAAAAGGAGTTTTACCAATTGCCATACAGGCACGTAAAGAAGGCTTCAAGGGATTTATACTTCCTACTCCTAATGCGCAGGAGGCTGCTATTGTGAATAACCTGGATGTTATCGGGGTAAGCAATATTCTGGAGGCAATAGAGTTTCTGGACGGGAAGCGTGAGATTGAGCCTTTAGTTATTGATACCCGTGATATATTTCAAAATACCGTTGATCAGTATGCTGCAGATTTCGCGGATGTGCAGGGGCAGGAGAACATCAAACGTGCTTTAGAGATAGCTGCCGCTGGTGGTCATAATGTGATTATGATAGGACCTCCGGGAGCAGGCAAAACAATGCTGGCCAAGCGCCTTCCATCTGTATTGCCACCACTCTCTATGTATGAAGCACTGGAGACGACAAAGATCCATTCTGTAGCGGGAAAGCTAGGAGAAGCTGCATCATTATTAACCACTCGCCCCTACCGCTCACCGCACCACACCATTTCAGATGTTGCTCTTGTAGGGGGAGGAGGTGTTCCGCAGCCAGGAGAAATTTCGTTATCGCATAACGGGGTCCTTTTCCTGGATGAGCTGCCTGAATTTAAACGAACAGTATTGGAGGTAATGCGCCAGCCTCTTGAAGAACGAAGAGTAACAATTTCCAGAGCAAAAACAACGATCGACTTTCCGGCTAACTTCATGTTGGTGGCAAGTATGAACCCCTGCCCCTGCGGCTATTACAACCATCCCGAAAAAGAGTGTGTTTGCGGACCAGGCGTAGTACAACGTTACCTGAACAAAGTAAGCGGCCCATTGCTCGATAGAATAGACCTCCATGTGGAAGTAACGCCGGTAACCTTTGATGAAATGACTGCTACTCGAAAGTCAGAAGACAGTGCCAGTGTACGGGAGAGAGTAGTGCAGGCACGGCAGAAACAAACAGAACGCTTTAAAGAGACCCCAACTGTGCATTCTAATGCCATGATGCCTTCACAAATGGTAAAAGAATTATGTCAGATTAATGAGGCAGGTCGAACTCTTTTAAAGACGGCCATGGAGCGCTTAGGTCTTTCTGCCCGTGCCTATGATCGCATCCTCAAAGTAAGCAGAACCATAGCAGATCTAGCTGGAAGCGAAGTAATAAAAATTGAACATTTAGCAGAAGCCATTCAGTACAGAAGCTTGGATCGGGAAGGCTGGGCAGGCTAGTAACCCTTTGAGTTAAACTATGTATAGATAGCTATTTAACGATTAGCAGCGGCATTTTTTGTCGCTGCTTTTTTATTACCAATTGCACAACATTATTCCCTCAATACCTCTCTACAGTCACTAAATTATCAATCTTTTTTTAGACTTTGTAAATACCCCTGCGTATTAGGCTTACATCAGGCAAAGGAAAATTTACGCCTAGCCTGATAAAGTACCCAACATTAAACAACTATGAAGTTATGAGAAAGATTATAATATTATTTGTTCTAGCTATAGTAACTACGGTTTCCGCACAGGCACAAATGCAAACTCCTAGATTTGGTATAAGAGCAGGTGCTAACTATTCCGGTTTTTCCGGTGATAACGCTGATAACCTGGACAGGATGTTTGGCTTTCATGCCGGTATTACATCACAGTTCATGCTTTCCAGTGATGATTTCTTTGCCATACAGCCGGAGTTATTGTTTTCTACAAAGGGCGCTGAGTCTAAAGATGACAATACCAAGTGGAAGATAAGCTACATCGATGTACCAGTACTGGCAAGAATAAATGCCGGACCTTTATATTTTGAAGGTGGCCCTCAGGCTTCTTTCCGAGTTGGTGGTGATATTGAAGTAGGCGGCAATAACATAGTTGATGACCTGGATATGTTTAAACGTACCAGCTTTGGCTACGCTGCAGGTGTTGGACTGGCCTCTACCCCTCTTGGCTTAAGCCTTGGTGTTCGCTACAACGGTGACTTCACAAAACTTTATGAAGAAGACAACGTTTCAGATGCACGTAACAGCGTGTTTATGTTAACGCTGGGATATACCTTTTCAGGTAGATAGAAATGACTGTCGCTTAGTATAAAATAATAACTATGAAAATATAAGAGTCCGGCGAATCCCGGACTCTTATATTTTTACTCCCCACCTGTTTCTCCTCCTCAAATAAAATATCTACACTTTCTATATAGACTAACTTAATATTTTGGCCTGCTTGTTGCTATGCTTTATGAGCATGCATGTTTCGGTGCAACTGTTTCAAAAAGACAGCTACTTTTTTATAGCTAACTATCAGGCAATTGTATCGAAACCTTTAGTTTTTAACAAAAAAATAAACATTAACTCATCTTATTAACCGTATACTGCTCGTTTATCAGAGCGTATCAAACATTTTTATGATTATGAAAAAGCTATTTTTTGTACTTGCATTTGTACTAACTACTTTCTCTTTTGCCCAGGCACAGACAGCCTCATTCGGTTTTAGAGGTGGTGCTAACTTATCAAACCTCTCAGGCGATCTGCGTGATGAAAACCGTTTTGAAAACAAAGTGGGATTTCATGCTGGAGCCGTTCTAAACATTGGCATAGTTGGAGATTTTTTCTCTTTACAGCCTGAATTGTTGTACTCTAGTAAAGGATTTAAGAATAATGATGAGGAGTTTCAGCTAGGTGGGCTGGAGTATCGCAGAGAGGGTAAGGTTAACTATAATTATCTAGACCTGCCCGTGCTCGCAAAAATCAAAGCCGGACCAATATATTTTGAAGGCGGACCACAAGCATCTTATTTACTCAACGTTAACAATGAGACCAAGACTTATGTTAATGGTAACCTTCAGAACACCTCCAGGGATGAAGGAAGCAAAGAAGGTTTAACAGACTTTGAATTAGGCTATGCTGCAGGAGTTGGCTTTGCAACCAGAAGCATTAGCTTGGGTGTCCGTTACAATGGTAGCTTCTCTGATTTTGCAGAGGATGCACCTGCTGATTATTTTGAAGGCGACCTCGTGAACGCAAGACATTCTACTTTCATGGTAACGCTTGCTTTCATGTTGCCAACAGCCAGATAACTTCCATTTATACGCTAACTATATGTCGGCTCCACTCTTTAAGTGGAGCCGACTTTTTTTATGCATGCTCTTCTGCAAACAAATTCAGGAATTGAGGAGTACAACTTAAGGCTTAACCACTCCATTTATACTATGAAAAAGGCACTCCTAACATCCTTGTTTATACTGGCCTCACTTATTGCGGTGCAGGCTCAGTTTGTCCGTTTTGGTGCCCAGGTTGGGGGTGGCTTCACAAGAGTTCAAGGAGATGACGGCCCATCAGATTTCACAAATTACCTGGCTGGCTTTCATGGCGGCTTTATTGGCAGCTATGAATTTGTATCGAGGTTAGCCTTGCAAGCAGAACTGCAGTATGAACAGAAAGGCTTTACCTACGATGGCTTCCCAATTAGTGCCTCCGAAGCTTTAGTGGATGACCATAGGCTCCATTACCTGACACTACCTCTCCAACTAAAACTGCAGAAAGGTGGGTTATTCGTTCTGGGTGGTCCTTATGTTAGTTATCTTCTTTCCGAGGAGACTAAAGTAAGGGTTTTAGATCTCGCAACCCTAGAAGACCCGGACCCTGTTGAGTTGGGCATGTACCCACTTCACATAGATGACTTTGAACGTTGGGATTATGGGTATACAGTAGGATTGGGCATTCAGCTGGATAATGGCTTCTTTATGAGCTTCCATAACACCGGAGGGTTTAAGTCTTTCTCCAAAGAACTGGATCAAAAAAACTTTGGCTTTAAGCTAAGCGTCGGTTACTTGCTTTCTCCTGTGCTTCCTTAGGGCTATATAACCTTTAAATAAACAGAAAGGCCCGGTTGCTAAACTAACCGGGCCTTTCTGCTATCTGCTGCTGCTATTTGCTCATCTCAGCAAAATGCTTGTAGAACAGCGGAATAGTTTCTATACCTTTCATGTAATTAAAAACACCAAAATGTTCATTTGGTGAGTGGATAGCATCAGTGTCCAAGCCAAAACCCATTAAAACAGAGTCCAGGCCAAGTTCTGATTTAAACATTGATACAATCGGGATGGACCCGCCACTACGCACAGGTATAGGCTTTACGCCAAAAGTCTCCTCATATGCTTTTGAAGCTGCCTGATAGGCAACAGAATCAGTAGGCGTAACTACTGGTTCACCTCCATGATGCGGCCTTACCACCACACGCACACTTGCAGGTGCAATGCTTTCGAAGTGTTTCTTAAATTTCTTTGTGATCTCTTCGGAAGTCTGATGAGGCACCAGACGCATAGAAATTTTAGCAAATGCCTTGGAAGGTATAACTGTTTTGGCCCCTTCGCCAGTATAGCCACCCCAGATACCATTTACATCAAGAGTCGGGCGTATGGAGTTGCGCTCCATAGTTACATAACCCGACTCACCATGCACATCCTTCAAATCAAGTGCTTTCTTATACTTCTCCAGATCAAAAGGGGCACGGGCCATCTCTGCACGCTCTTCCTGGCTTAGCTCATCCACATTATCATAGAATCCCGGGATAGTGATGTGGTTGTTTTCATCATGCATCGAAGCGATCATCTGGCAGAGGATGTTTATTGGGTTTGCAACTGCACCACCATATAGTCCTGAATGCAGGTCACGGTTAGGGCCTGTTACCTCAACCTCCACATAGCTCATGCCACGCAGGCCAGTCGTAATAGACGGTGTATCGTTGCCTAACATTCCGGTATCAGAAATCAGGATCACATCACCCTTTAATCTGTCTTTATTCTCCTTTACAAAAGTTGCAAGATTTGCAGAGCCTACTTCTTCCTCCCCTTCTATCATAAACTTTACGTTGCAGGCTAATGTACCTGTACGCATCATCGTTTCAAAGGCTTTTACATGCATGTACATCTGTCCTTTATCGTCACAGGCACCACGCGCATAAATCTTCCCATCTTTAATAACGGGCTCAAACGGAGGGGAATTCCACAGCTCATAAGGATCTGCAGGCTGCACATCATAGTGACCGTAAACTATGACAGTTGGCAAGCTTGGATCAACCATTTTCTCGCCATATACCACTGGGTAACCAGCTGTTTCCACCAACTCCACATTGTCGGCACCTGCATCTATCAAACGCTGCTTTACAAACTCAGCCGTACCAAGCACATCTTTTTTAAACTTTGGATCAGCGCTTACAGAGGGGATACGCAGCATGTCCAGCAACTCGTTTACAAAACGGTCTTTGTTTTCGTTTATATATTGATTTATCATAGGAGGAGATTACGTTTTGGTTCTGACATAAAGTTACAAAAAAAAGCTACCCTTACAGAAAAGGGTAGCTTTTTAGAAATATTGTAATGCAGCTGCTTTTGCTCGAAGCTACTTTTTACGACCTAATGTGATATTCGCCTTGCTTTCTTGGCCAGCAATCAGGCGGTTAATGTTCTTGCGGTGGGTAAGTACAACCACAGCAAAAAGTATGAATCCAAAAATAATCAGAATCGGGTTATCCGGATGAAAGCGTGGCAAAAGCAACAGGATTGGGAAAGCCAGAGCTGCAATCATAGAGCCCAGAGATACATACCGGGAGGTGAAAAGTACGATAACAAAAATCACCATACACATCAAAGCCACCTCTGGCTGAATCGCGAGCATCATACCCAATAGAGTAGCCACACCCTTGCCACCTTTAAAACGCTCATAAACCGGGAAGATGTGCCCTACTACTGCAAGTGCGCCCATAACCAGCTGGAAGTAAACTAAGTTGTCAGCTGCAATGACATCAAAGATAACTAGTAAACCAGCCAGTGACGTTGCCAACCAACCTTTGAAAATATCGATAAGCATAACTATTGTACCCGGCTTTTTCCCTAAAACCCTGAAAGTGTTAGTTGCCCCGGAATTGCCACTACCATGATGCCTGATATCAATTCCATAATAGGCCTTGCCCAACCACACTGCCGTTGAAATAGAGCCAATCAGGTAAGCGGCAATAAATAATACAGCGATAATTAATATTTCCATGTAATAATACTCATTTTGTCCACCGGACTCCTTTCCGGCTGCCGTTATTGTAAAAGTTTAGTATAGTAGACCGGCCTTAAAAGGAGCTCAAATATAGGCATAACTTAATTTAAACTCCAAAATTCAAGTTTCTCTTCACTATATACGGGTTGCTATTAGTTCTTGGTTATCTACCCCCAGGGCGACTCCCATGCTTAAAACTAATTACCCTCGCCACCTTTCTTCTTTTTTTTCTTAGTCTTCCCCGGGTCTTCTGCGGCGGCATCGATTAGCATTGCAGGCTCCTTAGCAGGTTGCTCAACGGCAGCTTTAAAACCTGTTTCCCCATTGGTGTAGCTTTTTCTAAAGTGCTCCAGAAATATATTCTTGTCAATTTCCTCACCGGGGTATACACCATAGTTTGCGCTTACCCCACGACCACCTTTCGACTTAGAACGCACAGTTTGACTTAGCTTTTCATCAGAGGAAGCAATGGTAAGGCCGTTCTCAAAGAAGTTTATAAAATACCATGAATAAGGGCTAGCCTCCAGGTAAAGCGACACTACCGGCTCCCCGTTCATATCCTGCTTTACTTCCATGTAGCCGTTTAACTGTGCATTGATATCTTCTTTCATCATACTAGCCACGCTTATCTTGCCTACACTGTACCATGCATTCTGCTTGTTAGACCACTTCAGGTCAACATTATTCAGGATCAGGCTTCGCACCAGCTTACCTGATACCTCTGGAAGGGGCACATAATTAGTAGCTGCGCTTTCTTTATATTGGCGTACAGCCCTGTCTCCTATAAAACCGGCTAATTTATATAAAGCGGCATCACTATTCTCGACTGCCTCTGCCGCACCGCCTACATTGCTTTTTAACGATTCTGCCATATCAGCTATCACATTCTTATGAGCTGTCAGGTCCAAAGCAATAAAGGTATCCAACTCATACTGGCTGCTATCCACATTCGCATCACCACTGCCTGCAACTTCCATTGCAAAGTTCTTCATTGGGCTTACCAGGTTCATTTTGCCCTCAAAGCGAATAGTTTTAGATGCTTCGTTATAAAGCATCATGTTACCCTCATAAGAATCGGAGTAGGCACGGCCTTCTCTACCCATCTTAAACTCGCTTCTGTCTTTGTTATAAGACAGAAGCCCATCTACCACGAAAAGATCAAGGTCTTCCTCAGACTGCTTCTTCGATACCAGTGTGTTATATAGCTTTGAACTTCCTTTTGAAATGTGCAGTCCCGTGTAAAGAGGGGTACCGTCAGCTGTCTTTGGTTTGATAATAGGAATACGAACATTCCTTGGGTCAAGGGACTCCTGTTTGTAAGGGAACCAATCAGAGTCAGCTGGGTTACCTGTAAAGTTTAGTTTCAGGTCTCCATCAAAATCGAAGTTCTCATTCATAGCATGCATCATAATCTTTCCACGATACAGGATGCGAGGGAAAATGTAGAATGGTGTCTTTTCTTCGGCATTCGCTTCTGCGAAAGTATAGATCGGCTTTTTCTTCCCCTGCGGATTTCCATACACAAAGTTCGAGAACTGTAGTCGGAACGAATCCGATGCAGCATTATAGTAGTCATGGATTGCAGTTGCCTTCATCGCATTACGAGACAAGATATCTACATTGCCTGCGTATAGCTTATGATACTGCTGCAAGCTGTCAGCCAGAACTCTGGCATTAAGCAGTGTTTTAATCGTTGCATCTGCGGCTACTGCCACTTTCCCACTATCTGGCACTACATGAGAATCACCGATGGTAATATAAGGCACTCCTCCTGCCAATACAGTATTTGCCTTCAGATCATAATTACCACTGGCAGCCATAAAGCGGAGCCCTTCCTGCTGTGGGTGCATGGAGTAAAACCAGTTCTTGTTTCCATTCTCATCTGCTTTCAGGCTTACGCGCTGCGCATTCATATCCCAGCGTGCACTGCTCATGGAGGTTTTATACTGAGCCTTAGGGAATTCTATACTTGCCACACCCTTCTGCTCACTTTCAAAATCCACAATACCTTTTACCAGGTCGTACTCAAACGCCATGTCCTGAGCTTTAATGGCCGGCCTGCCTGCCACGTCAGATTTGGCAATCATGGTGGCATGGTTACCACTCATATTCCGTTGCTTGAAATGCAGTTCAGGAGAAGTTACATTTGCCACAGGGTTATCTACCTCGCCGGCACCGTATAAGCCACCCGGAGAAAGTTTGGCAACACCTTTAAAGGCAAACTCTTCTTTATAGATCTTCATCGGTTCCTTCTGCGTCTGAAGGTACATGGTATCAGCTTGTGGCAGCCAGTTCATTGCAAAACCATTGATTTTAGCCACCGGAAATTTAGTTCCTCCCAAGTCGGTCTCTGCAGTCGTAGCTGATTTTCCTTCTTTGGTTACAACAGCATTTTTATAATAAGTATAAGCCGGTGCCTGAAGTGTAGCGGTAAGGTAGGTTAGTTTACCCTTACTCTGGATACCGCTGGAGCTCATCATGATGGTATCATAAGCCATTCCTTTGCCCCCGTAGGCAGGCAAGCCTTTTGCAGAAGGTTGATAATAAAAACCGAGGGTCTTATCCGGCATCATCAACAGCTTTGTCTTGATCGGAGGGAATATACCTCCAGAGTTAAATGTACCATCGAATCCAATAACATTCTTACCAGAGCTCAGGCTGTCTAGTTTAAAAGGAGGCATATCAAAATATACCGTGCTGTCATAAGCGCCACCCGCCACATCTGGTCTTGCGAAAGCTACCTGTGCACCCATTGGCGCATCAAACTTTGGATACTCCGCAAAATACTCTTCCCCGGATTTATTATTTGGCTTGTTGATGTACAGTTTCCCTTTAAGAGCACCTCCCTTTCCTGTTAGCACCTGGTTTGTCATCTTCTCGGAACGGCGCTGCCTGGCCATTAGTGCTATAGTATCAAGTTTGATAAGATCTATTGAAAACTCATCGTAGTTAAACTTAAATTCAGATCCTTTAAAACCAAGACTGCTGGCATAAATATCTCCTGCAAATTCAATGTCCCTGTTTTTCAGAACGTGCACTTCACTGTTCTTCGGAACGATGTATACACTTGCCGTGTCGTTGTTAAAGGTAATCTTGTCTACTCCCCTTACGGTCAGTTTATTATTAGCTAGGTTTAGGGTGGCGTTTCTTCCGGATGGCATCACTGATCTAATCATCAGGTGATCATAGTCATTCAGGCTACGGGAAGACTTTACATAATGCCATGCTTTCTCTTTCAGTTCTATGTAACCTGCAGCAGGGTCAAAATCAATATACCCGGCATGTTGCATAGCAAAGGCTGCCTCTTTGATAGCTTTCTCATTAAGTTTAGTGGCGCGCGCTACTTCCGGAATATAAAAAGTATTGCTTTTCACCTTTGCTCCATATCCTACCAGCACCTGTAAGGGGTGGAAAGGAGCTATACCTACCATTTGTTGATAACGATTATTAGAGTAGTAGTGCTTGGATTCTAACTGAACCGGTACAAGTGTTTTCGTATTGATGACAGAAAATTCAATGTTCTGTGCGCTCAGGTCCCAATGCAACCGCTCTGCCGTGATTTCAAGCTTATGATAAGTGTCATAGAAAGGAGTTCTGGCATAAGGTCCTTTATCTTTGGTGAGAGTTAAGACCTGCTTCGGCTTTGAATAGCGCAGCTGCATGGCCGGATGTGTAAGAGAGTCAGCATGCTGATAAATTACCGCCGTAGCACGATTTGCTATAATCAGTGAGTCATTTATGGCGAAGCTGCGCGCTGTTGAGCGGAATTTACGCTCACCGTTATAGAACACTATGATCTCTGACAAGCTGTTGTCAAGGGATTTACTTCCTACTGCGTTTCCTACAAGAGAGAAACCACCGGTGTAGTTAATATTCTTTCCTAAAGTAGCTAGCTGTGCATCGTTGGTGAAAGAAAAGAATTTGGGATAAGGATATTCGCTTGTCTTACGCTTGCCACTTATCCATTCCATAGCTCCATCCACTGGTCTTGTAAGCACTGCAGGAAACTTCACTGTCACATCGGGAGCCTTAAACCCTGCGAAAGAAGTATTAAAATTATACTTCCTGATGTCTGCTGTTACAGGCTCACCATTTACTTTCCAATCAAACGTACCGCCTTCTCCTACAAACATGTTATTCGCAAGCATTAGCTGCCCTTGCGTATTATTGATAGATGTAGAATCCCATGGCGTAACAAACGCAAGAACGATACTCTCCAGCTTCAGAACCGGTCCGCTTAGCTTAGGCTGCTCAGGTATAAACTGCCGTCTGATGCTTTCCTTTCTGTTCTTTTCAGCTTTCTTTTTATCCTCTTTTTTAGGAGCCGCAGTTACCGTTCCCCAGCCATCATCTTCAATCAACTCCCCCTTCTCATTTACTTCATCATCCCAGGAGTTATCCCAGTTGCTGGTAGCATCTCCTGCAGCCTCTGCGGCTTTGGCAGCACCCTCGTAGGAAAAACTAAAATTGCCTTTAGAAGAACGAAGGCTATAGTATGAGTTCTGGAAAAGGCGGTTCGTGCTTAGGTATAATCTGGCAGTACTAAGAAACTGCTCCAGGCGCTTGCCATCTTCCTGCTGTACTGCCTTTGAAGTTACATCAAGCATCTCATCCAGCTGCTTCCCGCGCATGTTCTGGTTATTTACACCTGCTGTTACCATAGTAAAAAAGTCCGAGAAATGTGGATTTACACGCATGCGCTTCTTATATAGCCCTTGAGCAATGTCAATAACTTCTTTCTGCTGTTTTACAGTTAGCTTGCCACTGTCCCACACTTCCTGCAAGTCTGCAGCAAGCTTTTCAGGGTTTTCGGCCTTGCCTGAAATCAGCATCGCTTTCACACTTGGCACAAAATCTTCTGGCTTATCTGAAAGCTTTGACTGTGCCTGCGCTGTAATAATTGTTAAGAAAAAGAGGAAGGGTAAAAGTTTGTGCCTCATAGCAGTTGGTTTATTTACTCGACTAGATTAATTAGCTTTAAAAATGGCGGACACCCAGTTGTTTTTGACCCGGTGAGAAATATAATTCAGCCCAAGCTCTGCTGCACGTTCCTGGATCATCGGAAGGTCTTCGGTATAGAAACCACTCAGCAGCAACCAGCCTTCCGGCTTTAAAACAGCTTTGTAGGCTGGCATATCTTCTAGTAGCACGTTGCGGTTAATGTTGGCTAGTATGATATCATAAGGCTGATCCCCTGCTATGGTCTCAGCACCGCCCAAGCGCACATCAATGGCCTCGTAGTTATTTAATGCAGCATTTTCACGGGCATTCTCCACCGTCCAATCCTCAATTTCAACTGCCACAATCTCTGAAGCACCCAGCTCTCCGGCCATAATAGCCAGAATACCTGTACCGCACCCCATGTCAAGAACACGCTTACCCTGGTGATCCAGTGTTAGCTGATTCTCGATCATGAGCGTGGTTGTTTCATGATGCCCTGTTCCGAAAGACATTTTTGGGTTGATAACGATATCGTACTTTGCCGCTTCGGGCTTTTCATGAAAGGAAGCTCTCACAGATACTTTCCCGCCAATGAACAGGGGCTCGAAGTTCTTCTCCCACTCCTCATTCCAATTCTGGCGCTCTATTCTCTGCGTAGCGTATTCTACCTGCACAAGATCTGCATAACGGCTCAGCACCGCCTCAAGCTCCTCCTCAGAGTACTCATCTTCATCAATGTAAGCACTAAAACCATCTTTTGTCTCAACAAAAGCATCGAAGCCCAGCTCTCCCAGCTCGGCCGTAAGTATATCCGCAAAATCTGCGTTTACTTTAAGGGTAACTTCTATAAAATCCATTTTGTATTATTCTCGGCAAGTAGCAAACGCACGCGCATCAGTATAATGCACGGTAAAGTCTGCGAAATTACGGTTTTCTGTCACATACAGCACATGATCGGCAAAAGCTTTGCTTGGAGTAAGATACCAAATCGCAGTACCATCGGCAAACAGCTTATTATTTTCCCGATATACCACCATGTTGGCAAAAGCTTCCTCCTCGTTCAGGTAAACAGTGTAAGAGGCTGTATTCTTATACTTTGGGTCACGCTCCAGGTAAACAGAGCCGTAGATTTTACAGATATCGCGGTCCACAGAAGCTTTAGGTGCAGGAGTTGCACCTAAATTGTTTAGTAATGGCGTTACCGCCAGCCAGAGGGTGAAAAGAATATGCATGTACTAATTTAATCAAAGTTAATTAATACCGCTAACAAAAAAGGCTGCCGACAAATTGCATCGGCAGCCCTAAATATTTTGGAAAGCTTTTATTTAGAAAGATCTAATGATATCTGTAAAGTCACGAGACTTAAGAGAAGCACCTCCTATCAGGCCACCATCAACATCTTCCTGTGAAAAAAGTTCTTTCGCGTTACCCGGATTACAGCTACCGCCATACAGGATAGAGGTGTTAAAGGCAGCTTCCGAATCGAACATGCGTGACAACTGCTCACGAATGTAAGCGTGCATTTCCTGTGCCTGCTGACTACTGGCTGTACGACCTGTACCAATAGCCCATATTGGCTCATAGGCTACTACCACCTGATCAAACTCCTCGTTGCTCAGGTAAGAAAGGCTGTCGTGCAGCTGCTTCCCTACATATTCGAAGTGGCGATCAGCATCGCGCTCTTCCAGTGGTTCTCCACAGCAGAAGATTGGCTTTAGGCCCTGCGCAATTGCTGCTTTCAGTTTTTTATAGAGTGTCTGAGCATCTTCATGGTGATACATGCGGCGCTCACTATGGCCGATGATCACATATTCTGTACCCACAGACTTAAGCATACTGGCAGAAACTTCACCGGTAAAGGCACCACTGTCGTGCTCACTTACATTCTGGGCGCCTAAGTGCATCAGGTTATTACCCTGTGTTAGCTTACCTACGCTTTGCAGGAAAGGAAAGGGAGGAGCTATAATCACAGTCACATCACTGTTCACTTCGTCTTTCACCATGTTATCGATCTCCGAAACAAGCGTGAGAGCCTCCTCATAAGTTTTATTCATTTTCCAGTTACCTGCAACGATTCTTTTTCTCATGTTTTATAGTTTGATGATTTATACTTGCTTTGACAGTCTCTGCTGCTTTACGGCAAGTTAATAAATTATGGTTTACCTCTTTCAAGCCTATGTTAAAAACAGAAGCCGCAGCAACGTTAGTTACTGCGGCTTCTGACGCTCGATAACTTTAAGACATTTACAACTTCCCCTTCAGGAACCGGGCAGTGTGGTTATCCTCCAGCTTTGCCATGTCTTCTGGTGTACCCTCAAAAAGCAAATGCCCACCATTGATGCCTCCCTCCGGACCAAGGTCTATGATCCAGTCTGCTGATTTTATGATATCCATGTTATGCTCAATGATAACAACCGTGTTCCCGTTCTCAATTAGCGCATTGATGGAAGTAAGCAATTTACTGATATCATGGAAGTGCAGACCTGTGCTGGGTTCATCGAATATGAACAAGATATCCTCCTGATGCGGCTGCGCACCTTTGGTTAAAAAGGATGCCAGCTTTACACGCTGTGCCTCACCACCTGATAGTGTATTACTTGATTGCCCCAGGCGAATATAACCCAGGCCTACATCGTTCAATGGCTTCAGTTTTTCAACAATCTTCGGCTGATCCGAAAAGAACTGGATACTATCTGCAATGGTCATATCCAGTACATCAGAGATGCTTTTCTCCTGATACTTCACATCCAGCACGTCTTGCTTAAAACGGTGTCCGTGGCAGCTCTCACAGGTCAGGTAAATATCAGCCATAAACTGCATTTCAATCTTCACCTGTCCTTCGCCCTGACATACTTCGCAACGCCCTCCCTCAATATTAAATGAAAAGTGCGACGGCTTAAACCCTCTGGACTTGGCTAATGGCTGATCCGCATAAAGTGCTCGGATAGCATCATAAGCTTTTACATAGGTTACAGGGTTAGAGCGCGATGATTTACCTATAGGATTCTGATCTACAAACTCTACATGCCTGATCTTGTTGTAATCACCGGCCAGCTTGTCAAATTTACCCGTGGCCTCTGAAGTTGATCCATGCAGTTTCTGCATGGCCGGGGCCAGTATTTTCTTAATCAAAGTAGACTTACCAGAACCACTTACACCTGTTACCACCGTCATCACGCTCAATGGCACCTTAACGTTGAGGTTCTTAAGGTTATTCTCACGGGCACCTATCAATTCTATGAAGTTGCGCCACTTGCGGCGCTGTGCAGGAACAGGCACCTCCATTTTCCCAGCCAAATACTTAGCTGTATAAGTTTCGGCACTTTGCGTCATCTCTTCAAAAGACCCCTGAAACATCAGGTTACCTCCACCAGAGCCCGCCTCCGGGCCAATATCAATCAATTGATCAGCGGCACGCATCATTTCTTCCTCGTGCTCAACTACTATTACCGTATTTCCTAATTGCTGCAACGTGCGAAGCACTCCTATCAACTGCTCCGAATCCTTTGGGTGCAGTCCTATACTTGGCTCATCCAGGATATACATAGACCCTACCAGTGCACTACCCAACGAGGTAGCCAGGTTAATTCGCTGACTCTCACCACCAGAAAGTGTATTGGACAGTCGGTTGAGAGTTAGATAGCCAAGACCGACACGTTCCAGATAGCTTAAACGATTAGCAACTTCTGTAACAAGTCGCTCCGCCACGTTCTGCTCGTGCTCTGTCAGCTCCAGGTTACGGAAGAACGGCAGCACCTGCGTGATAGGCATTAGCACCAGGTCTGTTATACTCTTGCCACTCACCTTCACATAGCTGGCATCCTTGCGCAAACGTGATCCTTTACAATCAGGGCAGGTAGTGCGCCCTCGGTACCGCGATAGCATTACCCGGTACTGGATCTTATGCGTCTGCTGCTGAATAAATTTAAAGAAGTCGTTAAGACCTTCAAAGTACTTGTTACCGGTCCAAAGCAGCTCCTGCTCTGCCTCCGACAGCTCATTGTAAGGGCGATGTATCGGGAAGTCAAACCGGATACCGTTCTTTAGCAATGGCTGCAACCATTCGTTCATTTTGTCTGAACGCCATGGGGCTATAGCACCTTCGTAGACAGTAAGGCTCTTATCCGGAATCACAAGATCAGGATCTATGCCCAGTACGCTACCGAATCCCTCACAAGTCTGGCAGGCACCATAAGGATTGTTAAAGCTGAAGAAGTTAACAGATGGTTCTTCGAACACTATTCCATCCAGCTCGAACTTGTCTGAGAATACACGCTCTTCGTTATTGCCATACAACACACGGCACTCGCCGTGCCCCTCAAAAAAGGCTGTTTGCACAGAGTCGGCTATCCTAAACTGAAGGTCTTCGTCTGACTTATAAATGACAGCACGATCTACAAGAATATAAACCTCCTTGCCTAAATTCGGCTTTTTCTCCTCCAGCAGTTCTTCGATAAAATAGACCTGACCGTTAGCATAAATGCGGGAATAACCTTTCTGTAACAGGAGATCCAGTTCTTTAGCCAACGTGCGGTCATGGTGCTGCAGAAGGGGCGCCAAAACCATTACCCGTGCCTCATCCTCTAGCTTGAAAATAAAATCCACTACATCAGCCACACTATCCTTCTGCACCACCTCACCTGAAACAGGGGAGTACGTTTTACCAATGCGGGCGTAGAGCAGCTTCAGGTAATCATATATTTCGGTGCTTGTACCAACGGTAGAGCGGTTATTTTTTATGCTTACCTTCTGCTCAATGGCAATGGCAGGACTAATACCTCTAATATAATCTACATCAGGCTTATCCATACGTCCAAGAAACTGGCGCGCATATGAGCTTAAGCTCTCTACATACATCCGTTGCCCTTCGGCATAAAGTGTATCGAAAGCCAGAGATGACTTACCGGATCCGGACAACCCGGTAACTACGATGAATTTGTTGCGTGGAAGTGCTACACTCAGGTTCTTCAGATTATGTACCCGTGCACCTTTTATAATGATGTTCTGACGAGCATCAAGCTCATCCAAGTTTTGTTCTGGTGTTTTTGCCATACAAGCTTTAGCTCCCGCAGCAAACATTTAGCTACTGCACAAGCTTTTCTCTCTTTAGATAATTGCGTAAAGTTACAAATACCTGACCTCTTTAAGAAGGTGTTTCCCCACGTCTGCCGCTATTCACACAAGCTAAAGCAACACGGAGCACAAAACCTACCTTATGAAGAGCTGAAGCATCTTTTTGTAACACCTGCTGCAGCAAAAAGGTTTAGCTTATTTCCTTTTACAGCCAGAGCATTAAGTGCAATTTCTGTAGCCTACTATTAGCCTACATTCTTCTTATTTTCGTATGAAAGGTTACTAACTAACAAAACTATTTATGGGAAAAGGAGATAGAAAAACAAAGAAAGGTAAAATTACTAAAGGCACTTTTGGCAACCGGCGTCCACGCAAGGCTAACAGTGCACAGCAGTCGGAATCTAAAAAGCAGAAAGAGGCCGCCGCATAAGTTGTAGTGCCATCTTCGGCTAGGTGCATGGTCCTGAATCACGGGGCTGTGCACTTATGCTTTATGCGTATTCCGCTTCCTCTGGGGTCAGGTCGAGGTTACGGAGCTTGTCGGCTTTAAAAGCTGTGACACCTACCACTACAAGCGTCATAACTCCTCCGAAAACAACGGCTGGCACCACCCCCATCAGCTTTGCTGTAACTCCAGACTCAAAAGCACCTATTTCGTTAGAAGATCCCACAAAAATACTGTTAACTGAAGATACGCGGCCTTTCATGTACTCTGGCGTCAGGGTATGAATTAAAGTTGACCGAATGATGACACTAATGCTGTCAAAAGCACCGCTCAAGGCCAGCAGGACCATAGAGAACCAAAAGCTGGTGGAAAGACCGAACAAGATGATGCATATACCAAATCCAGCTACACACCAAAGCATCTTTTTACCTGCGTTTACAGTTATCGGATGATAAGCCATCACAACAGCCATCAGCACAAAGCCTACAGCCGGCGCCGCCCGCATAAAGCCCAGTGCCTCCGGGCCCATATCAAGTATATCCGACGCAAAAACAGGCAAGAGGGCTACCGCCCCACCAAAGAGCACCGCAAATAAGTCCAGAGAGATGGCGCTGAGAATAATCTGGTTACGGAACACAAACTGTATACCTGTGCGCAGGCTGTCTTTCAGGTTTTGGGGATTAGCGTTTTCGGGTAGTGCCCGTGCACCGATCATGGAAAAGAAAACCAGCGACAGCAGCACAAGAACAGCATCTGTGGTATAAGCAGCACTTACGCCAAAGAATCCATAGATCAGGCCACCAATTGCTGGGCCTGCCAGGGAAGCAGCCTGCCAGGTAGTGGAGCTCCAGGTAATGGCATTTGAATATAGCTGTTTAGAAGGCACTAACTGAGGCATGAAAGAAAAAACCGCAGGCCCCATAAAACCACGTGCCACTCCGCTTAAGAAGATAACCGCATAAATAGGCGTGGCACCATATATTTGCAGCACCTGCGTTACATCCAGCGTAAAGTACAGCAACGCTAAAGAGCAAAGCAGCAGGACTGATATCACAGTTACAATTATTTTCTTCCGTGGTACTACATCCGCTATATAACCAGCATATAATGCTACAACAATTGCAGGCAACGCCTCTGCCAAGCCAATCAATCCTAATGAAAGCGGATCTTTAGTAATGTCGTAGATCTGCCAGCCAACAATTACAGCCTGAATCTGCATAGCTAGCGTGATACATAGCCTGGCAGAGATATAAAGCCTGAACTCTGGTAAGCGTAATACCGCGTAAGGATCCTTTTTGCTCCTATGCTCCATTTTTTCAGCCTTACGGCTTTAGTAAAACCACAAAACTACGCAAACACACTTTAGCTTTAGCAGCAATGGCGTCTTTTATTTCGGAAGTTAGGCGAGACGCCATGTAACACCCTTGCCATAACATGCTATCATACAGCATATTACAAAAACAAATATATTTCAAAGACACCCTCCTTGAAATATCTATAAAAATTCTCACTTATTTATGATACAATTCCGCAACACTACCTCCCTAATTGAAGTATAAAATTTCACGATTCATTATCTGCACAGAAACAAAAATCGCCTCAGCAAAGCAGCACCTGTTTTAGCTAATCGTAAAGGAGCTTTTATGTCTCTGTTACCTTAGCAGCTGAACTATTAATTAATTGTAAAAAAAATTATTCCAGCTAACGCCGGCTCTCCTATATCGTAATTTGGAGCCATAAGCCGTTGTTTAAAAATATTTAATTACCAAAAAGAGTACCATATGAATATTCTTGACATAAGAGATCTGTTGGAGAACATAGAGAAGAAAGTGTGCCAGCAGGAAATCACAACAGACGCAGATGTTACCAAACTGATTAATGTTGAAATTACTAAAGCTATAAACCTGAAGTACAAAAAGGAAAATGAGGCGAGTGGTAAAGTTGAAAGTAGTTTAAAAAACGTATCATGCACCACTCTTGAGTGCTACCTGGAGCATTTAAAGTCTGTAGAGCAAAAGCTTAAAGAGCCATGTGATCTTTCAGCACAATGCAACCCTGTAGAAGAGCGTGACATAAACCGCCGTCTACTTCTGATCCTTAACCGCATTAAGGGTTACAGCAGGAAATAAAACTAATCAACTGTCACAGTATCCTTCGGTAAGATTCCTCAGCTCTTTCGAAGGATTTTTTATGTCCTTTACTTTCCTAAGGCTCCCGCCTCACTGCAATAGATTAAGTCGGAGAAAATAAACCAACACTTCAACCTCCTTCTTTTTACCACCAAGTGATATTTATCATTTTCTCAGAGCATTGATGCTT
Source organism: Pontibacter locisalis (assembly GCF_042684605.1). Classification (NCBI taxonomy): domain Bacteria; kingdom Pseudomonadati; phylum Bacteroidota; class Cytophagia; order Cytophagales; family Hymenobacteraceae; genus Pontibacter; species Pontibacter locisalis. The sequence goes on from NZ_JBHULU010000003.1 coordinate 38,896, forward strand.
GTAAACTTGCATTCTCAGGTAACTATACCTGTCTAAGTATGGCAAAACGAGCAAAGAATAACGCCATACTTAGCGTGTTTCGTTTTAAAGCAGCTTACCTAATCATGAAAAAGGATATTGAAGGCGAAGATGATATAAAGTTACTGGTAGACACTTTTTATGATAATGTTAACCAGGACAACCTGCTTTCACCCATTTTTAACAGTTTTGCAAAAGTTGACTGGTCATTACACTTACCAGTCATGTATAACTTTTGGAGCACTGTGCTTTTCGGAAGCATGGCGTATAAAGGTCAGCCATTTCCAAAGCACCTGCGCCTGCCAATTGAGCGTACACACTTTAGCCGGTGGACAAACTTATTCACAAGTACTGTAGATGAATTGTTTGAGGGGACTAAAGCAGAGGAGGCTAAACAAAAGGCATTAAGTATAGCGCATGTATTCCAGCTTAAAATGGAAATGAATGGGGTTCTGAAGCCGCAGTAAAGACAACATTTAAAGATTAAAGTAAACAAGCCAATAGCAAATTTCAGCCTATTGGCTTGTTCTTTTCACTCCCTCCATAACCGGTTCGGGCTTTATTAGGTGCTTTTCATTATCCTTCCTACACCACTTTCTTTGGGAAACAGCTGAATACCAGCCTTCTTCTATATGTGGAAAACTAAATTGAATGAAAAGGACACTCATTTATACTTTCTCCACGTATAAGAAATCAGCACCCGCTGAAACGTTCGGAACTAGGTAGTTGGTACAACAACCATCTAATTTTTTCACAGGAGGAGAATTACCCTCTTGCACGAACAAAATGTATTACCTATATTTGATTTACACTTCAAAAAACTTTGTTCAAAAATACTAAGCGCAACAATATGATATAAAGCTCTACGTTAAACTAATGTAGCTTTACGATGAATACAACGACCCAGCTGAGCGACTCTGCTTTAGTTTCGCTTTATATCGCAGGTGAAGAAAATGCGTTTGAACAGCTTGTAAACAGACACAAGAACAAAGTCTACACGACTATTTTATTAATTGTAAAGGACTCTTATACTGCTGAAGACCTCATGCAGGATGCTTTTATAAAAGCAATCCATACCATGAAGGGCGGCAGGTATAACGAGGAAGGCAAATTCTCTTCCTGGATATGCCGAATCGCACATAATCTTGCGATCGACTTTTTCCGTAAAGAGAAGAGAAGCCCGATGATCACGCTGGATGACGGCAGCAATGTGTTTAACACAATGGCTTTTTCTGAAGACTCTGCTGAGTCGGTTCAGGTAAAAGAAGACACACATGCACGCCTGAGAGAGCTAATCCAGACGCTGCCACAAACGCAGCGGGAAGTCCTTATGATGCGCCATTACGCAGACATGAGCTTTCAGGAAATAGCAGACGCCACCGGCGTGAGCATCAACACGGCCTTAGGACGTATGCGCTATGCGCTTATCAACTTAAGGAAGAAGATGCTAAAAAGTAATTTTGCTTATGATAAAAACCTCTACTCAGAATGAGCTGATCCAGTATGTTTATAATGAATTGGCAGATGATGCCTGTGAGCAACTGGAAGCGGCATTTATGCACGATGACGAGCTGGCCGAAGGCTGCTCCGAGCTCCTATTGATCCAGAATCTTTTAGACGGTGCGCTCAAAAGCCCAAGTGAGCGATCGGTACAAAGCATACTTAGTTATTCAAAAAGCTTAAGTTTGCAGTCTTAACAGACTGCAAACTTTTTTTATGCTTAAGAAAGAACGCTACAGGCTCCTGATTGAGTACTTCACTCAGCATTTTCCGGAGCCTGAAACTGAACTGGCCTATACAAACCCTTACGAGCTTATACTTGCTGTTGTGCTTAGCGCACAATGTACTGATAAGCGCGTGAACATGGTAACACCAGCCCTTTTTGAGGCATACCCAACACCGGAACACCTGGCTACTGCCACACCTGAAGAGATCTTCCCATACATCAAAAGTATATCGTACCCTAACAACAAGGCCAAGCACCTGGCCGGGTTAGGGAAGATGCTGATAGAAAAGTTTAATTCAGAAGTACCAAGTACTGTGGAAGAACTGGTGAAACTGCCCGGCGTAGGCCGTAAAACAGCCAACGTGATTGTTTCGGTTATCTGGAACCAACCCGCCATGGCCGTGGACACACATGTGTTCAGAGTGAGCAAACGTCTGGGCCTTGTTACAAAAGCAGCTAAAACACCTTTAGAAGTGGAAAAGCAGTTAGTTGCTAACATACCCAATGAACTTGTGTCTAAAGCACACCACTGGCTTATACTTCATGGCCGCTATATTTGCGTAGCCCGCAGACCAAAATGCGAGGAGTGTCCTCTCACCCACTTCTGTGCCTTCTTCCAAAAAAATTTCCCCAACATCCCGGATGATCCGGAGAATAAGCTTGGGGCATAGTAGCAATAAAGAATCAAGTAAAAAGAGACCCGCAGCAACTACGGATCTCTTTTTACTTGATCAGGATTTTGCTATGAACAGAGGCAAGAGCATAAAAACAACGAAATCAACAAAGAAGTGGCCGATGATATTAATCCAGATATTTCGTTTCCAAAGATAGAAGGCTGTTAGTATGCCTCCTGCCAGTGTTACGAACAGCAAGTGACCTAAACCCCAGCTCAGGTGCGAGACTATAAAAACAAGTAGTGGCACAGCTGCAGCTACTGCTTTACTACCTGTAACTGCTATAAGTCGCTCTATGGGGTATGAACGATATAAGATTTCTTCTGTGACAGCGGCACGGAGAGCCAGCAGGAATAAAGAATACACAGGCATCCCGGCAAGTGCTTTCGCATTCTCCTGTGATACTTCAAGCCCCACCAGCTTTATTAGTACGGACGCAACAGGGAAAACTATCAGGAGCAAAAGCCCAAGTCCAATCCCCCACAGCAGGCCCTTGAATGAAAGCTTACGAAAGCCAAGTGAACTGAAAGACTTCTGCTCTATTAGCAGGGCATAAGCTATCAAAGTAAATGCAATAGCCCAATAACCAATTTCGAAGGTTATTTTATTTAGCCAGCCTAACGAAGCAAAAGTAATAAGTCCTGCTGGCAGGAGCAACGCAAGAATTAAACCAGTTAAGATAGTTGTTTTGCGTGTTGAGATGCTGATGTTTGATACAGTGTTCATAGCGGCATAGGTTAAATGGTAAAACTTATGCTGCAAAGGAAAGCTTGAAAAAGGGCCTTCTCCAAGTGTTTTACCGCTATTAAAGCTGAGTGGTATTGAATTTTTGACTGAATGGTAGCAGCAGTGGCTCTACCCATTGGGTGAAAACCATCTTTTGAACTCTGCGGCTTTGTACCTGCTTATTATAATTTCTTCCGGTGCCTGCCCATTTACCGCTATCTGCAACAAGAGCTTGTTATTAGTTTCCTTCTGCACCAAAGTAATTGCAGGTTTATTCACTATCACCTGTCTGGACACTCTAAAGAACTCTTCCTTTGGTAGCATCTCCTCCAGTTCAGAAAGTATAAAATGTGTAGTTACACGCTTACCTGAGCGAAGCATGGCAAATACCATTTTATGCTTTGAAAGAAAGTAGCCGATCTGCTGTAAGGGCAGCTGCAAAGTTTCCCGCCCAGTATGAATCACAATCTGGTCCTGCACAATGGACTTCTTTTTACTTGATAGAGGCTCTGCGGCAGATGCAGAATTGTCAGTATTTATAACTACAGTATTTATCATTGGTGTATTCTGCACCTGCTTCCATAAGCGGAAAATATCTATGCCTAGATAAATAATAATTACAAGAGCTACAGACAGCAAGGAAGTAATCACCCCCACCACCAGGTTATAAAGGTGCACTGGCTGCTTGTATACAAAAACAAATACCAGTGGCACATATAGCAGGTAGATAATTAAGCCAATGCCCATGCTCATCAGAACAACCTTTATGATAAGGGCAGGTGAAAAATTTCCTTTTATGATAGCCGGCCTGTAGCGCCTGTTATAGTTCCAGCTCAAAGTCTGCCAGAGCAGGAGAGTTCCTATCAGGTGCACCAGAAAATCTTTCAAGGGAAAAGTGTAGTCTGGCTGAAAGGGAAAGTTCCTTGGTGAGACAATATGTACCAGCAGGAGCACAAGCAATGCTACAAGGAGAATCTCATTAGCTCCAAGCACTAGCTGCCGCACCCTTTTCAGTACATTCATAAAGCAGTGACTTATTTGTTTTTTAGGTTACGCCCTTCCTATACTTCCCCAATGCTTTGTCAATTAACGCCTCTCAACTCTGCAGTGTTATTGTCTATAATTTAGCTAATGATGGTCTCAATAGCTACGTCTTTTTGGTTTTTGCCCCCTGATTAATATCTCCTCCATTCTTTCGGCCAACTTCTTTCTGTCAAACATTGCACGAGCTACCGTCTCACCTCTAGCGCCTGCCAACTTGAGCTCCTCTGGTTGTGCCAGTATTTCATTGATTGTTGTAGCTAAAGAGGCTGGCTGTTCGGCAGGAGAATACCAGCCACAGCCATGGTCTTCAACAAAGTCTTTTGTCCAGCCCGGGTTGGTTACAACTACAGGAGTGCCACAGGCAAGACTATCGTAGAATTTAGAAGGAGAATTTGAAGCTAGCACCGGCAAATCATTGAAAGTAACTAAAGACAGGTCTGCCAGTTTAAATAATTTAAAAACCTCATAACGTGGCTGTGGAGGGAGAAGAAGCAAGTTAGCTGTCTGTGAGGCCAGTTCCTGAAGTTGTGGCTCATAATATCCGTTTCCTGCCAATAGAAACACGATACTTTCATCTGACGCCATCCCTCTGATTGTTTCCATCAAAGCAGGAACAGCATTTGCTCTGCCGTATGTTCCGGCATAAAGCACCACACTCTTTCCTTCCAGCTTATACTTTTCACGCAGGCTCTCTACATCTTTCTGCTGCACAGCATTTATGAATGTGAAATCAGTGCCATTTAAAATGGTAGTTACTTTCTCCTGCTCGATCTCAAGATGATGCACATACTCAGACATATCAGGGGATAAAGTAATTATTTCACTAGCACTTCTATAAAGTTTGTTTTCTGTCTTATACAGCAAGCGCTTAAGTTGCCGGTTATTTACAGCACCCATCTCAATCGGAAACTGTGGCCATAGATCCTGCACCTCAAAAACCCAAGGTACATTTCTTAGCTTTGCCACCTGTGCCGCTGCCCATGGGGTACTTAAAGGAGTAGAAACTGCCCAGATAATATCCGGCTTTGGCATCGTCATTCCTATTCTCAGTGCATACGCTGTATAATGGCTGAAGGACTTGATGCGCTGCACTACTCCCATTTTATTTGCATAGGGGGAGTTGCACTCGTACAGTTTTACCCCTTCAGGAACCCATTTATACTCTTTTGTGAGTCTTATATTGCGCCACCCATCGCTGGTAATCAATGTAACCTTATGCCTTTTTGCCAGCTCTTCTAAAAAACTGTAGTGCCTGCATGTGGCAGGGCAGTCGGGATTATGGTGGTGCTGGTTAAAAACGGCTATATGCATCAGGAGCAGACTACTGCAGCTATTTTTTACTTACGCCTCTCAGGCTTATACTTAGATTCAGTAAAGATTTTCCGTGCATCTGTGTTTGCCATAAGTTCTGGCAGTGTGACATCTGGATTTTTGGCCATATACTCACGTACAATCTGCCAGCCAACCCAGGCACCTAATCTTCCTGGAGCCTTGGCATCTATCTCTGGAGTGGTGGGTCTTTCTCCCAAATATTTGTTTATCAGGAAAGGATTCTTTTCGTAAAGCAGGCTCTTTTCAATGAAATGAGCCCATATTCGTCCTTCATTATGTTCTACGTCTGCCAACTCCTGCCCCGAATATCCGATGATCAGTGAATCCGGTATACAAGGCATTACCTTCTCCACGAAGTAATAGGCTTTGCCCATGTTCACCATTTCAGAAAGAACAGTCCTGTCGGTAGTGTTAGTTTTGTTAAAACGGTTTGAAAGCAGGAGCATAGCAGCAGGTATCATCATCTCCCGCTCATACCGCTTTAAGATATACTCATATACCTGTGGCCGATAGGTTGCACCCTTTCCTATAAAGTAGTCTAGGCCAAACACAATGAGTGAGTCAGAAATAAATAAATCGCTACCCAAAGTGCCAAGGCCAGTAACAAAAGTCTTCACCTGCGGACTGTTGAATTCCGGATAGTAATATTTGATATGTTTGAAAGCCGTCTCCAGTTGTTCCTCTTCCTGCTGCATATTACCAAATCGCTTCGAAGACTCCTGCACCAACGTGTCCAGGGACTCATTGGTCGCTAATTCGAGAAGTGGGTTTATCAGCAATGAATCCGCAGGGTACTGATCTCTTTGCAGGTATTTATCTGCAAAGAGCGGATTTGTTTTTATGAAATCAGCCATACCCGCCTTGGTATCGGCAGCATAGAAAGGCTTTTCTAAACGCTCTATTTCTATATCTACTGGTATTTCAGCAATCTCAGAAGGTATTTCACACCCTTCATCTTTACAACCAAAAGCAAGGAAGAGTACAGCAAGTATTAAAAATCTGTAATACATTATTCTAGTATATTTGTACAAAAATAGAGGGTTCTTACGTATTAGAGTAACACTATTGCTTCAATTTAATTATGCTCATGAAGAAAATTACCATCTTAGTATTATTTTTATTATCTGGATATGCATCAATGGCCCAGATAGAAATAGGCCTCATGCTGTCTCCTACCATCTCTGGCAACCGCTTTATTGCCGAAGATAAGTATAACTTTGAGAAAGAAAGCAGCAAGCTGCGTTTAGGCGTGGGTGTGGTTGCGGATTATTTCTTTGCAAAGAATTATGCCTTTAGCACCGGCCTTGTTTATCGTAGCAAAGGCAGCGAAATATCCTATAGCTACACCCGCGTAGAGGATGGTTCCTCTGTAACCACTAGTGGCAAGGATGACATCGCTTTGCAATACATTGAGCTTCCGCTATCTCTAAAGCTTTTCACCAATGAGGTTACTCCCGGAACGCTTGTGTATTTCCAGGTGGGCGGCTCACTTAACACTAAAGTAGCCGCAACCGTGAATGACAAGAAAGTAATAGACGGAGAAAAAGCGATAAAACGCTTCAATATATTTGAAGCAGATGTTCTTTTGGGAGGCGGTGTAGAAATTCAAATGGGTGAGAGCACAAAGCTTTTCTCAGGCCTTACTTATCATAGAGGCCTTTCTAACATTGATGATTTCTATAGGGAGACACTTGGTGATAAGAACATTGCTTTAAAGAACAACAGCTTTTCACTTGATGTTGGTGTGAAGTTCTGATATAATATACTTAAAAAGAAAAAGCCGGCTAGAACTACTCCAGCCGGCTTTTTCTTTTCAAGTATATTGCTACTCTTCTTCTTTGTCTAGTACTTCAGGCTCTTCCGTAAAAGAAGCACGAAGTTCGATTTCATCGCCCCGATCATCCATCACTTTGAAGTCCGTGATGCCCAACGAAGTATCTTTAACTAATTTCACCCACTTAAAGTACTTAAAAAACCATTTCGTTTGCTTAGATACGATTCCCTTAGTATAGTAATCATACACAAACGGGTGCAGGTAAATAATAAGCCCCTTATGGTTGTGGCTTGTCAGCAGGTTGTCTACCGCTGCTTCGATTTCGTCTGTAACCAGAATACTGGCTGTTATTTTACCGGTGCCATTACAGGTAGGGCAAACTTCTCCGGTTATAATGTTTTGCTCTGGCCTTACACGCTGACGCGTTATCTGCATCAGGCCAAATTTTGAGATTGGAAGAACTGTAGATTTTGATCGGTCTCTTTTCAGTTCCTCTTTTACTACCTCATATACTTTCTGACGGTTTTCCGGCGACTTCATATCGATGAAGTCTATCACAATGATACCACCTATATCCCGAAGGCGAAGCTGACGTGCTACCTCTTTGGCAGCCATCATGTTCACATTTAGCGCTGTGGCCTCCTGATCGGTTTCGGTATTAGATTTGTTCCCACTATTTACATCGATCACATGCAGTGCCTCGGTGTGCTCAATCACCAGGTATCCGCCCCCTGGTATAGTCACTGTTTTACCGAAAGCAGCTTTGAGCTGTTTCTCGATGTGGAAGTGTTCGTAGGTTTTAGTCTTTCCGGTGTACTGCTTCAGAATCTTTAATTTATCTGGTGCAATACTGCCGATGTATGTTTTGATCTCCTCATAGAGCAGACTATCGTCTACTACTATGTTATCAAAACTCTCGTTAAGCAAATCCCTCAAAATGGAAGAAGAACGATTTAGCTCGCCAATGACTTTGTCACATGGCTTAGCTGTCTTCAACGTCTTAAACCCTTCTTCCCAGTTAGCAAGCATATTGCGCAGGTCTCTGTCGAGCTCTGCCACTTCACGTCCTTCGGCCACCGTCCTGATAATTACACCAAAATTTTCCGGCTTGATCGATGTGATCAGGCGCTTAAGGCGTGTTCGTTCTTCTTTGCTGACGATCTTTTTGGATACGCTTACCGTGTTTGAAAACGGCACGAGCACCAGAAATCGTCCTGCTAAAGAAAGCTCACAGGATAATCGTGGGCCTTTTGTAGAAATAGGTTCTTTTACAATCTGGACCAACAGCTGCTGTCCTTTTTTAAGAACATCAGCTATTTTGCCTAGTTTGTCTATCTCAGGCTCAAATTTTAACTGGTTAAGTTTAGGCGTTGCGTTCTTCTGAGTCTGTGCTACTTTCAGGTACTTATTAAGCGTTTTGATATTTGCGCCCAAATCATGGTAATGCAGAAATGCATCCTTGTGGTAGCCAATATCAATAAAAGCAGCATTTAGGCCTGGCATTACTTTTTTTACAGTACCTAGAAAAATATCACCTACAATGTAATTTGTGTCTTTACGCTCGAAGTGATACTCAACCAGTCTCTTGTCCTGTAAAAGCGCAATGCGCTCTCCATCCTGAGTAGAATTGATAATTAGTTCATTACTCAATTTCTCTCAAAGATATTTGTTGGATGTATAGACCAAAGCCCACTATTGCAGAAGCAATGTGGGCCTCAATTAACGCAGAAGAAATTACTTCTTCTTATGTCTGTTTTTTCTTAGACGCTTCTTTCTTTTGTGTGTAGCGATCTTATGTCTTTTTCTTTTCTTTCCGCAAGGCATAGTCTTGAAATTTATGTTTTGAATTATTTCTTTTCTTTAATTTAATCTGGCCAGATACTCATCAACAGAAGCTGCAAGCGCAGGATCATTGCTCATACCTTTCACCTTATTGAATAAAGCTCTAGCTTCTTCCTTTTCACCTGTCTCGGCTAATGCTACCGCTAAGTAGAAGGTTCCTTCCACGTGTGACGGGTTAACTTCCACCAGATGACGGAAACGCTCAACAGCCTTATCATACTGGGTAGACTGGATAGACAGAATGCCCAGGTTAAATAACGCCTTCTGGTTGTTCGGGTCCGTAGCAACCACCTCACGTAACAGCGTAATTCCCTGCATAGGATTTGTGCTGGCAATGTAAGTCATAGCTACGTTAGTCTTCGCATCCAGGTCTGAAGGATTGTTTTTAAGCACCTGCTCATACATGCCCCTGGCCTTCGCGCCCAACTCATTGGCACGTTCCTGAGTCGCTGCAAACGTAAATGCCTCATAATATGCATCACCGGCTCTCTTATAGCTTTTTTCACCACCACGGGCATTTGCAGCTATTTCGAAATAATAACCAGCACTGTCATACTTAGACGCTTTCTCATATGCTTCTCCCAGTTCTGCCGCCAAACGATTGCGAGCTTGTGCATCAGTAGCTTTATTATACTTTGCACGGGCAGTAGCTAACTCCATCAGCTGTTCTGGCGTTGCTGCTGTATGAACAGCTGTACCACCAGCGCCAGCCTCTGCTCCATGGTCGTGTCCATCATCTTCCGAGTGACCTTCAGGCACGGCAGCAGTTTCGCTTTGAGCTATGTTATTTTTATCATCCTCATTTACAACCACCTTAGGCAGAAAGAACATGGCGGCTGCCAAAGCGATGGCTGCAACAACGATCAGTATTTGGGGCCGGGACATTCTTTCTGCTTAAGTAATTGTGAATGAATCAAACAAATTAATTCTGCAAAGATATAAAAAATTAAGCAGTAGCTAATTCTTTGATCTTCTTGCTGTTTTTAATCTTCTGGATAAAGGTCTTAGATGGCTTGAAGCTTGGAATAAAGTGCTCATCAATAATGATAGACGTGTTCTTAGAGATGTTACGTGCTACTTTCTTCGCGCGCTTCTTGTTCACAAAGCTACCAAAACCTCTCACGTAGATGTTGTTACCATCAGCCATAGAGTCTTTAACTACTTTGAAGAAAGCCTCAATTGTAGCTTGAACATCCGCCTTATCAATCCCTGTTTTATCAGCAATTTCTGATATTACTTCTGCTTTAGTCACTTTCTTAGATTTTTATAAATTTGATAATCAGTTAATTTTTCAATCTTTATAATCAGGAACTTACCCTGATTCCGTAATTTTCGGGGCACAAAGGTAATTTTACTTTTCGATAAGTAAAAGCTTTAGTGCTAAATTATTAAAGGCTGATTCTTACGTTTTTACCCCAACAATCTCATTTTATACAATACCCGTGCCATGTATCTGCCTGCATAACGCCTGCTTCTTTATAATATTTCAGCAACAGACACTCATGGCAGCACACTCAACAAATGATTACTTTTGTCCGTTCCTCCGAATCACAATTGAAGTCAATTTAATTCTGCTATGAGCTCCCCTACTCCTGCTGCTTTCTCTCAAACGCTAATTAACTGGTATGAACAGCACAAGCGCTCCTTACCATGGCGTGACACCACCAATCCATACTACATATGGCTCTCAGAGGTGATCCTGCAGCAAACGAGGGTAGCACAGGGGCTACCCTACTACCTGAAGTTTAAAAAAAGCTATCCAACGGTGCAGGAATTGGCATCAGCACCACAGGATGAAGTACTGCGCCTGTGGCAGGGGCTTGGCTATTATTCCAGAGCCCGGAATATGCATCACACGGCGCAGCTGGTTGTTGAAAAATACGGTGGCCGATTCCCTGACAAATATGAGGAACTATTAAAACTAAAAGGCGTGGGCTCCTACACGGCTGCAGCGATAGCAGCTTTTGCTTTTAAAGAGCAGGTGGCAGTACTTGATGGCAATGTATTCCGGGTATTAGCACGTGTTTTTGGCATAGCCGATGATATCGCTGCTCCCGCTTCTCGCAAAGTGTTTCAGAAATTGGCAGACAGTTTAGTACCCTCAGAACAACCTGACTCTTATAATCAGGCTATAATGGAATTTGGGGCAATCCAATGCACTCCCATAATGCCGGACTGCCTGTTTTGCCCCTTGCAGCAGCAATGTTTCGCCTTTAACCATGGGATGGTGCAGGAACTTCCTGTAAAGTCTAAAGCCAAAGCAGCGAGGCCGCGATTTTTCCATTACATTGTACTGGAGTTTGAAAGGCAGTACTACCTCCGGAAACGGTTAGAAGGTGACATCTGGCAGGGGCTGTACGACTTCTACCTGTATGAAAGCGACAGCAATGAGCTAGACCAGAGAGCTTTATTACAAGAATTAAGCAAGGCAGGGCTTGAGTTAGAAGAAATACAGCTTCATCCTCCCCGGAAGGACTATAAACACATTCTTAGCCATCAAAAAATAACTGCCCGTTTTTATCAGTTCAAGCTGAAATCCCGTTTAAAGGAAAAAGTCACAAAGGAAACGAGATTAGCGCTTTATAGCCCTGAAAAAATAGACGATCTTCCGAAGCCTGTTCTTATCAGCAGCTATTTGAAAGATGCTAAGATTTTAATACATTTATAGACTAATCAAACTGAACTAAATTTATTGTAGTTTTGTAGTTTAGAAAGCCATATTTGCCTCCGGCTTGGTTGCCGGAGTAGCCCAATTAATTAACTATTAAGACAAGAAAGACATGGCAAGTGTAAACAAAGTAATTTTGATCGGAAATCTGGGCAAAGACCCTGAAGTACGTCATTTAGAAGGCGGTGTGGCTGTAGCCCGCTTCCCTTTAGCAACCTCCGAGTCTTATAAAGACAAAAACGGACAGAAGCAGGAAAAGACCGAATGGCACAACATTGTGTTATGGCGTGGCCTGGCAGAGGTAGCCGAAAAATACCTTCGTAAGGGTCAGTCTGTTTTCATTGAGGGTAAAATCAGAACCAGCCAATACCAGGACAAGGAAGGCAACCAGCGCTATAGCACTGAGATTGTTGCAGACAACATGACCATGCTGGGCGGTCGTAGCGACAGCGGAAACGGCAGCAGCGGTTACCAGGAGTCTTCTGCCAGCACCAACACTGGCGAAAGCAGCTACAGTGGCGGAAGCAAGTCTGTTGCTCAGAATGATGAGCCGGACGATCTTCCGTTCTAACCCTATGTTGAACGAAATAGATTAATTTTGGAAAGTATAGATTCCGGAGACCCCCTGAGTTTTAGCTTATTACAACTACTTCAAAGCTCATTTACTGAACTCAGAATAGAATATATAGCAGCATCCATTGCCGCTTTCATCCTTCTGCTGCTTTCTGCTCTCGTTTCGGGAGCAGAAGCAGCTTTTTTTTCTCTCTCAGAGCACGAACTGGAAAAGTGTAAGAATAGTCCGCTGCCAGCTGAGCAGAAAGTTTTCCAACTCCTCCAAAACCCGCGTAAGCTTCTTAATACCTTACTGGTCTTTAATAACGGGATCAACGTAGGCATCATAACTTTATTTGCTTATGTAGCCTGGCAGCTTTTTGGCACCACCGCCCTAAGTGTGGCTCCTATGATTTTCTGCGTCCTTTTCGCTACTTTCTTTATTGTGTTCTTTGGTGAAGTACTGCCTAAAGTATATGTTCAAACAAGGCAGCTGACAATTGCCAGAAGCGTTTCTCCTTTTTTGAGCTACCTGCAGATAACCGCGAGGCCTCTTTCATGGTTAATGGCCAGAATCAGTGAGTATATCGACAAAAATTACATGATCCGGGGATACCAGCATACCATAGAAAAGCTGCACCACAGCCTTGATGTGGCACTTACAAACGAGGACACCTCCCCGGAAGAACGAAGGATTTTAAGAGGGGTAGTTAACTTTGGCTCCATCACTGTAAAACAAATCATGCGCCCGCGTATCGATGTGATAGCCTTTAATGCAAAGGAAACACTGCCCGAGTTGTTACCACAGATACTGAAATGGGGATACTCCCGGGTACCGGTCTATACAGAGAGTACTGACAAGATAGAAGGTATACTTTATGTTAAAGACCTGCTCCCCCACCTGCACGAAGGTGAAACTTTTAATTGGCTAAAGCTTGTTCGCCCCGCCTTTTATGTACCGGAAACCAAGAGAATAGCTGATCTTTTTCAGGACTTCAAGGAGAAGCACGTGCATATGGCCATTGTTCTAAATGAATACGGCGTTACTTCAGGCCTGCTTACCCTAGAGGATATTGTGGAGGAGATTGTAGGCGAAATTAATGATGAGTTTGATGACGATGATGATATCATTTACTCTCAACTAGATGATAATACTTTTATATTTGATGGTAAAACTTCTCTGCACGACTTTTGCAAAATAGCAGAAGTCCCATTCGATGTCTTTAACGAAGTAAAGGGAGAGAATGAAACTGTAGCGGGACTAATGCTGGCACTCTTCTCCCGCATTCCGCGCGTGGGCGAAGAAGCATCCTATGGCCGCTTTAGTTTTACCATTGAATCAGCGGACACAAAGCGTGTTAAACGAGTTAAAATCAATGTCAGAAACAAGAAAGAACACTACCATAAAGCTGGCTAAGCTAAAAGCTTTTTTATGGTTTAGCGTGGCAGCAACTATGGTAGCCTGCAGTGCAGAGTATACCCCTAAACCAAAAGGATTTAACCGGATTGATCTACCCTCGCAAACTTATCAGTCCTTACAAGAAGAGCATCCTTACCAATTCGAATATTCCCAGCATGCCAAGATAAGACCTGATTCTTCGCTGATTGCGCAACCTCACTGGATAAACATTATATATCCGAACCTGGGGGCTAATGTGCAGTTAACGTACAAAGAGCTTAACAACGATCCCGAGAAGCTGAATGATTTAATAGAAGATGCACGGAAACTGACAGGCAAACACCAGGTAAAAGCATACTCTATTGAGGAAACAGAGGTTCGAATACCATCTGGCGATGTTGCCTCAGTATTTGAGCTGGAGGGGGAGGTGCCAAGTCAGTTTCAATTTTACGTAACCGACTCTACAGATCATTTCCTTCGGGGGGCATTGTACTTTAGAACGGCTACTCAAAATGATTCTTTAGCACCAGTTATTGATTTTGTAAAAAAAGACATCATTCACTTGCTGAATACGCTAAAGTGGAAAGACAAGCAATAAGCGGGTTTTATATCACTTTGAAATAATAACACGAGCAAAAGCCCTGGCAGCACTTACACCTGTCAGGGCTTTTGCTTATTTTTGTAATCTACACTTGCCATTCCTTAACCTCAGAAGCAAGCCAGAATTTTGAGCAATTTCTTTAACACTAAGATCGAATTCCTTAAAGGTGTGGGGCCCATGCGGGCAGAGCTGCTGCAGAAAGAGCTGCAGATCTTTACCTATGGTGATCTTATACAGCACTACCCGTTCCGCTATCTCGACCGTACTCAATTTTATAAGGTTTCGGAACTGGACGAGAGCATGCCTTACGTACAGGTTAGAGGGCGAATCAGAGGAAAAGAGGTAATCGGCGAAGGAAGAAAGCAACGATTGGCAGCTACCCTGGTGGATGAGAATGGCGATCAGCTGGAACTGGTGTGGTTTAAGGGTGTGAAGTGGATGCAGAAGTCGCTAAAGAACCATACCGATTACATTGTGTTTGGAAAGCCGACTGAATTTAACGGTAAATTCAGCATGGCACATCCGGAACTGGAGGAGCTGGCGGAGGAAAAACAAACAACAGCATTTCTGCAGCCTGTCTACCACACTACCGAGAAGCTGAAGGCACACCGTATCGACAGTAAGGTAATCGGCAAGATGATGGAAATGCTACTTAAAGTAGC
The DNA here is from genome assembly GCF_042684605.1 of Pontibacter locisalis. Classification (NCBI taxonomy): domain Bacteria; kingdom Pseudomonadati; phylum Bacteroidota; class Cytophagia; order Cytophagales; family Hymenobacteraceae; genus Pontibacter; species Pontibacter locisalis. Next base: position 53,914 of record NZ_JBHULU010000003.1, read on the forward strand.
GGTTCCTAACATTCAGGAAACGCTATCGCCTGAACTAATTGATACATACCGCCTCACAGATAAGCGCAGCGCACTTATCAACATACATTTTCCGGAGACGGTGGAAAAGTATAATGCGGCAAAGTTCAGATTAAAATTTGAGGAGCTTTTTTATATCCAGCTGCGCCTGTTCCGGCAGAAGGTAGTGCGTAAAGCAGATCTTAAAGGGCAGGTTTTTAACCAGGTGCCTACCCTAACAGAGTTTTACAAGAACCACCTGACCTTTGACCTGACCAATGCCCAGAAGCGGGTAGTAAAGGAAATATATGGTGACCTGACGGCAGGCAAACAAATGAACCGTCTGCTACAGGGAGATGTTGGCTCCGGCAAAACTATTGTAGCCTTTATAACAATGCTGATCGCAGCAGACAATGGTGCGCAGTCTGTTTTAATGGCACCAACTGAGATCCTGGCCGACCAGCACTATGTGGGCCTGAAAAAATTCGCCGATAGCTTAGGTATTAACTTAGGCAAGCTGACAGGCTCTACCAAAGCCAGAGAACGCAAAGTGCTTCACGAGCAGCTTCGCTCAGGAGACATGAAAATGATTGTAGGCACACATGCACTCCTAGAGGATGTAGTGCAATTTCAGAACCTAGGTCTGTGCATTGTAGATGAGCAGCATCGCTTCGGTGTGGAGCAACGGTCTAAACTGTGGCGCAAGAACCCACGGGTCATACCTCATGTGCTTGTTATGACGGCTACTCCAATCCCACGTACCTTAGCCATGACCCTGTATGGCGATTTAGATGTGTCTGTAATAGATGAATTACCAGCAGGCCGTAAGGAAATTGTAACTGTACATCGCTTTGATTCACACCGTCTGCGTGTGTTTCAGTTTGTCCGGGACCAGATAAAACTTGGAAGGCAGGTGTACATCGTGTATCCGTTAATTGAAGAATCGGAGCAGATGGAGAACTATAAGGACCTGATGGATGGATATGAAAGTGTGAAGCGAGCCTTTCCTGAGTATGAAGTAAGCATGGTTCACGGTAAGATGAAGCCACAGGACAAAGACTACGAGATGCAGCGCTTTGTGAAGAACGAGACGCAGATCATGGTGGCAACTACTGTTATCGAGGTGGGTGTGAACGTGCCAAATGCTTCAGTGATGATCATTGAAAGTGCGGAACGGTTTGGCCTATCGCAGCTACACCAGTTGCGGGGCCGTGTCGGACGTGGCGCTGAGCAAAGCTACTGTATACTAATGACGGGCTATAAACTAAGCAAAGACAGCAAAACCCGTCTGGAAACAATGGTGCGTACTAACAACGGCTTTGAGATTGCAGATATTGACCTGAAGCTCCGTGGTCCGGGCGACCTGATGGGGACACAGCAAAGTGGCGTGCTGGACCTGCTTATTTCTGACCTGGCGAAAGATGCTCCCATACTGCAGGAAGCTCGTGCTGCCGCGCAGCGTGTCCTGCATGTCGATCCTCAGCTGGAGCAACCCCAGAATCATAATTTACGCCGGCATATACAGTCGCTGAGTGCTAACACTGTAAACTGGAGCAGGATTAGTTAAATACAATAAGGTAAGTTCCACGCGAAACACTAGTGTAAATGCTATATTTCTTTGGCCTTATTTTCCTTGTGTATTTTATTTTATAAGAATCTTCTATGCTTGCTGCGAAACAACAGCCTAAAAAAAGAAGCCTTCCCCTAAGGAGAAGGCTTTTTTAACTATAAATGGTCAGAAATTAATAAACATATTCATTTGCCTCTATCAAGGCTGCTGCTATACGACGGCGTGCCTCTTTCGTATTGTACAGGTCTTTCTTAGTGAAGCGCTTCAGACCCATAAACAGCAGGCGCTGCTCGTCACCTTCAGCCATTGATGCAATTGCATCTTTACCGGCAATAAGGGCTGCATCTACGGCATCATTCACCACAACACGCACAATATCAATTTGATTTGCCACAGCCTCCTCGCCTTTCTGGCTAACCAGCTTTTCTACCCGCAGCAAAGTAGATTCTGCCACATAAGTTTTAATTGCCATGTCAGCAATGTTCATCAGTATCTCCTGCTCTTTCGCAAGTGAGTTCATGTACTTCTGAACAGCTGTACCCGCCACCATAAGTATTGCCTTTTTCAGGTTACGGATTGCTTTATGCTCTGCAGCGAACAGTCCTTCCTCTTCATTTCCAAAATCAGGAATAGCCATAAGTTCATTCTGAACCGCCTGTGCTGGCCCCATTAGATCAAGCTCACCATTCATGGCTTTCTTTAGGATCATGTCTACAGTAAGCATGCGGTTGATCTCATTAGTACCCTCAAAAATGCGGTTGATACGAGAATCACGGTAAGCACGGTCCATTGGGTAGTCAGCTGAGAAGCCATAACCACCATAGATCTGAACACCTTCGTCCACTACAAAGTCAAGCACCTCAGAGCCCTCAACTTTCAGCATGGCGCATTCCACAGCAAATTCACGGGCAGCACCAAGCAATGCCTCGTTTTCATCTTTACCGGCAGCCACAAGCTCCTGCTCCATGCGGTAAATATCCATACCTGCGCGGTACTGCGCCGACTCTACAGCATAGATTCTGATGGCCTGCTCAGCCAGCTTATGACGGATGGCACCAAACTTGGAGATAGGCAGTTTAAACTGATGACGCTCATTCGCATACTTAATAGAAAGATCTGCTACTTTTTTAGAGGCTCCCAGTGTTGCAGCACAAAGCTTGATACGGCCAATGTTCAGGATGTTAAAAGCGATCAGGTGACCTTTTCCAATTTCACCCAACACATTCTCCTTCGGCACTTCGCAATCTGAGAAGAACACCTGACGCGTAGATGATCCTTTGATACCCATTTTGTGCTCTTCATTACCGAGGCTTAGGCCAGGGTAACCTTTTTCCACAATAAAGCCAGTGAATTTATCTCCATCAACCTGTGCAAAAACGATGAACACATCCGCAAAACCTGCGTTAGTGATCCACATCTTCTGCCCGTTCAGGATATAGTGCGTACCAGCATCATTTAACACCGCTTTGGTCTTGGCAGCAAGTGCATCTGAGCCAGAACCTGGTTCTGTTAAGCAATAAGCTGCCGCCCATTCACCTGTAGTAAGCTTAGGAAGATACTTCTGCTTCTGCTCTTCTGTGCCAAAGTATAAAATCGGCAGCATACCTATACCGGTATGTGCTGCAAACGCAACCGGGAAAGAATGTCCGCCGCCTACAGATTCTGTTACCAGGAGCGAAGTATTAAAGTCCATGTTAAGACCACCGTACTGCTCAGGCATTGAAACCGCAAAAAGACCCAAGTCCCCTGCTTTCTTCATCAGGCTCTCCATCAGCCCCTCTTCATGATTATCTAATCTGTCGAGCAGCGGTGTAACCTCTTCCTCCACAAAGTCCAGGCAGGTCTGGGCCATCATGCGCTGCTCTTCACTAAATTCTTCAGGTGTAAAAACGTCCTGCGGATCTGTTTCCTTGATTAGGAACTCACCACCTTTTATGCTAGCAGTTTTATTTTGAGTTTCCATTGATAGTTTATTTAAGATGTTTTAGATACAGTTTGGTTAGTTTATTTCAGGAGTTCAAATACACCGGCAACACCTTGTCCGCCACCAACGCAGGCGGTTACTATGCCATATTTGCCTCCCGTGCGACGCAGGTCACTAAAAAGCTGAACGGAGAGCTTTGCTCCAGAACAACCAAGGGGGTGCCCAAGCGCGATTGCACCACCGTTGATGTTGAGTTTATCCGGGTCAAAATCCAGGTGACGCATAACAGCAATAGACTGTGCTGCGAACGCTTCGTTCATTTCAATCAGGTCGATATCATTTAGGGTCATACCTGCCTGCTTTAAAGCTTTCGGAACAGCTGCAATTGGCCCCATACCCATAATACGAGGGTCTACGCCACCTGTGCCATAGCTTATCAAACGTGCAATCGGCTCAAGATTCAGCTCCTTTACCATTCGCTCGCTCATTACTATAACAAAGGCAGCCCCATCAGATGTTTGCGAAGAATTACCGGCCGTTACAGTGCCTCCTGCAGCAAAGACGGGCTTCAGCTTTGCCAATCTTTCTAAAGAGGTATCTGCACGGGGACCTTCATCGGTATCCACTACATAAGTCTTCGTTTTCTTCTTACCATTTTCATCCAGGTAAGTCTCTTCTATGGTGATTGGTACTATCTGATCTTTGAAGTAGCCTTTCTCAATAGCGTTCAGCGCCTTTTGGTGCGACTTTAGAGCGAACTCATCCTGATCTTCACGTGAAACCTTGTAATCGTTAGCCACAGCCTCTGCCGTTAAGCCCATGCTCAGGTACCAATCAGGATTCTTACTTGCGATTTTGTAGTTAGGAACAGTCTTCCAGCCAGCAGTAGGAACCATTGACATTGATTCAGTACCACCTGCAACTATACAGTCGGCCATACCTGCCGCGATGCGGTTAGCAGCGATTGCAATGGTTTCTACCCCCGAGCCGCAGTAGCGGTTAACGGTCATACCACTCACTGACATTGGCAGTGCCAGCAATGAGACCATACGTCCAATCTGCAAGCCTTGCTCTGCTTCCGGCACGGCATTACCTACAATCAGATCGTCCACACGCTCAGGATCCAGGGCAGGAACTGTACTTAATAAGTGTTTGATGACATCAGCGGCCAGGTCATCTGGTCTGGTAAACCGGAAAACACCACGCGGAGCTTTACCCACTGCGCTTCGAAATCCAGCTACGATATATGCGTTATTCATTTTGATGCTCTTTTATAGTTTATCCTATAGTTCCTAGTTTCTCAGTGGCTTGCCTGTTGTCAGGATGCTCTGAATTCTTTCAAGCGTTTTGCGCTCCCCGGTAAGTGACAGGAAGGCCTCACGCTCCAAATCCAGCAGGTACTGCTCGCTCACCTCAGTTGGGGCAGATAAATCTCCTCCGCACATTACATAGGCAAGTTTCTCAGAAATCTTCTTATCATGCTCCGAAATGTAACGCCCTGAATACATGGCATTGGCACCTGTGAGGAACATACCCAGTGCACCTTTACCCTGCACCTTGATGTTAGTGCGTTCCACAGGCTTTGTATAACCAGCCTCAGCCAGCATAATGGCGTGTGATTTGGCATCGGCAATCAAGCGGTTGCTGTTAATGGTGATGCCATCGCTTTTGCGCATATAACCAAGATCAATCGCCTCTTTTGCAGAGGTGGATACCTTAGCCATACCGATTGTCAGGAACACGTTCTTCAGGTCATTGTACTCGATGTCACCTTCAGCATACATATCGGCGGCACGCATGGTCATCTCTTTTGTACCGCCACCTCCTGGTATCAGGCCAACGCCAAACTCTACCAGGCCCATGTAGGTTTCAGCAGCAGCCTGTACGTGGTCGCAATGCAGGTTCAGTTCGCAGCCACCGCCCAGTGTAAGGCCATGCGGAGCACCTACAACAGGTATAGCTGAGTAGCGCATGCGCATCATGGTGTTCTGGAACTGCTTGATCATGAAGTTGATCTCATCATACTCCTGCTCCAGCGCATACATATATATAAGGGCCACGTTAGCACCAGCAGAGAAGTTGGCAGCATCGTTGCCGACTACCATACCTCTGAAATCTTTCTCTGCCAGTTCAATGCCCTTGTTTAAACCGGCAACCACATCTCCGCCAATGGTATTCATCTTGGTGTGGAATTCCACATTCAGGATGCCATCGCCCAAGTCTGTGAGGGTAGCACCGCTGTTTTTCCACACTACTTTATTACCACGCAGGTTCTCAAGTATGATGAAATTCTCAGCGCCAGGAATGGCTTTATATTCTTTAACCTGTATGTCGTAATAATGGCGCGTGCCACTATTAACGATATAAAAAGACTCTTTGCCATTGTTTAGCATATCCTCAACCCACGGTGCTGGTTCGTAGCCTGCCTCTATCATTCTTTGAACACCTTCTCTGGCCCCGATGGCGTCCCAGTACTCAAACGGACCAAGCTCCCATCCAAAACCTGCACGTAAGGCATCGTCTATTCTATAGAGCTCGTCAGAGATCTCAGGAATCCTGTTAGACACGTATTGGAAAAGACCAAACAACGACTCCTTGAAAAACTTAGCAGCTTTATCATCCTGCTGAGCAAAAACTTTAATGCGTTTCTTCAGGTCATCAATCGGCTTTAAAGCCTCTAGGCTCTGGAACTTCACCTTCTGCTTTGGCCCATATTCCTGCGTGTTCAGGTCCAGCGTCAGGATTTCAGTCTTACCCTTTGCGTCTTTGGTCTTTTTGTAGAAGCCCTGGCCTGTTTTATCGCCCAGCCACTTGTTCTCAACCATTTTCTGCAAGTAGTCCGGCAGCTTAAACAGCTCACGCGACTCATCCTTTTCTCCTGTCTGGTATAATCCGTTAGCGACGTTTGCCAACGTATCTAATCCAACTACATCCAAGGTTCGGAAAGTAGCTGATTTAGGACGACCGATGATCGGGCCTGTTATCTTATCAACTTCATCTACAGTCAGTTCATACTTGTTCATCACCTTCAGCCCCTGCATAATAGCATAGATACCTACACGGTTAGCTATAAAAGCAGGTGTATCCTTAGCAAGCACGGTTGTTTTACCCAGGTAAAGATCACCGTAGTGCATCAGGAAATCGACAACCTCTTTATCTGTTTCTGGTGTAGGGATGATCTCCAGCAGTTTAAGGTAGCGTGGGGGATTGAAGAAGTGCGTACCGCAGAAATGCTTTTTGAAATCGTCAGAGCGACCTTCCAGCATCATATGAATTGGAATGCCTGATGTATTGGAAGTTATCAGGGTACCTTGTTTGCGGTGTTGTTCTACCTGATCAAAAACCTGCTTCTTTATCTTCAGATTCTCTACCACCACTTCTATGGTCCAGTCAGCAGTGGAGATATCCTTCATGTTATCGTCAAAATTACCGGTCTGTATCAGGCTTGCATCAGACTTACGGTATAGCGGCGATGGATTAGAGTTTATGGCTGACTGCAAAGCACTGTTCACAATGCGGTTTCGCACAGCCTTACTTTCGAGCTTCAGGCCTTTCTTCTCTTCCTCTGGTGTCAGTTCCTTTGGAGCAATGTCGAGCAGCAGCACCTGCACCCCAATATTGGCAAAGTGGCAGGCGATCCGTGAGCCCATTACCCCGGAGCCTAGCACTGCTACTTTTTTAATTATTCTTTTCATAGAATAGCTATGGTTGTCTATGGATTAAAATATTTCCTTGTTATCGATCATGCCGTATATGCGGCTGCATACTTTAAAGAATACCTCCAGTTCCTCCTTGGGTATCTCTTCGCGTACTTTAATATTGAACTCCTTTACTGTACGTCGGGCGACTTCTTTCTTCTCTAACCCCTTTTCCGTCAGGAATATGCGCACCAGGCGCTTATCGTTGGGGTCAGACACCTTATATATAAGGTCCCGCTCCTCCATACTTTTTAAAATGCGTGTAAGGCTACGGGTTTCTAACCCCAGAAGGGGAGCAATTTTGGTGGCAGGAGTACCTGCCTGCTGATCAATATTTAACAGCACAAAGCCTATGGAGGTTGTGATATCATTTTTAACGGCTTCTGAGTTGTACATGCGCGAGATAGCATGCCAACATACCTTAAAGTTATAATCTACTGTTTCTTCTGGCTTCATACATCGGCTATGGTGTATACCAAATATAGAAAAAAAATGTTATGCTTGCATACTATTTTTAAATTAATTCTCTTCCAACACCTTACCTTCCTTACAAGCAATGTTATAGATACTAAAGTTATTGTTATACTGAAAAAACAGCGTCGGGTATACCAAAACATATTGTTACTAAACAAAAAGCCCCCTGGCAGAATTACCAGGGGGCTTTTTGTTTACAGAAATGCTAAAATACTAAAACATACTCTCGATAAGATCTTTATAATTGTTTGTGATAATCTTACGCTTTACCTTCAGAGTAGGCGTGAGTTCACCGGTTTCCACTGTCCACATCTGAGGGACCAGCCTGAACTTCTTAACCGTTTCATACTGCGCCAGTCCTTCGTTTGCTTTGATGATCTCCCGCTGGTATTTGTCAAGCACTTCAGGCTTTGTAATCATTTCCTCATCAGAAGTGTACTTGATGCCTTTGTGCTGGCACCAATCCTGTAAACCCAGGAATGACGGCACTATGAGTGCGGCAGCGTATTTCTGTCCTTCCCCGACTACCATCGCCTGCTCAATTACTACAGACTCTTTGAGCTTATTCTCAATTGGCTGCGGTGCAACATACTTACCACCAGATGTCTTGAACATCTCTTTCTTGCGATCTGTAATCTTGATGTATTTCCCATCGATCAACTGCCCGATATCGCCGGTATGGAACCAGCCGTCTTTGTCTATCACTTCATCCGTCAGATCCGGTTTATTATAGTACCCCTTCATCACGTGAGGTCCACGGGTAAGGATTTCCCCATCCTCCTCAGCAATTTTAACTTCAACCCCATCTATCGGCATACCTACTGTACCGATCATGTTATTATCAGGCTCAAAGCGATTAACCGTGATTACCGGTGAAGTTTCTGTAAGACCATACCCTTCCATAACACGAATATTAGCTGACCAGAAAACGCGGGCCAGGCGAGGCTGCAGGGCAGCGCCTCCCGAAACTATTGCAATTACGTTTCCGCCGAGTGCTTCGCGCCACTTGCTAAAGATCAACTTATTCGCGAGGGCAAGCTGCTTGTTATACCACCAGCCCTGGTCCTGCTGTGTATCGTATTTCAGCCCAAGTTCCAGTGCCCAGAAGAAAAGGTTACGCTTCACTCCTGTTAACTCCATACCTTTGGCCACTATTTTGTCATAGACCTTTTCCAGAAGGCGAGGCACTGTTGTGAATACATGTGGCTTCACCTCTTTCAGGTTCTCTGCCACCATCTCTATACTTTCTGCATAGTAAATAGATACACCTATACGCATGTATAGGTAGAGAAGCATACGCTCAAAAATATGACAGAGCGGCAGAAAGCTGAGGGCTCTATGCTCTTTATGTACTGGCACGTAAGGCACAGTGCCCTGCACATTACTTACCAGGTTCCGATGCGTCAGCATTACTCCTTTTGGATTGCCTGTGGTTCCGGAAGTATAAATGATAGTTAATATATCATCCGGTTGCACAGCGGCTTTTAGCGGCTCAAGCTGTTGCGGATCTTCTCCCTTTCCCAATTCCAGCACCTCTGTCCAATGTTTTGCTCCGCTTACCTCATCAAAAGTATAAATTTCCTTTATTCCTTCCATGCCCTCTGTGGCAGCAACTACCTTATTATAAAGAGAGGCGTCTGCCACAAAGATTGCCTTTACTTCAGCATCGTTAAAGATGTAGCGGTAATCCTCAACTGTGATTGTAGGATACATAGGCACACTAATGGCTCCTATTTGCTGGATACCAAAGTCGGCCAATACCCACTCCGGACGGTTGAAGGAAATGATAGCCACCCTGTCATCTTTTCCAACCCCCAGCTTTAAAAGGCCCAGACTTATTTTATTTGCATAATCCTGCACATCTTGTGTACTATACTTCTCCCATTTCCCATTTACTTTGGCAGCAAGGCAATCTGGCTGCGGGAAATTCATGAGCTGATAAGGCAGGAGGTCTAGTGTACGGGTAATTTCCATGGTATATTGGTTAGGAGTATTTCTTATTTTGAGCCTATACTTACTGCATTTTAAGTATTTTTTTCAAAACTTCCATAAGCCTCTCAAAAATATTTAACAAAGCTTATATTTAGAGGTTGCTTACTTCTTTGATGGCGTACACAAATTGAGCAAAGCTTTTTTATTAAATTTGACTTCTTCAGATAACCTTACATGAACCTTTCGATTTTCTTTGAGCCTCTGAACGAGGATGTATTCGTTAAGCTTAACAAGCCCCGCACTCTAGGAGCCTACATCAACCGCTTTGTAAGCAAGTTCCCGGACTGGCGATCTGCCGATATAGCCATTATTGGTATAAACGAAACAAGAGGCCGCTATACAGAAGAAGTAACAGAAACAACTACTCCTTCCACTGCACCGGCTCGTATCGTCCGGAAAAAGCTATACACGCTCCACAAGGGCAGTGGTCGCTGCCAAATTGTTGATTTGGGCAATCTGCGTCCGGGTATTACGCTTGATGATACGTATCTACGCCTTAAAGAGATCGTGGAAGTTCTGATTTCACACAATACCATTCCGATCATCATAGGAGGCACACACGACCTGGAGTATGGCCAGTACTTAGGATACGAGCACCTGGACCGTGTAGTAAATATGGTAACTGTAGATAGTAGCGTAGACATGACGGAGGACACCAGCGCTGCGCCCAATAAGAAGCAACTGCGCCAGATACTCATGCACGACCCAAACTACCTTTTCAGCCTCGGCCAAATAGGCTATCAGTCTTACCTGGTGGAGCCGGAAGTGATGGGTACGTTGGAAAAACTCCATTTTGAAGCTTACCGGGTTGGGGAAGTACACCGAAACGTGCAGGAAATGGAGCCAGTAGTTCGTTTAGCAGATCTTTTGACTTTTGATATCTCAGCTATCCGCCACCAGGATGCCCCTGGCTACGAACCAGCTAACCCCTTTGGCTTAACTGGCGAGGAAGCCTGTCAGATATGCTGGTATGCCGGCCTCAGTGATAACCTCACTTCGCTGGGCATCTATGAGTATGATACGGAACTGGATAAGCGAAGACTTACTGCCATGACCATTGCCACCATGATCTGGTATTTTATGGAAGGGTTCTACCACAGAAAGAACGAATTAAATTTTGACAGCAAACAGTTCACAAAGTATGCTGTTGCTTTCAATGAGGATAACCCTGACCGCATGATCTTCTACAAAAGTAAGAGCAGCGAAAAATGGTGGCTGGAAGTAGAGCCTCTTAGCAGTGAAAAGGCCAGCAGGATTGTACCTTGTAGTTATGAAGATTACCTGCAGGCGATTAAGGGTGAAGTACCAAACCGCTGGATACTGACCCAGGCAAGAATAGGTTGACAGTATGAATTTACCAGAGTACACGCTGCAGCAACTGGCCTCACGCAACGGCCAGGACAGAGATGAAATATGGGTGGCATATAAAGGTGTGATTTATGACGTACGAAAGTCTAGACTATGGCGCGACGGCAACCACTATGAGCATTGGGCCGGTCAAGACCTGACAGAGGAGTTGAAGGATGCCCCACACACAGAATATGTTTTTGACAAGTTTGAGGCCATCGGGGTCATTAAAAACTCAATCTATCTACCTCCGAAGAATTAGACGTACTTTGTAATAAAATCGTATATTGGGACTGATCCATTTTTAATAAGAAATTAGACTTTTATCATGATATTAATAGCTGACAGCGGCTCAACAAAAACAGACTGGCGCTTCTTAACTGCAGACACCGTTCTTGCTCAGGCATATACTGCTGGTTTTAACCCCATGTATCAGGAGGCCGATGAAATTTACAAGGAGCTACATGAAGTACTAGTGCCACAGCTTAAAGATGAGCGTCCGACAGCTATTTATTATTATGGGGCAGGCTGTAGTTCCCCGGAGCGAAATAAGCGAGTGGAAGACGCCTTGAAGATGGCTTTCCCGGATAGCCTCAATTACGTTGATCATGACTTGCTTGGTGCAGCTCGTGCCCTTTGTGGACGGGAGCCAGGAATAGCCTGCATTTTAGGAACCGGTTCTAATACATGCCTTTATGATGGGGCGGAAATCATAGACAATGTACCCTCACTAGGTTTTCTGCTTGGCGATGAGGGAAGCGGCGCCTACATGGGAAAGCTTCTGATAAAGGCCTACCTGTATAGAGAATTACCGGATGACCTTGCTCAGTCACTGAAAAACACGTATAACCTTACGAAGGATGGTATTCTTGATACTCTTTACGGTTCTTCTATTCCTAGCCGTTATATGGCAACCTTCGCAAAGTTTATGCACGAAAAACAGAAACATCCAGTTATCCGGGCAATGATCTATGAGAATTTTTCAGAGTTCTTTGAGCGGCATGTCCTTAAGTATAAGGATCACGATAAACTACCGGTAAACTTTGTAGGTTCGATAGCTTTCCATTTTAGCGATACCCTAAAGCAAGTAGCCAAAAAATATGGCCTGCGTGTAGAGACCATCATCAAGAGCCCTAGCGAAGGCTTAATAAACTACCATCAGGAGCTTTTACAGGCCTTCGGCACCCCTGATAAGTCAGAGAAACAGTAGTCAGAGCTATTTTATTTTTACTTCTAAAGCGTAAAGGCATGTCTACCACCGAGTCTGCATCCAACTATGATGGATTGGAGAAAAAGAGTGTAAGAGAGTTGTTGGTAAGCATCAACAAAGAAGATAAAACTGTGCCGCTGGCAGTAGAAAAGGCAATCCCACAGATCGAGCAGCTTGCGGAAGCAACCATAGCAAAGCTTAAACAAGGGGGGCGACTTTTTTATATAGGTGCGGGCACCAGCGGCAGGCTAGGCATTGTAGATGCTTCTGAGTGTCCACCGACCTATGGCGTGCCGCATGGCATGGTCGTCGGCTTGATTGCCGGGGGCGACACTGCCATTCGCAAAGCAGTTGAGTTTGCAGAGGATAACCAGGAGCAGGCCTGGAAGGATCTACAGGAGCACAACATTTCAGAGAAAGACATTGTTGTGGGCATTGCAGCTTCCGGAAGAACGCCCTATGTAATTGGAGGGCTGAACGCCTGCAGGAAAAATGGTATAGCAACCGGATGTATTGTGTGTAATGCAGGAAGTGCCGTAGCTGCTGAAGCCGATTATCCTGTTGAGGTTATAACCGGGCCTGAGTTTGTGACAGGTAGCACCCGCATGAAGGCAGGAACAGCTCAGAAACTTGTTCTGAACATGCTCACCACCTCAACCATGATCCGGCTAGGCAGAGTAAAGGGCAACAAAATGGTAGACATGCAGCTTTCTAACGAAAAGCTTGTAGACCGTGGTACCCGTATGTTGATGGAAGAGCTGAATCTTAGTAAAAATGAGGCTGCTGCCTTATTAAAAAAGTATGGTAGTGTACGGGCCGCTATCGAGGCTTACCGTAACGGAGAAGGGTAACCTCCACTAAATTAAAATGCCGCAGTTTGTTAAGACAAGCTGCGGCATTTTAATTTATTTTAGATAAACCTACTGAGCTGCTACAAGCTTTTCCAAAATGATTTCGGCAGCCTCCTTACTTGGCACATAATAATTTGTAACTGCCCATTCATTGCCAAGTTTAAAGCGTGTGTCTTCAAAGCTATACAGCACTTTTTCTTTATAATCCTTTAGAGAGTCCAGCCCTAGTTTTGCTCGCCTTTTATTTATAGCCTTTAGTTCCTCTTCTGTTCGGGCTATTTCAAAATACCTGTCTAAGCCTTCCAGAGAGTCTCCATTTTTACATTTATTGCAATTTACCTTAACAAAAGCTTTAGAACTGTACCTGGAGTCGCCTGCCTGCTGTTCTAAAAGGTAGGCAGCCACCTGTGGTCCCAACTTCCCCTGCTCTACAGCTTCCGTTAGCACTTTAGAGAAGTCATGCCCCTTTCTGGCTTTGGTCTGCCGCTGTACAACTATGTAGAAGCGCGGTAACTGCTCTAGGGTGTCTGCAACTCCAATTAAGGATTCACCTGGATAACCAAACTCCTCTACCCATTTTAAAAATAACTTTGTATTCGCAACTTCAATTTTCCTTAAAGTATCTCCATACTCACCGTAGCCACCTTTTGCTTGTCTGAAATAAGCATCCCGGGCATATAGTTCATCCAGGTCAGCCCGCAGATCTAAGTTTACAAGTTCATTATATGCTTTGCGGTACTTAGGATACTTCCTTTTAAACTTTTTCCACTTTCTGGTCTTATGTAGTGGCTCAAACGCTTGCTGTTTTTCAAGATAAGGCAAACTTACCCCCTTCAGCACAAGCTTCTCCAAGTATTCATAAGTAAGCTTTTCATCCTTTGTTAACAGTGCACACACCGCAGCATTATAATAATCGCGCGCAAAGGGACTAGGAACTTCAGAAAAAGCCAGCTGATAGGCAGCCAGGGCTGCTTGATAGTCTTTCTGAAGGATATTTTTTTCGGCTTCATTAATAATCGGGTGATATACTTTAGTATAGTCCGGGGTCTCTGCAAAAGCAGGCCCTGTTAACAATGCTAAAAACAATATTAAGAGGCTGGCAATAAAACCTTGGGTATGTCTTTTTTTTGTCTTCATGTTGCTCGTAAGGATTAAAAGAAGCTTAAGGCGTACCTTATTAGGGTATAACGGATTTCCCTCCTAATTACATATAACGAAAAACTGTTTCAGTAAAGATAGCTTTCTGATTTAAAAAAGCTTGAAAGAATTGTCAACTTTGCTTATCCTTTTAAGTAATAAAAAGCAAAATAGCAGCTACTAATGATAGCTGTACAACAGTTTATGCACACAATAGAACCATTTTATAATTGGCTTGAGAAGTATTCAGCAGCCGAAGACCCTAAGTCGCCACTCTTTGGTACCGAGAACAGCTTGACTCACTATACAAATACAATTTACGGCTATTACATACACCCGCAGTGGGATGATATTGATTCAGAAACGCTTTTTTTAAAGATTCTTTATGCTGATTATGAACAGGGTTTTACGGTGATAGAGTTGATGGGCGAGTGGAATGATGCACTGAACAATGATATCATGAGCTTTAAGCGCAACATCTTAGATCAACTGATACATGAAGGCATCAAGCACTTTATACTCATTGGTGAAAATGTTTTTAACTTCCATGGCTCCGATGACTCTTATTATGAGGAGTGGTTTGAAGATATAGAGGAAGGATGGATCGCTGCACTGGGTTTTCAGGATTTTGTACTTAGCGAAATGAAAAACTACAACTTGGATTACTATATTAATTTCGGCGGCGCATTAGATGATGTGCATTGGCGCACGTTTACTCCAAAGCGTTTATTTGCGCTTGTAAATAGTATGATTCAAAAACGTCTGGCCCCATAGCAACCTGATAAAAAAAAGGAACTGTTAAACTAACAGTTCCTTTTTTTTATCAGGTTGCTATACTCAAAGTTAAAGCCTACTCATCAATTTCTTCTTCTACCTCCTCCTCTACCTCTTCTGCAGTCTCTTCCACTTCCTCAGTAGCTTCTTCAGTGGAGGCACATGCTCCGAATGTTAGCATACCTGCTGCCATCAAAAGATACATTACCTTTTTCATAGTGCTAATAATATATGTTTGATTTACTCTATTACCACTGTAGTATCTACCTCTTCAGCTACTTCTTCATTGTACTCTCTCATTTCCTCGTTTAGTTCTCTTCTTTCTTCAACTACATCTTCCACATCGCCTTCAGCTCTTTCACCAGCCAAGTCTTCAGCCTCTTCTACCACATCTTCACGCTCTTCTGCCGGCGAATCGCAAGCACTGAAAGAAAAGAAACCTGCTGCTATCAGCATGTACAATAACTTCTTCATAATTGATATACGTTTAGTTTATTATTGAATTTTAGTAGTTGTGTCCATTCCCTCTGCTATCTTAATTATCCTCCTCTATCTCTGTATCAACATTCCCTACATTCTTCTTCAGCAGATGAACAAGACGCATCTGATTTAAATATTATGCGACTAACACCATAAATATTAACATATTATCATATGACAGACTTATGAGCCTCTATTCTATAGGTTCTTTAAACCCATAGCCATTGGTTAAAACGAGTTAATTCTATTCAAGGTTAAATTATTGCTTTTTTCTTTATCAGATGTGCTGTAAATGACGAAAAGCCGAAAGTTACCCGGCCTTTCGATATTTATCTTTTTCGCTATTGCTGTTATTCAATCACAGCAGTAGTATCCATCTCTTCTTCCATGTCTTCCATTTTTTCGGTTCTCTCCTCTGCCTCATCCTCCAATTCTTCCACTCTCTCCTCTCTTTCCTCCATTCTTTCTTCGGCTGGCGAATCGCAGGAGGCGAAAGTGAACAGACCACCAATTACAAATACGTACAGTAACTTTTTCATCATTTATCTTTATAGTGTGAGTGATTGTTTCTGTTAAGCATGGAAGAACCTGCACACGAATACGCCCTTGTTACAATATAGTTATGAAAAAATATTAAAAGAAGAAGGCGCCCTTTTGAGGCGCCTTCTTCTTTTGTGGCTTTCGCCAGATAGTTCTTTTGTTTATTGAAGAGCAGCTTCTTCAGTGTTGCATGATGCGCAAGTAAATTACTGAACCTCCTAATATTATCTCCAACTATTTCTTTTTAAACAAAACTTTGATCGGAACCCCTTCAAAACCAAAGTGTTTTCTGATCTGGTTTTCGAGGTAACGGGTATATGGTTCTTTTATGTACTGCGGCAAATTACAGAAGAAAGCAAACGTAGGATTATGCGTAGGCAACTGCGTTACATACTTTATCTTAACAAACTTACCTTTGATAGCCGGAGGCGGATACCTGTCGATTTCAGGCAGCAACAGGTCGTTTAGCTTTGAAGTAGGGATCTTCTGTGTTTTGTTATCATACACTTCCATTGCTTTCTCAACAGCTTTGTGAATACGCTGCTTCGTTACTACGGAAGTGAATACAACCGGCACATATTTGATAGGCGCAATACGGCTCAGAATTTCTTCCTCAAACTGCTTCGTAGAATGCGTATCCTTCTCCACCAGGTCCCACTTGTTTACCAGGATCACAATGCCTTTTCGATTTTTTTCAGCCAGGGCAATGATGTTTACGTCCTGCGCCTCAATACCACGCGTAGCGTCCAATATAACAATGCACACATCGGCATCCTCCAGGGCGCGCACAGAGCGCATTACGGAGTAAAACTCGATATCTTCGCTTACCTTACTTTTTCGGCGCAGACCTGCTGTGTCCACAATGATAAATTCTTTCCCGAAGGCATTGTACCGGGAGTCAATAGAATCGCGGGTTGTACCGGCGATATCCGTTACAATATTGCGCTCCTCACCAAGCAGAAGGTTCACAAATGATGACTTACCTACATTCGGGCGGCCCAGAACAGCTATTCTAGGAACACCTGCATCCGGATCCTCTATTCCTTTGTCTTTAAAGTGCTTTACTACCTCATCCAACAACTCTCCAGTGCCTGAGCCGCTTTGAGATGAGATAGGAAATATTTCCTCACCACCAATGCCCATCGCATAAAACTCACCCATCTGGTGCATACGTGCATTGGTATCAGCTTTATTCGCTACTACATAAACAGGTTTATCTGTTCTGCGCAAAACATTGGCAAATTCCTCGTCCAGGCCTGTTAAACCGGCATCCACGTCCACCATGAAGAGAATAACATCAGCCTCTTTCATGGCTAGCTCTACCTGGCGGTTAATTTCTGTTTCAAAAATATCTTCGGAGCCGTGTACGTATCCACCTGTGTCAATCACAGTAAAGAAATTGCCGCACCACTCTCCGTGTCCGTAGCTTCTGTCTCTGGTTACCCCGCTTACGTTATCCATGATGGCTTTTCGCTCACCAACCAAGCGGTTAAAAAGTGTAGATTTACCAACATTCGGGCGTCCTACAATTGCAATGATGTTTGATGACATCGTAAATAAATAAAATAGTTAAAGTGCCCCCGGAGCACCCTGCCCCGAAGCTTTATGCAATGCGCCTACTTACTCGCTGTAGCCAAAGCGCCGAAGCAGCTTTTGGTCCGTTCGCCAGTTTTCGTTCACGCGCACATACAAATCAAGAAATACTTTTTTCTGGAAGAACTCCTCCATACTAATCCGAGCCTGTGTACCTACTTTTTTCAAGGCCTCACCCTTATGGCCTATCACTATTCCCTTCTGGCTACGGCGCTCCACACTTATCTCGGCACGTATGCGGATAATATCCTCCTCTTCTTTAAACTCCTCCACCACTACTTCGCAGCTATAGGGAATTTCTTTTTTATAATTGAGCAGAATCTTCTCCCGGATGATTTCCGACACAAAGAAACGCTCTGGCTTGTCCGTCAGTTCATCTTTAGGATAAAAGGGCGGGTGCTGCGGTAAATAATGAAGCAGGCGGCCGAACAAATGCTCTAGACCAAAGTTGTGCAAGGCTGAGATAGGCAGGATTTCCGTTGGTTTCATTACCTCCTGCCAATAAGCGACCTTTTCATTTACCTCTTCTTCCGTAGCCTGGTCAATCTTGTTGATGAGCAGCAGGATCGGCACCTCCGCATGCTGCAGGCGCTTAATCACATCATCCTCATCATGCTTTTCATAGATATCCGTTACAAAAAGGATAATGTCTGCATCTTCAAGCGAAGTGCGGACAAAGCTCATCATAGACTCGTGTAAGGCATACTGTGGCTTAATGATTCCAGGCGTGTCAGAGTAAACAATCTGGAAGTCATCGCCGTTCAGAATACCCATGATACGGTGCCGTGTCGTCTGTGCCTTTGAAGTAATAATAGACAGCTTCTCCCCTACCAGGGCGTTCATTAATGTGGACTTACCCACATTTGGCTTACCTACTATACTTACAAAACCGGCTTTATGCGTTGTTTCGGCCATACTCTAAAATTTAAGGATGCAAAATTACTTCTTTTTTACGAGACGCCACTCTATTAGCTGAATTATTGATTCACAGAATGATAGAATAAAGTTATTGCAGATAGGAACAAGGATATGAAGAGAGCCTAAACATTTTTCATCCTAACTGCTTTTAGATGCACTAGCAACCAACAGAACAATGACATTTCTTATCAAAAAGAAAGTTTTATAGTTCGTATCTTTGCAATACATAAGCATTTACACTTTACATGAGCAAAAAAGCCTCTGGTAAGATTGGCGTGCTGCTGGTAAATCTCGGCACACCAGATACACCAAGTACTCCTGACGTAAGAAAATACCTGCGCGAGTTCCTGCTGGATAAACGCGTAATCGATATACCTGCCATTGCAAGATATGCTTTGATAAATGGCGTAATAGCACCTTTCCGGGCACCAAAGTCGGCAAAGGTATACAAAGAGCTTTGGACAGAGCGTGGTTCTCCACTGCTTTACCACGGACGTGATTTGCAGGAAAAGCTTCAGGCTGAACTTGGCAGCGGCTATCATGTTGCTTTCGGCATGCGCTATCAAAGTCCAAGTATAAAAAGTGCGCTGGAGGAGTTGCGTGAACAAAGCGTGGACAGGATAATTGTACTGCCACTTTTCCCTCAATATGCCTCGGCCTCTACGGGCTCTGTGCAGGATAAGATCATGGAGATTGTTAAAGATTGGTGGATCATTCCGAATATCAATTTTATCTCCTCATTCTGCGATGATCCAGGATTCATAAACGCCTTTGCTGAACTAGGCAAGCAGCATATGGCGCAGGATGATTATGATTTTGTGGTATTCAGCTATCATGGTTTACCGGAGCGCCATATACTAAAAGGAAGTGACCATGGCTATTGCAAACTTGGCGCCTGCTGTAACTCTTATAATAAGCGTAACAAGTACTGCTATCGGGCTGCATGTTTTGCTACATCTAGACTGCTAGCGGCTGAACTTGGCCTGCGGGAAGACCAGTATACTGTAGCTTTTCAGTCACGGCTTGGCAGAGATCCCTGGCTACAGCCTTACACTGATATCGTACTTAAAGACCTGCCAGCTAAAGGAATAAAGAAAGTGCTTGCTTACAGCCCTGCTTTTGTTGCTGATTGCTTGGAGACAACGATAGAAGTTGGTGAAGAATTTAAGGAAATGTTTCTGGAAGCCGGTGGCGAGAAGTGGCAACTGGTGGAAAGCCTCAACTCAAATCCTACTTGGGTAGAAGCAGTGAAAAACATGGTCCTGAGACACTAACAGTACCTCTGTAGCTCTCACTAAAAAAGCAGGCCCTGGTAATTAATTACCAGGGCCTGCTTTTTTTGCCACCTTTTCTTTAATCCCAGTCCTCCCAGTCCCAACCATCACCTTCTTCCTCATCTTCGGAACCAAGAATAATTGGAGCTTTTAAGTATAAACCAAAGGCTCTCTGCTTTTCACCACCACCATACCTTATGCGGTAATTCAAACCGGCGTAGTAGTTCAGCCAGTAATCAGTTTGCAAACCAAAAGTTGTAGATGCCTCTTCTTTCCTGAACTCCAGGTATGGTCCCACCGAAATTCCGGCAAGCCCTACGCCTGTTTGAGCTTGCGAGTACAATACGGTGCTGCCTTTCCGCTTGTCAAAACCCAGGTTGGCACTTATAGGAAACTTATCTTCGTACCACCAAATAGCAGCTTCCACTCCCCAGCTTACCTTAGGCTTCTTATCGCCGAAGTTATAATGGAAAGCCGGTCCAACGGAGAACACATCCTGCGCCTGTACCTTCGAAAAGGTAAGCAACAGCACTAAAAAGAGTAGTTTATACTTCATATCCACTTTAGCTTAAGGGTACAGGAACAGTTAAAACATTAAATTTAAATTCGCTTGAAATCTATCCAATAATCTGATGTAATATCTGAGAACGCTCTGATTTTTTTTAGAAGCAACTCAGCGTCGCTTTCCACAATTAAATTTTCCCGTTGATCAAACTTTATAAAGCCTTCCGCCACACAATGATCGATCATTTCCAGTAGTTTATCATAGAACCCATTCACATTGTAAAAGGCGACAGGCTTTCTGATAATACCTAATTGATTCCAAGTGATTATTTCACACACTTCATCAAAAGTGCCAAAGCCTCCGGGCATAGCTACAAAGGCATCGGAACGAGCAGCCATCATAGCTTTACGCTCATGCATCGTTTGCACGACATGAAGCTCAGAAAGCCCCCTGTGCGCCACTTCCCGATCAACCAGGCTCTGCGGAATAACCCCCACCGCTCTGCCGCCTCCTGCTAAAACAGCATCTGCAATTTCACCCATCAGGCCTACATTACCTCCTCCGTAAACCAGCATTACTTTTTGCTCCGCCATCAAGCGGCCAAGCTTCACTGATGCCTCCTGGTAAATTTTATTTGCACCAGAGTTAGCACCGCAAAATACACCAATACTTTTCATTCTTTTTCTACAGATAATTTTTTCAAATACTAAAAAAGCTCCAGCATATCTGCTGGAGCCCTTGTTATCTTGGCAGCTGCTGTTCCAGAATTTTAAGCCAGCTCCTTTTTATATAGTTTGGCCAACGTGGTTGCTACGTAATCAATTTCTTCCGGCGTATTATACTTACTGAAAGAAAACCGCACAGACCCACGGGCAGGATCTACGTCAAGGGATCGTAACACATGAGAACCAGCGTTGGCACCGCTACTGCATGCGCTACCGCCTGAAGCAGAGATTTTATTAATATCCAGGCTAAACAGCAGCATCTCGTTAATATCGGAAGCAGGAAGGCTTACATTCAGCACTGTGTAGAGGCTTTTATCGCCAAACTCTGATAAACCATTAAAGCTCACATCTTCCATCTGCTCTTTAAGTTTCTGTGCCATCCTGTCTTTTAGCCCCTGGATATGCTTATGATGCTCATCCATATCCCGGTAGGCTATCTCCAACGCTTTTGCAAGGCCAATAATACCGTAAACATTTTCAGTGCCCCCGCGCATATTACGCTCCTGTGCCCCCCCCTGAATTAAAGGCTGAATTTTAACGTTTGCATCGCAATACAAGAAGCCCACTCCTTTTGGCCCATGAAATTTATGTGCCGAGCCCACAATGAAGTTTGTGTTTAGCTGCTGCAAGTCATGCTTGTAGTGCCCCATTGTCTGAACAGTGTCCGAATGAAAAACAGCATCATACTTTCTGCAGATCTCTCCAATGGCTTCAATGTCATTGATATTACCAATCTCGTTGTTGGCGTGCATGATAGAGACCAACGTTTTTGGCTGATTTGCCAACAACTCCTCTAAATGCTCCAGGTCCAGGCTGCCGCGTTCATCATGACGCACATAAGCTATCTGTACTCCCTCCTCTTTCTCCAGCAACTCCATGGTATGCAAAACAGCATGATGCTCCAGTTTAGAAGAGATCGCATGCTTAATTCCATATGTGCGGCAGGTACAACGAATGGCAGCATTATCTGCCTCTGTACCACCAGAAGTAAAGAAAATTTCAGCCGGGGAAGTGTTTAATAATCCCGCCACTGTTCTGCGCGCCTTTTCAATGGCAGACCTTACCTCACGCCCATGGGAGTGAATGGATGAAGGGTTACCAAAGTGCTCCAGCATAAAAGGAGCCATCGCATCAAAAACTTCTTTATCCAGGGGTGTGGTGGCAGCATTATCTAAATAAACACGCATAGTATCTGAGAATGTATTCAACTTACGAACTACTAAAGTATAAAAAAAAGTTGCGCCAGGAGAGAAAAAGACAAGCTTCCTCTTGTGGCGCAACTTTGCATTGCCTGTTATGCTATATTACAACAACAGCACATTATGCTTTTACAGAAATGATTTCTTTAATGTCAGCAATGATTTTATTAGCCAGATGTTCTGCTGTCGCATTGCTATCTGACTCTGCATAAATACGAATGATTGGTTCTGTATTAGACTTTCGAAGGTGAACCCACTCTTTGCCGAATTCTATCTTAACCCCATCAATCGTGTTTATAGGTTGTTTAGCATAACGCTCCTGCATCTGTCGCAGCACCTCATCTACATTTACCTCTGGTGTGAGCTCGATCTTGTTTTTAGAGATATAGTAGCTTGGGTAAGATGATCTTAAGCGTGTCATACTCATACCTGATTTAGCCAGATGCGACAGGAATAAGGCGATACCCACCAGCGCATCACGACCATAATGAAGCTCAGGGTAGATAATACCTCCGTTGCCCTCTCCGCCGATAACAGCATTCTGTGCTTTCATCATGTTCACTACGTTAACCTCACCAACAGCCGCAGCATAATATTCGCCACCTTCCTTCTCTGTTACATCACGAAGAGCTCTTGTTGACGATAAGTTAGAAACCGTGTTTCCTTTCTTGTTCTTCAGCACATAATCTGCCACTGCAACAAGCGTATATTCCTCACCAAACATGCTGCCGTCTTCGTTCACCAGCGCCAGGCGATCCACATCCGGATCAACCACGATACCCAGGTCAAACTTGCCTTTTTCAATAAGTTTGGAGATTTCACGCAGGTTTTCCGGAAGTGGCTCCGGATTATGAGGGAAATTGCCATCGGGCTCACAGAATAGCTTTTCAACTTTTCTAACACCTAGCGCATTAAGCAACATTGGTACCGCAATACCGCCACTTGAGTTTACGCAATCGATAGCAACAGCAAAGTTTTTAGCCTTTATTGCCTCTACATCAACCAGAGGCAGGTCCAGAATCGCCTTAATATGTTTCTTAATCGCAGTATCGGATGTTTTATACTTGCCCAGCTCATTTACCTGTGCAAATTCAAAAGCCTCTTTTTCAGCAATTTCAAGCACCAGTTTACCATCCTCATCGGAAATAAACTCACCTTTCTGATTCAACAGTTTCAGCGCATTCCACTGCTTGGGATTATGACTGGCCGTAAGAATGATACCGCCGCCTGCTTTCTTGGCAGGTACTATCATCTCTACAGTAGGTGTTGTAGAAAGACCCAGGTCTATCACATTTATACCTAAGCCCTGCAGTGTAGCACATACCAGCTTGTTTACCATCTCACCAGAAAGACGCGCATCGCGACCAACTATGATGGTATTGTTACCTGTAGTTTTCAACACCCATGTTCCGAAAGCAGCGGAGAACTTCACCACATCAACAGGTGTGAGTGCTTCACCAGCCCGTCCGCCTATCGTACCACGTATTCCAGAAATTGATTTTATTAAAGCCACTTATCTTACTTTTATACCGTGGCAAAAGTAATCATTTCCTTTATACTTAAAGGAATTTTTACTATAAACATTTCAATAACTTAACACACCTCCAGCTGTTAAAAACCATACCCTCACCTAGTTAGGCCAGTTCAGGAGATAAATCCTGTGAGATTTTAGTATATTTGCACTAATGAATAACTTTGATATTGACAACAGCACGAGGGGTAAACAACTCCAGGCATTCAACCGCCTGCTCGACATTATGGATGATCTTAGGGAGAAATGCCCCTGGGATCGGAAGCAAACGCTGGAAAGCCTCCGGCATCTTACTATAGAGGAAACTTACGAACTCTCAGACGCCATACTTAGGAATGACCTGCAGGAAATAAAGAAAGAAATTGGCGATATCATGCTGCATATGATTTTCTACGCCAAAATTGGCTCTGAATTAAATGCTTTTGACATTGCAGATGTACTCAATACAGAAAGTGAGAAGCTTATTTTCAGGCATCCACATATTTACGGCGACACAACTGCAGAAACAGAAGAAGAAGTAAAGCAGAATTGGGAAAGGCTAAAGCTAAAGGAAGGTAACAAATCCGTTCTGGGAGGGGTGCCTTCTTCACTTCCCGCGCTCGTTAAAGCCATGCGAATTCAGGAGAAAGCCAGAGGAGCCGGTTTTGACTGGGATGATAAAACAGAAGTATGGAAAAAGGTTCAGGAGGAACTAAATGAGTTTGAATCAGAGTTTAACATACAAGACACAGCTAACATAGATAGAGAGAAAGCTACCGCGGAGTTTGGAGATCTGATGTTTTCACTAATTAATTTTGCCCGTTTTATAGACATAAATCCAGAAGAGGCACTGGAAAGAACCAATCTGAAATTTATTACCCGCTTTCAGTATATAGAAACAGAGGCTGCCAAAGAAGGCAAACAGTTACAGGACATGAACTTGGAGGAAATGGATTATTACTGGAACAAAGCAAAAAACAAGTAGGCAAGCATACAACATCATTACTCATTTAGTATATTTATAGCGCTTTTTCAAAAAATTGACACCTAGCAAGTTTCTTTGCCCTCTGATAATTCATTATCTTAGAGTTTTAGAACTACCTGCCTCCACTGATAGCAGAAGCGAGTAGCAGTGCTAAATTGCCAATTGGTGTTTATACTTTGGATAAGAATTTAAAATATATAGATTTGTAGAGGCACAATAGTTTTCAGAGGTTTAGTCTCAGGAAACTTGAAGAATCAAAAGCTTTAAAGCATCTTCTGCAACATATTTTTAAATTTTCCGCTTCTATTGATGTAAAATTGAAGAAAAAGCAGAAATTGCAAATTCATCAAAGAACTAAAACCGAAATATTTACATTAAATATTTACACAAACAATTAATTACAACACAAACAGCTAAACTTTAAACTTTAAAAAAATGGAAAAAAAGACTGCAGTAGTAAGCAAAAATGCTAATGTAGAAACCAGCAGCAGCTCAGCAAGCTCATTGTTTGCCACTATCGTTATTCCTGTGACTTTCATAGTTTGCGTACTTATTTATATGTTCGTGCTTGGTAACCCGGCAAACTTTGAAGGTGGTAGCAACGAGAATCATCCACTTCCTGGTAACTACCTTGGAATTGTTTACAAAGGTGGTTGGGTAGTGCCAGTGTTAATGACACTTGTACTTCTTGTATTTATCTTCGCTATCGAGCGTGCATTAACAATCAGCAAAGCAAAAGGTACAAAGAACGTTGCCTCTTTCGTACGTAACATCTCTGCTAAACTTAACCAGCGTGATATCAATGGAGCTATTGCTGCATGTGATGCTCAGAAAGGTTCTGTTGGTAACGTAGTAAAAGCTGGTCTGCTTAAGTACAAAGAAATGCAGAATGAGCCAGAGCTATTAAAAGCGGAAAAAGTAGCTGCTATTCAGAAGGAGATCGAAGAGTCTACTTCACTAGAGCTTCCAATGCTTGAGAAAAACCTGGTAATTATCTCAACTATCGCATCTATCTCAACACTTACAGGTCTTGTTGGTACGGTACTTGGTATGATTAAAGCGTTCTCGGCTCTTGCAGCTTCAGGTACTCCAGATGCTACTGCCCTTTCAAACGGTATCTCTGAGGCCTTGATCAACACAGCACTTGGTGTGACAGGTTCTGCTATCGCGATCATTGCTTACAACTACTTTACAAGCAAAATCGACGAACTTACTTACAGCATTGATGAGGCTGGTTTCAGCATTATCTCTACGTTCGCTGCTCAGCACGAAACAACTGGTGCTCCAGTAAGAACACAAACTGTTTAATCGACTTTAACACAAGAAAATGCCTAAAGTAAAAGTAAAAAGAACCAAACCTACATTGGACATGACGCCGATGGTGGACTTGGCCTTCTTGCTGGTTACTTTCTTCATGCTTACAACAAAGTTCTCTCCGGAGGAGGCTGTGATCGTAGATACACCATCGTCGATTTCAGAGATCAAACTTCCGGAAGCCAACGTAATTACTATAACGGTTGATAAAAACGACCGGGTATTCTTTGGCGTTGACGGTAAGCAGACAAAGGAAGCATTACTAAACAAGATGGCAGGCAAGTACGGTGTTAGCTTCAGTCCAGCAGAAACGGAAACTTTTTCATTGCTGTCAAACTTTGGCGTTCCGATGAACAGGCTCAAGTCTTACCTGGCCATGGAAACCGATGCTCGTAAGCAGTATGACAAAAGTTCTCCAGGTATTCCGGTTGACTCAACTAACAATGAGTTAGCAGACTGGATACTGCAAACAAGATTGTCAAACCCTAAGGTTGTTGTAGCTATCAAAGGAGACTCTGATGTAAGCTACGAAACAGTCCAAAAGGTTATCAATACACTGCAGGACAGAAAAGTAAACAGGTTTAACCTGATTACGGACATGGAAAATAAACCAAAGAACCTTTAACAGAGAGGAGCTAAGAAATGGCAGAAGTACAAGAAAAAGCCGACTCCGGTAAAGGTGGTAAGAAAAGATCCAAAAAGATGTCTGTCCACCTGGACATGACACCAATGGTAGACCTTGCCTTCCTTTTGTTGACATTCTTCATGCTAACAACAACGTTCAGCAAACCGCAGACGATGGAAATTCAGATGCCGGTAAAGCCTGAAACTGAAGAAGAGCAGATTGCGCTTAAGGCGAGTAATGCGATGACTATCATTCTTGGTGAGAACGACAGGTTGTTTTATTACTTTGGTCTTGGTGATCCAGCGGAAAACCCAGAGGTAGTTGAATCAGATTATTCTGCCTCAGGTATCCGTAAAGTGCTTCTTTCACCACGTATAAAGTCAAATGAAAAAATGACTGTGATGATCAAGCCAATGGAAGCATCGCGCTACAAGAATGTCGTAGACATCTTAGATGAATTGAAAATCACTGATACAAGAAAGTTTGCCCTTGTGGATATGTCTGACAACGACAAACAACTTATTCAGCAAAAAACCGGACAATAAGAAATGGACGCAAGTAAGTTATCAAAAGCATCGCTTGACGATATCGTCTTTGAAGGACGAAATAAAGCATACGGTGCCTACCTACTTCGCAAAGTTTACAGTAAGCACGTCGTAAAGGCTGCTCTTATCGCTACAGTGTTATTTTTCCTTTTTATCAGTATTCCACTGATCCAAAGAATGATAGCAGGCGAAGAAGAGGAAGTTGTAGTAGAGCGTATTGTAACTGAAGTAGAACTGGCCCAGCCACCTCCAATTGATGAGGCAACGCCGCCGCCACCGCCGCCGCCGCCTGATCTACCACCGCCACCGCCACCAGTGCGTGCAAGTGTGAAATACACTCCGCCAGTGGTAAAGCGTGATAACGAGGTTGTAGAAGAGGAAGAGATTCCAGATGTGGAGGTACTAGAAGAAATTGACGCTGGTACTAAAACAGTGGAGGGTGTTGCAAATGCACCACTTGACCTTGGTGATATTGACGGAACAAGCAATGTTGTTGCTGAAGTTGTTGAGGAGAAGCCTTATACATACGTAGAGCAAATGCCAACATTCCCTGGAGGTGAAACTGAAATGCTTAAGTATCTGGCGAAGAACATCCGATACCCGGCAGCAGCACAGCGTGCAGGAGTAGAAGGTCTGGTAGTTCTTTCATTCGTAGTTGGCAAAACAGGTGAGATATCTGAAATTCAGGTTATCAAAAATCTGGGAGCTGGTACAGATGAAGAAGCAATGCGCGTTGTGAAAACAATGCCTAAGTGGACTCCAGGAAAGCAGAACGGTAGAGCAGTACCAGTTCGTTACACGCTTCCAGTTAGATTTACGATTAAGTAAGTACGCAAGTACCTATAAAACAAGAAGGGCCAGCTAAAACAGCTGGCCCTTCTTGTTTTATAGGTACTTGCAAAATTCCTCTCCTGTGGGATATCAAAACATGAAAACTAAAGGTTCAACATTTGAACTGGATGAGCAATAAAGATGAAGTAGAAGTAAGAAATACTTCTCAAATCCAGATATGATGTTCCTCATTTCCGGAATAAAGCAGATTTAGGGGCTTTAGGGGCGTAGAATTGTCAAATAAAAAAGCGGCAATAAATAAGCCGGACAAGTCAGCGCTGACAGCTAAATGAAGTGTAACCTTAAATCTAATGGAAATGAAAAAGAGCTACTATTTAAGTGCAACCTTTAACGAGGTGATCTTTAAGAACAGGAATAAAATTTATGGAGCTTACTACTTACGACGCATTTATGAGAAACACATAGTTATAGCCATTTTTGTAGCTACAGCTATTTTCACAACAATGCTGGCGGCACCTTTGGTACAAAATGCTTTCAAAACTCCACCAGGAAAGAAAGTGACAGCATTAGAGAAACCCGACTCTACAACTGTATTTGTTATTCCTCCTACTCCACCTATTGAAATGGAAAAACCAAAAACTGAAGAAGTGGCAGTAAAGCAAAAAGAACAGAAGGTAAAAACAGAAATTTATGCGGAGACAAAAGTAGTGAGAGATGACGCGAAGGTAGAAACAAAAGAGTTGGCAGATGTTAAAGATTTGACAAAGGTGAATTTCGGAACAGAAAGAATCGAAGGTATACCACCTTCTATACCAGATGTAAAAGTAGCTGATACTCCCCCGACGGGAATAGGTGGTAATGGTGAAGAATCAAACCCAAAAGTATTCATTTATGCGGAGCAAATGCCGGAATTTGAGGGTGGAGAAAAAGCGATGTTAAAATATATCAGCAAAAAAATAGTTTATCCGTCTGCTGCACAGCGCATAGGTATAGAAGGATTAGTAGTAGTCTCTTTTATTGTATCTGAGACCGGTGAAATAAAGGAGGCTAAAGTATTGAAAGGCCTGGGCCATGGAACAGACGAAGAGGCACTACGGGTTGTGAAAGGCATGCCATCCTGGAAGCCAGGCAAACAAAACGGAAGAGCAGTCGCCGTCCGATACACTCTTCCTATCCGGTTTAGCATAAAATAGCTTGATAAACGGGTAAAAGTAGAAGTAAACACACGATTTGTTTACTTCTACTTTCTTTTTAAAGACACAAAAGTTATTTTTAAGGGTTAAACAACAAAAATTTA
This sequence comes from Pontibacter locisalis, assembly GCF_042684605.1. NCBI lineage: Bacteria > Pseudomonadati > Bacteroidota > Cytophagia > Cytophagales > Hymenobacteraceae > Pontibacter > Pontibacter locisalis. The sequence goes on from NZ_JBHULU010000003.1 coordinate 83,190, forward strand.
GCTAACCTTACCGATGCTAAAACCTCGAAGAGATAGACCCACACGAAAAAACCCGGCTCAGAAGTTCGTTCGTATCTTCACTTTATTAATGACCCTTCTATATGTGGCATTGGGTTTGTTTCTCATATTTATAGATGAAGGACAACTAAACCTTAATCTGCCAGATGAAGTAAGGATTGTGTTGGGTGGCATTTTGATATTGTACGGTGCCGCAAGGTTCATTAGAGTATACCAGTTAAACAAGCGGTCTAAAAACAGAATAGATGAAGACTAGAATTGCAACTTTTGTAGCATGCTTGGCCATGTCAGGCTTAATCTCTTGCGGTGACAATTCCGGTGAGCAGCTAGATACACCAACAACAGGTAATATAAACATCAGCGTAGATGAGACTTTCAAGCCTATCATAGAAAGTGAAGTAGATACCTTTGAGGGAATTTATAAGTATGCAGACATAGATGCGGCTTATAAACCAGAAGGGGAAGTGATCAAGGATCTTTTGAATGACAGCACGAGGGTGGCTGTGTTATCAAGAGAATTGAGTGAGAATGAAAAAGCTGTTTTTGATCAGAAGAAAATCATACCCCGTTCTACAAAAATAGCCATAGATGCGATTGCTTTGATCGTAAACAGAAACAACAAAGATACTCTGCTTACAATGGAGGAGTTGAAGAAAGTTTTTACCGGCCAGGCTAAGCAATGGAAAGACCTGGATGCAGACTCTAAGCTGGGCGATATTACTATAGTTTTTGATAACAATAATTCAAGCACGGCACGTTATGTCAGAGATTCACTGACTACAGATCAGAAACTCCCGCAAAATACCTTTGCTGCAAATTCGCATGAGGCACTAATTGATTATGTTGCTAAAAATGATAATGCGATAGGAGTTATCGGTGTGAACTGGATAAGTGATTTTGATGACTCAACCGTAGTAGATTTTCAGAAGAGGATAAAGGTAGTAGGAATAAGCCCAGATCCTAACCCACAGTCTACAGAAGAATACTATCAGCCTTATCAGGCATATATAGCACAAGGCGTATACCCTCTACGCAGATACCTGTATATTATTAGTACTGAGGGACGTACAGGACTTGGCACAGGTTTTGCATCATTTGTTGCAGGGGATAAAGGGCAACGGATTATTCTTAAATCCGGACTTGTACCTGCCACAATGCCAGTACGCGTAGTAGGACTGGGAAATTAATCCCACAAAATTCAAGATAAACAGAAACAAACAACTAAACTTAAATACAATGACGAATAACTGGAAGTATATTGTTCTAATGGCGGCAGCCTTCCCTGCCACAGCAGCTTTTGCACAATCCGGTAATCAGGGACAAAGAGCCGTTGACTTAGAGCGCTATGAAGAAGCTAAATCAATTTATAAGTCACAGATGAATAGCAAGGATGCTGACAATGCATACTTTGCGATGGGAGATATTTATCTTAAAACAGAACAGTTAGACTCTGCGGCTTACTATTTTAACCAGGGAATTGCTAAAAACAAAAGATCTTACATCAACTATGTTGGTTTAGGAAAAGTAGAGCTGGAAAAAGGTAATAAGGCTAAAGCGGAAGACTATTTCAGCCAGGCGTTGAAGGGCAGAGGTAAGAAAGATTCTTATGTGTTAACGATGATAGGTGATGCTTATGTTAACGCTCCTAATGCTACAGAAGCAGAAATCAACAAAGGTATTGATTACCTGAAGCAAGCTGTAGACAGAGACAAGAACAATGCTGTAGCTAACTTGATTCTTGGAGATGCTTATCTTTCATTGAAGAAAGGTGGCGAAGCAATGACAAGCTATGACAGAGCTATTCAGCTAGATGATCGTTATGCGAAAGCGTATTTGCGCAGAGGTCAGCTTTACACAAGTTCACGTAATTATAATGAAGCGGAAGAAGCTTTTAAAAGAGCTATAGAGATTGATCCTAACTACGCTCCAGCTTATCGTGACCTTGGTGAACTTTACTATTTCGCAGGACAGTACGACAGAGCTTTGTCTACTTTCCAGAAGTATGTAGATATGGCAGAGAATACTCCTGAAACGAAAGCTAAATATGCTTCTTTCCTGTTTCTAACAAAGAACTATGAGCAAGCTTTAAAGGAAGTTGATCAAGTACTAATGAAAGATGCTTCTAATACGGTTATGAACCGTTTAAGAGCTTATTCATATCTTGAATTAGGTAAGCCAGAGAAAGCCATGGAGGCAATGAATACTTACCTGAAGAACGTTGATCCAAACAAGCTGATTGCTGAAGATTATGCATATTTCGGAAAGATCTACAGCAAGAACAATCTGCCAGAAAAAGCTATTGCGAACCTAGAAATAGCTATCAAGAAAGATTCTTCAAACGCTGATTTATACTACGATCTTGCTAACGCTTATGCCCGCGCAGAGCAGTATGATAAGGCCATTGAAGTGTATAAGATGAAGCAGGATAAGCTTGGTGCATCAAATACAGATTACTTCCATATGGGTAATGCTTATATGTTGGCTGGTGACTTCAAAAAAGCTGATGAAACCTTCGCAAAAATCACAGAATCCAATCCAGACTACGCGTATGGTTATATCTGGAGAGCACGTGCACAGGCAAGCCAAGATCCGGAAACTGAGAAAGGTTTGGCAAAAGGGATGTACGAAGAGTTCATCAAGAGAACTAGCAATGAAGTAGAGAAGTATAAGAAAGAGCTAATTGAGGCTAATACTTACCTGGGTTACTATAACTATCTTCAAGGTAACAGAGACCTTGCTGTGCAGCACTACCAGCGTGTAAAGGACCTAGATCCTACAAATGCACAGGCAGAGGCAGCATTAACTGAAATTAATAAATCTGCTAAGAAAAAGAAGTAATAATTATTTCTTCCTATAAAAAGAGAGCCTGCTCCATATGGAGCAGGCTCTCTTTTTATAGGAAGAAATGAACTTGAAGGCAGTACAGCAACCAGTCTTATCTAAAAAATTATTTCTAATCTTATTCCTCGTAAAGATTCCACTTTTCCAGCACTGCCTGAAAGTCCTGTGGGAGGTCAGTCTCGAACTGCATCAATTCTTTTGTAACAGGATGTACAAAACCTAAAGACTTAGCATGAAGCGCCTGTCGTGGCATAATCTTAAAGGCATTCTCCACAAATGATTTATAGGAACCGTTAGGTGTTCCTGATAAAACCTTATCACCACCATAGGTAGCATCAGAAAACAGCGGGTGACCAATATACTTCATGTGTGCCCTGATCTGGTGTGTGCGCCCTGTTTCTAGATTACATTGAACAAGTGTTACGTATTTAAACCTGCGCAAAACTTTGTAATGCGTTACGGCATGCTTCCCATACTCTCCTTCCGGATATACGGTCATCACCTTTCTATCTTTTGCACTGCGGCCCACGTGGCCTGTAATGGTACCCGAATCCGCCTTAACATCACCCCATACTAATGCATAATAGGTACGCTCTATGGAGTGATCAAAGAATTGCTTGGCGAGATAAGCCATACTATAATCAGTCTTGGCTATCACTAACAAACCTGAAGTATCTTTATCTATGCGGTGTACTAAGCCTGGCCTTCCTTCTCCGTTGCGCGAGGTAGGGAGATTTTGCAAATGGTAAACCAAGGCATTAACAAGGGTACCGTCCCAGTTGTTGTAAGCAGGATGTACCACCATGCCTGCAGGTTTATTCACTAGCAGCAGTTCATCATCCTCATAAAGAATATCCAAAGGAATATTTTCCGGCACAATATCCGTATCGCGTGGAGGCTCAGCAAGCGTTATGGTTATTACATCATGCGGCTTTACCTTATAGCTTACCTTTACCGGCTTTTGGTTTACCTGTACAGCCTCCGATTTTATAGCTCCCTGAAGTTTGTTACGAGTAACATTTGGCAAGCGATCCATCAGGAACTTATCTATCCGCAGCAAGGATTGCTTAGCATCTACCACAATTCTATGGTGCTCGTATAGCTCATCCGAGTCTTCTGATGTTTCTTGTTTATCTATATAATAAGCCACAGGTGTATTTTCTGTTTACTAGTATATATAACAAAAAAGAAAGCCGAAGTAGAATACATCGGCTTTCCCAAACTATAGATTTAAGTTCTTTTAATTCTTTTTCTTCTTGTTAGAAGTAGCAGCAGGCTTTGTTTGTGTTGCAGCTGGCTTAGCGGCAGCCGGCTCTGGCGTCTGCTGAACTTTAGCTGGATCTACTCCAAGCTTCCTTAAAACAAGCGGAGAGATATCACCATCCTCTGGACCAGCAAGCAAAGCCTGATTGCTGATTACATAGGTGTAGCCATTCTCTTTCGCTACTTCTTTGATTGCTTTGTCGATTTTAGTGATCACTGGATCAACTAAAGATTTTTCTTTTTGCTGAAGAGAAGCCTGAGCACTACGCTGGAACTCCTGGATAGAGTTATTCAGGTTCATCAGTTCTTTCTCTTTGTCCTCGCGTACTACCTTATCCATAGTAGCGGCACCTTTTTCATACGCCTGCAGCTTAGTCTCGTATTCAGCATATTTGTTTTTTAGCTGGTTCTCAAGCTGTGTGCTATGCGTTTTAAGATCAGACTCAATTTGCTTGCTCTCTGGCAATTGCAACAGGATGTATTCTACGTTAGTATAACCAATTTTTAATGGCTGATCATTACTCTGCGCAAATGATGCGAAGCTTACAAGTAAAAACGCTACTACTAATGTTTTGATTTTGTTCATCATTGGTTGGTTAATTAATATAATTCAGACTTTAGTTTTTTGACTTCTTTTTTGTTACTGGTTTAGCTTTTTCCTGCTGATCTCCTGTTTCTGTTTCAGGTAAATTATTTGGATCATCCACTACACCATTCGCAGGTACATTGCCTGGAGAGTTTTGCCTGTCAGACGCTAACCCAAGTTCTTCCAGCACATATTCCGTATAATCATGCACTGGGTTAGTATAAATCATTACCAAATCCCCGGATTTGTCAAACATTATCTGAAGTCCTTTAGCTTTAGATACTTTTTCCACGGCTGTAAACACTTCATCCTGTATAGGGCGCATCAGTTCTTGCCGTCGCTTAAACATTATGCCCTCATAGCCAAAGATCTTTTGCTGGTAATCTCTTAGTTCAGCTTCCTTCTTAGCTACTTCTGTTTGACGCTTCTTTTTCATCTCCTCTGTCAGGAGAACCTCTTCAGCTTTGTAGTCTTGCTTTAACTTATCTACCTGCTGCTGGAGTTGCTCTATTTCTTTTTGCCAGGCACCGGCATATTTGTCCATCTCCTGCTGTACCTTATTGTAAGCAGGCATCTTACTCAAAATGTAATTTGAATCAATATAGCCAAACTTCTGTGCTTGCGAAACATGCGTAAGCAAAAAGCCTGCTAAAAAGATGAACAAAAACTTCTTCATACAAATTCCTTCCTGTTATCGTATCTGCTGGCCGATGATAAAGTGGAACATTCCACGCTTATCATTCTCGCCACCAGGTAACGTGTCAAGTCTCCAGCCGTAATCGAAGCCCAGCATACCAAATGCTGCCATAAATATTCTGGCACCAACACCCGTAGAGCGGTAAAGCTTGAACGGGTTGAATCTTTCGTAAGAGCCAAAGTTATTACCAGCCTCCACAAACGCCAGACCATAAATTGTTGCAGCCGGGTTAGGAGATATCAGGTATCTGGCCTCTAACACAAATTTATCATATGCAACACCACCTGCGGAGCGCAAAGTTGGGTTGTCATTGTTTACAACGCTTTCATCATCATAACCACGCAAGCCAATAAACTCTGTTCCTACAAAAATGTTAGCACCTCCAAGACCGGAGCCACCTAGTTTAAATCTTTCGAAAGGACCTATTTCTTCGTCTGAACTATAAGTGCCTAAGAATCCAAAGTGTGCTCTTGCATTCAATACCAAATTCCCTGCCAGATTTATAAAGTAAGAGGCATCAAACATCCATTTGTTGAATTCAATGTATTCATACTGATCTTTTCTATCTGAAAGAAGGGAGTATGGAGGAGTTAAATTAACACTTAAGGAAATCTGAGAACCTCTACGTGGATAGGTCGGATTATCAATGCTGCTACGTCCAACTGTGTTTACAAAAGAGATACTATTAGAAACACCATTGTCAAACCCCTGGAAAAGCTGATAATTATTAAGCTTGTAGCGGTTGTAAGACAGCGAGTGGTTCATGTAGAAGTAATCATCCGGCCAGTTTAAGCGTCGCCCAAGGCTAATAGAGGCTCCGTCAACGTTCAGGCGCTGATCTAACTCAGAGTTAGGAATCCTTCTAACCGTTTTAAATAAACTTACTGTAAATGAATTACGCTTACGGCCGCCTAACCATGGCTCAGTAAATGAAAGCGAATAAGACTGAAAGTACTTACCGTTAGCCTGTACGTTCAGTGACAGACGCTGTCCGTCACCACTAGGGATTGGTCTCCACTCTGACAAGTTGAACAGCTTACGTGTGGAGAAGTTGTTTAACGTGAGGCCCACTGTACCTACGGCACCGATAGGGCCACCCCAACCACCAGACAAACTGATCTGGTCATTTGGTCGTTCTACTACACTATAGTTAATATCTACTGTACCGTCTGCAGGATTTGGAACCGGCGCAAGTCCGATTTGCTCAGGGTCGAAGTAACCAAGTGCAGCTAATTCATTTCTTGAACGGATAAGGTCATCGCGGCTGTACTTCTGCCCTGGCAGTGTACGCAGCTCACGAAGAATAACATGATCACTTGTCTTGTCGTTTCCGGAAACAGTTACTTTATTGATAGTAGCCTGCGGACCTTCGGTCACACGCATTTCCAGGTCGATTGAATCACCTACAATGGCAACCTCAACAGGTTCTATGTTAGAGAACAAATAACCATCGTTCTGGTAAAGCGCAGAAACATCTATACCTCCTGTTGGATTATAGGTAAGACGCTTCTCCAGTTCCTGCTGGTTATACACATCTCCTTTTTCAATTCCCAGTACTCGGCTCAGGTATGCATCATCGTATATGTAATTACCGTTCCAGGTAATATTACGGTAGTAATACCTGTTGCCTTCATCCACTGTGATTTTGATACCAAGCCTGTCATCGCTGATTCTGTATATAGAATCGGATACAATGGTAGCGTCTCTGTATCCTTCTGAATTATAAAAGCTGATCAGCGCTTCTTTATCATTCTCGAATTCATCCTTCTGAAACTTGGACGAGGTAAAGATCTTATAGAAACGCTTCTCCTTTGTCTTTTTCAACTGGCGCTGCAGCTTCTTGTCAGAAAATGCCTCGTTACCAACGAACTCAATGTCACCGATCTTTACCTTATCTCCTTTATCTACAGTGATATCCAGGACAACACTATTTGGTAAAGTAGTAGAAGGGCTTTGCTTGATGTTTACCTTTGCATTAAGGTAGCTCTTCTCGTTATAGTATTTTCTGATCGCGTTTCGCGTGCTATTCAGAACTGCATCTGTAACGATTTTACCTTTTTGCAGAGGCACTTTACCCTTCAATGCATCAGCCTGTGATTTACCTATGCCTGAGAAGCTGTAGTCAGCTAAGCGTGGGCGTTCCTTTAGGCTGAAGTTTAACCAAATGCGATCGCCCTCTATCTTTGTAATGAAAACTTCCACGTCTCCCAGGATACCCTGCTCCCATAGCTTTTGTATGGCACGGCTGATATCTTCTCCGGGTACAGTGATCTCATCGCCAACCTTTAAGCCGGATACTGAAATGATTGCTGTAGGATCCAGAAAGTTTGCTCCACTAACAGTAATACCTCCAATCTTATACTGTTGTGGTTGAGCGTAATCGATGGATTGTGTTTGCGACGGGCTAGTTTGAACTTGAGACGAAGCTGTGCCTGTAATAAACAGAAACACAAGCACCCAGATGCATCTTGTCATTAATATTTTCACTTGGTTAGTTGTTCACTGGTTTTTCCGAACCTGCGCTCACGGCGTTGGTAAGAAATAATTGCTTCATATAAGTGTTCTTTCCTGAAATCAGGCCAGAGCAACTCTGTTATATATAATTCAGTATAAGCTAATTGCCACAGCAGGAAATTGCTTATTCGCTGTTCTCCGCTTGTGCGTATAAGTAGCTCAGGGTCTGGCATGCCTGCTGTTGAAAGGTACTGTTCAACAGCAGCCTCATTTATAGCATCTTCCTTTATATTACCCTGACCCACCTCATGCGCCAATCGTTGCATGGCTTGCGTTATATCCCAACGGCCACTGTAGCTAAGCGCGAGCACCAGTGTCATGCGGGTATTCTGTTTCGTAAGCTCAATTGCTTCGTAAAGTTCTCGCTGGCAGGAGGCTGGTAAGCTGTCAGTATTTCCTATAGTCTGTAAGCGGATGTTGTTTTTATTAAGTGTGGCTGTTTCTTTCCGGATTGTAGAAACAAGCAGCTGCATCAGAGCAGACACCTCTACGGCAGGTCTTTTCCAGTTCTCTGTAGAGAAAGCGTACAGAGTTAAATACTGTACTCCCAGTTCTGCTGCACTCTCCACTGTTTCGCGCACAGCCGTAATGGCACTTTGATGACCAAATATGCGCAGACCACCCCTTTGCTTTGCCCAACGCCCATTTCCGTCCATAATAACGGCAATGTGCTTAGGTAAATTGTCTAAATCTACTTTCTCTTTAAGATTCATTAAAACACAATTTCCTTGCAAGTTACTAAAAGCAAGACAAATTTGTGAAAGTTTAATGTTCTAATCTAGTATACCGGGCTTCTTTTTGTAGGGAGAGGGACAATTTGTTGTATAAATAGTATAAGAGATGCTTATACCATTGTAGAACAACCAGTCATTATCATAAGGATTGGCCAGTCTTTTGCCATCTTTTTCGAAGAGATCATCAACTTGGTCTGTAAATAGCTTTCGAGCACCAAACTCAAGCCCGAGGTTCCAGTACTTGCTCAAAGCATACTTTACGCCTACGCCAAATGGAATGGCTATTGCAAAGTTGGTATCCTTGGGTTTATCCAGCTGCTCTTCCAGGGCAACGTTATCAGTAGACAACTGAACGTTGTAGATTATACCTGAAACCCCGCCAAAGAAGTAAGGAGAAAAACGTATTTTCTGACTCAGGTCATAGTAGTCCAGGAAGTTGTACTCGGCCACGGCTGATACCTCTGCCAAGGTAACAGCAGCTTCAGCCTGGCGGAAGTTGTGCAACGGCAGGTCGAAAGCTTCATCGCTAAAAGTATTGTCATCAATGATGCGGTGACTGAACAGCAATGCTCCCCTAAGCGTAATTGGCTGTGAAATATCCTTTCGAAAGAAGGCTGTTATAGCTGGCTGGTTATTCAGAAACCGATAAGAAGGAGCCAGCTCACCTTTATAGTTAACGCCACCAATACCTACACCTATTTCACTTGTAGAAACATTGTCAGTCTGAGCAAAAGCAGGAAGGGTGAAAAGAAGTAATCCTGTTACCTGTAAAAGAGAATTCAGGAATACTTGTTTGAGTATTTTCAGATTCATGTAGGTCTCTAACGAAGTTTAGAAAATAACGATGCTTCCGTGCTTCTATTATCTAAACTTTGGACTTCTAACCCCAGGATTAAGAATATAATGGATGGTTAAACTGGTTGTAATGTACCAATCGTCGTCTGATCTGTTGCCTCGCCGCTGATTATTAGGAGTTCCATAGTCATCCGGAAAGGTAATGATGGAGTAAGGGGTACCGCTTGGGTCAGGGGTTGTTCCAAAACCACTCATAGCACTTCGGTCAGAAAGCAGAGCTGCTGCCTTAGGGTTACTGCCACCACCTGCCAGTATTTCATTCTTGAAAGCATAGCCAGAGCTAGCGTCGTCTAAATAATCTGTAAAGGTTTTTCTCCAACCTAATTCTATACTTAAATCCCAGTTCCTGTCAACTTTATACCTCACACCTAAGCCAAATGGTATGGCAATCCCTATCTTTTTATAAGGCTCAGGATAATCGCCGCCCTCTACGTATTGACCTTCGGTTCCCAGTGGCTGTAACTCGTACCAACCAGTAGGAATGTCATCCTCGGGAGTGATGCCAGGAAAACTGCCGTTTTCATAGTAAGCCTTCGGATTGTGGTGAAAAACCGCTATTCCAAAAAACATGTAGGGTACAAAGTCCGGGCGACGCTGATACGTCTGACGGTTTTCAAACAGGTCTATCATCGCCATCAGGCTTAGCTCCTTAATGTCGTTACGGAAAGACAGGTTACGCCCAAAGCGCCCCATATTCTCCGCTTCATTCACAGAGGCACTCAGCATATCATCGCCCATAATGCGCCCCCAATGGAAAGCTACTTTCCCTGAAATACGGGGTCTGTACCTACGTGTGTAGTTGATGCCCACATTCGGGCGGGTAGACTTGAAGCGGAAACTTGTAAAGTCTGGCTCCGGCACTATGTCTCCGAAGTAATTCATGGCCCCTAAACTAAGACCCACAGATCCATACCTTTTCCTCATCGTAAAAAGCTGTGCTTCTGCATCAGTGACGAATAAAGTCATGGTGAGAACAAACAGCAAACCCAGGGCACAAATACCTTTCATAAATAAAGCAAATCTGAAGAATGGAGACTAATGGAGCAAACTATCTCCAACTTATTAAGTGTTAAGCAAAAATAAAAATTTATGCCTGTAAAAGAAATAATATTAGGTATGTTTAATATGAATCACCTTAGAAGAATATTTCTTTTATCCAGTCCCCAGTTCAATTTGCTCCGGAGTGTTGTCAGGAAATTAACATGATGTAGCTTAACAAGCCGGGCAGAAAAGTTCTCCCGCCTCACTGCCAGCTGAACAGACATATCTACTGGAGTAGACCTGGAGTCAAGGGAGGCAAGATAGCCACTGCTTCGACCTTCTACCTCGAAAGAGATAACGCTCCGGTCAGACACGATCATTGGCCGCACGTTCAGATTATGCGGGCATACGGGCGAGATAACAAAATTGTTGGTTTGCGGGAGCACTAGGGGGCCGCCGCAACTTAAGGAATATCCGGTGGAGCCTGTAGGTGTAGCTACTACCAATCCATCGGCCCAGTAGGAGTTGAGGTATTCGCCATCTATATAGGTGTGTACCACGATCATGGCAGAGGTATCCCGCTTCAGTACACTAAACTCATTCAACCCGAAATTTATACCATCAAATATCTCCTGGTCAGAGTCTACGCGTATCAGGGCTCGATCATCCAGGGTATAGTGTCCTTTGTAAATGGCATCCAGCGCTATGTTAATGCTATCGTAAGGTATAGTGGCCAGAAAGCCCAGGCGCCCGGTATTTATACCAAGTATGGGAATTTCCTGCGCTCCCACATAAGTTACAGAATCCAGCAAGGTCCCATCACCTCCGATGCTAAGCACGATGTCTACGTCTTCCAGCTTATCCCCACGATTGAATGTCTGTATCCCGGTAGGCAGGTTAAGCGTGTTCTTTAAGTACAACTGAAAGTGCTCTACCATGAACAGTTCTGCCTTACGTCGCTTCAGCTCATCGAACAGCATCTGAATAAAGGGTGCTATGTTGTCGCTGAAAGGCTTACCTAGTATAGCTATTCTCATAATTCGTTCGCGTTAAAAGGGAATTCTCCCACTAAAGTAAAAGCCACGATCACCTTCCCGGTTCAGAGTGTACTCCAGCCGGAACACAAGATCATAGAAAGTAACAGCATGCAGGCCTATCCCGGTGCCTGCCAAAAAGCGGTTTGTAAGGGAGTTACCCTCCTTAAAATAATCATCCACAACGTAGCCTGCATCTGTAAAAGCATTCAGGTAAACAGTTAGTGGAATGTTGTTAAACTTGGGACTATCTATAAATTTAAGCTTAATACTTTTAATGTCAAGCAGCTGGCGGGTAATACCCTGTTTAAAGAGACCATAATGTTGCCCACCTATTATATAAAGCTCATATCCTCTCACATAAGAACGATAGCCAAGCGCTATATTATCTGCAAAGGCATAGTCTCCGGCCAAACGCAGCTGCCCTTCCACCCCTGCTGAATAAAAATACTTTTCAGACAGCTTCAGGTAGTTTACATACTTGGCCCTTGCAGTGGTGAAATTTGTACCGGTATCCTTCAGGAAAAAAGACTGCGCTACCCCGGCTTCGAAATAACTACCCGACAATGGGTATATAAAATTATTGCGCAGGTTCACCACCTTGTACAACTCGAGCCGCATGTACTGCCGTTCAGTTGTGGCACTGGTGTAGTATTCGGGGTTAAGCCGGAACACCGAATCAGAAATCTGCTCGTTGTGATAGGAAAGCCTCAATCCCTCCTGCCGCTGTACGCTCTGCCGGTGTATAATACCCGCCGCTATAGAAGTTCTCTGTATCGGCAGTACTTCTTCCTGCTCAACAAAGCGCTGCCTGTTGTTCAGGTTGGTATAACTGGTAACGCGACTTCTGTAGTCTGCCACAGCAACCTCTGCGCCTAAATTATACTTCCGGATGATGTATGGCACCCTGTATGATAACTCCAGGCGCTTGTTAAAACCTTGCTGTATGCGAAGGCGCACATCTTCATTTCTGCCCCTGAAATTTTTCCGTACCAGGTTTATCCCATAATCAATCCGGCTCCAGTCCTTTCTCTCCAGCCATGCATTAAAATTACGTTCTGCAAAATCAAGGATGGGAATTGGATAAAGGTAAAAACGCTCCTGTACCTCATACTGCACCAGCACAAGCCCGTTGTTGCAGGTGTAAGTATAGTTTACATGATGGAACAAACGAAGATTAAAGAGGCGCTTCCTGTTTTCTTCCAGCAGCTCCTCCAGTTGGTCACTCGAAACTGAATCTCCAGCGGTAAAAGTAAACTCCTGCAGCATTACCTGGTTCTTGGTAGTTTCGTTACCTGCAAAAGTTATCCCTCCTATAACAACAACAGGATCAGTACAAGGTAAGGCCTGCACAGCTGTGGCAAAAAAGCACAGGTAGAGTATAGCAAATAAAGTACGCAGCATCACCGCGCCAGCTTAAATATCAAGGTATTTGAAAAGCATATCAAGCCTGTCGCGGCCTATATCGTGATCGGTAGTATCGTTGAACTGCGCCGTTATACGGTATTCGAAACGCTCTAACGTAGCGATAATGCGGGAAAGGTCAGTAGCATTTAGCTTTAGGGTAAGCTTGATTTTATAAGGATCCATTTCATCGGGAGACACATACGCGCTGAGAATCTTTGTATTCTCTTCCTCTATCAGGCGGCTGATCTGGCTCAGGGAGTAATCACGCTCAGGCATAGAAAGCACCAATATACTCCCCTGGCCCTGCAAAGCGGACATCTGCCCGAAAGCTGCTAGCGTGTCGTTGATAGTAATGATACCAATGTAATCCTGGTCATCATCCAGAACCGGCACCACCTGAATTTTGTTTTTGATAGCAGCCTCCATTACATCGTAAAAGTGCTGCTGCCCTTGCACATGCACATCCTTGTATTCAAGCTCCAGCTCTTTCAGCTTTCTTGCACGATCCGGCAGCTCGATCAATGCCAGTTCTGTGGCCAGCCCCATGTATTTACGGTTGCTTACCACAGGTAACTCATTTACACGGAACTCATCCATCCAACGCAAAGCCTTCTCTACGGTATCGTACAGCTTTAGCGGTGGAATCATTTGATTGATGAGTTCTTCTGCTATCATGTGGATTTTTCTGTTATGGGAGTTCTGGCTAAAAATTTATCTAAGATACTGTTAAACTTCTCGGGATGTTCCATCATTGGTGCGTGTCCGCACTTGTCTATAAAATATAGCTCGGAATTCTTCATGAGCCTGTTAAACTCATGCGCTACCATTGGCGGTGTTATCGTGTCATTCAGTCCCCATATCAACAACGTAGGAACTTTGATATTTGTGATATCCTTGGCCATGTTGTGCCGCTGCGCTGATTTTGCGATGGCAATGATCCGAAGGCACTTGGCATTACTGTTAGTGATATCAAAAACTTCGTCTACCAGTTCTTTTGTAGCCGTTTTAGGATCATAGAACGTATAGGCCACGCGCTCCTCCACATACTCATAGTTACCGCGCTTCGGAAACGACCCCCCCATAGAATCTTCAAACAAGCCTGAGCTACCAGTTAATACCAGCCGCTTTACTTTGTCCGGGTTCTTTAATGCATAAACCAATGCCACATGTCCTCCAAGTGAGTTGCCCAGCAGGGTCATATCACTCAGATTCATGTGTTTTACAAAGTCCTCTACAAAAGATACGAGTCCTGGTACACCTGCCTTGTGCAGCGACATTTCGTAGATTGGCATCAGCGGAATAACGACACGGTAGTTTTGGGAGAAATGATCCACCACACCATGCCAGTTGCTAAGAGCTCCAAACAAACCGTGCAGCAGTACCATCACTTCGCCTTTACCTTCGTCGATGTACTGAAATCCGGCCTCTTCTTTTATCTGTAAATTCATGTAACGTAAGCTTTGTAAAAGAAACGTATTTTTTGGTCAATACGATTAATTAGTCTGCAATATTAGCAATACTAACCCAATTTTGAAGCATTTGAAGGCCATAAGTAGTCAAGGCGGCCTCCGGATGAAACTGCAGTGCGTACAAGGGAAGCGTTTTGTGCCTGAATGCCATCAGCTCACCCTCAGCGGTATGAGCCAGTGGAACTATGTCCTGGGGAGTCTGGCGCAGCACCAGCGAGTGATAACGAACAACAGGCATCTGCAAGGGCAGGCCATTAAAAAGTGGATCCGGTTCACAGATTATCTGCGATACTTTCCCATGCATTGGCTTGATCCCCTTCTCTAGTTTTGCGCCGAAAAACTCGCCCAGCGCCTGGTGTCCCAGGCAAATCCCCAGCATAGGTACCCGCTCATGGAAGTAATGGATTACATCCATAAGGCTTCCTGCTTTCTGCGGCACTCCTGGCCCCGGTGACAATACAACTGCTTTAACGGGCAGTTGTTTAATTTCCTCAAGCGGCACATCGTTTCGCACTACCTCTGCCTTTACCCCTGCCTGCCCAAAGTAATCGACAAGGTTATAGGTAAAAGAGTCAAAATTATCGAGCAGTAGAAGCATGTAATTAAAAATGCTGCTTCAGCGAAAAAATAAGTGCTTTAACAAATGGCAGTACGTATCCAAGTATATCAAGTGCATAAGGGGTAGTCTTCAGCACTACCGGGTACACCATAGAAGCATTAGCGGTATCCTTTGATATGCTGATTCCTGCCATATCAGAAACGTAAAGCAACAGGCTTAAAGCCACACACCACTTCAGGGCACCCAGTATACTTCCCAGCACATTATCAAAGAGGCCGAAGGGTGTAAAGTCAATTACTTTTTTCAGGATAAGCCCCCCCACATGGATCAGCAGAATAATGCACACAAACACCACCAGGAAAGTGACATAAGGCAGAAGGCCATGGGCATCACCAATAAAGCCTTCCATAACCGGCAAAGCGGAATCTAAAAGCTTCAGACCTCCAAGTATAGCCAACACGAGCGCCACCAACGACACCAGCTCCAGGAGCAATCCTTTCCGGAAGCCCTGGAATGCACCATAAAGAATGGGCAAGGCCAGAAAAAAATCAAACGTACTCAAGGGTGAAAGATTTAATTACATGCCGTGAAGCTGCATCTATTAAATAACAACTGCACGACATGCATTAGTAGTTTAAAGTAACTTTATTAAAAGTCGGTGTTGTTAAGCAGTTCTCCAACAGCCGTTGATATAGCGCGTCCATCAGCTTGTCCGGCCAGTTCTTTTGAAGCAACGCCCATTACTTTACCCAAATCAGAAGGGCCAGTGGCTCCTACCCGCTGAATAATTTCTACAAGACGCACACGCAGGTCACCTTCATCTAATTGCTTTGGAAGATAATCTTCGATCACAGCTAACTCCTGCAGCTCAATTTGCTCCAGATCTTCCCGCCCTTGTTTGGCATATAGCTCCGCTGACTCACGACGTTGCTTTGCTGCTTTTGTCAGCAGTTTCATTTCTGTGTCCTTGCTTAAATCTTCTGTGCCGCCTTTTTCTGTTTCAGCCAGCAGGATAAGTGATTTTATACTTCTCAGAGCCTGTAAACGGGCTTTGTCTTTTGCCAGCATGGCTTCTTTGATGTCGGCGTTAATGCGCTCTTTTAATGACATAGTTTTATGTGGTTAATTCTTTAAACTGTTAAGACACTGCCTTTCGTAAGGCAGGGGTTTGTTTATACGAGTCTACAGCCAAGGGTATGGGTTATCATCTTAAACAAAAAACAACTAATTTTAGTCATTCAATTGTATCAGGACCATAAATGGCCTGCAAAGGCTAAAGAACTATACCCATGACGAAGCTGAGTGTAAATATAAACAAAATAGCCACGCTACGGAACGCACGGGGCGGCGACAGGCCAAATGTTGTGCAGACTGCCAAAGATTGTGAACGCTTCGGGGCAGAAGGCATTACAGTTCACCCGCGCCCTGACGAGCGCCATATCCGTTACCAGGACGTGTATGACCTGAAAGCCGTGGTTACCACAGAATTCAACATTGAAGGAAACCCTACACCAGACTTCCTGAAGCTGGTAAAGGAGGTGCGACCAGAACAGGCAACACTTGTTCCTGACGCCCCGGATGCCATCACTTCCAACGCCGGTTGGGACACCATAAGATACAAAGATTTCCTTACAGATGTAATCGGGGAGCTAAAAGGACTTGGCATCAGAACCTCTATTTTCGTAGACCCTGTAGTGGAGATGGTTGAAGGAGCCGCAGCGGTAGGCACAGACAGAATAGAGCTTTATACTGAAGACTATGCCCGCCATTACCACACTAACCGGGAACAGGCCATAGCTCCGTATCTGGCTGCAGCCAGGAAAGCACAGGAATTATCTCTGGGCCTCAATGCCGGACATGACCTGGACCTGGATAACCTGAAGTACCTGCACGATACGCTGCCAAACCTGATGGAGGTAAGTATCGGCCACGCGTTGATTTGCGACGCGCTTTACTATGGCCTGGAGAACACCATACAGCTGTACCTGCGTCAGCTTAAGTAATGGTTAACACGATAACTATACAAGAGTTTTTACAACGGGCAAAGCAACTGCCGGTGCTGGATGTGCGTGCGCCAAAGGAGTATGAGGCAGGCCATATCCCTGCCGCGCACTCCTTCCCTATTTTTGATGATCAGCAACGTGCACTGGTAGGAACAGCATACAAGCAGCAGGGCCATGACCCGGCTGTACTGCTTGGGTTGGATCTTTTCGGCCCGAGGATGTCTGGCTTTGTGAAAGAGGCCGGAAAGCTGGCAAAAGATAAAGAATTGCTGGTGCATTGCTGGCGCGGCGGGATGCGAAGCAGCGCCATGGCTTGGTTACTTAACTTTTCGGGCTTCAAGGTGCATCTGCTAGAAGGAGGTTATAAAACTTACCGGCACCTGATGCTGGAGCAGTTCAGCAAACCGCGCAAGCTGCTTATTCTAGGTGGCCTGACGGGTAGCGGCAAAACTGACCTGCTACCTTACCTCCAGCAACTCGGGCAGCAAACAATAGACCTGGAAGCACTTGCAAACCACAAAGGCTCCGCTTTCGGAAACATAGGCATGCCGCCACAACCTAGCACAGAGCATTTTGAGAACATGCTGGGCATACAACTGCTACAGTCAGATACGGAACAGCCACTATGGCTCGAAGATGAAAGTAAGACAATTGGCAAGGTGGTGATGCCGATTCAGCTCCATGAGCAAATGCAGAATGCCCCTGCCATTGTTATTAACCCTCCTAAAAAACTTCGCATTTATAAACTGGCCCAGGAATACTGCCAGACCGACAAAGCCATACTTGAAGCAGCCATACTCAAAATAAAGAAGCGCCTTGGAGGTTTAGCCACCAAGGAGGCACTGATAGCTATTGCTGAAGGCGATATGGAGAAAATGGTAGAGATTGCCCTATCCTACTATGATAAGGCTTACCACTTTGACCTGGCCAAACGGCAGCATGTGCTCGCTCTGGAGTTAGCAGGGATAGAGCCAGAGGAAAACGCTGCACAAGTGGTGCAGTTTGCAAAACAGAACAATTTACTATAGCTATGGAAAATACCGCTTCCGAAATAAAGCTTACCCAATACAGCCATGGAGCTGGTTGTGGCTGCAAGATTTCCCCCAAAGTACTGGACTCCATCCTTCATTCAGAGATTCATTACCCGGAGGAAAAGAACCTGCTTGTTGGCAACAGCTCCCGCGATGACGCCGCCGTTTATGATATCGGCAATGGCAAAGCTGTGATCAGCACCACCGATTTCTTTATGCCAATCGTGGATGATGCGTATGACTTTGGTCGCATTGCCTCTGCCAATGCTATCTCGGATGTGTATGCCATGGGTGGCACTCCTATGATGGCTATCGCTGTACTTGGATGGCCTGTTGATAAACTTCCGCCGGAGGTGGCCAGACGTGTAATAGAAGGGAGTCGCAGTATCTGCCATGAGGCTGGTATACCATTGGCTGGCGGCCACAGCATTGATAGCCCGGAGCCAATCTTTGGCCTGGCCGTAACCGGTATGGTGGATATCCGCAACCTGAAGCGTAACGATACTGCCACCGCGGGTTGTGAGCTTTACCTGACCAAACCATTAGGGGTAGGCATACTTACCACTTCTCAGAAAAAAGCCATCCTGAAACCAGAACATGCTCACCTGGCGCCGCAGCAGATGATGCAGCTGAACAAGATCGGTGCTGACCTGGGAACGCTACCACAGGTAAAAGCTATGACCGACGTTACCGGGTTTGGTTTGATGGGGCACCTCTCTGAGATGTGTGAGGGCAGCAACTTAACTGCTGAAGTACATTTTGATAAAGTACCCCTACTCCCTGAGGCACTGGAGTACCTGGCGCAGAAAGCAGTTCCGGGGGGCACAAATCGCAACTTCGACAGCTACGGCCATAAGCTAGCGGAACTTACCACCGAGCAGAAGCACCTGCTTTGTGATCCGCAAACCAGTGGCGGTCTTTTAGTGGCAGTTGATCCAACCGGACGTGAAGAAGTACTGCAGGTGTTTGAAAGGTATGGCTTACAGCTACAGCCGTTTGGCGTACTGAAGGAGCGCGATGCAGAGGAGAAGCTGATCAGGGTAATATAAATATCTACCTCCTTCTTACTTCCGTACTCTCTAAAACTGATCAACATTTACAGATTAACCACACCTGAAAAAATGAAACTACACTATAAGGAAATGGGCCATGGACAACCGCTGCTGATATTGCACGGTTTGTTTGGCACATTAGATAACTGGGCAACTCTTGCAAA
Organism: Pontibacter locisalis; assembly: GCF_042684605.1. Classification (NCBI taxonomy): domain Bacteria; kingdom Pseudomonadati; phylum Bacteroidota; class Cytophagia; order Cytophagales; family Hymenobacteraceae; genus Pontibacter; species Pontibacter locisalis. The sequence continues at coordinate 102,398 of NZ_JBHULU010000003.1, forward strand.
GCGTTTGGCTGAACACTACAATGTATTCCTGGTTGACCTGCGCAACCATGGTCGTTCACCGCACAGCGAACAACACGACTATGATGCCATGGCAGATGATGTGTTGCGCCTGGTAGATGAGTTAAAAATTCCGACACCGGCTATCATGGGGCATTCAATGGGTGGTAAAGTTGCCATGAAGTATGCTTTAAAATATCCTACCCGAATAACGAAGCTAATTGTAGTAGATATTGCACCAAAGGCTTACCCGCCACACCACGATGAGATCATTGACGCACTGCAGTCCGTGGATTTAAGTTCTGCTACCAGCCGTGGAGAGATAGACGAGCAACTGGCGATACATATCAGCAGCGAGGATGTGCGCCTTTTCCTGATGAAGAATTTATACCGCAAAGAGGATAACACCTTTGGCTGGCGCATGAATCTGGATGCCATTGAAAAGAACTATGAGAAGATCGCAGCAGGTATTACTGCGGATGTTCCTTTCAAGAAACATGCATTGTTTATCAAAGGAGGGAAATCAAGGTACATTAAGCAGGAAGACGTGTATGGGTGCATTGAGCACCTCTTCACCCTTGTTGAGGTAGAAACCATACCAGAAGCAGGACACTGGGTGCATGCCGAGGCTCCTGACCAGGTGTATGATTTAGTAACTACCTTCCTTAGCACAGACTAATCAGAATCAGGATTTGGTCAATGAAATGATTAACAGGATGACCTTCTAAAGTATAGAAATGGTTTTAATTACGTCCAGTTCACGACACTTTTTAATCCTGCACATCCTTTTATCCTGGGAATCCTGATTCAGACAAACTGCCACCGCCGACAAAGCAGTGGCAGTTCTGTTTAAGCACAAACCATCACCAATTAATACCTTACCTTTGCTTCATGAAAAAGACCGGCACTTTATACCTTATCCCTACCGTTCTTGCTGAGGACACGGCAGAAAAAGTTATTTCGCCCCAGGTGACAGACACTGTGCGCCACCTCACCTATTTTATAGTAGAGAACCTGCGCACGGCCCGGCGTTACGTGAAAAGCATCTGCCCGGAGCTGGTAATTGAGGAGCTAACCTTTGTACAGGTTGACAAGGATGCAAGCCCCGCCCAGGTGCAGGCGTCACTGAAGCCGCTGCAGGAACAGGGTATAGACGCTGGTATTATTTCAGAAGCCGGTTGCCCTGGTGTAGCCGACCCAGGAGCAGAAGTAGTGAAATACGCCCATCAGAAAAACATAAAAGTAGTACCCTTTGCCGGTCCGTCAGCCATTCTACTGAGCCTTATGGCCAGCGGCTTTAACGGGCAGCAGTTTGCCTTCCACGGGTACCTGCCTATCGAGAAGCGTGACAGGCTGCAGGCACTGCGCCAGCTCGAGAAGGAGATGCAGCAACGTAACCAGACACAGATATTCATGGAAACGCCTTACCGCAACAACAAACTGCTGGAAGACCTGCTATCTACCCTGCACCCTGAAACCAAGCTTTGCATTGCTGCTAATATCACATCACCGGAGCACGAGTTTATACAGACGAAGAGTGTGCAACAGTGGAAAGGAAAGTTACCTGATATACATAAGCAGCCTGCGGTGTTTTTAATTTACAGGTAAGCATTATTTCCTCCCTCTCTGCTAGCTACTGGTGTTATACAATTCTCAATTGTAGTATTTTATTTAGTAGTATCAAAGGTGTCAGCTAACTGGTATTTAAACGCGGAAAAGTCATAACAGGGATAGCCGTTATGACTATATTTGTACGCTTTAATATTCACTGGCATTTACTCTTCTTTGATATACATGCGAATTAGATTTCTTCTTTGTGCCCTTTTTGCTTTAAGCGTCTTTATTTACTCTTTTACTTCTGCCCAGAGTTTTAAATTCTTCGCAACAGAAGCACCTGCTCTGGCAAGTCCTGATAGTATAGGGTTTAAATTAAAAGCAAACACTGGCGCAGAGTCTCAGCCACTCCTCTTAAGCAGCAGCTCCTCTTCTAGTAGCAAGGGAAATAGCAGAACGGCTGCCGGATACTTGTGCGGTGGCTTGACTTATACATTTATGAATTCCGGGCCCGAAAACTACACTTACCAGTGGTTTGTTAATGACAAGTTTGTTGCAGATAGCTATAACCTCACCATAACCTTAGATCATAATACAGTTTACAACATAACCTTAGTGGGAAGTTATGAGGGACAATCAGCATCTGTATCCCAGACTTACAAAACTGAACTTGGTCCTTTTACAGAGCCACTACAGGTGAGTGCAAGATCTGCGTTACTTTGTAAACCTGGCCTTGCTACTTACATTGATATAGTCGACCATGGGCCAAACCCTAATACAGGTACTGTCTATGAGTTGCGGCAGGGCGACCTGCTCATCGATAAAATAATTAACACGGGCTCAAACAGCTTATTTTTTTATGTTTCAAACCTTCAGGAGACAACGGCATATGATATCCTTGCCTACCGGTTAACTCCTTGTGGCAACTACTCTACCTCACAGGCTGTAACGGTAGAAGTACTCCCAGAACCTGATCTTACTTTAACAGTTGAGCCTTTAAAGAAATATTGCCCTGCCGGAGAAAACTTCGAAGTTGTAATTAAAGGCTCACAGGAGGGGGTAATCTATCAACTGGATGGCCATACGGAGTCATATGCCGGTACAGGAGAGGACTTAGTCATACCAACAAAATATACTCCCCCAAGTGCTTCTCCTGATGGATGGAAGCTTGAGATCTTAGTAATTGCAACACCAGCACGGTGCCCCGGCACTCGCTATATACTACAGAACAAAGCAGTACTAGAGGTCGCTCCCTTATCCGCTCAGTTTACTGTTAACGAGCTCCTTCTTTTTCCTGATCAACCCCTTGAGCTTACTAATACATCAGTCGCTGAAAACTACAGATGGTTGATAGAAGACGGGCAGGAAACGACTGAGTATACTGTAGCTACGCCTCCCCCCTTTCATTTTAAAAGTCTCGGCAATAAAAAGGTAACGCTCTACGCGAGCAATGCTGCAGGCTGCACAACTCAGTCATCTGTTAACGTTCAGGTAGTAGATCGCGCGCCGCTTAACGAGGCACTCCTATCCTGTAACAGTCAGACCATCTCCCAAGAGGAAAATACTACAAACAAGACTAAAACTGTACTTGCATCACATACAGATAAACAAGGCTTTGTTTATCATACCGGATTTAGCGCAAGGATAGAAAGCTATTCCTTTAATACCAGGTACTTTTACTTTTTTGTTGAGAAGTATGATGCTGCTGGTCAGTTAATCTACCGCAGAGAACAGGACCGGTTCTCCAGAAGTAACAGTGGAGCTTTTGGAACCAGCCTTGTCACCGATTCAGAAGGCAATCTCTACTTAGCAGGCACCTACTCTACTACCTTTAAAATTGATGGCCTGGAACTAAGCCATGAGGCACGCTACAATGGCTCCGTTGGATTTATTTTAAAACTTGATGCCTCTGGAAAAGCGGAGTGGGTTGTAAATGTAGATTCTTACGAACCATCAGGCTACTCGTATTTCACAGACTTAGCCATTGGGAATGACGGGAATGTTTATACGACGCTTTTTGCACACCGAAAAGCTACTGTCATATTCAGTGATAAACAGAAACTAAGTTTTAGCGCAGAAAACGAGGCAAACATACTCTACCTGTTGCAGCTAAATACTAATGGAGAGTTACTACATAAAACGCCCGTTTTACCACCTGACCAAAGTGCCTCCCAATCTAGATCAATAACAGGTGTAGGTGGTTTTGCCTCGCACTTCGCTTCAATGATTCCAGCTGGGCCTAAACTTAGGGCTGATGCTCAAAACAACATTTTTGTAGTGGGTGCCCTTCTTGGTACAGGTCAGACTATGACAGTCGGGGAACGTAGTATTGGCAGTTCACCTCAGGGTACGGAAGTAGGTTATGTTTCACAGTACAATATTGACAGTGGCTGGCAGAACTCCTTTAAAACATATACACTTACAAGTGTTTTCTCTTCCGATAGCAATTTAGATGCGGAACCGAACCGGCAGCTTACCACTCTTACCCAGGACGGCATTTATAATGTAATCAGTTGGCAGAACCCTGAAAGCTATCAGACACCTGAGTTGAAATTAGGGAGCGCATCTTATGATAACTTTAAAGGCGGCTCATGCCTTATGAAGTATGACTATGAGGGCAAACTTTTGTGGCATAGCTTTCTTAGCAGCACTTCTGTCAGCGACATGGCACTCAAACCGGATGAAAGTGAAGTGATTCTGTTCGGTACAGCCTATAAGGCTAGTACATTTACCTCTGATGGCGCTATACTTGGATTAAAGGCCACACCTGAAACAAGTCTTTTTCTGGCGAACTATAGTAGCCTGGATGGTAAGTTACAATGGTTATGGCCTGGTATAGCTGAAAGTCAGAAAGCTATATCGCAGACAGCTACTGTAAATAGCTCCGGGGTTCTTTCATTAACTTACCAGGCACCTTACTCACAGGAAACCTATGCTACTGCATCACAAACTGTTGCCTTATGGGGAGACTGTGGACAGCAGAATGTAAAATTAAGCAACACCAAAGAAATAATTTGTGCCGGTGGTAAAGTACAATTAAATGTTGAAGGAGGCAATGAAGGCTACACCTGGCTGCCATCCACTGGGCTCAGCAGCACTAACATAGCCAACCCAATTGCCACCCCTGAGGTAACAACCCTTTACACAGTTGTAACCCGTACTGCTACCGGAGAAGAAGCATTTAGACAGGTACTCATCAAAGTAGACAATCCTATAAGTCTACAACTGGATTTTGAGGCAAAGACACAACCGGACCTTCAAGCAACATTCAAACTAATTAATCATGATCCGGAAGACAAAGTAGAGTGGAACATGGGAGATGGCACCACATACAGTACATCGAAATACATTCCTGTAGAAGCCATTTCTCATAACTATGCCAGCAGTGGCACCTATACCGTCTGTGTTAAAGTAAGTAACAGTTGCGGAGATAGAACTGTTTGTAAAACTATCACAGTGCCGTGTACTGTTCCTGTTGCAGAGATAAGCTACAGTAACGAAGAAGATAATTATACCTTTTCTTTTGATTCTGAAGAAGAAGTAAGCTCCTGGGAGTGGCGGTTCAGTGACGGAAGCTCCAGTACAGAACGCACTGTAACAAAGCCACTACCATTGGGCTGGTTTACTGCAGAACTTCTTCTAACGAATGATTGTGGCACAATTAGTAAAAAAAGATCTATACAGCATTGCCCTAATGTAGCCAGAAGCATAGAGTATACCCTGAAGGATCTAACGGCAACCTTTATGGCCAAAGGTGTTCCAGACGATTACATTTTATACTGGGACTTTGGGAATGGCAACAAAAGCTATGACAAACAGCCTACTTACACCTTCTCTTCTAATGGGGAACATAGAGTAAACCTGATAGTAAAGCAGAATTCCTGTTTTACAAGTCTCAGCAGCCAAGTAACGGTTAACTGCCAGCCTCCCGCCATAGATTTTACTTACATTATAGATAAGGATAAGACGCTCACGGTAAATTTTTCACCAACTATTGATTCTACAAATATTGAGTTTCAGTGGGAATTCGGAGATGGCTCAACGAGTATCAACGCAGCCCCTGTTCACAGTTACCAGAGTACCGGCAATTATACTGTCTGCCTTAGGATAAAAACAACTTGCGGTATAAGGAGTGTCTGTCAACAGGTAAATATTCCTACTGGCCTGTTGGATGATTATGAGCATAAGCTTCTGAGTATTTTCCCTATTCCAGCTAATGCAAAGCTCCATGTTAATGTAAACGAAGAACTCTTGCCGCGCGCCACTAGCCTTGAAATATTTGATTCTATTGGCAGGAAAGTAAAGCAACTTCAAAGAGCAGAGATTCAATCTGAATTGCTTATCCAAACCGATAAGTTTTTAACTGGCACCTATTTCTTAAAGCTTACCTGTAAGGATGGCACATATTTGATCAAACGGATACTCATTTTGAACTAGAATAACATAACATCTGATCCTAAACAACAAATAATTTAGAAGATAATACTTCATTATACTTATCTATCAAGCTTTAAATCCTCTTTTACTTTTATACTCTTTATCTACAGGTGTTATTTAAAAGAAAAGGCCCCCGGAAACCGGGGGCCTTTGTCCAATGAAGAAGACTACTACCTAGTATTCTTATCTATCTACTTTATTAACCAATTATCTCATTGTTAGTCAACATCCCACCAAACGTGAGCTGTGTTTGTATCCTTGGACGGTGTTAGCCCTGAAAGACCAGCCTGATAGTTAGTTGCATTAAGGTTGGCCTCTTCAATAGGATACAGGTATCTTGTCGGGATCATACCGGCATTCTGGAAATCAGTGGCAGGAATTAGGTTTGGATACCCCGTTCTTCTCCACTCAGCCCACGAATCAAAAGCCTGGCCAAATAAAGTTTTCCACTTCTCCTCGCCAATTACCTGTCTCATACCAACTGTAGCGGCATCAGCAAGACGGGCAGCAGCATATGCTGGGGCTTTCTCACTTAAAGCTTTAATTTTATCTAACTCTTTTGTATTTCCTGCCTTTTCAGAAATTTCCTGAGCCGTTTTAACATTATGCGCCTCTAAAGTTTCAAAAGACATTATAATACCTTTCTCTAGCATTTCAGCAGCAGACTCATTAGTCCAACCGATCTCGGCCGCTTCAGCTCTGTTCAGGAAAGTATAAGAGGCTGTCATCACTGGAATGGATGAGGTGTTGTTCCAGTAATAATTACCAGAAACCTGGCTTTTATCTTTACCACTACCATCTGCGAAGCCGTAAGGCACACCTTCTTTTGTTGCTGACGTTGCGATTACGTCTATTCTTGCATCAAAAGTAGTATTCGATGTAGGGTTTAAAGATGTAGCAGCAGGATCACCCTGTAGTGCATCTATAAATTCACCAGCCAAGAAATAGTCACGTTGTCTGTTTGCATTCCAAGGATTTCTAAAACCTGTCAGGTCTTCATACTGAAACCAAGCTTCTTCCTTCACGTCGTCTATAACACCAGCAGGATGCTCTAGAGCGGCTCTAAATTCACCAGCAGCATCAATTGAGCTCTGAGCATCTACTTTAGATAGCTGTAGCGTGGCTTGCAGAAGCAAAGAGTTTGCTAATTTCTTCCACATGGTAACGTTACCATTGTAAAGGATGTCGCCAGTAGGCTGGTTTTTAGAGGCATCCAGCATATCTCTGCCAGCTTTCAACTCGCTGATAAGCTGCTTATAAATTTCCTCCTGTGTATCATAAGCCGGAGTAATATTGTCCAAGCCCTGGAAAGCCTTTGAGTAAGGCACTGCTCCATATGTGTCCGTTACACGTTTGATCACCATTGCCTTCATGATCATGGCAACACCAATCTGGTTTTCTGGTGCACCCTGAGCATTCAGAGCCGGACCGTGATTAGCCTCGTTTTGGTTAAACTTAACCACCTGGTCCAGGTTGTTAAGAACGTCCACATAGTAGGTATACCATGATGCAGGCACCTGTGAATAAAGCATCTCATCTACATATGTTACCTGAGATTGATATTGCACATACAGTGTTGGCTGCATTAAGCCTTGCCTACCAGTCATGGTTGCATAAGACATAATGGAGTTAGCTAATAACCCTGCAGGAGATGCCACTTCAGAACCATTCAGGTTTTTGTTTGTGTCTCCGAAGTCTACGGTATCACAAGCAACGAAACCCTGTGCCAGTGATGCGCATAATAATAAATATATAATCTTTTTCATTTTCCCTGATTTAGAAAGTTAACCTCACATTTACACCATAGCTTCTTGTTCCTGGTACCTGTCCGTTCTCACCGAAAGTCTCAGCCAACTCAGATGGATCCCAACGATGCACGTTGTCATCAGATACAGCAATCAACCACAGGTTTCTACCAACAACACCTACTGTTGCTCCTTTGATGAAGAAATTCTGCTTAAGCAGGTTGGAGATATCATAAGATAAAGCCACATCTCTTAACTTTATAAAGCTTGCATCGTGAATGAACGGCTCAGCTAGTCTGTTACCGTAGAACTGGTTGAAGTAAGTTAAAGCAGGCACATATGTATCTACCTTCTCACCATTCTCGTCAACGCCTACTACATGCACACCACCGCCATCAGCAACAGCATCACGTACGTTGTTACCTTTATCGTTCAGAGCGGCTGTTTCCTCAAGAAGACCTGAGTACTGGCCCCACTGCTCTGTCAGAGAGAAGAACTTACCACCTTTCTGGTAGTCAATAGAAGCTACAAGAGAAAGACCTTTATAGCTCATTCTGTTTAACAAACCACCTGTGAAGTCTGGTAATACACTACCAAAATACTGGTTACCAACTGTTTTGTATAAGCCATTTGACTGAAGGATCTTGTTGCCATCCTCGTCTCTTGCAAAGCCAGTACCTCTTAACTGTCCCCAGTTATCACCCAGCTCATGAATAACAGAGATGAAACCGAAAGCAGAAGAACCGCCAGGAGCTGTAATAGCATCTAAGCCTTCTGGTAAAGCCTCAACTGTTGTTCTGTTACGTGCAAAGTTGAACGTAGCGCTCCAGTTAAAACCGTCTGCCGCCCTGATGATATCACCGTCTAAGGCAATTTCAATACCTCTTCTGGCAGACTCACCGGCATTGGTGAGATAAGCGTTATATCCAGAAGCTTTTGAGATGCTTATTGGAATAATCTCATCCTTTCTGCTCTCATTATAGTACGTAAAGCTTAAACCAATTCTGTTTTCGAAAAACTTAACATCAAAACCAGTTTCGAAAGAAGTATTTCTTGCAGGCACAATATTAGGGTCAACAAGAGTGCTTGGGCTGCTCATTAAAACTGTCTTACCCATGAATGGCTTATCTCCGATAGGGTAGATTGGATTGATGCGGATTGCGTCTACGTCGTTACCAACCTGTGCCCAGCCAGCTCTTAGTTTACCAAAAGACAGCGCATTGAAATCAACAAGTTCAGAGAAGATCAAGCTACCACCTATAGAAGGATAGCTATAGCCATTCTTATCAGCAGGTAGCGCAGAGCTCCAGTCTCTTCTTAAGCTCATATCAATGTATGCCATATCCTTGTAACCGAAAGAGGCATTACCGTAAACACTTCTTACTTCTTTCTCATATAAGAAAGGACGTGGTGTTGGTACCTCACCAGCATTTGAGAAGTCATACAGGTCAGGAATGATCAATCCACCAGCCTTGGCTCCTGGATTCATCCATGCCTGAAGGCTCTCAAAATCATCTTTCCTGATGTTACCACCAATGAAAGCAGACAGGTCAAAGTCTCCGAAGCGGTTTTCATACTTTAACAAGGAGCTAAAGTTGTTCTCTGAGTTAGATCTGCGATACTTACCAAAGCTGTTAGACCAGGCATTGTAAAGCTCAGGTGCTGCAGAGTTAGACAAATAGAATGGCATGAAAAATTCTGACTGATACTCTGTTGCAGTTCTGGAACCAGTTACTGAGAAATCCCAGTTGTCATTGATCTCATAATTAGCAGTTAGAGCACCTGTGAAGTTGTCATGACCTCTTGTCTGCTTATACTGCTCGAGGAAAGTGTATGGGTTGAACCAGAAAGCTGGTTTTTTGAAACCACCACCATAGTAAGAGTAGTAGTCAGGACCCCACCAGTTCCAGGATGCAGAGTGGCCATCTGGCGTCTGAAGGTCTTTTAGCTCTCTTAGCTTATCAATCTCAACGTTACGAGCAAACCAGGAGTTAAAAGAACCCGAAGTCTGGTTACCATAACCGTCATCGAAATCACCAGTAATTGAAGAGGTTGTATAACGGATATTTGTGTTTACAGTCAGTTTTTCCGTTGCTTTAAACTCAAAGTTTGTGTTTACGAAGTGCTTGTTTAAGCCAGTATAAGGAGTGATACCGTCCTGGTCTAGGTTAGTGTAAGCTAAACGAGCGTTAAACTTATCTCCACCACCACTAATAGCAATACCGTTCTTCAAAGTAAGGCCAGTGTTGTAAAAGTCTTTAATGTTGTTTGCCTGTGGAGACCATTTAGCAGTTTGTCCGAAATATGGGTTCGGGTTCTCCGGAGTTCCCTGCCACCATGCATACCATGGCACATATTCTTCGTTATCAAATCTTGGACCCCAGCTCTCATCAGCGTAGTTATCATCCCACTGAATGTAGCGCTTGCCATCAAAAACCTGCCACTCAGGTCTGTGAATCTCTGGATCGAATTGGAATGTAGCGAAGGCATCTTCTCCTGAATAGCCCTGACCATAAAGGTTCTGGTACTTAGGAAGTCTTGCAACTTTATCCCAGGTTGTAGAGTTTGTTAGTTCTACTGAAAGAGCGCCAGTTCCTTTCTTAGTAGTAATAACTACCACACCAGACTCAGCTCTTTGTCCATATAATGAAGTCGCATTTGGTCCTTTCAGCACGTTGATTGACTCCACGTTTTCCATATCGATGTCGTTCGGATCCGGAACCGGAACACCATCCACAACATAAAGTGGATCATTGTCACTAGTCAGAGATATAGCACCTCTGATACGTACCTTTCCGAACTCACCTAACTTAGAACCAGCCTGACCGTTGATCTGCACACCTGCCACTTTACCGGCAAGAGCGTCTTTCACGTTAACGCCCTGCGTAATGTTCAGGTCTTTTGCATCAACTTCCTGAGCAGCATAGGTAATAGTTCTGGCTTCTCTTTTTACGCCAAGAGCCGTTACTACAACTTCAGAAAGTTGCTCTGTGTTTAGAGGTAATGCTACGTTAATGTTTGAAGCATTACCAATAGCACGCTCGATATCACGATAGCCTATGAAGCTAAACTTGAGCGTATTTGATCCTTGTGGCACATTTAAAGTGTAAGTACCGTCAGAGGATGTTGCAGTACCCACAGATGTACCTTTAACCAAAACCGTTACACCGGGTAGCGGCTGGTTTGTGGAGGCGTCAGTCACCTTACCGGTAACTGTCCTGCTCTGGGCCATCGCCTGATGCATCAGGACCGAGACCAGCAGGAAGGTCAGCATTAAAAGTTTTTTCATTGCGCTGTTTGTTTAAGGTAAGTGAATATTAATTATTGTTTTATTACCGAAAGGCTCAAAAGGCCTTGTTCAGCCAATATCTTGACCTTTGCTGCAATGGATGGGAACAAAACGTCAGCAACGCAGTAGACAATAAGCGGGAAATTATTTCCTTTTTCCGCGACAAGTAGTTACAGTTACCACTTGTTTGTCTATTCACCCAAGCAGCAAAGCACCATAAAACACAATTCCGGTACAACCTAATCACAGCATTGCATTCTACAACAATGCCTGAACAGGTAGCACCAGCTCTACTTCTATCTTCAAAATTCAGTTTAACGAGACAACATAGAGAGCCATTCTAGTGACAAAAGACAATAGAATCCCGTCAGAACAAAATTATTCTGAAATTTTAATGGAAGAAGATGGTTATGGAGTTTGCAGCCGAAAACGCTTATGAAAAAGGGCTGGGAATAGACTTCTTAGAGAGTAGTGGTTTTTTCATATTTACAACTGTTTAAGGTGAGATGATTAACAAGTTTAATGAATTAAGTTCATTTTAGCAAAATATTTCTCTACAATAGAAAGAAAAAAGTTACAACATAATTTTTAGTTATATAGCAGCTATTTACATAACATACTAATTACTAATAACTTGAAAATAGGGTACTAAAACTCAGGAGATGATCAAATAGCTTCAGGAAAAAACGCTTGTGCAAAAGCTTCTGCAGCTATTCTGCGGTAGTATACGCAGCAGATAAAATTTTGGCGAACAACTGAGAGGGAAAACAGCATTTACTTTACTGAAGCAGCACTAAACCAGCTGCTTCAGTAAAGTAAATTTTAAAAGGCAGGCTTCTATTAACTAAAAATTTGATAGGTGATGAAGGCCATCACGTAAGCCAGGCCACTCATGTATAGCAGCTGCGCCAATGGCCATTGCCAGCTCTTGGTTTCCCGGCGCACAATGGCAAGCGTACTCACGCATTGCATCGCAAAGAGGTAGAAGATCATCAACGAAAAAGCACGGGCAGGGGTAAAGAAAGGGTCCCCGTTCTCATCCTTCTCCGACATTAACTTGTTTTTGATGGTACTTACATTCTCCTCCTCCCCTATACTGTAGATGGTGGAAATGGTACCTACAAATACTTCCCGTGCAGCAAAGGAAGTGAGCAGGGCTATGCCTATCTTCCAATCGTAGCCAAGTGGCCTTATAACAGGCTCAATCGTACGGCCGATAATGCCGGCATATGAAGACTCCAGTTGGTGCGCATCAATCCTGTTTTCTGTTTGCACCTCCGTCAGGTTCTCAGCGGCAGCCTCCTTCAGTGCTTTCTGGCGGGCAACCTCAAAATTATCTCCGGGGCCGTAAGATGCCAGCACCCACAGAATAATTGAAACAGCCACAATCACTTTACCAGCCTCAAAGACAAACGTCTTCGATTTCTCCATGATAGTAATCCCCACGTTCTTCCAACGAGGCATCTTATATACCGGAAACTCCATGATAAAGTAGCTTCTCTCACGGGCCTTTAAAATCGTTTTTAACAGAAGGGCAGAGAAAATGGCAGCCAGGAAGCCAATCAGGTAAAGCCCCATAAGCACCAGGCCCTGCAGGTTCAGGAACCCCAGGTAATATTTCTCTGGCACTACAAGAGCAATGAGTACGGTATACACCGGTATGCGTGCAGAACAGCTCATTAGCGGCGTCACAAAAATTGTGATCATCCGGTCTTTCCAGTTCTCAATGGTTCGGGCAGACATAACAGCAGGCACGGCACAGGCCACACCCGAAATCAAAGGCACTACGCTTTTACCATTGAGGCCGAACTTGCGCATGATCTTGTCCATCATGAACGTAACACGCGCCATATAACCGGTTTCCTCCAGTATGGCGATAAAGGCAAAGAGAATGGCAATCTGCGGCACAAATATAAGTACGCCTCCTAAGCCGGCAATCACTCCTTCGGTAAGCATATCCACTAAAGGACCCTCAAAGTTCTCCTGAATCAGGCTATTGAGGTTGGCAATGCCAAGATCAATAAGATCCATGGGATAACTTGCCCACGCAAAAATGGCTTGGAAGATAAGGAACAGGATGACAAAGAAGATCAGGTACCCAAATACCTTATGCGTCAGCACCTGGTCCAGCCGGTTACTGAACTTCTCATCTTTTACTGCCTTCTCTACACGCACCACATCCAACAGCAGTTCGTTGATGCGAACATACCTGGCTATGGTTTCATTAGCCTGTAAAGTATTTGATTTGAAGCCCTCTGAATCCAGCTGCTCATCCAGCCAGACACCATCCTCTTCCGGCAAAAATCTTAGATTCTTGTACTGATGGGCATAGTGCAGCGCCAGGTACTCTGTGCTAAGGCCAAAGCGGGCCTTTATATTTTGCAGCAACGGCACCAGCCCCTCCGGTATCTCATAGAAAGAAACAGGGGTGGGCTCCAATTGCTGCGTCATAACTATCTTAAGCGCTGCAACACCGACACCCTTACGTGCATTCATGGGTATTACGGGTACCCCTAGCTCACGCTGAAGAGCATCCACATCTATTTTAACGCCTTCCTGTTCAGCTACGTCCACCATGTTAAGTGCCAGCACCGCCGGAATACGCAAGTCGGCCAGCTGCGTGAACAGCAGCAGGTTACGCTTCAGGTTAGAAGCGTCAGCAGTAACAATAACCAGGTCAGGGTAATGTTTGGAAGCGGGATCATAAAGCAGGTCTATAATTACCCGCTCATCCAGGGACTTAGGGTATAGGCTGTAAGTACCGGGTAAATCTATGATTTCCGCTCTTAACGCAGGGGTAAGCTGGCTGTAGCCTATTTTCTTATCTACTGTAACACCCGGAAAGTTGCCGACCTTCTGGTTTAGCCCGGTAAGCTGATTAAAAAGAGAAGTTTTTCCTGAATTTGGATTACCTATTAAAGCAATTCTTGCCTCTGTCTTGCGTACAAGGGGCTGCTCTACTTTAACTTTTTCAGGCTGGGTAACTACAGTCATGCAAATGAATTACTATTTAAGCAAAATAGTCTCGGCTTCGTCTAATCGTAAAGAGAGGGTGTAATCATTCACGATGATGGTGATGGGATCTCCAAAGGGGGCACGGCTGTTTAGCTTAACCTCTGTGCCTGGAATGCATCCCATCTCAAGCAGCTTTAATCCCATTTCTGGATCCTGAAGGCAACAAATTACGCCGCTCTCCCCTATATTCAGGTCACGTACACTCTTGCGCCCCTGCTGCTCTTCTGTCGTATTTCGCACCTCTGTTTGTTTTTATTTAGACTGTTTATAAACAACTGCAAGTTACAAGGTGTTCAACACTAAAGCAAAAGATTTATAGATTTGGAGCTTACTCTGAATAAAATACCCGCTTCACCCGGGAGCTAACGTTAGTCAGCAGTTCATAAGGAATAGTGCCAATGCTCTTTGCCAGCTCTACGAGCGTTAAAGCCGGCCCGAACAAGATAGCTTCATCTCCTGCAGTAACAGGCAAACCAGTAACATCAATCATACACATATCCATGCAGACGTTGCCGATAACAGGACATCTTCTGCCATGTATAATTGCATGCCCCACACCATTGCTGAAGCGGCGGTCGTAACCGTCAGCATACCCAATAGCAATGGTGGCAATCTTCTTGTCCTGATCTGCTGTTCCCTTGCGGCTATACCCCACCGTCTGCCCTTTCTTGATAGCTTTAACCTGGGAAACAGTGGTCTTTAAAACACTAACAGGCCTGAGTGCCTCCTGTTCTACCCCTGTGGCCTCCACCCCATACAGGCCTATTCCCAACCGTACCATGTCCATCTGGTGCTCCGGGAAACGCACGATACCTGCAGAATTCAGGATGTGCTTCGTGACCTGGTAACCAAGCCTTGCCTCCACCTCAGCGGCCATACTTTTGAAATTAGCGATCTGCAGCTGCGAATAATCGTTATGCAAGGCTTCGTCAGCACCGGCCAGGTGGCTAAAAGCGCTTACGACCTGCACCTGTGGATACTGTTGCAGTAAACTAAAGAGCGCATCAAAGTCTTCTGGTAAAAAGCCGAGCCGGTGCATACCTGTATCTAGTTTCAGGTGAATTCTATAAGAAGAGGTAGCCACTACAGATTTCAGTAAAGCTTCCAGCAGCTCCAGCGAGTATATCTCCGGCTCCAGGTTATAGTGCTTAATCTTAGAAAAACTATCTGTAGAAGGATTCATAACCATGATCGGCAAGGTTATACCATGCTCCCGCAGCAGCACGCCCTCATCGGCGTAGGCCACGGTAAGGTAATCCACCCTGTGAAACTGTAGCAGGTTAGCCACTTCAAAACTTCCACTTCCATAGGCAAAGGCTTTAACCATTACCATCAGCTTTGTGTCCGGGGCGAGCTTGGAGCGGTAGTAGTTCAGGTTATGCACCAGAGCGTCCAGGTTTACCTCCAGTACCGTACCGTGTACTTTCTGCTGAAAAGCGTGCACAATCCTTTCAAAACCAAAAACCCGCGCACCCTTCACCAGGATCACCTCATCCCGGAAGCTGCCTGCATCAAACTGAGAAAGAAAACTTTCAGTGGCTGTGTAAAATTCAGCAGGCACTTTGAACAGGCTTCTGTACTTACTGATAGTGGGCCCTATAGCTATCAACCGTTCTACCCCCCGTGCCTGCACCAGTTCTGCTACTTTTGTATAAAGCTTTTCCTCTGCCAACCCTGACTCCAGCAGGTCAGACAGTATAACGCTATGTTTACCCCGCTGCGGCTGATTTACCAACAGGTCCAGTGCAATGGCCAGTCCTGCTAAGTCATTGTTGTATGTATCATCAATGAGGTAGCAGCCGTTGATAGCCTCCTTCATCTCAAGGCGCATTGCTACAGGTTGCAACCGGTCAAGCCGGTCCTGTATCTCAGAAATAGAGAGATTGCGGTATAACAGCACAGCCAGACAATGAAGAACATTTTCAATGGAAGCTTCATCAGTGAACGGTACAGCCAGCCGCTGCTTCTCACCATGGTAACTGAAGACGATGATGGTTCGGTGCCCTGCAGTAGTAACTGCTTTTATTGAAAGGTCTGCCTCCTCCTTTCTTGACCAGGTAAACGAGTGGATCTGTCGGGCCTGCACAGCCTGGTGTAAATCTTCGTAGTCAGCGCAATAGAAAAGCAGTTCAACATTCTTAAACAACTTGAGCTTCTCCTCAATCTTTTGCTGCCGGGAAGAAAAGCCTTCATCGTGGGCGCTGCCAACATTGGTAAAGATGCCCATGGTGGGCTGAATGATATGCTGCAGCTTCTCCATCTCGCCGGGCTGCGATATGCCTGCTTCGAAGATGCCTACCGTGTGATTTGGCTCCAGTTGCCACACACTCAGCGGCACTCCCAGCTGTGAATTGTAACTGCGTGGGCTTTTCACAACCAGTTCATCCGGACTAAGCAGCTGTGCCAGCCACTCCTTTACGATGGTTTTGCCATTGCTACCGGTTATGCCAATTACGGGAATGTGAAACTGCGCCCGATGCCATGTCGCAAGCTCCTGCAGTGCTTCCAGGCTGTTCTCCACCTGAAGGATGTTTGCTTCAGGGTATAGCCGCGACAGCTCCCTTTGCTCCCCCTGTTCTACCACAAAAGCCCGAACTCCCTGGCTATAAAGCTGCTGCAGGTATTTATGCCCGTCATTAAACTTGCCTTTGATTGCGAAAAAGACTGACCCTGCAGGCTGGGATAGTTTGCGGCTATCTGTAAGAAGATGCGCGACAGGAGACTGTTGTACATGTTGCACAACCTTACCACCAACAATAGAAGTGATCTGCTGAAAAGTGAGCATAGGATTGGGTATTACGTACATCAAAGATACGTTTTAGTAGTTAAGAGACGAAAGCGAAGCCCTATGAGTTAAAGAAAACCTCCGCGGCTACGTTTGGTTGACCACACCCAGTCTGGTGACAACAACAAAAACAGTGTAGCAACACATAAACAGAATTGGCTTTGATTACCTTTGCAAAATTTCATTCCCAGAGATTACTTGGATACTTCGAATAAAAAACCATATTATGCAGCAGGGCTTGCTGCTTTTATAATTTGGGGATTCATCCCTTTTCCGCTCAAGGCCTTGGCAGCTTACCCAAGCGGACAAATATTATATTTCAGAGTAGCTTTGTCAGTTGCTCTGCTGTTGGTGATTTCAGGTCTGTTCCGACGAAAGCGCATAAAAGAAACGTTTAGGCAAGTAAAGCAAAGCCTCCCTCAGGAGAAGCGGAAGTTTATACTTTTCACCACCCTTGGGGCGATCTTACTTACTGTAAACTGGCTGCTGTTTATATATGTAATAAATCATATTAATATTCAGACCGGGTCATTCTCTTACCTGCTTTGCCCGATCATTACAGCAGTACTGGGCTTCCTGCTTTTAAAAGAAGAGTTGCGATCAAACCAGTGGGTTGCCATTGGGTTAAGTGCCATTAGCTGTGCGCTTATAGGTT
This sequence comes from Pontibacter locisalis, assembly GCF_042684605.1. NCBI lineage: Bacteria > Pseudomonadati > Bacteroidota > Cytophagia > Cytophagales > Hymenobacteraceae > Pontibacter > Pontibacter locisalis. The sequence goes on from NZ_JBHULU010000003.1 coordinate 119,875, forward strand.
CCGGCGAAATAAAAAGCTTACTATTCAGCCTGATGATCGCCCTGACTTACGCCTTTTACCTGATCTCGCAGCGCATTCTGAAAGAGTATGATAAGATTGTGCTACTGACGCTCCAACTCCTGCTCTCTTTTGCACTAATAGGTCCCTTCTACAGCTTCTTTAATGAAGGCCCTGCAACGGATCTGACCACACACTTCTTCCTGAATGTTGCTGTTCTGAGCGCTGTGTTTACAGTGCTGCCCTTGTTCCTGAACCTTTATGCACTGAAAGAGCTTACCTCGGGTACAATTGGCATTCTGATGTACATCAACCCAATCCTGAACTTCCTGATGGCGTTTCTGTACTTCAACGAGAAAGCCTCTTTGCTACAGGTCCTTGCTTACCTGATCATTTTTGTCTCTGTGATCATCTACAATATTAACCTGAAAGGCCGGAAAAAGAGAGGAGATGGCCTGGTGATACCACCTGTTGGCACCACCGCTGTGGTAAAATAAAAATTGCCCCACCAGTAGCTCTTACTGGTGGGGCAATTCAGTTAAAGGTCAACTTATTGGTTTTGTCGTCTCTTCCGCTCGTCAAGTTTTTCCATGGCTCTGGCGGCAGAATCCTGGTTAGGACTCATTTCTCCAAATCTGTTAGCCTGCTGAGCTGTTTCAGACGTATCTCCTATTGGAGCAGGACGCGGTTCATTCAGGTTAGCCGCTGCTGGATTACCTTCAACTATAGCTTCGGCTGTGCCGGTGTCTTCGTCAATGTCGGTATCCTGCTGGCCGCAGCCAAAGCTTACAACAGCAAGAAAAGCTATTGCAGTACTTGTTTTAAATATATTCTTTAAGGTCTTCATGTCGGTTCTGATAATTAGTTCTTAAGGTATTTTTAACGTCTGCAACGGTAATAAGTTATCTGACAGCCTTCTATGGCGGTCACAGCAGAAGCAAGACTCCATATTAAAAGCCACGCCAGCAGGGTTATTAAAATCCTAATCCAACTGTTATTCCTGTCTTCGCTTTATTCCCCTCCTGAAAAGAAGTGACAAAGTCTACCCGTAGCACTTTAAAGATGTGTTCAATGCCAAGGCCAAGCTCCAGGTAATGTTTTGATTCGCGGGTATTCAGGTAGTTTAGGCTAAACACCTCCTGCCATTTAAGTCTACGGAAAAGGGGTATCTTGTTAAACAGAAAGCCATTGAAATGATGCTCGTAATGCGCCTCCAGGTACCTGTTGTTAGTACTGTAGCGGTAGTAGTCCAGCAGTTGAAAACCGGAATAAACACCTGCCAGGAGTGTCCTGTTACCATTAAAATGCTTGTAATCCAGCAGGCGCATGTCTTCTTTTCCCCAGAAAATGGCTCCCAATACGCTATACTCACTCGTCCCAAACAGGCCCATACCCACATTATCGCTGATGTGTAGGCCTGCCGTATTATACTGCACATCTCCTCCCAATGCCTTTAGTCCGCCACGGTAGCTCAGTGTAAACCTCGGGTACTTAGAACCCAGGTTTATTTTGTCATCCGGACGGGTGATGTATTTCTGCCCTGGCTTATAGCTGATGCCAATCATCAGTGTTAGTGCTTCGTGCGGAGCAAAAGAAGCATCTGCAAGCTCTGCATTCACAGGCACATTTGAAGTAAACTGGCTTTCCTGATCATCTTTACCCCTGAACGTAAAATCTGCCGTATTCTGCAGCGGCATACGGTGAGCATAGTTGATAAAGGTGTTAACTCCCACACCGTTCCATATCTCACTGCGATACGCGATTTGGGCAAAGTCCCGCTGGTACAGCTTCATGTAATTACGCTCCGCAAACAAAGTATACAGTGTGTTCACAAAAGGGGAAATGGGCTCTAGGCTATTGATCTGGTTAACATAGCGCCCACCCTCCAACGAAATGGTGCTGTTCTTAAACTGATCATACCTATAGCTTAAGAGCAGCTTCGCGTTTAGCTTTTCATTTGAGAACCCATAACGCACTGCAGGCTCAATGGTATAAAAGCGCCGGTCCTCAAAAGTTTTCCGGTACTCAAGGCGGACATCAGCTACTATACCCTCTACTGTATTGTATTGCAATAAACTCGGGCCGCCCAACAAATCTACAAGGGGAGTAAAGCGATAATACTTTTTCTGGTAGGTGTTGGAGTAAGTGTAGCCCCCTAAGAAGAAGTTGCCTATTGAAGGGACATTCCTGATACGGTCAACAGAATCCTGGTAAGCCTGGGAGTTTTTAATTACCTCCATGCTATCCTTCTTCACATAATCCTGCACCTCCTCCTGCGTCAGGGGCACTGGCCTTACAGAAGCCCAATAAGCTGAGTCACGCACATTAGCATCCTCTTCCACCAGTAACACTTCCTTACTAAACAACTCCTCATCCTGCAGAGGTTGCTGTTCCTCAGGTGCAATCTCTTCGGGCTTAATGAGTTTTACTTTTGGCTTCTTTGCTGGTCTTGCTTCCGCAACAATAACCTCTTCTTCAGGCTCTACTTCTTTGAGCACTGGTGGCTTACTGTAAGCAGGCTTTACCTTATACTTTGAATAAACTCCTGTTGCATATCCTCCCCCCTTAAAACCAAGCCCTGCGGCCTCAAAGCTGAACTTCTGAGAAACTGGCATCCATACCTGCTCAGCCACAGGAGCATACACCTGCCGCACACGGATGAAGTCAACGAACTCTATTCCGGCATTTTTAGTGAGCTTGAGATCGGTACTGTGTATGCGCCAACTGCCATCTACAATGTAGATATTACCTGAGAAAACCGGGTCATTTTTCCGGCGCGGGATTACTTTAATTTTATTGATTGTGCGGCCATTTTCCTGAAAAGCACCGAGGTACTCAAAGCGGTAGAAGAACAGTGCATTGTTGGCCAGGGGCGAGACAAAACCCCGTTCACTTAACCCCTGCACCTTCAACAGCGGATCATAAAAGCTGATGTTCATCTCGGAGGCCTGGTTAAAGCTAAAGCCTTTCTTCTGGCCACTAACTTTGCTCGAGATCATCCGCTCATGGATCTTGTTCGGCTTCTTAAAGTTCAGGATAGAGACAGACTCCGAAAGGTATACTATACCCGTATCCACATCCACTACTTTTATACCCAAAACCTTCGGTGGCACTTTGTCCAGCCTGTAAACACCTTTCATGTATACCTGTGCCTGCCAGGCATTCACTTCATTCTGATGATATTTGCGCAGCCGGATAGCGTTGCGCATGATGCCATAAGCAGGGTCTTCATCTGCTGCCCGCACCACAACCTCCTTCAGATTCAGCACTTCCGGCAACAATTGCACATTTAACTCCTGTGTGCCTTCCCCTATTGTTACTGTTTCACTCTTTGCCCGATACCCTACATACTTAAACTCCAGTGTATAGGTGCCGGCTGGCAGCTGCAACTGGTAAAAGCCTTGGTCATTAGACGCAGTGCCACTGGCTGTCTCTTTTATGTAAATACTGGCAAAGGGCAGGCCTTGCCCGTTCTCATCAGTGATACGTCCGCGCAGGGTACCGGCATAGGTTAAAACCGGCAACAACAAGATAAATAGAAAAAGCTGTAGGCAGAAAGGGCGCATGCATTATGTGGTTTAGGCAAGTACTATACGAACACGAAGTAGCAGCTTCACTATAAAGAATAAGCAATTTACAGTTACTGCCTTTACTCTACGATACAGATGCGAATAAGTGATGTATAGGTTGCCTGCAGAAGGCAACAACTTTATACGATGCAGATCTATTTTATTTAAACGAAGAAAAGTCTGTTAATATTTCACCTGACCTGGCACCTGAGCTTCTGCTTAAGAGCTCTACCTATTAATCTTTTCTGACGGCATCGTTGCCAGAGCCTCTTGTTTCGTAATGCGGCTCTTGTAGCGGATATTCAGAACCACCCCTACCAGTACCAGTGCCATTCCAACATAAGACCAAACACTGAAAAGCTCACCAAAGAACACAAAGCCGAAGATCAAAGCATAGATGATACCAATATAGTTAAGGTTTGCCACCTTCGATAGCTCTTCCGATTGGTAAGACATCGTCATGTAATATTGTGCCAACTGCGTGAGCACCCCTATCGCAATAAGCATAACCCAATCCCAGCCAACAGGCTGCACCCAGTTGAAGAGCGAATACAAACCAGTGACAGGCAAGGCTACCAACGGGAAGTAAAAGACGATCACCAACGGGTGCTCCCGTGTATTCAGCCTTCTGATCATGTTATAAGCTATTCCTGCAAAAAGGGCACTCCCCAGGCCCAACGCCAGGTAGAGGGGTGAAATGCGGGCATCTACGCCTTCTATAACCAGAATCCCGCTAAACGATATCAGGAAAAAGACCCATTGCCACGGCTTCACCTTTTCCTTCACAATGAATACACCCAGAATAGTGGTGAAAATCGGAGATAGGTATTGAATAGTGACGGCTGTGGCTAGTGGTATATTCTGAAGTGTGATAAAGAACAGAATTAGCGCCATTGCCCCTGTAACGCCACGTGTAATCAACAAACCATGATGGGTACCCCAAACACTCACATTTTGCCGCTTCAGCATTACCCAACTCATCACCAATGACACTCCTGACCTGAAAAGAATAACCTCCACGGCCGGTATATGCGATACCTGCTTGACAAGCACATTCATCATTGAAAAGAAGAACGTGGCCAGCAGCATGTATCGGACTCCTTTTGATAGCATACCTCAACTTTTATCACTACAAAAGTCCGGGATTTAATCTTTGAATGCTAATAGTTGACTACTGAATGATTAAATTGCTACCTCCCCTGACAGTTGTAACAGGACAAAGTCTCCACAGCGAACCATGAACAGCAGCTGCATGTTTTAGAATTACAACTTATAACACCATTTTGGAGCGACAGAAGAAACAGAAAACCTACACCCCAAAGGAAGCCCTTATCAAGGCAGCAGCCTACTGTGCCTACCAGGACCGTACCCAGCAGGAAGTGCGTGACAAGCTGTACTCTTATGGTTTAGAGCCAGACGATGTGGAGGAATTGATCATCAGGCTTAGCCAGGAAAAGATGATTGATGAGGAGCGTTATGCGCAAAGCTATGTGCGTGGCAAGTATGGCCTGAAGAGATGGGGCCGTCGCAAAATTATGCAGGGCCTGAAGAGCAAGGGCATCTCTGACTATTGTATCAAGCAAGGTATGAAAGAAATAGATCCGGAGATATATGAGCAGAACCTGCTGCACTTACTGGAGAAGAAGAATGCCACTGAAAAAGAGAAGAACCCTTTCCAGCGCCGACAGAAACTTACTTATTTTTTAGTGAGCAAAGGATATGAAAACGACCTGGTGCAGGATGCTATAAAAGGGCTGGAAGACTAGCCTTACCAATCACTATCTCTTAGGCGGCAATTTTGGATTTTGTATCCTGCGTTGCGGCACCAGTACCACTTGACGACCGGTTACTTCCTCCAGTATCGGTTTCAAGATTTTTTCTGCGTTTACCTTCGTCTGGCGGAGTATGCCTGAGTTCAGTGCTGCCTTCTTTACGTTCTGCTCTGCATACTTATAGCTTTCCTGAACCAGGTCCGCATCCTGAAAATAAGTGTTTTCCTTGCTAAACACTTTCGATTTGCTGTGGTCTACTTTATAATAGCAGATTTCAGGCTCAGGTATGGCAATTTGCACCAGTGTGTCACCCTGGAACTGAATATCAGCCTGCGTTATTTTCGTAAAATCAACACAGCCAACAGCCTCTCCGGATACAATCAAGACTACTTTTGAATTGGGCACCCATCGCGATACATTCTTCTCATATTCCACCACATCCTTAAAATTATAGCGCACCAGCTCCATCTTTCCCAGGTCTTCCACAGAAGTAAGCACGGTATTGAAGTTTACCACAACTTCAGGTTCTTTCTTCTCTTCAGATTCAGAGAAGTACTCTTTTACCATACGCCACAAGAAGATGCCGGCTACGAGTACAATGATCCAGGGGATAAGCTTGATAAGAAGACGGAGTAAAGGCATGGGTGCTGTTATGTGCCGTTGACAGAGAATTTACTTATATGACTACAAAACTGCTAACCTCCCTAATAAGTTGCACAAACAGCGGTACCGGCCTTTTCTCCAGGAATCTTACAGCTCCAGCTACACTACAATACCCAAACGCTCTCTAAAGCCAGCGTTACCCTGCAACCCTCCTGTGTGCACTGCTACTATCCTGCTGCCCCTCGGAAAATAGTTCTGCCTGATCAGGTCAAACACGCCATACATCATTTTGCCGGTATAAATCGGCTCCAGCGGCACCTGGTGCTGCTCCTGAAAAGCCTTAATAAAGTCCACCAGCTCCGGCTTTACCTTGGCATAGCCTCCAAAGTGATAATCGGTGATGAGCTGCCAATTCCTGTACATCTGTCCGTTGTAGCTTGTAATTAGCTGTTCTATCTCCTGCTGCAGAAACTCACCTCCTTTCAGCGCTGGAAACCCTAATATTTTTTTATTTCCGGCTAAGCCTGCTATGATACCTGCCGTAGTACCCCCTGTTCCTGAGGCGCAGCAGACATAGTCGTAATCAATGGCAATGTCCTCTATAATCTCAGTACATCCTTTTACAGCCAATGCATTTGTGCCTCCTTCGGGAATGATGTAAGGCTGTCCGAATTGCTCTTTCAGTTCCTGCAGGAAAGCAGGTTCTTGCTTTTTTCTGTATTCTTCCCGTGAGATATAGTGCAGTTCCATTCCACAAGAGGCTGCAAAGCTAAGAGTAGGATTAAGCGGCAGATGTTCTTCTCCGCGTATGATACCAGTAGTGCTAAAGCCATACTCCTTGCCGGCTGCTGCCGTGGCAGCAATGTGGTTAGAGTAAGCACCTCCAAAAGTAAGCAGCGCTGTCTTCTGCTGCTCTCGGGCAACCTGCAAGTTGTACTTCAGCTTACGCCACTTATTACCCGATATGTGAGGGTGCAACAAATCCTCCCGCTTTACCCAAAGCGACAACTGATGCTCCTCCAGAAGCGGATCTTTTATTTGTTGAAGGGGTGCCTCCATAAGTTAAAAAGAAGCCCCAGCAGTTAGCTGAGGCTCCTAAAAAAGCATTATTCTAGATTAGAACTGGGCTCAGCACTCGCTTTCGCTTTTATACTTTAGCTACAATCGGCTCTTCGGTTGGTTTCTTTCTGACACCATAGGCTATTGCTCCAACCACAACAATAAGTAGCAGGATAGAGGAAATGAGCGATATAGTATTACCAAGAGTATAAGCTTTAGGAGCAAACCTGAACTCAATAGTGTGTTTTCCGGCTGGCACCTGCATCGCGCGCAATATATAATTGGCACGGATGTGATCCACAGGCTCTCCATCCAGATAAGCCTGCCATCCGTCGGCATAGTATACTTCAGAAAACACCACTAGCCCCTCCTGCTCTGCCTGGTATTCATATTTCAGGTAATTTGGCTGATATGCGACCAGCTCAATGTTCGCATTATCTGCTGTGTATTCCTTTTTCTCAACCGGGAATTTGGTAACATCTATAACTGCCGTTGTTCCAGCATCGAACATTGTCAGGGCCTCCAGTTCTTCATCCGGTGATTGTACTGGCTTAACCTCCTCCACAAACCAGGCGTTGCCCAATGCACCAGGCACACGCTGCACCGGCTGCTGCGGATTGCCTGTAATCGCGTAGCGGGTATTCAGCATGCGGTACACCTCCAGGTTATTCTGGGAAATATGACGATCAATTACGTCCTGGTAACGGCGAAGCTTTGCTCCGTGGTATCCGCCAATAGACTTGTGGAAGTAAGAAGTACGGGCGTCGTTAAAAGGGTTTGGCAAATAAATAACCCTGTAGCTTAAGTCTTTGTCCTGAAGGATAATCTGATCTGCCTGCGTAGGCTGGAAGTATGTAGTTAATACATCACGCTTAAAATCAGACTCGCTCAGGTAACGCTTGTCCACAGCCCAAAGATCAACCAGCATCAAAACACCCACTCCGGCAATAGCTACTGTCGCAGAGACTTTATTCTTCACATACACATACAGCAGACCACCTGCTAACAATATAAACACCAGCGAACGGAAAGCATCAGAGCGCATCATGCTCTCACGGTCAGCACGAATGGCATCTATTGGGAACTGCGCCTGGATCAACTGCTGATCGGTGCCAGAAGCGAAACTGAAGGTACCCGCAAAGAGCCACACCAGCAAGCAAATGCCGCCCGTGATACCTCCGGACAGGAGCAGCTTCTTATCAAGATCTTTAATCAGTTCACGCTCTCGCAGTAGTTTCCAAAGGGCCAGTATTGCCAGGAATGGCATCGTAATCTGAGCAATAACCAAAGCAGAAGACACTGCACGGAACTTGTTGTAAAGCGGGAAGTAGTCGAACATGAAGTAGTTGAAAGCTTCAAAGTTCTTACCCCACGCCAGCACAATAGATAGAATGGTACCCGCCACCAACCAGCTTGTCCAACGGCGATCTACAATAAATAGCCCAAGCACAAACAGAAAAACGACAATGGCACCTACATAAACAGGTCCGCTCGTCATTGGCTGTGGGCCCCAGTACATTGGCAGTCCCTGCTTTACCAGTTGCTCCGCCTGCACAGGAGGCGCTCCCATTTTAATAAAAGCATTGTACGTCTCAGAATCTGTATCCAGCGGGGCGCTGCTGCTTCCACCATAGAAGTCAGGTATGAGCAAAGTCAGGGTTTCACTTACGCCGTAGCTCCAGTTAAAGGCATACTCTCTGTCCAAGCCGCTGCCAACATCATCGCCACTGTTTGGTTGCGTTAGCTCAGACTTGCCACGAATGCTGTGCTCACTGTACTCTGCTGTTGTATACAGTCTTCCAAAGTTTACGCCCACAGCCAGAACGGCAGCTACGCCTAACAGCAGCCCTCGCTTCAAAAGCTCTCCGATCGTACCATGCTTCACAGCGTAAAAAATCTCCACTACTGCAAATATCAGTACCAGCAAAAGCATGTAGTATGTCATTTGCAGGTGATTGAAGTGCAGGTTCAGGGTTAAGCCTACAGCAAACAGCGCGGCACCAATCCAGAAATTCTTACGCAGCGCATAAATAAGCCCAGCCAGTACCATCGGTATATAGGCTATAGTAAGGGACTTTGTGTTATGCCCCGCCTCCAGTATAATAAGGTTATAGGAGGTAAAAGAAAAAGCAACTGCGCCTACTATGGAAAGCCAGGAACTCATGCCCATCGCCACAAAAAGTATGTAGCCGCAGAGCAGGGTAATAAATATGTTGCCTGCCAATGGAGGCAGGTTTAAGGTAAGTACTTTATGAAGGTAGATAGACCAGTCGCCAGGAAACTGTGTCTGGATAAGGTAAGCAGGCATCCCGCTGAACATAGAGTTTGTCCAGAGCGCCTCTTCTCCGGTTGTTTCACGGAAATCAAGCACCTCCTGGGCACCGCCTCTGAACTGCAGCATGTCATGCTGGGCAAGACCTTTATCGTCAAATAAAACCGGCGAGAAATATGCTGCCGTCAGGATAAGAAAAACTAGTACAGCAATGATGTGAGGAAGCACATCACGCTTGAAGTTGAAGGGTGTTGTCATATCTTTCAAAAACCTCAGAATAGAGGTTGAAAGATAATAGTTTTATTTCACTTCTTCATAATCCACATACTCGCCGCCTTTGAAATCCTTCCGGTCAGGTTGGTCTGGCACGTAGTCTATCTTCACGTTGCCTTTCGCCTTACCGTTGCTCTGGCTGTTGTTCTGATGAAAATCCTGGTACTGACGCTGTTGCTGCTTCATGTTGCTGTAGAAGAACGTGCCATTGCGTATGCTCTTCTTTACAAAAAATGCCAACAGCCACCTGAACAGAACAGGAGCCACCATACGGATAAAGAAAATAATAAGTAGGGTAACGAATATGAATTTGATCATGACAATGCTTTCTTAAAAGGAAGTACTTTCTAAACAGTACCTTTTCTTTTATACAATTCCTTTGCCAAAACTATTTACAACTGTCGTTTTGACTTGCTGCTGCAAAGATAAGAAGTATACTTGTTTAATGCTTTGAAGTATAGCTTAGTTCCTTTGGAATTTTATACCCTGAACAAAGGCAGTCTTTCATTTAGATTAAGCTCTCGGCCTCTGCGTTCATAAGTTCATCAAAGCCGTAGCTCACCCACCGGCATTAAAACATTTTACAGGACAAGGTGCTCATTTAAGAGCAAAAGCCCTCTCCAAATATCCAGAGAGGGCTTAAGTAAATCGTATCGTCTTTTATTTTCCTTTCCCGAAGCTTGCCTGAAGGCCAATAGACGGAATAAGCGTGAGACCTGAATAGCTGTAAACGGCCTTGTTCAGAAGTTTATAATCGCCGTAGTTCTGGTAGTAAACAGTTAAAGCAGGTACAATGTACACATACTTAAAGCCGAACCTGGCATTAACAAAGAGACCATAAGAACCGAAATCGTTCTTTTCCATAAGCGGGTTGATTTCTTCTACCTCGCTTCCATACTTTTTAAACAGCTTACCCGGCTCAAAACCATACTTTATGAACGTGTGGTTATAAACGGCACCAAAGGCTATACTTCCCTTCTCTTCTTCCGGGCCAAAGGACTTACTGAAGATAATTGGAATTGTAACATCTTTTCGCTTGGCGGTAAACTGTAATACCGGCTGTAGTTTATCAAGGAAAAGCCTGTCAACCCATTCGGAACTCTGCCCTGCATATTGTAAACCAATGCTGCCGTACCAATCACCCTGGCCCGGAGCCTCAGGTGTGCCAGTAGGGCCTAAGAATTGGTACTGGGTATCGAATACGTGTACTCCAGAAGCATACTTATAGCCCACATCCACGCGAGGGGCAACCCCGTAGCGTATATAAAAATCAAAGGTGGGCCCAACAGGATCAAGAGCATAAGCAACAAGAGCCTTTGTAGCCGCCTCTACTTCGGCATCATAAAAAACAGTGTCTTTCTTAGCAATAGCATCAACAGCAGCCTTGGTGATATCATCTAACTGACTGATTGGCTCTGAAGCAATGTTGCCACCAAAGTTAACTCCAGCTTTAAATTTACCATGAGGCGTTACCTTGCCAGAGTTAATGACTGCACGCGGAGCAGTACAGCCCGCCAAAACGACAATTACCAGAACAAAAAGCCATGTAGCTTTTTGAGTTGCAGCTATTTTCCTGCGCATACTATTCTCCTTTAGAATGTGGATTAACAAATAAAAAGCAAAGACTACCTTTAGGCTAAAAGCAACTGGGGCACAAGACACAAAGCTAATTAAAGAGCCTCAGACTGCACAAGCTGTTCACATAAATCAGCTACATTTTTTATACCAGCCTCAATAATCAATCGATAAAAGTCAGTACAAAAAAGGAGCGGCCCCTTCTATCCTAAGAAGGGGCCGCTCCTTTTTTGTACTGTCACCTTACTTACTCAAGTATAAATTACGCTCTGAGTAAATTTTAGTAAAGTAGTCATCCTGTAAGTCATCAATGAAGTAAATTGCCTCACCAGTAGACTTCATCTCCGGACCAAGCTCCTTGTTCACTTCAGGAAACTTATTATAAGAGAATACCGGCACCTTGATGGCATATCCATGCTTGTATGGATTAAAGGTAAAGTCCTTCACCTTCTTCTCGCCTAACATGATCTTAGTAGCATAGTTGATGTATGGCTCACGGTAAGCTTTAGCGATGAACGGGAAGGTACGAGATGCTCTTGGGTTCGCCTCAATTATATAAACCGTTTCATTCTTGATCGCAAACTGTATATTGATCACACCAACTGTTCGGAGAGCCACTGCAATCTTTTTGGTATGCTCCTCAATCTGCCTCATTACATTTTCACTCAGGTCGAATGGAGGGAGTACAGCGTAAGAGTCACCGGAGTGGATACCTGCCGGCTCAATGTGCTCCATAATACCACAGATATGCACATCTTCCCCATCACATATTGCATCTGCTTCAGCTTCGATGGCATTGTCCAGGAAATGGTCCAGAAGCACCTTGTTACCCGGGTGGTCTTTTAACAGATCAATTACGTGAGCCTCCAGCTCTTTTTCATTGATCACGATCTTCATATTCTGACCACCCAACACGTAACTAGGACGTACCAAAAGCGGGAATTTAAGCTCCTTGCTTAGTTCCAGCGCCTCTTCTGCCGTTTCGATAACAGCAAATGGAGGATACGGGATGCTCAGGTCTCGAAGCAGCGATGAGAAAGAGCCACGGTCCTCGGCAAGGTCAAGCGCCTGGTAGCTTGTACCAAAGATCTTTATTCCGTAACGGTCAAGCTTCTCGGCTAATTTAAGAGCTGTCTGGCCGCCAAGCTGCACTATCACGCCCTCTGGCTTCTCGTGCAGAATGATCTCATAAATATGCTCCCAAAACACCGGTTCAAAGTATAGTTTGTCCGAGATGTCGAAGTCTGTAGATACAGTCTCAGGGTTACAGTTGATCATGATGGTTTCAAAGCCACACTCTCGTGCAGCTAGCACCCCATGCACGCAGCTGTAATCAAATTCGATACCCTGACCAATACGGTTAGGACCAGAACCCAGCACTACCACTTTCCTTTTGTCTGTAACTATGCTTTCGTTCTCCCCATCAAATGTACTGTAGTAATACGGTGTGGTCGCCTCAAATTCGGCCGCGCAGGTATCTACCATTTTGTACACACGCTTTATACCCAGCTCCTGGCGTACGTTAAACACCTCGCTCTCCAGGCAGCGCAGCAGGTGCGCGATCTGGCGGTCAGCGTAGCCTTTTATTTTGGCCTCACGCAGCAGCTCCGTCGGAATGGTAGATAAGCTATACTTCTCGATCTCCTTCTCCATTCCATCCAGCTCTTCTATCTGAGCCAGGAACCAAGGGTCGATCTTAGTCAGTTTCTGAATGGTACTAGTTGGGATACCAATACGCATGGCGTCTTTAATGCTGAACAGGCGGTTCCAGCTAGGATTAGACAAGCTGTGAATCAGCTTATCGTAGTCAGTCATCTCCTTGCCATCTGCCCCTATTCCGTTGCGCTTGATCTCAAGACTTTGACAGGCTTTCTGCAATGCCTCCTGGAAGGTACGGCCAATACCCATTACCTCACCCACTGATTTCATCTGCAGCCCCAGCGTACGGTTTACTCCCGGGAACTTGTCAAAGTTCCAGCGAGGTATTTTCACGATCACGTAGTCCAGCGCCGGTTCAAAATATGCTGATGTTGTTTTCGTGATGGCATTTTTCAGTTCATCCAGGTTATAGCCAATGGCAAGCTTGGCCGCAACTTTGGCTATAGGGTAGCCCGTTGCCTTAGAAGCCAGTGCCGAAGAACGGGAGACACGAGGATTGATTTCAATGGCGATGATCATATCATCTTCCGGGTTAACAGAGAACTGTACATTACAGCCGCCTGCAAACTGACCAATGCCATTCATCATCTTAATAGCCAGGTCACGCATTTGCTGATAAATTGTATCGGGCAAGGTCATGGCTGGCGCTACTGTAATGGAGTCGCCGGTGTGCACTCCCATCGGGTCAAAGTTTTCTATGGAGCAAATGATGATGATGTTGCCCGCATTATCCCGGAGCAGCTCCAGTTCATATTCTTTCCAGCCCACTATACTTTGCTCTACCAACACCTCGTGTGTTGGCGAAGCGTGTAAACCTCTGGTTAGGGCTGCGTCAAATTCCTCAGGGGTATTAACAAAACCGCCCCCCGTACCACCAAGAGTAAACGAAGGGCGAATCACCAATGGGAAGCCTATTTCCTGGGCTATCTCCTTACCTTCCAGGAAGGAAGTGGCTGTCTCACCCTTACAGACATTAATACCGAGTTCGATCATTTTTAGCCGGAACTCCTCCCGGTCTTCTGTCGTCTCGATAGCTTTAATATCTACCCCGATCATACGAACACCGTATTTTTTCCAGATCCCTGCCTTGTCGCAATCGATAGCCAGGTTAAGAGCAGTCTGGCCACCCATGGTTGGCAATACGGCGTCGATCTGGTGCTTTTCTAGAATTTCTATAATATACTTTTTCTCAAGCGGCTTCAGGTACACATGATCTGCCGTTACAGGGTCAGTCATGATAGTAGCCGGATTAGAGTTGATAAGAATTACCTCAATCCCCTCTTCTCGTAACGAGCGGGCGGCCTGAGAGCCGGAGTAATCAAATTCGCAGGCCTGGCCAATGACAATGGGACCGGAGCCGATGATCAGAACAGATTTAATACTGGTATCTTTAGGCATGGTGTGGTATGTATAAATTGCCCAAAGTTAAGGCAAAATATTGGGGCAGGCAAAAGTAAAAGCTACAACTTCTAAAACTTATTGAGTAAAATGTGCTTTAAACCACAGATTTGCCTAAAATATTTTCCAATAAGTTCCACTCAGATTTTCCTCAGTTACCTTTCATACTAGAGCAAACATTCAAGCTAGCTTGCGTAAACTATAAGTGTAGACTAATGAATAAAAGACATGGAAACACCTAAAGATGATGACTTCATCACCAATGCTGATGAGAGTAAGCGCTTGCCTGATGAAAATCCTGAGCCACTTACCGGAGTTAAGAAAAAAGAAGTTGATATAATGGACAGTGAGTATGAGGGGAAAGAGGAGGCTGGAAATGTAGCCGCTAAAAAAGAAGAAGACACCCGCAAGCTGGATGGCAGCAACGCGAATAACCTCCGTACTAAATAGGACTAATTTATCTCTTATAAAACAAAAACTTACTGCCCTATCTGCATTATGGCTCTGCAGGTGGGGCAGCTTTATTAGAGCACCTGTATAACCTGCTTTATTCCAAATGTTGCTCTCCGGCACATACCTCCTATGTTAATTAGCCCTACGGCTAAAACGTAATTTTACTTAGTTAAAACTTTGATTCTTAATGAAATAATTTTTATCATTACTAAATGTAAGCAGTACCCAAAACCGACCCTTTTATGATATGTTTCGACTCCGAGTACTTACATGTTGAACTTTATGAGGAACCTAATGTGCTGGTAACACAATGGTATGGCAAATGCACCAGCGACCAATACCGTGAGGCGCTTATCAGGTTCAATTCACTTGTAAGGTTGTATGATGTGCATTTTGCCATTGCAGACCGGCGTTTACTACCGGCTCTTTCTAAAGAAGATCTGATCTGGACAGTAAAAGAGTTTTTGCCTTTGTTCTGTAATCTTCCCCTTAAACGCTTTGCAGTTCTTAACTCTTTCGATGAGATTGCCGAAGAACTTTTACCACAATTCCTTAAAAACACCAACTATCCTATTCCTTTCGAAAGTCAGGCTTTTGATGACTTAACCTCTGCCTATGACTGGCTTACTTCTGTGAAGGCAGAATAATTACTTACTACTCTCCACTAGCTTTAGCCCGGAAGACTAACATATAGGTGCTTCTGTAGCTTTGTTGTCTTTTACACTAATCTCTAACCATAACCGCTCCAAACAGCTTTCTCCCAAAGCACGGGTTCTACCAGATAAACTCTTACACCAAAAGTGGTATATTGGCTTTTTCTTCAACCATAAATCGCTTTTACTAAGTGCTCATGCTTTACGCACTGCTTAAGTTCATATACAAGGCTGGCCTGTGGGTGTTCTTCAGGAAATTTGAGGTTAGTAATCGCCACCTGATTCCTGATCAGGGGCCCTTGCTGGTGGTGTCTAATCACCCAAACACTTTTATGGATCCTATTGTAACAGCTTCGCTATTACGACAACCTGTTTTTTTCATTGCCAAGAGTACCGTGTTCGGGTCAAGCTTTCAGAACTGGATGCTCCGCCAGATGCACCTCATCCCCATACACCGAAAAGAAGACAAGCCCGATCAGGTTGTTAGCAATGAAGAGGCTTTTGCCGCCAGCTTTCAGGCGTTGGAACAGGGCAGAACGCTACTTATTTTTCCGGAAGGGAACAGCTTTAACCAAAGAAGATTACGGAAGATTAAAACAGGCACCGCACGAATAGCATTAGGTGCAGAGGCCGCACAACCACAGCCAATTGGAGTTAAGATCTTACCCGTAGGATTAAATTATTCTGATGCCACTCGCTTCCGAAGCGATATTTTAGTAAACATAGGTGAGCCCATTGCAGTTGCTGATTACCTTAATGCTTATAAGCAGGATAACCAAGAGGCAGTAATTGCACTGACGGAAGAGATCAGGAGCCGAATGGAGCGCCTGATCATACATACCCTCACCGACGAAGAAGACACGCTGGCACGGCAGGTAGAAACGCTATACAAAGGCAAACTGGCCGCAGTTGCCCCGGCAAGCGCTTCTGCACACGAGCATGACTTTATACTCACCAAAGCAATTGTAAAAAGCATCACCCACTTCAGCCAGACAGCACCGGACCGTGTAGCCACATTAAAAAGAGCCATCAGTGATTACATGCTACAGCTAGAGCGCCTTCGGCTGCAGGATGCTGTTTTAGGCAAAAGCCGCGACACTATAGTCAGGAAGAGCGTACTAGGCCTGCTTTACCTGGTGCTGGGAATGCCGGTTTACTTGTATGGCCTCATTCATAATTACATTCCGTACATCATCCCATCTAAGGTAGCCAGAGCTGTTACTAAAGAAGAGGAGTGGTATGCCCCCATCATGCTGACAGTTGGCATTTTTTCTTTCCCGCTGTTTTATGCGCTGGAGGGCTGGCTGGTATGGAAACTATTTACTCCGGATTTCCTTTTATTCATGCTATACTTGCTTAGCCTGCCTGTCAGTGGCTTTTTCACGCTACGGTATTGGATCAAAGCACTACATACACAAGAGCATTGGCTCCTTCTGAAGCTGTTTTTCAAAAGACAAGACGTAGTAGAGCAGTTACAACAAAAAAGGGAGTTGATCATTGCAGAGCTAGAGCAGGCCAGACAGGATTATTTGCATGAACGAGAGCAAACCCCTCAGTAAGAGCATGAAAAACATTATCTAATTTCGGGTAGGTTCGTAAAAAAGTATTTAACAACAAAGTTGATTATTATGAAAAGAACATATGCATTTCTCTTATCAGGAGCTTTACTTCTAAGTGTGGGTTTGTACAGCTGCGGTACTGAAAACACTACAGGTGTAGACACTGAGACAACCGAGAACGAAGTTGATGGCCGTTTGAACGATACTGAAGATGATGGGATGATGAGAGAAGAAGACGAAAATTTAACAAAAGACAATATCAGTCCTTTAGATACAGCTGACAGCCCTGGTGCTACGGAAGAAGAGGATGTTCCGGGTGGTACTGGAGGAGGAAACCAATAACCATAAAAAGCAGCAGGGGCGGGTAGATATCTATCCGCCCCTGCTGCTTTTTATGGTTACCTATTGGTCTTCATCATCTGACAAAGCATAACCGACCGCAGCAGCCACTAAGCCGCCCAGTAAATAATATCCCACTGTCATGGCCTGCGTCTTTGTTGTTTTATTACTTGGTTCCTCTCCCAATCCCAAAGGCCCTGGCAACAATACGGCTCCGGCCCCTGCTGCTGCACCAAGAAGCGCCCCGCGCCACCAGGCATCTTTACCACTACCAGCCAGGCTGTAGTACAAAGAATTAGACACCACGTCACCCGCCAGTGCCCAGTTGTGAAGTTCTTCTTTGTCTCTTGGTGGCTCCTCTCCTGCCTTCTGCATCAGCGTGGAGATGGATCGCATACCTAGCACATCCATTCGTGGCGCATCAGGCACAAACCGTCTAACGGTTTCATGTACTAAGGTTAAAACACAGGCGCCTGCAAAGCCACCTGCCATTGCTTTTATCATGTCATTCATAGTTCTATCTTTTGGTGTTCTGTTGTATCTGTCAGTCCTTTTAACCTAACCCTTCAGCTAAGGTTACAGCACAAGCTATTCCACCACCTTTACAACATCTGCCTGCACTGCGTCCTCACCTATTTTTCTCTTATCTGTCGGGCTGTCAAAAACTACCAGCACGTGCTTCTCATCATATACAGCAAGGCCTTCAGCTTTATCTTTACCGGACTCTTCTCCATACCCATGCGGTACCTCACGCACCCTGTCCAGTTCATTATTATGCACTATCTGCTCTCCCCCCTGTTTCATAGCATCTCGCCACCGGTAGATCGCAATAACGCCGTCCAGATCCATGGTCGGGCCGGCCAGAATGTAAATATCATTGCCAAAAACGCGTAGCTCCCGGATGCCTTTTCCGCGCAGGTTCAGGAAATGCTTTTTGTAGGAACGGTTGTTCTCAAGTGTTTTCAGGTGCAGTTTTCCGGATTTATCCTCCTGTGGCTCTACCTCCAGCACAATCGCCCATCCTCTCAGTACTGGTCCGCGCAACCCGATAAACAGACGATTACCATGTACAGCCAAACCTTCTATATCAAACCCATTGTCCTTACCCGGAATGTTCATAAATGGCCCTATGTGCTCATCCTCTAACAGCGCATCCGTCAGGATGCTGCTGGTCTTGTTGCCATGCAGTTGTGCCGCCCTTAGCTTATGTTCCTCTTTTTCCGGGTCCTCTACTTCTTTATAAAGGTTATAATGGCCTGTATCCTCATCCAACAGCACGGGCACTCTTGCCAGTACATACCGGTTTGGATCGTTTTCCACATTCGCCAGTCGTTTAATTTGCTTTTCAACACTCTGATGCCGCTTCGGCTTCTTGCGCTTCAGACTATGTGAGCCTATCAGCCACAGATACCCATTCGCCATTCCCATGCCTTCTATGTCTATTTCACTTTTGTCTTTCGATGGCAAATCCAGGTAATCACCCAACTCAAATGAAGCGTGTTCTCCAAAGGACCCGTCTTCCTGTAATGTTATTCGTTCTATGGTCGTGCGTTCATCACAGCTCAGCCACAAATCTTTTCCGGTAAGGAAAGCCGTGGAGAGGCCATCGCGGACATGCTTGCCACCAGGGCTCAAACTTAACTCACGATCAAACTGAAGTATGACTTTCTTTTCCATTCTGTTTCTACGAGGGGTATATGAAAATTACATGTAAATTAGGTACGGGTATACAGGGTAAGGAGGCTAACAGAAATGTCAGGTAGCTGCAAATAAAAAGCCGGACATTGCTGCCCGGCTTTTATACAATATAGCTGCTCTAGCTTATTTTACTCGTGCATCTATTCTTGAAGATCCTGAGTTACTCTTGCTTGAGTTTGAAGAGCTAGGATTATTCTGCTTAGACTGCATTTGATTCTTCACAGTGGAAGCTGCAGAGCTTAATTCACTTTTAATTTTGTTCTTGTTCCGCTGGCTAAGAGCCATCCAACCGGCACCCAACGCCAGAACTGCACCACCCACCATTGCTTTCTGCTTCGTGGTCATGTGGTTAAACTTGTCGGCTGCTGTGCTACCGTACTGCATCAGTTTACCCTGAAAATCTTTCAGCCCTCCTTTACCAGAAGTACCCTGTTGGTTGCTACGGCCTTGCGTATTCTTATCAGCAGAGCTGCTGCTTTGCATGTTAGAATTCTGCTTGTTTGAATTGCTCGAAGAATTTTGTGAGCTAGAACTATTACTGTTAGAACTATTTGAACTAGAAGAATTCTGCGGATTTGAATTAGTATTACCTTGTGATTGTGAGTTTCTATTATTCTGATTATTTTCCATAGTTTATATACGTTTATATGTTTAAATCTTAACCTCTCGCAATTGATTTAATATATTCACTTGCAAAAGGTACTAGGTTTATTTTATCGAGAAAAGGGAGTGCAGGGTTGCGATTAATCTACTATTTCTAAGAATAAAGCACACTAAATTTTGTTATATTTATATATAGCACAAGATTCATTTACATATATTCCTGCTTCACTGCAGAAAAAAATAGTGCAAAACTTAGAAGTACGTCTCCTACAGCTGCAGTGCCTTCAACTTATCAAGAGCCTCCTTTTCTTTCTTTTGCTCCCCCTCATCAATTTCCTTGTCATAGATTGCGGATCTGCCATCTGTGTAAAACTGAAGAAGATTTTGCCGCAGGTCAGGCAACACATGTTTAAAATCAGAGTCAGCCAGCTTGATTACCAGTTTTGCATAGGCTTCATCTGTTAGCTTATACTCCCCTGAAGCAGTAGGCTTCCCTGTGTCGAGTTGCAGGTTCTTAAGGTTTTTCTGTCCGTTACCACGCAACCGTTTTATATCACTTTGGTAATGATTTACAGTTTCGTTGAAGCTTTCCATAAACACCTTCTCCGCCTCAGGTGTGGGAGGAACAAAAGCCAAAGGCCTTAAAGGACCAATCTTTGGCAGCAGCCTTATGAGCCCGGCAGTAAAGCGGGCAAAGACATTCGGTTTATCTAAACAAGTACCCCATTTCTTTTTATACTCAGCTTTGCTCATGTGGTAGACAAACTTTCGCTGTGTAATTCCAGGTCTCTCCTTCATAATATCCTTTTTCTTTGCCTGCCAGGCAGCTTTTGTCAGGTCAGGCATCAGTCCTCTGATGGTATAGCGGTAAGTACCGATGGCCAGTGGCAGACTTATAAATACATCTTTCAGTTCCAGCCCGTATGTCTTCAGAAAGGCTCTCTCCAGCACTTCCGGCGCCACTTCAAAGCCGATGAAGTCTCTGTAAGCCTCCGGCGCGTAATTTCCACGGGCTATCTGCAGCACATCAAAGCCAAACTCAGTTTTAATATGCGACACCGGATCATCAGCATAGGTTACCATGTTTCCATGCTCCTGTTTTACCTTGGGATATACCAGCGGCACAGCACGGTTAGTACCTAAGGGATGGCCATAAACATCGGCATTATAATGCGCTAAGGCACCCAATGCAAAGGCAAATTCATCCATTGTTTCCGAAGAGGCAATGAGGTTCTCCACAAAGTCCCCGCTCCGTACATAGTGCAGCAAGTCTGTGAAGAAGACGCTGCCAAACGGAAAATAGCCCATGTCCTGCACAATAGAGCCCCCATAGGCATAAGCGTGTGCTTTCTGAAGCTCCTCTTTAGTAGCATTAGGAAAGCGCTTTCTTAACAGAGGCTGCAGGCCTTCTTCCCATGCGGCATCTACTACCGCCTGATGAGAAAGTACACCATAGCCGGCGGCCGGGAGGGTAGCAATCAGCCAAACAAAGAACACAAGGCTAAGGCTGCAAAAGAAACGGTGGGGTTTTATATACATAACACAGGAAATACGAAATGAAACTTAAAAAGTAGATTTACTTCCCATTATTAAAGGGCTGCTTGTTTTTTCGGAACATCATCACTTCCACCAGGCTCACGCCAACTAACAGCCACAACAGCCCCAACAGGTAGCCTGCTAGTACATCAGACAAGAAGTGAACGCCCAGGTAAATTCTACTGAAGCCTATTAAAAGGATGAGTACAGCGGCTATCCACACTGCCAAGCTTTGGTATTGGCTTCTTCTATGGTAGTGCCTGTACAGAAAGTAAGCCAGTAAACCGTAAAGTGCCAGAGAGGTGGTAGCATGCCCGCTCGGGAAGGAAAAATGCTCAACCTCATAATAGGCTACATCTGAAGGCCGGGCGCGGCTAATAAAAGTTTTACCGTACCTCACAGAGGCACCTACGCCTGCCATGGCAAGCCAGAAGGCAGTGAGAGCAAGGTACCGCTTACGAAACAGAAAGATAACAGACACAAAAGCCCCAACTATAAACACTGCCTGCTGATCTGCTAATTGGGTAACAGCAAAAAGAAACTTACTTAGCCAAGGCGACCTGATATTGTATAATGAAGTCGTAAACTCCTTATCTGCCATCACAATCCAGGCAGCATCCATCACACTTTCTGTAAGTTCTGATAGTAAGGCTACGTTTATGGTGGCCACTACCACTACCAATGTAAGTGGTAAACCCACAAACGCCTTGGGGTGAAATCTATCGCTTATGAAGGATGCCACATGGGGAAACCTTTGCTGAAAGCGTTGCACAGCCGAATGGTTTAGAAACCAGCGCTTTGATTTTCGTACGTGATGTGAGAGCAGGTTTTTCATAGCAGGTCTTACTGATGCAAGTATACGCAGGCAATGGTGTTTGTTTACTGTGTTGCCCTCTTGCCTGTTTTATTCCCCCTTTACACCCTGAAAACCACCCTATAGCACAACAAACCTTATCTAACTAAAGTACATTATTAGTATGAAGGGTACAGATCATGTGTTTGATAAGATAATGCTTGCGATAGGGGTACTTTTGCTTACGCTTTTCTGGATGCAGTTTCCTGCTGCACCTTTAGCAGACCAACAGCACTACGCCTCCTATGCATCCCCTTATGAAGAGACAAACTCCACTTCTAAATGGACTTATTTAAAGCCTGACAAAACACTTAACCCTCGTGAAGTGATTAGAATACAGTTAAAAGCATTGCAACAAAATGACCGCCGTGACAGCGGAATCATTACTGTATTCAATTTCTCCTCTCCGAGAAACAGGATGCACATCGGGCCTATAAACCACTTTAGAATTTTGGTGCGAAACCCTGCCTATAGTCCTATGCTAAACTTTAAAAGTTACAAAATGGGACAACTTGTTGTAACAGGTAACACAGCATACCAGTTAGCAGTTATTACTGGTAACGATGGCCGCGAAGAAGTATACTTGTTTATACTGGCAAAGCAGCGCAAAGGCAAATACAAAGGTTGCTGGATGACAGAGGGAATTGCACGCATGGAGTCTGTCAGGCAAACGAGCCTGACGTAGTCAGATTAAGAGCATTATCTCCAATTGACATGCTATAAAACAGCATGAACATCATAATTGCGTCCATGCTTATCTGCCTCTATACATTCATCTCCATTTTTATATCTGCTCTCTGATAAATGCTTGGTGGCATAGGCACCTCTTCAAATCCTAAGCGGCGATAAAGATTTAAAGCTGTTTCGAGGCGTCTGTTAGATACCAGGTATACCTTTTTTGCCCCAATACGGCGTGCTCTTTCAATGGCAGCCTCACCAAGCATTTTACCAATTTTCATCCCCTGCATCTTAGGGGCAACAGCCATTTTAGCTAACTCAAAAACATCTTCCTCCTCCTTTAACAAAGCACAGGTGCCTACTGGCTCTCCATTGAACAATGCTATCAGGATATGTCCACCTTTATTGAGGATGTATCCTTGCGGGTCGCTTAGTGATTTTATGTCGGCATCTTCCATTATAAAGTATTTTGAAATCCACTCGTGATTGAGGTCATAAAAAGCTTTTGCGTAGAAGAGGTTGAAATCTACAATTTGTATTGCAGAAGGAGTATTGAAATGTTGTGCCATGTAATGACTAAGAATTGAATGGCTGCAAATTTATAACACAATTTCATTCCTAAAAAAGTATTGTGCTTTCAACTTATGTCCGAATATAAGTCACTTGTATTCCACTATACTGTATCTATAATATTGCTTTCAGAGTATGCTCCCTTAAACGATAACACCATGGACTCCGTAGTTCCGCTCTGGCTCCCGGTAGCTTACACCCTGTTTTTACTTGTGCTTATACCTGTTTACTGGAAGCATTATGGGCCCGCCAACTTTCTTTGGTTCTCAGACATAGCACTCTTTGCAATTGGAATTGCGCTTTGGACAGGAAGTCAGTTGTTGGTAAGTATGATTGCAGTGGGAGTATTGGGACTGGAACTTGTATGGAACATTGACTACTTCGGAAGGCTTATCAGGGGTAAACCTCTTTTAGGTCTGAGCGACTATATGTTTGATAAGAGAAAAACGCTCTTCCTGCGTGGGCTCTCGCTTTTTCATGTTTTTTTGCCAGTTATGGTTTTGTGGTTGCTTGTAGAATGGGGGTATGATTCGGATGCGGTTTACTGGCAAACCCTTTTAACCTGGATTGTGCTACCACTTGTTTATCTTTTTACAGATCCAAAGGAGAACATAAACTGGGTATTTGGCCCCGGGAACGAACCTCAACAGCGCATACCAAAGATTCAGTATTTTTGGTTGATGATGTTATTCTTCCCAGCTTGCATCTTCCTGCCTTCTCATTTCTTGTTAAAGTGGCTTTTTAACTGAGCGCCTTCAGGTCAAACATGCTATTCCGTAGTCAAACTCCAGTAGCCCTTTAGCTATGCGTCCGAACTGGTAGGCGTAGTAATAAAAAACAAAAAGGCAGGCTCTCACCCACCTTTTTGCTCCATCTTTAATTTTTTAGATTTGAGCTATTGTAGCATCTGGCACTTTTATCTTTTCCTTTTTATTTAGCCCGGAAATTATTTCAATATTTATACCATCCGAAAGGCCGGTCTTTACCAGGCGCTTCTCAAATACCTGAGGAGACTTCTCAACTTCCACATAAGGTTGTTCCTTCTCAAACTTTAACATGCTCTCCTTTATCGCCAGCACATTCTCCCGCTTATCCAGCACTATATCAGCATTGGCGCTGTAGCCAGCCCTGATAAAGTCTTTATCATCTAACAGTACCTGCGCACGAATAGGGAACTTGATAGAGCCCTCTTCCAGCACTCCCTTTGGTGCAATGTACTCCAGTTTGGCGCTAAATACTTTACCTTCGATGGCACCAATAGTCAGGAGTAGATCCATATTTTCTTTCAGCTTACCTACTTCCGACTCATCAATCTTCCCTTCGAATATCAGGCTACGCATGTCTGCCACTGTGGCTATGGTAGTGCCCTCGTTAAAGTTATTGCGCTCTATGATAGAAGTACCCACTTTTACCGGCACATCCAGCAACATGCCATCTATGGTAGAATATACCAGGTTAGAGGACTGCCCACTTTTACGGGAGGCTCCCTCTCGTACCAGCAACAGGTTGCTTTCTGCTGCCTGCAAGGCTTCACGCTTCAGGTCATAATCTGATTTATACTTTCGATATTCCTGCTCCGGTATTACCTTCTGCTCATACAATTGCTCGTAGCGAGCCAGTTCACGCTTCGCCTCATTAAAATTGATCCTGGCAGTTTGCAATTGCGTTTCTGCATTATTCACACTTACCATATTAGGTACAATCCTGATTTTCGCCAGCAACTGTCCTTTCTTTACAACCTGACCGGCTTCTACATGCAGCTCCTCAACAATTCCCGACACCTGCGATTTCACCTGCACTTCTTTACGCGGTACAATAGAACCAGTGGCTACCGTCTTTTTCACAATATCAGCCTCAAAGGGAGCCTCTGTATTATACACCACAGGATCAGTGTTCGATTTCTTGTAAAAATAGTAGCCCAGCCAGGCAGAAAGTCCCAGAAAAACCACAATGAACAAGCCTAATAAAACCTTTTTCATGATTGAAGTATAGTTTAAGTCTTTTGTATTTTCGTTCTGTATTATTCGTCCCGTAAGGCTACTACCGGATTCACCCGCGCTGCCTTTGTGGCAGGTATGAGCCCGGCCAGGGCTCCGGTTAACACTAGTAAAATTGTGGCAGAAAGTGCGATTCCCAGGTTTACTTCAGGAATACCAAAGTATCCGGCCTGCACATCAAATTTGCGCATAAAGTATTCTATGGTAGCAATTATGCCCGTACCTGCCAGTAAACCTGTGTAGCCGGCCAGGCCAGTTATTACAACAGACTCCTGAATGATCAGGCTGATAATAGACCAGGGGGTAGCGCCTAATGCTTTTCGTACACCAATCTCTTTCGTCCGTTCCTTTACCACGATCAGCATAATATTACCCACCCCAATGATGCCTGCGAAAATGGTACCTATGCTAACCAGCCAACTAAAGCCGGCAATACCAGTGAACAGCCCTTGAATGTCCTGAAACTCCTGCTCAATATTTGCAGACCCAAAAGCCTTGATGTCCTCTGGCGCCACATGATGCCGCTTCATTAATAAGGTCTTAACTTTATCTTCAATAACCGCGGCAGGGACACCTGCGCTGGGTGTTAATGCAAGGGAACCCACTTTGTTAACCTGGTTAAAGGTTTGCTGTAGTGCCGTAATTGGCAGGTATATAATTTTTGAATCTTCTACGATGTCCTCGCCTTTACCTATAGGTTCAAAAGCACCAACCACCAAAAAGTAGCTGCCCTTGATATTTATGTACTTACCAATGGGATCTATATCTTTAAAAAGCAACTCAAGCGTCCGTGGCCCCACGATGGCAACCTTTCTGCGCTCCATAATATCTTTTTGATTGATGAACCTGCCTGAGCTAATTTTGATTGGCCTTACCTGCAACATTTCCGGTGTTTCGCCACGCACTGTAAAAGCCGCGCTCTTGGTTTCGTGATGTACCGCAAAGTCACCGTTTAACTGATTGTTTGGAGCAATAACCGCTACCTCAGGCACATTGGCACGAATTGCCGCCACATCATCATTCGTTAGTTGAATGAAACGTCCGGCCTTCAGACCCATGTATGGTACACTGGTGCGCTGGGTCCAAACAAAGACGGCATTTTTAGCGATATTGAACTCACCCACTATACCATTTTCCAGCCCCTTACCGGCACCTAACAATACCACCAGCATAAATATGCCCCAGAAAACTCCAAAAGCCGTAAGCGCTGTACGGAGCTTATGCTTCTTTACAGTATTGTAGATTTCGGTCCATTTATCTATATCTATCATAGCTTTCAGGGTTAATCAGCGCGTAAAGCTTCTATAGGTTTAATGCGGGCCGCCTTAAGAGCTGGCATTAAACCGGCAAGGGCCCCAGAAACTACCAGCACCAGCGTTGCAGACAAAGCTACTCCGGGGTCTACCTCCGGATTGGCAAAGAAAGGCATCTCCGCCCCCGACGACTCCATCAGATACTCCAGCAGCGCCAGCAGGCCTGTACCGGCCAGCAGACCCATATAGCCGGACAAAGCTGTAATCACCACCGATTCCTGAAGGATTAGACTTACAATAGAGAAAGGTGTAGCACCCAAAGCTTTTCGAACACCAATCTCACGGGTCCGCTCTTTCACGATAATGAGCATGATATTACTTACACCCACTATACCCGCTATCAATGTTCCAATCCCGACAATCCAGACGAAGATGCGGATACCACTAAACAGCCCCATCACCTTGTTAAATTCTGCTTCAGTGTTTTCTATGCCCAGTGCCATATCATCATCTTCGGCGAACTTGTGGCGCTGTGCCAGCAGGACGCGAAGCTTGTCTTCCATCTCTTTTGCAGGCACACCATTCTGCGCTGTCAGGATCATCATCTGCACCTGGTTTGGCTGATTAAATGTGCTCTGTATAGTAGCGAAAGGTATGTAGGCGCGTTCTTCCCGGCGGGCGCCATTATTACCTCCCACCTTAAAAGTCCCCACCACTTTAAAATGGATGCCTCTGATATTTACGTATTCCCCTATAGGATCCTGCTCACCAAAAAGCACTTTCGCTGCCTGTTCTCCAATAACCACTACCTTCCGTTTCTCTGCTTCATCATTCTCATTCAACAGACGCCCGCGAAAGGCTATTTCACCGTTCATCACCATAAAGTCCGGCTCAGCGCCAAAGACCTGGAAGGAACCATTTTGCTTCTTATAATTAATCGTATACTCACCCATTACCCGGTTTCGCGGGGCCATCATGTTCAGGTTTTCAACTTCTCTGTCAATAGCTTTTAAGTCTTCGTTCGTTAGCTTGACCTCCCGGCCAGGACTCATTCCTTTATGTGCCAGCGCGGTTTTACCACTCCATATGTAAATGCTGTTCTTGGCCCCATGGCCAAAACGGTTTATCACACCATTTTCCAGCCCTTTACCCGCACCCAGTAGCAAGACCAGCATGAAGATACCCCAAAACACGCCAAAGGCGGTCAGGAACGTGCGCAGTTTGTTCTTCTGCATCGTTGCCAGTATCTCCTGCCACTTATCTAGGTCAAACATCTATTTGCTGATTATTAAGTTGTGGTTCTGTAGATTGATGTAACTATCGTACTGTTAAGGATGATGTTCCTGCAACAGCCGCTTCGGGTACGTTATGATCATCATTCATGATCAGGCCATCCTTTAGCCGGATAATGCGGTGTGTCTGGTCGGCTATATCATTTTCGTGCGTTACAATCACTACTGTCATGCCTTTGTTGTTCACCTCCTTAAAGATGTCCATCACTTCATAAGAAGTCTGCGTATCCAGGGCTCCCGTTGGCTCATCGGCAAGTATGAGCTTAGGCTGGGAGATGAGCGCGCGGGCTATGGCTACACGTTGCTTTTGCCCACCAGACATTTCGTTAGGAGAATGCTCTGCCCAATCCTTCAGGCCTACCATATCCAGATACTCCAGGGCCAGTTTGTTTCGCTCCTTGCGGCCCACCTTCTGGTAATAAAGCGGCAGGGCTACGTTTTCCATGGCGTTTTTAAACGACAACAGGTTGAACGACTGAAAAACAAATCCTAAAAACTTATTCCGGTAGTAAGCAGCTTTGGTAGCTGATAAATTTTTGATGGAGGTACCTGCCAAAGTATACTCTCCTTTATCATAGTCATCGAGAATACCCAGTATGTTCAGCAGCGTAGATTTACCAGAGCCTGATGAGCCCATAATCGATACAAACTCCCCTTCGCGCACGTGCATGTCTATGCCCTTCAGCACATGAAGCTTATTCTGCCCCATTGCATAGTATTTGTGGATATTAGTTAGCTTTATCATAGTTTCTGCTTTGCCGGGACTGTAACTGTAATACTATTTACGGTAGTTTGCTATGCAAGGTACTGTACACAAACAAATTTAGCCATAACTTTATACTTACAACGTCTTTCTATCGACCTACATTACCTGTCCGTCTACCAATCAGGTTAACAACAGGACTACTTAGTTAATGGATATGCAGCGCAAGTGAGACGGAAGCTGCTCCTGCCTGGCCCAAGTAACTGTTCATACCAAAGATGTGAAATGCGTGGGTAGGGTTGCCTGAGATGAAATAAATAGCTGCAAAAGCACATATCTTCAAAACAAATTAACCAAAACACCCCACCTGAACCTTAAGTAAAAGCAAGTAAGTTGAAAGGACACTAAGTATGTTTTCATCAGAACTACCCAAACCTATTCTCTTCCATCCGCTGAAGCACCACTTGGGCTATATAATACAATATATCAGGCGCAATACTAAAAGTACGGCCAGTGAGATCAGAAAAGATCTGCTTACACTGGGCACATCGCAACTGGACCTTTATTGTGGTGCGCTCTCGCCGCAGCAGGTAGCGCAGGAGGTGAGTACGCACCTAAAGGAACAAGAACTGCTTCAGCCTGAGATATTCAGAGATTATTTAAAAGAGGCAGAAAAGGACTATCGCTGTATTACCCTTTCTGATACTACCGATTGGGTATTGAGGTGGGGAGTGATAGAGGGAAGATACGTACACTTACACCCCGCGCGATATGCAGTGTATACCATAAGAGTAAAGGCCGCAGCTCTGAAAACAGCTATAGCTGTAGTTATAGCCACACAGCGCTACATGGCATCGGAAACAGATCTGAGTCTGATTAATAAGGTTCGGAAGGAGTGGCTTGATCTGGCACCTGTGAAGTCTTTCAGAAGCACAGAGGGGGCTGGCAAAATGCTTGAGTTACTGCTAAAACATAACTAAAAAAGCAGCACCACCAGATGGGTGATGCTGCTCTCTGCGTGGGTGCTTTATATTTTAACGGTTCATCTCCTGCAGGCTTGAAAGAGACACCTGCTTGTTATTAAGCTTAGTATACTTAAAGTCGTTTCCACCTTTGAAATTAGCTCCTTTTATATTGAAGTTATCGGATATCTTGGCGTATTTAAAATTCGCCGTACCATCAAATGTAGCTTTCTGAAAATTAACCCCTTCCTGGAATTGAGCATACTTAAAGTTCGCCTCCTCGTTGAAAGTGGCAC
This sequence comes from Pontibacter locisalis, assembly GCF_042684605.1. Taxonomy (NCBI): domain Bacteria; kingdom Pseudomonadati; phylum Bacteroidota; class Cytophagia; order Cytophagales; family Hymenobacteraceae; genus Pontibacter; species Pontibacter locisalis. The sequence continues at coordinate 149,497 of NZ_JBHULU010000003.1, forward strand.
CTGTAAAGCTAACTTTCACCGGGAATTTAACATACTTAAAATTAGCTTCTTCTCTGAAGTTTGCGCTGCTGAAGTTTGCCGCATCCTTAAATTTACTGTACTTAAACAGCGCCTCTTCCTCAAAGCGGCTGTTGATAAACGAAGCTCCCTCACTAAACACAGAGTACTTAAAAGCACTAGCCTCCTTAAAGATGCAACCCTCGAATCGTACCTCCTTCTCAAAGTTTGTATTATATACCTCGTTGCTGGAATTTTTAGTAATGTTCACTCCATTGTCAGGATTGAAATAAGCAAGCACATCACCTTCGAAGGTACAGTTAACAAAGGTTAGAGGTACGGTAACAGTACTGATATATTCCTTTGAGTCATATTTATTTTTGTTTTCTTCTTTCAGCTTCATGTTCTGCAGCTTAGTCATGTCAAGATCACCAACAATCCTCGCATTTTTGTAAGACACAGCCTCACCACGGTTTATTTTTGAAATGATTTCTGAAGCATTTACCTGGGTTTGAGCCCAGGTTAAAAGTGGAAGCATCAATAGAATCAATAGTACCTGTACTTTTCTCATCATAGTTATTTCTTTAAATGAACGGTTTTCTTTCTTACTGTATATACCAAAGATGCAGTACCTATGCTAAAGGTTGCCTGTTGCGAATTTTTTAAAAGAAAAGCCCACACCTGCAGGTGTGGGCTTTTCTTTTAAAAAATTCTACTCTGATACGTTAGGGGCCTCCGGTGCCGGTGGAGGAGCCACTACCTCCGTTTTTTCCCCTCCCGGCTCAGCGTACATTTTAGCAACTCCTAGTAAAACAGTTATGCTTGCCAGGACTAGGATCAGAAGGCCTAGCAAAAGTTTATTACTTATTTTCATGTTAATGCGCTTAAACGGTGATAATTAATTAACACTTGGATCTGAGTACTTTGCAGCGTAAGCCTTCAAGTCTTCTAGCGAGAGCCCCAGAAGCTGCATTGTTCTGAAGAAAACAGGTAGCTCCTCTTCCAGAAACTGCTCTTTTTTAAGAGCAATAGTTCTCTCAAATCCGTCGTCGGCCAAAAAGTAGCCCACACCGCGCTTGTTATAGATAACTCCTTTGTCCTGTAGGTAATTAAAGGTGCGCATAGTGGTGTTCGGATTTACTTCAAACTCTACTGCCATATCTCTGATAGATGGTATTTTGTCTCCGGCAGCCCACTCTTTTTTGAGGATGTTCTCGAAAAAGCGGTTTGCGATCTGTAGATATATTGCTTGATTCTCTTTAAACTCCATCGTTACACCTGCCTTTCTTTAAGTTTGAAATATGATACTACCAGCAAAAACGGTCCCAGCACATACCAGAACAGAAACGGTACTACATCTTTGAAAATAAATTCAGCCGTATCTTTAAACTCACTGGCTGTGCCTGCTCCCATATTAAATTCTCCTCCTCCGAACAACAGATATCCTAATCCTGCACTGTATCCTCCTATGACAATTGCAATCACAAAAAGGGCTAGCAGCGTCTTCAGGAAATTGTTACCTCTGAAAGCAACAGCACCCAGAAAGAAGAATGTCTGTGTTACAAGAAAAACCCCGATAGGATAAATAAATTCTGTGCTTGTCAGACCCGGTATCAACATAGGTTGCCCAGCCACTAAGCCACTGGTAAAGGATAATATAAGTATGCCTGCTAAAGCTATTATTAAGTAAACAGGCACCACAATAAGCAATGCTCCTATCAACTTTTCCGCTGTGGATACAGGCAGCGTCAGGAAAGCATAAGATTTCTGGGGAGAGTGCATTTCGCTAAAGATTTTGCTGGTAAAAATATACCCCCCTACATATAGCACTAACAGGTACAGCGGCACCAGGTTTTGAATTTTAGTTGGGCTGTTAACAGCTGTCAGGCCAGATATGACCAGCAGCACCCCCACAATTGCCACGATAGCAATCCACATTGTGCTAACGTTCATGTAAAGCTGCCGCTTTATGAAATAGCCAATTCTTGTTATATTTAATTCAGTACTCATAGTTTTATCTTGTACAAATGGTCATCAATAATGGCGTTATCAGCAATAACACCTTTTAAAAAAACTTCAAGTGGATAAGTGAAATTCACCTCCTCCGTCTCCATCAGGTAGGCACATCCAAAAGCTGCCAGGCCAACCCAGAAGGAATGAAGGCTTATCTGCATCTGCTGCTTTATTGTGCTACCTCTCGCTTTCTTTTTGAGATCAATATTCATACTTCATACTTGTAAAGCTTTCATTGATTGTTGTTGCATTTTTCACGATTCCGTTAAACAGCAACTCCAGATCCACGCGGCTGTCTACGCCGGCAATGTTCTTCACAATGCCCGCTTTTCTTCCATGAAGTTCTTCTGCATACAGAATTTCTCCTTCTGGTATGCCAACCAGGTTATATTCAAAGGCAAGGCGTTCTGAGATATCTGCTATGCTCTGGTTAAAGACAATAGTACCTTTCTCCAGCACTACAATATTGTCTATTAGGTTCTCCAGGTCGCGCACCTGGTGAGTAGAAATGATGATGATTTTATCTTCATCCAGCGCCGCCGCCATTATTTTCCTGAACTGGCTTTTAGAAGGAATGTCCAATCCGTTTGTTGGCTCATCCAGAATAAGCACACGAGCATTTGTCGCAAGTCCAAAAGCGATCAGAAACTTCTTCTTCTGCCCATAAGACAAGGTAGAGAGTTTTGCATCGTCAGACAGTTCAAATTCTGCCATATAGGCATTAAACTGGTTCTGGCTAAACTTAGGATAGAAAACCGCATGAACCTTTACGAATGAGGAAAGGCTGATAGGCGGAAGGTTGAACTCCTCTGGTATCAGGTAAATATCCTGCAGCATTTCAGGCTTTCGAGCCGAAGCATCTAAGCCAAACACGCTGCTATTACCCCTGTCAGCGTAGAGCAAGCCGGAGATAAGCTTCAGCAGCGAAGATTTACCGGCACCGTTTTTACCTAGTAAGCCATAAATAAAACCAGGCTGCAAGGTAAGGTTCAGGTTCTCGAAGAGCGGTTTCTTCTTTTTATACCTGAAGTTAATGTCTGAAAGTTTTATCATAGTTTTATTGGTATAGTGCATTAGACAACTAGTACACTACAAAGGTAAAGAAGGTTTTATGATTTGCAAATGAATTATAAAATATTTTTTTGAGCAGAATGTATTGTAGCAAAATAAGGTCTGTACCAGCTCTTCTTCCTTCTTTTGTGCCCCAACACCCGCATACTTTATTTAACCCAGCCACCTGATTACACGAAGCAGCTGTAATGTTTTACAGTCCGTGTCGTCTCTGTTTATGTATCAGCCTACCTTTTCCAACTTTACTGTAAAGCTATCAGCCATTACCACTATGAAAAATGTAAGTATTATCCGGTGCACAGCTGCTTTTATCCTGATGCTGCCAATTGTGCTCTGTGCCTTGCCGGCCCAATCGCAAGCTTTAACGACAGAGCAATGGAGAAATGACCTTGCTTTCCTGGCAAAGGAACTGCCAAAGCAACACAGGGCACCTTTCCACAAAATATCTCCGCAAGCCTTCGACAGTGCAGTGGCAGCATTAAACTCCCGCATCCCCACGTTAAAGGACTATGAGGTGGTAGTTGGCCTGACAAAGCTTGTTGCCATGATTGGTGATGGGCACACGAGACTGACACTGCCCCAGGACCAGACCATTGCCTACAGTCGCGCTCATACAACCACACCACCTCCATCGGACTCCAGTCTTTTTCTGAATCATTTACCTGTTAAGCTTGCACTCTTTGACGATGGCCTTTTTATACAGGCCACCACGCCAGCGTTCAAGCACTTGATAGGTGCACAGGTACTTCAGATAGGTGCCGCCTCTGCTGCCGATGCTGCTATAGAGAAAGTACGCCCTGTAGTGCATTATGACAATGAGATGGGGTTTAAACTACTTGCCCCTACATTTCTGGTAGTGCCGGAGTTTTTAGCTGCACTGGGCCTCACGGATAATGCACAGCAGGCTTTCCTAAAAGTAAAGACGCAACAGGGGGCTGTTCAGGAGGTTGTGCTGGCACCTGTACCACTGTTTAAGGCTCCCGATTTTGTAGATGCTTATGAAGTTTTAGGCACGAAAGCACCATTGAGTCAGCGTAACCGAAAGGAGAAGTACTGGATGGAATTCTTGCCTGAGACAAAGACACTTTATGTACAGGTAAATGAAGTTTATAATAAAGAAGATGAGTCAATAGCTGCTTTCTCCGCCAGGATAGAAAAATTTATAGCTGCGCATCCTACTTCCCGCCTTGTGCTGGACCTGCGCTACAATCCTGGTGGAAACAACAGACTTTCCCGTCCTCTTTTGCTCGCATTAATCCGAAACGAACAGGTAAACCAGTTTGGTCGCTTATATATGCTAATAGGGCGAGAGACATTTTCTGCCGCCCAAATGCTGGCTAACGAGATGGAGTACTACACCAACACAATTTTTGCAGGAGAACCTTCTGGCTCTTCTCCAAGTGCATATGGAGACTCCCGAAAACTTTACCTGCCCAACAGCAATCTTACCATCAGAGCTTCTACTATTTACTGGAGGGACTGGCACATAAATGAAAAGAGGCCTTGGACAGAGCCAGACATAATTGTTGGCTACACCTCTGAAGACTACCTGAAAGGCCGGGATCCTGCATTAGAGGCTGTACTAAAGCTACCTGCGGACAGCGATATTTCCACTATTATGCAGCAGATATATGATCAGAACGGGATTATGTCGGCAGCCTGGGCTTATTCGCGTTTCATTTTAGACGCGCGCACCAGTCAGCCCCAAATAGAAAAAGCGGAAAAGGACTTCGGGCAATATCTTCTCCAGAAAGAGAAGGGCAAAGATGCGGCTATCTGGTACGGTGAAATGAGCAGCCTGCGAAAGGGAACTATATGGCCCCTGCACGGCCTGGCCCAGGCACACCTGCTTAATAAAGAGACACAAAAAGCCGAAGCTGTACTCGAAAAAATCCTGACACTGGACCCAAATAACAAGCAGGCAAAGAACTTGCTCAGCTCCATTAGGAAAAAGAAGGCGCAGGGATAAAGAGAATTACTTATAAATTTTGATACTTTCCTGTAATGTTTTCACAACCTGATCGTCTCTCTTATTGAATGGATCTACAAGAGTTTAAAAGCAAGGTTCTTCCTGCAAAGCACAAGCTGTACCGGCTGGCAGTCTTTATGCTTCGAGATAAAGAGGAAGCGGAAGACCTGTTGCAGGACGTGTTCCTTAAGCTCTGGACCAATAAGCATAAGCTGCACGCTTACACTAGCGTAGAAGCTTTTGCCATGACTGTTACAAAAAACCTGTGCCTGGACAGGCTGAAGACAAGTAAGCGAAAGCGGCAGGTAGATATTACCGGGATGGAGCTAGGTTCTGAGGACGCAACACCTTACCAACATTCTGAACTAAAGGACAGTGCGGGTAAGATAAAGGGCCTGCTGGCAGAGCTGCCTGAGCAGCAAAAGCTTGTCCTGCATCTGCGTGATGTAGAAGGCTGCTCTTTCGAGGAGATCGAGCAGATAACAAACCTGACAGTAAACAATATCCGGGTCATACTTTCAAGGGCCCGCAAAAGTGTACGAGACGGTTTTCTAAAACTGGAGAATTATGAAGTGGGATAACATAGCCATAGAAGAACTACTGCAAAAGTATTACGAGGGAGAAACGTCGGTAGCCGAAGAAAAACAGCTACAGGAGTTCTTTAACAGCACACACCTGCTACCAGATAGCCTGAAACCCCATGCTGCACAGTTCCAATTTTACACCAAGCAGCAGGAGGAGGGGTTGAGCAAGTTCTTAGCAGATGACTGGCTGTTTGAAAAAGTGGAAGAACAGACAGCATTAGTCCAGGGGAAGCAGCTTTCCTTTCCGGTACAAAAGGCCGTTTCCTTCTGGTACGTGGCAGCAAGTGTGTTACTGATTATCGGTGCATTCTGGGCGGGTAGCCAGTACAGGCAGGAACCTGCCACAGTACAGCATCCCGAAATAGCAGCGTTGCAGCAGGAAGTACAGGAGATGAAAGAGATACTGACCTCTGGAGCATCAGCAGGGTATACAGCCAGTGACCGCATTCAGGTGGTGAGCCAGGAGTTTAAAGCTGCGTCTGCCGGTGGTGAGGTAATCAACCTGCTCGTTAATACCATGAATACGGATCCCAATGTGAATGTGCGGATTGCCGCCTGTGAAGCCCTCTACCAATACAAGGACAAAGAGCAGGTGCGGATTGCTTACATAAAATCACTTCCCGCTCAGACAGACCCACTCATGCAGCTCACCCTTATTGATGTTCTGGTAAGCCTTCAGGAGAAGAAAGCTGTGGAACAACTTCAGAAGCTTGCTGAAAAGAAGGACCTATTACCAATAGTTAAAAATAAAGCTGAGGAAGGAATCGGCATCTTGATATAAAATCAATTTCATCAAATGAGTAAATCGAATAACATGAAAAAAATAATGTTACTGGCATCGGTATGCCTGATGCTAAACAGTTTCCCTTTGCTTGCCCAGACTTCCAGGAGTGGGGTCAAAGTCAGAACCGAGACAGAAAAGAAGGAGCCGCGCGTTTACAAGGCCAAGCTGGATAACAGCAAGAACAGTCGCATTATTATTACCATGTATAACAGCGGGGTACAGGTAGTAGGGCATAACGCGGATGAAGTGGTTGTGGAAAGCAGTTCTTATACCCAGCCCCCTGCCCGCGCTGCAGGCCTTAAGCCGCTGTACAACCAAGCCGTTGATAATACAGGCTTAGGACTGGCAATCACGAAAGAAAATAATACTATGAAGATAGATAAAGCTTCACGACAAGATGGTAACTATATTATACGGGTGCCAAAGAATGCCTCTGTGGTGTACACAGAAACAAACTGGACTGGTGATGATGTTTCTATGTCTGACCTAAACGGGGAAATAGAGTTAAAGCTTAACAACTCCAATGCTAACCTGACAAACATTACCGGACCACTGGTAGCTAACACCACCAGCAGCGACATGGTTATTAAGTTTGCTAATCTCAACCAGTCTAAACCTAGTGCCATTTCCTCCGTGGCTGGCACAGTCGATATTACCCTTCCTGCTAACACCAAAGCTGATTTTAAGCTCAAATCTATTCAGGGTGAGATCTATTCAGATTTTGACTTGAACACGAAAAATAATTCGAAGAATGGGTTAACCAAAGTTGCTGGAGGTAACACGATTGAAGGCGCCATAAATGGCGGCGGAGCAGAGATGACCTTGTACACCATCAGTGGTGACATGTTTATCCGCAAGAACAAATAAAGCAAATCTCATTAACCACATATAGAACATGAAAAAGACATTTTTAGCAGCCATACTTTGGCTCATTATTGCTACAAACATCCAGGCTCAAACTAAAACAGTAGAGAAGACACTGATCCTACCAGCCAATAAGAAAATTGATCTGCAACTGAAGTTTGGCAACAACATCAAGATTACGGCTTGGGATAAAAAGGAAGCCTCTGTTAAGGTAACTTATGAGATTAACAACGGAAAATTAAATGATGCGCTACTATTAGATTTTACCTCTGATAATGAAAGTGCACGTGTAAATGTGGACCTGGACAAGGAACTGATGAAAACCGGCAGGGCCGAAGACTGCCCAGAAAGTAACCGGGGCCACACTGTAATTAACAATGGCGAAAGCAGCTTTACCTGCACTAACATCGATTATGAAATATTTGTACCCCGCGACGCTGATTTGAAAGTGGAAACGATCAATGGCGACATAGAATTACGTGGATTAGCCGGACCTGTTGATGCCAAATCCATCAGCGGTTTTGTGGACATGAACTGGTCTAAAAAAAAAGGGGCGGTAGTATCTTTGAAAACGATAACTGGTGAGGTATACTCTGACCTGAATATTGATTATACTAATAAGAAAGATACTGCGCCTATGGTAGGGTATGAGCTTAAAGGCAAAGTTAATGGGGGTGGTGCTCCTATTACACTGGAAAGCATTAGCAACGACATCTATCTAAGAGAACAAGACTAACTTCTCTGCTTCTAAAGTCTGTTTTGCAGCTTTAAGGCTTAGCTCTGGTATTGTTGCGATTCAGATGGTTGAAATCAACAAGCGCCACCCCATGGGGTGGCGCTTGTTGATTTCATTCTGGTAATCAGAAAGCTTCTATATGTGAATAGCGCGGTTTTCGGTAGCTGCCAAACAAGCCTCCTTCATCGCCTCCGCGTATGTCGGGTGCGCATGGCTCATACGTGCCACGTCCTCGGCAGAAGCACGGAATTCCATCGCGGTTACGGCCTCAGCAATCAGGTCAGCAATACGCGGACCGATCATGTGCACACCCAAGATCTCGTCTGTTTCCTTGTCAGCCAACACCTTTACAAAACCATCTGTATCACCGGATGCCTTCGCACGGCCGGAAGCTTTGAACGGGAATGAACCTGACTTATAAGCACGTCCCTGCTCTTTCAGTTGCTCCTCGGTGAAGCCTACACCTGCCACCTCTGGCCAGGTATACACCACACCCGGAATCAGGTTATAGTTGATATGCGGCTTCTGACCAACAATTTGCTCAGCTACCAATACGCCTTCTTCCTCGGCTTTGTGTGCCAGCATCGCGCCACGCACCACATCGCCAATGGCATAAATACCTGGCACGTTTGTCTCCAGGTGGTCGTTCACGGCGATCATGCCACGCTCACCCATCTGCACACCAGCATTCTCCAGACCAAGACCTTCTGTGTAAGGCTTACGGCCAACAGATACCAACACGTAATCGCCTTCAAAGGTAACCTCCTCTCCTTTCGGATTCTCAGCAGTTACTTTAACGGTTTTTCCTTTAGTAGTAGCGCCGGTTACCTTGTGGCTCATGAAGAACTCAAAGCCAAGCGTTTTCTTCAGTACGCGCTGCAGCTCTTTACCTAGTGAGCGGTCCATGGTCGGGATAATAGCATCCATGTACTCGATCACCTGCACTTTAGCACCAAGGCGCGCATACACAGAACCAAGCTCCAGGCCGATTACACCACCACCGATGATGATTAGGTTCTTTGGCACTTCCTTCAGCTCTAAAGCCTCGGTAGACGTAATTACACGCTTCTTATCGATTGGCAGGAACGGCAAAGTAGTCGGCTTAGAACCAGTCGCGATGATGGTTTTATCCGTCTCGATCTGCTGCTCTTTACCTTCTGCGTCTGTAATTTTGATAGTGTTCTTGTTTACAAAAGAGCCAAGGCCGAAGTACGTATCGATCTTGTTCTTCTTCATCAGATAGGTGATACCGTCGTTATTTGCCTTTACCACACCTGCCTTGCGCTTGATCATCTGCTGCAGGTTCACCTTCAGGTTATCCAGCTCAATACCATGCTCTTCGAACGCGTGTGCCGCGTTATGGTAATGCTCAGAAGAGTCAAGTAAGGCTTTTGAAGGGATACAGCCTACGTTAAGGCAAGTACCACCTAACACGTTATATTTCTCTATGATCGCGGTTTTCAGACCAACCTGCGCGCAACGGATCGCCGCCACGTACCCGCCAGGACCTGAACCGATAACTACTACGTCGTATTGCATCTTTTAAATTAGAAATTAAAAATTAGAAATTATAAGTTTGATTTCATCGTGATGAGGATCTTGCTGATGATCTTTCGCAACTGCATGCAATCCTCATGAATAGAATCAAACGCCTTTTCAGGAATGTACTGGCTGTCCTTTAGCAGGCGCAGCCAGTATGAAGTTTCCCGTGCCTCCTTTGCGGCAATATTTAGCTTATGAATGAAATCAGCTTTAGAACTTGCAGCGATCGCCTCCTCTACATTTGCTCCGACAGAGGTGCCACTCCGTAACAACTGCTTTGCTAGCACAAACTCCTTTTGCTCTCCTGTTAAGAATTTATAGAGTTTTATTATCCGAAGCGCAAAAGCGTAGCTCTTGTCGCAAATGACATTCTCTTTCTTTTCCTCCCCCACAATTTCTAATTTCTAATTTCTAATTCATAATTGCTGCCTATACTCCTAAAAGAAGTCTCATCGGATCTTCCAGCAGCTCCTTTACGCGTACCAGGAAGCTTACAGACTCACGGCCGTCGATGATGCGGTGATCGTAAGAAAGCGCCAGGTACATCATTGGGCGAATTTCTACCTGCCCATCTATAGCCACAGGGCGCTGCACGATGTTGTGCATACCAAGTATAGCCGACTGTGGCGCATTGATAATCGGTGTGGACATCATGGAACCGAACACACCACCGTTGGTGATGGTAAAGGTACCACCTGTCATTTCCTCAATTGAAAGTTTGCCATCGCGGGCTTTCTTTGCCAGACGAATAACTTCTTTCTCGATGCCATCCAGCGTCAGGTTATCCGCGTTACGGATAACCGGCACCACAAGACCTTTAGGAGAAGAAACAGCGATCGAAACATCCACGAAATCACTGAATACCATCTCGTTGCCATCAATTTGGGCATTTACCGCAGGCCACTCCTTCAGGGCAACCGTACAAGCCTTCGTGAAGAACGACATGAAGCCCAAGCCTACCTCGTGCACTTCTTTGAACTTGTCTTTATACTTGGCACGGATGTCCATGATCGGCTTCATGTCTACTTCATTGAAAGTAGTCAGCATGGCCGTTTCATTTTTCACCTGCACCAGGCGGCGAGCAACCGTTTTACGCAGTGAGCTCATTTTCTCACGACGCTGGTTACGGTCACCGCTTGCAGCCGGAGCCTCCGTAGCAGCAGTAGCCTCTTGCTTTGGAGCAGGAGCAGCGGCTGGCTTAGTAGCAGCCTGCTGTGCATTTTGTGCATCCTCTTTTGTAATACGGCCATCACGACCAGAACCCTGTACATCTGCCGGATTGATGCCTTTCTCGGAAAGAATTTTTCCGGCAGCCGGAGATGGCGTGCCAGAAGCATATGTTTGTGCGCCAGAAGGAGCGGCAGCCGCTGGTTGTGCAGATACCTTTTTATCTGCTTCTTCCTGTTTGGTTGTAGCCTGTGCATTCGCCTTAGCAGCACCAGCACCAGGCACAATGCGGCAAAGCAAACCACCGATCTCTACTGTATCACCTTCTTTTGCCACAATTTCTAATGTACCTGCAGCCTCAGCTGGCAGTTCAAAAGTCGCTTTATCAGATTCCAGCTCAGCGATAACCTCGTCCATCTCCACATGGTCACCATCGTTTTTCAGCCAGCTGGCAATAGTTACCTCAGAAATAGATTCGCCTACAGTTGGCACTTTCATTTCTACAGCCTCTCCGGCACCACCAGTTGTAGCCGGTGCAGATTCCTGTGAAGCAGGAGCAGCTTTTTCTTCAGCAGCAGGTGCTGATGGAGCAGATGCAGCTGCACCATCCTGATCAATCTTACAGATAACGGCTCCTACATCTATTGTGTCGCCCTCTTGTGCTACAATGCGTAAAATGCCTGCGGCTTCGGCTGGCAATTCGAATGTGGCCTTGTCAGATTCCAGCTCAGCAATCACCTCATCCATTTCCACACGGTCGCCATCTTTCTTAAGCCACTGGGCTATGGTTACCTCAGTGATTGACTCACCTACGGCAGGCACTTTAACTTCTAAGCTCATATTATTCTTCTTATTATGAATTACGAATTTTGACTTACGAATGAAATATGGTTAATGACCACAAGTTGTTTTAAATAAAACCTCATGGTCATTAACCTACTTCAGTTATTAGATTGAAAAGGCACGGTCTACCAGGTCCTGCTGCTCTTTTACGTGCACCTTCATATAACCTGTAGCAGGCGACGCACTAGCTTTACGAGCAACCACATCCTCTACCTGGCTACGCATGATGCGCAGGATATACGTCCAGGCACCCATGTTCTCAGGCTCTTCCTGTACCCAGTAAAGTTTAGCGTTTTTATACTTCTTAAGCTCAGCCTCCAACTGCACTTTCGGGAACGGTGCCAGCTGCTCCATACGGATAATGGCTACATCCTTACGCTTGTTCTTCTGCTGCTCTTCCAGCAGGTCGAAGTACACTTTACCAGAGCAAAGAAGTACTTTCTTCACCGACTTGGCTGTAGCATATGTATCGCCGATAACCTCTCTGAAGCTGCCAGACGTGAAGTCCTCAACAGGAGAAACTACCATCGGGTGACGCAGCAACGACTTAGGCGACATGTTTACAGCCGGCTTGCGGAATGGCAATGCCAACTGGCGGCGCATGAAGTGGAACAGGTTAGCAGGCGTGGTAATATAGGTAACGAACATGTTATTCTCAGCAGACAGCTGCAGGAAACGTTCCGGACGAGCATTAGAGTGCTCTGGTCCCTGCCCCTCGTAACCGTGCGGCAGCAGCATCACCAGACCGTTCATACGTTGCCACTTAGACTCAGTGGAAGAAATAAACTGGTCGATCATTACCTGTGCACCGTTTGCAAAGTCACCAAACTGAGCCTCCCAGATTACCAGTGCATTCGGGTTAGCCATGGCGTAACCAAACTCAAAGCCGAGAACACCATACTCCGAAAGAAGCGAGTTGTAGATCTCGAAAGAGCCCTGCTTCTCGGCCATGTGGTTCAGGTTGTTGTATGGTGCGCTGGTTACCGCGTCATGCAATACGGCGTGGCGGTGCGAGAAAGTACCCCGCTGCACATCCTGACCAGAAAAACGAACAATGCGACCATCTAACAGGATAGAGCCGTAAGCCAACAATTCACCTGCCGCCCAGTTCAGCTGCTTTGTTTCAAAGAACATCTCTTTACGCTCCTTGATCAGCTTCTCGATCTGCTTCAGCGGCTTAAAGCCCTGCGGCAAAGTAGTAAGTGCTTTTCCAACAGTTTCAACTGCCTCAGCAGAAATGCCTGTCTCCGGTGACTGGTTAAAGTCTTCCGGCTTAGAGCGGCGCAGCTCCTGCCAGTCAAGTTCCATCGACTGGTAGTTGTACGGCAATGGCTTTTGTTTTACCATGTCCAGGCGATCCTGCAGCATCTGCCGGAACTCCTTATCCATACTTTTGGCCAGATCTGCGTCTACCTCACCCCGGCTGATAAGTTCTTTATTATACTTTTCACGCGGGTTAGCGTGCTTTGAGATAATGTTGTAAAGCTGCGGCTGCGTGAACTTTGGCTCATCAGATTCATTATGGCCATGGCGGCGGTAGCACACCATGTCAATAAAGATATCGTTGTTCACCTTCTGGCGGTACTCCATGGCAAAACGCATGGCAAATACCACAGCCTCCGGATCGTCACCGTTTACGTGCAGCACCGGCGCATCCAGGATCTTGGCCACGTCGGTACAGTAGATAGAAGAACGGGCATCCTCAAAATCAGTCGTGAAACCTACTTGGTTGTTGATCACGAAGTGGATTGTACCACCTGTATTGTAACCTTCCAGGTTCGCCATCTGCGTTACCTCGTACACAATGCCCTGGCCAGCTACGGCCGCATCACCGTGGATCAGGATCGGCAGGATCTTATCGGCGTCATTATTATATAAGGTGTCAATTTTAGCACGCACAAAGCCTTCCACTACCGGGTTCACCGCCTCCAAGTGCGATGGGTTCGGAGCAAGCTTCAGGTTCACTTTGTTACCAGATGGTGTAACTACCTCAGAAGAGTAGCCCATGTGATATTTTACGTCACCGTCACCCATCGTCAAATCCGGAACGGCAGTACCTTCAAACTCAGAGAAGATCTGCTCATAGGTTTTGCCCATGATGTTGGCCAGCACGTTCAGGCGACCACGGTGAGCCATACCGATCACGACCTCTTCCACCCCAAGTTCAGAACCTCTGTCGATGATCGCGTCAAGCGCAGGAATTGTTGTTTCGCCTCCTTCCAGAGAAAAGCGCTTCTGGCCCAAGAACTTCGTGTGCAAGAAGTTCTCAAATACCACGGCCTCGTTCAGTTTGGAAAGGATGCGCTTTTTGAAATCGATAGACGGATTGAAGTTCAAAGACTCCTTCTCTACCTTCTCCTTGAACCACTCCAGCACTTCCGGATCACGGATGTACATGTACTCAAAGCCGATGGAGCCTTCATATATCTTTTTCAGAGCAGCCTCAATATCGCGCAGGGTAGCCGGGCCGATACCGATGATCTCACCAACCTGGAACACAGTATCCAGGTCAGCCTCTGTCAGTCCAAAGTCAGCTAAATCCAGGCGAGCTTTGCGGTCTTTGCGGGCACGTACCGGGTTGGTAGTAGAGCGCAAATGACCACGCGTGCGGTAAGCATGGATCAGGTTACGCACGGCAACCTCTTTCTCTGACTCTCCGGCAGTAGCAGCACCCTTTGCAGGAGCAGCAGCTACACCTTCAGCAGTTTCGTGCCCGTTCTCGCCGTAAGCGGTTGCAAACTCAAAACCTTCAAAAAATTTGCGCCATCCAGCGTCAACTGACTCTGGGTCCTGCTGATAAGCCTTGTACAGCCCATCAATGTAGTCGCCGTGCGCGTTGGCGATATAAGTATATTTATCCATAGTTAAAACTACTGCATGTATAAAGGCAAAGTTAACAGTATTATCGAAAAATCAAATTACGTTAATTCGCATTAGCAAATATTGCTTATAAACAATAAGATACATAACAGCCATAGTAGGCTTCAGCGTAACTCAACCTCATCTTTTACATGAGAGCTTGAAGGAATAATAAAAAAAGCAGCAATGGCTGCTCCAAAAGCCAAGGCTGCACAGGCAAAAAGCACCAGCTCATAAGCCTCCACAAATGCCGTATCAAATACTTTACGTAGCACCTCTTTCTGCGCTGCGCCAACGTTTTTCGGAACAGTTGCAGCGCCTAGGTTTTCAGTCTCTTTTAATACTTCTACTTGTACAGCAGCAGAAAGTGCCATGTTGTGGATGCTCTCTTTTACTTCATTAGTAAAAGAAGCAACAGCCACTGCACCCAATATAGCTATGCTTAAAACTCCGGCAGCCCTGCTAACGGCATTGTTAACTCCGGAAGCTGTTCCAACAAACCGGTCTTCTACAGAACTCATTACAGCTGTGGTTAACGGAGCTACTGTTACGGCCATACCTATGCCCAATACTAGCACTCCGGGGAGATAGGAAGTCCAATACCTCTCAAATCCAAGTGCCATGTCAACCATTCCAAGAAGTATAAAGCTTATTCCCGCTAAGAAAGACCCTGCCACCAAAAACCACTTAGGACCATACCTGGCAGCCAGGGCTCCCATCTTGCGTGAAAACAATATCAGCATCAAGCCAAAGGGTAGCGTTGCCAATCCGGCCTGCAACTGGCTGTATTCCTGCACCTGCACTAAATTCAACACCAGCAGGAATAAAGCCATGTTCAAAGCTCCGTACAGCAAAAGCGTAATTAGGTTCGCGCCCGTGAAGGTTCTGTTACGGAACAGCTTCAGAGGCACCATCGGGTATTGCAGTCTTTTCTCTACCCATACAAAGAACACCAAACAAGTTATACCTGTAAGCAAGGTTGCAAGCACTATACTGCTTTTCCACCCATATTCAGGCGCAGAGATGAAAGCAAATGTTATACTTCCTAAACCCACAACAATCAAGGCCGCACCAGTCCAGTCGATACTCTTATTTGCTTCCTCATCCTTGCTCTCAGGCACTTTATAATACAGCGAGAGTAATGAGAGTAAGCCCAGCGGCAGGTTCAGGAAGAAGATAGCACGCCACCACCCTAAATCTGCCAAAAAACCTCCAAGCGCAGGTCCGATTACAGTTACCATGGTAGTGACAGCTGACCAGGTTCCAATAGCCTTTCCACGTTCCTCTTTCTGAAAATAAGCCGAAATAACAGACAAGCTTCCCGGCACCATCAGAGCACCACCTATCCCTTGCGCTCCCCGAGATACAATCAGCCATGTAGCCGAAGGGGCCAGGCCACAACTAAGCGATGCGAGAACGAACAGACTGATGCCCCACATAAATACTTTCTTACGCCCAATTCTATCACCAAGAGTCCCTCCCGGAAGTATAAGTGCTGCAAGAAAGAGCAGGTAAGCATTTATGATCCAAAGCAGATCTGTAGCTGTTGCGCCTAAATCTTTTTGCAAAGAGGGTAATACTACGTTCAGGGCAGAGCCGTCTATGAACGCCATTGCCGAAGCTGTTGTTGCCGACACCAGCACCCATTTACCTGTCATCCGGCGCTGATCAGAAGCTGTAGTTCCCATTTAAAGGTATACAAGCGCTAACAGCAGAAAAGTTATGTGCTTTATCTAATTCTTTAACTATTACCACAAGCAGGCTCATGTTACTATATAAGTTTTAAGATATAAAAGTTTACCTAATTAACTTGAAATGGGGCTGTTAAAAAGACAACACATTGTTTAAACATGCACAAAACCGATGTTACTTTACATACTAATCTTTCCTGTTTATAACAGCATGATAATTATACTTTTAGCAAGTACAGTTACATCGTAAAGACATGCTATAGCACCCAAGTGCACCTCTTCCAAGCTTTGAAAATCTGAACAAACTAGTTATGTGCAGCTATCTGTTAGACGAACTATCAAGAACTATCGGAGCAAGATTACTAATCATGTTTCACTACGATGGCCATACATATGTTTTAGAGCCCCATCTCCTGGGTCGGAATCAGCAAATGCAAGACTGCCTGCTTGCCTGGGTAACAAGCTGCCACTCCCTTCCTTCCTCGGAAAATGCCTGGAACACCTTCCTGCTAAACAAAATTGAGCAGCTGAAAGCAACTGATGACAGGTTCACTAAGCACAGGCCTGGCTATGACCCATACGATAATTCTATGAGCCGCATTTATTACAGGCTATAGCTCTGGCTAAGGCACTTTCAACACGACCCTATTGTTATTGAGGCACTGTGTCTTAATAAAAGTATAGCATTGGCAAAGAAGAGAAGAAAGTATAAAAAAGAGCCTTTACAACCTCCCTTAACCGCAAATGAGAAAATAAGCCGCTACATGCGCGGCAATAAGTCAAGAGACACAAAGCCAGAATTAAAGCTTCGCAAAGCGCTTTGGAAATCGGGTTTGCGTGGTTATAGAATTCATTGGCCTAAGGCTCCCGGGAAGCCGGACATTTGTTACCCTGGCAGAAAACTTGCAATCTTTATCCATGGTTGCTTCTGGCACCGCTGCCCTTACTGCCAGCCACAAACTCCCAAAACCAACGTAACTTTTTGGCAGGAAAAGTTTGATAACAACATTTTAAGAGACGCCAAGTATAAGCAGCAGTACCGAGAGGCTGGCTGGGACAGAGTCATCATCTGGGAATGCCAGTTACAACAGCACCTGCATGGTTGCCTTCACATGATAAAAGAACTCCATCGTGGGGTACCGGCAAGCTGGGAGGTAGCTGCTTAATACTATATGCACCTTTCAGGTAAAGGCATTTTGTGAAAAAAGCGTATCTTAATCAGGTCAAAACCATACTTACAAATCTATGAGAAAGCACTTTCCGCTAATGGCCATGATTGGCTTATTGGCTTTGAGCTGTAACGAGAGCTCCCGAGAAGTTGACCAAATTGAAGATGAGACGGCAGCCGTCACCGCAGCTGAGGATAGCGTGAACTTACAGCCTGCTCTTCAGAGTATAACCGCTGAGGATTTACTACGCCGAACGACCGTTCTTGCTTCGGATGCTTTCGAAGGCAGAAGCCCTGCTACGCCGGGTGAAGATTCGACCGTAAATTACCTTACCCGCCAGTTTAAGCAAATAGGATTGAAACCTGGTAATCCGGACGGCACCTATGTACAGGAGGTACCCATGTTCGGATACACGCCTCAGCCTACTGCTACCATTAAAGCCGGAGGAAAGAACGTCAAGCTTAATTTCCCCTCAGACTACGTTGCCGTTACACGCCAGTACGTGCCCAACATCGACATAAATAACTCTGAAATGGTTTTTGTAGGCTATGGTATTGTCGCTCCTGAATATGGCTGGGATGATTACAAAGGGGTAGATGTAAAAGGCAAAACCATTGTTATGCTGGTAAATGATCCGCCTATTCCAGACCCATCCGATACGCAACAGCTAGACAGTACCATGTTTGGAGGCAAAGCGATGACATACTATGGTCGTTGGACTTATAAGTATGAGATCGCAGCTGAAAAAGGAGCTGCTGCAGCTATCATCATCCATGAGACAGGACCTGCAGGATACCCTTATGAAGTAATTTCCGGTAGCCACAGCCGTGAGGGTTTTGAAATCATTGCGCCTAATAAAAACATGGATCGCGCCAAGGTAGAGGCATGGATTACAGAAGGGAAAGCCAGGGAAATATTTTCTGCCACAGGGAAAAGCCTTGAGCAAATGAAACAGGCTGCCATGAAAAAAGACTTCAAACCTGTACCTCTTGACGCTACTGCTTCATTTAGCATCAAGAACAAGTTGAGAGAAGTAAAGTCTAAAAACGTAATTGCCAAGCTAGAAGGGGCAGATCCAAAACTGAAGGATGAGTATGTTGTTTACACTGCGCATTGGGACCACCTTGGCAAAGATCCAGGCTTAGAGGGAGACCAAATATTTAATGGGGCTCTGGATAACGCCACTGGTACAGCAGGCTTATTGGAGATTGCTGAGGCCTTTAACAAAATGAAAAATAAACCTAAGCGCTCCATTCTGTTTCTGGCTGTAACAGCAGAAGAGAAAGGCTTGCTTGGCTCTAAATATTATGCTACAAACCCACTGTACCCTCTCGAGAAAACAGTAGCCAACATAAACATGGATGTTCTGAATGCCTACGGCCCTACCGAGGATGTAGTGGTTATTGGTTATGGCAATTCTACGCTAGAGGAAGTTTTAGCAGATGCCGCAGCAAAACAGAACCGACGCATAGTACCGGAAGCATCACCAGAGAAAGGTTCTTTCTACCGCTCAGACCATTTTGAATTTGCTAAACAGGGAGTACCGGCTCTTTACGCTAAATCAGGTGTTGTAGCCCGAAACCAACCTGCTGATTATGTTAAGACATGGCAGGAAAGGTATACAGCTGAGGATTACCACAAGCTTTCTGATGAAGTGAGGGAGGATTGGAACTTGGAAGGTGCTGTAGAAGACCTTCAGCTCTTCCTGAGGGTAGGAAACAAAGTAGCCAACACTGAGAAATATCCGGTGTGGAAAGCTGGAACAGAATTTAAGGCTCGTCGTGAGGCAATGTTAGACGAACCTGCTGATAGTGTAAAAGCTAAATATCAATAGCACTAAGGATGATAAAACAAAAAGGGCTCCTGCATTTAACAGGAGCCCTTTTTGTTTGCAAATCGCTCTTTACTGCGCTTTTCTATAAACCAGATCGCTGAGAGACACCTTGTAGGCACTTTGCTTTCCATCATGCTCAATAGTATAAGTCTGAGGATGATAGCCGCTCATTTGTACATGCTTCGGCTGCGGCACAGGTGTTACTACAGGTTCATTGAGAATAAGCTCTTGCAAGTAAGCCAAAGTGATCATTGGCTCATGGAAAGTTACCTTATTGTTATAAGATCCATAGATAAACGTCTTCGTAAAGGCTTTGCCATGCAATTCGGGGGAAAGAGCATCAATCCAGTGTACACCCATAGCCGGTATAGCTTCGCCCATATTTGCAAGACCAGCACCTGTTACATGATCTGCTGGAACATAGTTAGCCTCGAATTCAGGGGTATGCGCATGTAAGCCACTAGGAATGTTTAACACATCTCCCTCTTCTGCCATGTAGAAGTGAAAGTCGAAATGAGGGCTTGCATAAAAATGATCAGGGGCATGCCCCGCAGGATTCCAATCCAGCATAACAAAATTGTACAGGACTGACTTGATATTCTTAGGCATCTGCAGCATGTAAACTGTAACTTCGTGCGGTAAAGTTGCTGCAGCTTTATCAGATAAATTTACACCAACAGCTAAAGGCTCCCCTTTTTCATTTGTCTCTACCCACGTTCTGGCAGTTCCTTTTCCTACTGGTGTAGCCGGTCCATAATAAATAGTTGTCTTTCTAGCCTTAGCCTCTCCTACAGATAATGCTTTTAGCTGATCAGGCACTATGTCTTCTTGCTTATCGCAGCCTGTGAAAACACCTGTTATTATAATTAACAGGCAAAGAGCCAGTCTTGTCTTATAACTATGCTTCATTTCGTGCATGTTTAATTTTAGGCACACTTAATCGTTTCTCTGTTTTACTCCTGGAGCTTTCTTCTACTTACTAACATAGATAGAACGCATTCAGAATATGCCACAAATCTAATACAAAAAAAATCATATAAAATAACTTGTGGGTTCACTTTTGGCTTCGGTTAGCCATTTACCTTTACCTTCTTCCCCTATGCCTTTACCCACTTCTCGTAACCCTTCACTTTAAATTGTTCATTATTTATAAGCCTGCTAGGTTACCCTTTATTAGATGTCGTATAAATAAGTACAAAATCAATTTGTAAAGATTATGAAACAGACATGGAAATTAGCATTTGCCGCTTTCGCACTTTTCGCTTTTACGGCATGTGGTAACGAAGATAATTCAGTTACAGAATCAGAGAACATTGAAACTACTGATGAACTGGAAACTGAAATGGAAATTGAAACAGAGGTTCAAGAAGACACCGTTATGGTAGAGGATAATACTGTAGAAGATGGTGTAGCTGATGAAATTGAGGAGGAACAGCCTCCTATTGAATAAGTAGTAAATTGTAAATTATAGCAAAAAGTCCCTGCTTTCTGAGCAGGGACTTTTTGCTTTTCACCCCTTTGGTAAAAGAAAGAAATCAGAAGATATGGATATGCTGTAAACCTTTTTAACTTTAGGAATGGAAAATACACCTCTAATGCACGATGGCGTTACCATTAAGCTGATTGAGACGGACAAACAACTAGCACAGACAATAACAAAACTGAGCAAGAGCAAGGAACTAGCAGTAGACCTGGAGTTTGATCAGCACCGGTTTACCTATGGCTTTAACCTGTGTCTCATACAAATAGCAGATGAAAGCAACTCCTGCTGTATCATCGATCCTTTCGGCATTGATGATATGCAACCTGTTTATCAATTATTTGAAGATGAACGAATCACAAAGATCATACACCACGCGAATAATGATATCCTTCTGTTAAACAAGCTAGGGTGTAATATAAAGTCAGTACTTGATACAGATGTTGCTGCCAAATTACTCAACTATGAGCGATCTTCACTGGCAACGGTATTAAAAGGAGAGTTTGATAAAGAAATTGATAAGTCGCAGCAATCAAGTAACTGGAATAACCGCCCCCTAACAGAAGCGCAGCTAAGGTATGCTGCCATAGATGTTATTTATCTTCATCGTATCAAGGATAAATTAGTTGGTGAGGTAGAACAGTTAGGGCGACTAAACTGGTTACAGGAAGAGAATCTTTTACTGGAGTCACTTCAGTATACTGAACCTGAGAACCCACACCTTAAGTTAAAGAATGCCTTTAGACTTAACTTCTTTCAACAGTATGTTTTAAAAGGGCTTTTTGCCTTCAGAGATGAAATGGGAAGAGAATTTAACAAACCGGCTCCTTACGTGATCCCCAATGAGGCCCTTGTTGACCTTGCACAAAACTACCAGACAGATGTTCATGAATGGCTTAATCATACAAAAGGGATTCATGGTGGTATGAAAAAGCCAAAAAATGAAAAGCTTTTAAAAGATGCACTGGTGAAGGCTATTCAGAGCGCTAAGAACAACAACATCAGTCAGGATTATCCTGAAAGTCGTTGGCAACGTCCTGCACGGACTCCACAAACTGAACAGCGCAAGGAGGATCTGACACAGGTACAGAAGAGTATAATTAACAAGTATGGAGAGTATACCTCCCGGCTAATTATTACTCAAAGTATTATTAATGAGTACAGCCAGACAGGTAAACTTGTTTGCCTGAAGCAGTACGCAACAAATATTGTTTTAGAAACTGCAAATGAGTTAGGTATAAATTTACCAGAGCCAACTCTAAAAGAGACTTCTAAATAAATTTTATCAAACTCAACCATACTTCACATAGGCAACAAAATGAGTGATTTTAGATTAGAGCATGATTTCCTGGGCGAACAGGAAATTCCTAATGAACTTTACTATGGTATTCAGACTGCGCGTGCGCTAGATAATTTTAATATTACTGGCATTCCTATTTCTAAAGAGCCTCTTTTCATTCAGGCTTTTGGCTATGTAAAAAAAGCCGCCGCCATGGCAAATAAAGATTGTGGTGTGCTTAAACCTGAAATAGCTGAGGCCATTGGAAAAGCTTGTGATAGATTAATTGCTGGTGAGTACCTGGATCAGTTTGTAACAGATATGATTCAAGGTGGTGCAGGCACTTCTGTTAACATGAATGTTAATGAGGTTATAGCCAACGTAGCTCTTGAGCTATTAGGTCATAAAAAAGGCGAATACGACGTTGTTCACCCGAACAACCATGTTAACTTTTCCCAATCTACGAATGATGCCTATCCTACAGCATTCAGATTAGCTCTTTATAAGAAGATCACTAGTTTCGTTGAAAGCTTAGAGGTGTTACAGCAGTCTTTCGCACGTAAGGCAGAGGAGTTTAAAGACGTGCTTAAAATGGGACGTACACAGCTTCAGGATGCTGTACCAATGACTTTGGGAGCAGAATTCCATGGGTTTTCCACTACCATCAAAGAAGATATTCAGCGCCTCAATGAGGCAAAGATGCTTATTTGTGAAATAAATATGGGGGCAACAGCCATTGGTACTTCTATCAATGCTCCGGAAGGATACCCTCAGCTTGTTACGGACCACTTAAGAGACATTACCGGAATACCTGTAGTTCTGGCAGAGGATCTTATTGAGGCTACTTGTGATACTGGTGCTTATGTGCAGATTTCTGGAGTATTGAAACGCAGTGCAGTAAAAATTTCTAAAATCTGTAATGACCTCCGCCTTTTATCATCGGGTCCAAGAGCTGGTATCAATGAAATTAATTTACCTCGCATGCAGCCAGGTTCCTCTATAATGCCTGGTAAAGTGAATCCTGTTATACCGGAAGTAGTAAATCAAACCGCTTATTATGTTATTGGGTCTGACGTAACAATTACTATGGCTGCTGAGGCAGGCCAGTTACAATTAAATGTGATGGAGCCTGTGATAGCTTTTAGCTTGTTCAGCTCCCTTACCTATTTGGAAAACGCCTGCTATACCTTGAAAACCAAATGTATCGATGGTATTACGGCGAATGAGGAGATATGTAAGAACATGGTGATGAACAGTATTGGGATTGTCACCTCACTAAATCCCATCCTTGGCTATGAAGTTGCCTCTTCTATTGCAAAAGAAGCTTTGACAACAGGAAAGTCTATCCACGATATAACTGTTGTAGAGCGTAAGCTAATAACCCAGGCAAAGTGGGATGAGATTTTCTCTATAGAGAACCTAATCAATCCAAAGTTTATCAACAGCTAGTCTTCGTATCTGGTCTTCACAAAAGTAAAAGAAGCCCCGGCTACACCGGGGCTTCTTTTATTGATCATTTGTCATCAGCTGCCTTGGTACTCTATCAGCTGAATTGGCTCCTGCGCTTTACATGTTTGTCGGCGGTGTTGGGGGGATGGGAATGAAAAAGGGGCAGCCTCCGTTTTGGATGCTGCCCCTTTGCTGGGGTTGGCGGCCACCTACTCTCCCGGGTGTGACCCCAGTACCATCGGCGCGTCCGGGCTTAACTTCTCTGTTCGGGATGGGAAGAGGTGCTCACCGGAGCCATAGCCACCATTATCGTCGCACGATTCGTTTGCCGTGCATAATGCTTTAAAAGTTTAGTTAACATGATTGGGGAGAGAGCGAGTAAGGGGCGGGCCGTGTTCCGGCCTTTTTGAGAACGCGCTCGGGCAATTAGTACCGCTCGGCTTTGCTGTCTCCAGCTTTACACCTGCGGCCTATCGACGTCCTCGTCTTGGACGGCCCTTAAGGGAGATCTCATCTTGGGGCGGGTTTCGCACTTAGATGCTTTCAGCGCTTATCCCGTCCGAGCGTAGCTACCCTGCGCTGCGGCTGGCGCCACAACAGGTGCACCAGAGGCTCGTCCAACCCGGTCCTCTCGTACTAAGGTCAGGACCCCTCAAATCTCCGACGCCCACAACAGATAGGGACCGAACTGTCTCACGACGTTCTGAACCCAGCTCGCGTGCCACTTTAATCGGCGAACAGCCGAACCCTTGGGACCTTCTCCAGCCCCAGGACGTGACGAGCCGACATCGAGGTGCCAAACCTCCCCGTCGATATGAGCTCTTGGGGGAGATCAGCCTGTTATCCCCAGAGTACCTTTTATCCTTTGAGCGATGGCCCTTCCATGCGGAACCACCGGATCACTATATCCGTCTTTCGACCCTGCTCGGCTTGTGGGCCTCACAGTCAAGCGCCCTTATGCTATTGCGCTCTGCGCACGGTTACCAAGCGTGCTGAGGGCACCTTTGAAAGCCTCCGTTATTGTTTTGGAGGCGACCACCCCAGTCAAACTACCCACCAAGCACTGTCCCCCCCTGTGGGAGGTTAGGCGCCAAGCAACTCAAGGGTTGTATTTCAAGGACGGCTCCACGATGCCTGGCGACACCGCTTCACAGCCTCCAACCTATCCTACACATGAGTTACCCAGCGTCAATGCTAAGCTATAGTAAAGGTTCATGGGGTCTTTCCGTCCCGTTGCGGGTACTCGGCATCTTCACCGAGACTACAATTTCACCGAGCTCACGGCTGAGACAGCGCCCAGATCGTTACACCATTCGTGCAGGTCGGAACTTACCCGACAAGGAATTTCGCTACCTTAGGACCGTTATAGTTACGGCCGCCGTTTACCGGGGCTTCGATTCAATGCTTCGCCTTGCGGCTAACATCCCCTCTTAACCTTCCGGCACCGGGCAGGTGTCAGGCCTTATACTTCATCTCTCGATTTCGCAAAGCCATGTGTTTTTGTTAAACAGTCGCCTGGGCCTTTTCACTGCGGCTTCTCCAGTTGCCTGGAGGAAGCGCCCCTTCTCCCGAAGTTACAGGGCCATTTTGCCGAGTTCCTTGGCCGTGATTCACTCGAGCACCTTAGGATTCTCTCCTCGACCACCTGTGTCGGTTTGCGGTACGGGCGGCAAGCCATTTAAACGCTTAGCGGGTTTTCTAGGGAGCCTGATTAGGGACGATCTCCGCGCCCGAGGGCTTGGAGTACTTTCGGCGTTCAGCTAGCCCGGCGTACTTCACAACCGGGCCAATACCTACGGCCTTAAACGCGCTATTCCGTCAGCGCGCCGTCCTTTCACTTCTCCGTCACCGCATCGCTATGACGTGCCGGTACTGGAATATTAACCAGTTGTCCATCGAACTGCGCTTTCGCCTCGCCCTTAGGACCCGACTAACCCTGATCCGATTAGCGTTGATCAGGAAACCTTGGTCTTTCGGTGTGCGGGTTTCTCGCCCGCATTATCGTTACTTATGCCTACATTTGCTTTTCCAAGCGCTCCAACGCCCCTTGCCGGGACGCCTTCGTCGCCCTTGGAATGCTCCCCTACCAGTGCAGTAAACTGCAATCCGCAGCTTCGGTGCCATGCTTGATGCCCGATTATTATCGATGCCCTGTCGCTCGACCAGTGAGCTGTTACGCACTCTTTAAAGGAATGGCTGCTTCCAAGCCAACCTCCTGGCTGTCTAGGCAACTGGACCCCCTTTGTTCAACTTAGCGTGGACTTTGGGACCTTAGCTGGCGGTCTGGGTTCTTTCCCTCTCGGCGCGGGACCTTAGCACCCCGCGCCTCACTGCCGTGTATATCAAATGGCATTCGGAGTTCGTCAGGATTCGGTAGGATGTGACTCCCCCTAGTCCTATCGGTAGCTCTACCTCCATATGACTCCACCACGACGCTGCCCCTAAAGGCATTTCGGGGAGTACGAGCTATTTCTCAGTTTGATTGGCCTTTCACCCCTACCCACAGGTCATCCAAATACTTTTCAACGTAAACTGGTTCGGACCTCCATTTGGTTTTACCCAAACTTCATCCTGCCCATGGGTAGATCACAAAGTTTCGCGTCTACCCCCCCTGACTGTGCGCCCTGTTCAGACTCGCTTTCGCTCCGGCTCCGCTCCTCAAGAAGCTTAACCTTGCCAGGGAGGAGTAACTCGTAGGCTCATTATGCAAAAGGCACGCCGTCACTGCACGTAGCAGCTCCGACCGCTTGTAAGCGCATGGTTTCAGGATCTATTTCACCCCCTTATTCAGGGTACTTTTCACCTTTCCCTCACGGTACTGGTTCACTATCGGTCTCTCAGGAGTATTTAGCCTTAGCGGATGGTGCCGCTGGATTCAGGCGGGATTTCTCCGGTCCCGCCCTACTCAGGATACCACTAGGGCCAAAGAGCTTACGTGCACGGGACTATCACCCCCTATGGTCAGACTTCCCAGTCTGTTACACTTCAATCTTTGGTCCCACAGCGTGGTCCTACAACCCCGGCCGAGCCGTGACTCGACCGGTTTGGGCTCTTCCGCGTTCGCTCGCCACTACTTACGGAATCATTGTTATTTTCTCTTCCTCCGGGTACTTAGATGTTTCAGTTCTCCGGGTTCGCCCCCCTTAGGGTGACTACTCTTCAAGTAGCCGGGTTGCCCCATTCGGAAACCCGCGGATCAGTGGGTATGTGCCCCTCCCCGCGGCTTATCGCAGCTTGTCGCGTCCTTCATCGCCTCTGAGAGCCTAGGCATTCCCCATGCGCCCTTATCTGCGTTCTCGGCCGCTGCACTGTGGCAGCGGCCCGCCTCTTTTCTCGTTATTGCATGAGTTATCTTTCGATAACCTAAACTATTATTCTCTCTCCCATCATGTCAAAGAACTTTTCCTAGTCTCAAGCTCGTAGCGCCGGGCCGGGAGCTTTCACTCTCGCCTTCCTCTCTTGCCGTTCCTAAGTGTGAGGTAAAAACCTGCCGTTCTTACCTGTGCGTTGTGTTTGGTGTGGAGAATAACGGAGTCGAACCGTTGACCTCCTGCGTGCAAAGCAGGCGCTCTAGCCAGCTGAGCTAATCCCCCAGTGTGTATAGTGGGCCTGCGTGGACTCGAACCACGGACCTCTACATTATCAGTGTAGCGCTCTAACCACCTGAGCTACAAGCCCAGAATGAGAGCTGGGCGCCTCACAGCCACCATCGTAGGTTTTGAGGTTTGCCGAGACAGAAAAATACAAAGGAAGGGGGCATCCGCGCCGGGACCTGCGCCGGAAGGCCGGGCGTCGACCCTAGAAAGGAGGTGATCCAGCCGCACCTTCCGGTACGGCTACCTTGTTACGACTTAGCCCCAGTTACCAGTTTTACCCTAGACGGCTCCTTTGACGGTCACCGGCTTCAGGTCTCCCTGACTTCCATGGCTTGACGGGCGGTGTGTACAAGGCCCGGGAACGTATTCACCGCGTCGTTGCTGATACGCGATTACTAGCGATTCCGGCTTCACGAAGTCGAGTTGCAGACTTCGATCCGAACTGAGACCGGCTTTTTGAGATTGGCGCCCTGTTGCCAGGTGGCGACCCTCTGTACCGGCCATTGTAGCACGTGTGTAGCCCTAGGCGTAAGGGCCATGATGACTTGACGTCGTCCCCACCTTCCTCACTTCTTGCGAAGGCAGTCTCTCTAGAGTCCCCGCCATGACGCGCTGGCAACTAGAGATAGGGGTTGCGCTCGTTGCGGGACTTAACCCAACACCTCACGGCACGAGCTGACGACAGCCATGCAGCACCTTGCTTTGTGCCCCGAAGGGAGGCTCCATCTCTGGAGCTGTCACGCGCATTCTAGCCTAGGTAAGGTTCCTCGCGTATCATCGAATTAAACCACATGCTCCACCGCTTGTGCGGGCCCCCGTCAATTCCTTTGAGTTTCACCCTTGCGGGCGTACTCCCCAGGTGGATGACTTAACGCTTTCGCTTGGACGCTGACAGTGTATCGCCAACATCGAGTCATCATCGTTTACGGCGTGGACTACCAGGGTATCTAATCCTGTTCGCTCCCCACGCTTTCGTGCCTCAGCGTCAGTTTCGGCCCAGCGAGCTGCCTACGCAATCGGGGTTCTTGGTGGTATCTATGCATTTCACCGCTACACCACCAGTTCCGCCCGCCTCGACCGAACTCAAGCCCGCCAGTATCAACGGCAGTTCCACGGTTGAGCCGTGGGATTTCACCGCTGACTTAACGGGCCGCCTACGCACCCTTTAAACCCAATAAATCCGGACAACGCTTGCACCCTCCGTATTACCGCGGCTGCTGGCACGGAGTTAGCCGGTGCTTATTCATCTAGTACCGTCAGTTTCCCACGCATGGGCGTTTTCTTCCTAGATAAAAGCAGTTTACAACCCAGAAGGCCTTCTTCCTGCACGCGGCATGGCTGGGTCAGCCTCTCGGCCATTGCCCAATATTCCCTACTGCTGCCTCCCGTAGGAGTCTGGTCCGTGTCTCAGTACCAGTGTGGGGGACCATCCTCTCAGAACCCCTAGCCATCGTCGCCATGGTGGGCCGTTACCCCGCCATCTAGCTAATGGCACGCATGCCCATCTTCTATCGCCGAAGCTTTAACAGCTCTCCGATGCCGGAGTACTGTCTTATGCGGTATTAATCCCGGTTTCCCGGGGCTATCCCCCAATAGAAGGCAGGTTGCATACGCGTTACGCACCCGTGCGCCACTAACCAGGGAACCGAAGCCCCCTGATCCGTTCGACTTGCATGTATTAGGCCTGCCGCTAGCGTTCATCCTGAGCCAGGATCAAACTCTCCATTGTAAAAGTTAATTTACGCAAGCCCGAGGGCTTGCTCATGTGTCCGTTCGACCCCGGCCTTCCTTGTTTAAGGCGCAGGTGGTCCGAAGACTGGCCCTGCGCGGATTACCTTATCCTTTTGTATGTTTTTTCTGTCTCAACAATCTCTCAAAGAACTTGCCAAGGAACTACTTTCCTTGCCTGTCGCCTCGCAGCGTGTGTTTCCCTCTAACCCCTTC
>NZ_JBHULU010000004.1:0-108649 GCF_042684605.1 Pontibacter locisalis
TGCACCGACAGCAGGAACTGGAAATAAAACAGTGGAAAAAGAAAACCTCCAACACAAACGCATTGGAGGTCTCAGTTTAAAGAGTAATTTCGTCTAAAATCCGTCAACTTATTTCAGGACGAGACACTTGTAATTATTCTTTACTCAATCTTTTTACCGGACATTGCCTTTTTAATCGAAATCTGCATTACACGTTCTGCAAAGGGGCTGGTCTGTTCTTCCAGAACATCTACTGCAGCATAAATTGCATCCTTATCGCCTCCGGCTGCTAACACATCTTTGAGGCTTTGCAGATTTTTTTGCGTTAAATTTATTTCCTCCTCCGTCAGGTGCTCTTTGTTTTTCTCTACAAAGCGCTCTACCTGGTAAAGCATCTGCTCAGCTGCCGTGCGTGCCTCTATCTGCATCCTTGTCGCTACGTCCTCCTTGGCATTCATCATGGAATCCATCAGCATTTGCTCTACCTGCTCATCTGTTAACCCGTATTGAGGTTTAACCTCAACTTCCTGCCTAACCCCAGAGCGTAGTTCAGCTGCCTCTACTTTTAGTATACCATCCGCATTGAGTATAAAATTCACATCCACCTTGGGGAAACCGGCTGGCATAGCAGGTATACCTTTCAAGTCGAACTCTGCAAGCTTGCGGTTTTCTTTCACCACGTCGCGCTCTCCCTGGTACACAGAAATCTTCATGTTTATCTGCCCGTCTACAGAGGTAGTGTACTGACGCCCTGCTTTAGTAGGAATTTTGGAGTTACGCGGGATGATTGGATCCATCAGACCACCCATTGTTTCAATGCCCAATGTAAGTGGAGTTACGTCCAGCAAAAGAATGTCTTTTCGATTGCCTGCCAAAATATCCGCCTGTATAGCTGCTCCCAGTGCAACCACTTCATCAGGGTTCAGGCTATTGTTAGCCGGTTTACCAAAGAACTCTGAAACAGCCTCATATACCAATGGTACCCGTGTGGAGCCACCAACCATAATAACAGCATCTATCTGCTCTGGCTGAAGCTTGGCATCTGTCATGGCCATGCGGCAGCTCTCTATCGTTTTGGCAACAATAGGTGCAACAAATGTCTCAAACGTATGACGCTCAATATGACATTCAATCTTGTTGCCGATACTGCTGGTATAGATTTCCTGCGAGCTTAGAGCCTTTTTTGCTTCCTCTGCTTTCAAGCGCAGTTCCTGCGACAGAGACTTATCTTGGTTGACTGTGTCTGCTACCAGCTCATTCTCCTGAATCCAGTGATTAATAATGGCTCTATCAAAATCATCACCCCCAAGGTATGTATCGCCGTTGGTTGAAAGAACTTCAAAAATGCCTTGATGGATACTTAATATGGAAATATCAAAGGTGCCTCCGCCCAGATCATATACGGCTACAGTTTTCTCTTCCGTAGGGTCAATACCTATACCATAAGCCAGAGCAGCAGCTGTTGGTTCATTAACAATGCGCAATACATCTAGCCCTGCCAGTTTACCAGCATCGCGCGTCGCCTGCCTTTGTGAATCATTGAAATACGCTGGTACAGTAATTACGGCTCTGTTTACCGGAGTTTTCAGAGAGTGCTCTGCACGTTCTTTCAATTCTTGGAGTATCTCAGCTGATAATTCAATTGGAGAATAAAATTTATCCTTCACCCGAATCTTTACCAGACCTTCACTATCATCGTCAATTACCTTATATCCGAAGTAGTCTTTATGCTCACCAAGGTCCTTATAGGATTTTCCTAAAAGGCGTTTAACGGAGTAGATTGTATTAGCGGGATCTGTTAGTAAGTAATCTTTTGCCTCATTACCCACAATGGTTTCGCCATTCTCTGTAAAATGGATTACAGACGGCACAATCGTTCCACGCCCCTGGTCATTGATAGCGATAGGCTTTTTATCTTCAGGATGAATATAGGCCACCAAGCTGTTGGTTGTACCTAAATCTATACCTACAATTACTTCTTCTTGCTGAATGGAACCTGTAGAAAGGTTTATTGCAACTTTTGCCATAATATCTTTTTTACGTGAGTCTGCCACTGTTAAGCGGCAGTGCCTGGCACAAAGTTACAAAAAATTAAGCAGGGGGCTTGGTTACTCTTCTTTAGCCACAATTATAAACACATCCTCGTTTGGGCGCTTCATCAGGTATTTTTCTCGGGCATACTTTTCGAGAAGCTCCGGGTTACCCATTAAAGCCTTCCGGTCCTTCACTACCTCATCCATTTTCTCCAGGTAGTCTTCGCGCGTCTCTTCCAGTTCGCTAAGCTTGGCACTCATCTGGTACTGTGTAATGAAATCGTTAGAATCAAAAAAGAGCATCCATACTAAAAACAAAGCTGTCGTGATGAAATAGAAGCTGCGGAAAAACTTTGGGATACGCTTTAACATGGGTATACTGTAAAAGGGTGCTATACAAAAATAAGGCTGTGAGTTATAAAACCCACAGCCTTAGCAATTTTTATTTTAAAAGAGTGCTAGAACTTCTTCCCAGGGTAGTATGCTATCTCACCAAGTTCTTCTTCAATGCGAAGAAGCTGGTTATATTTAGCCATACGGTCTGAACGGGAAGCTGAACCTGTCTTGATCTGGCCGGTGTTCAGGGCAACTGCCAGGTCAGCAATAGTGTTATCCTCTGTCTCACCTGAACGGTGGCTCATTACACTCTTGTATCCGTGGCGCAAACCAAGGTTGATAGCATTTATTGTTTCTGTTAGCGTACCAATCTGGTTTACTTTGATCAGGATAGAATTTGCGACACCCTGGTCAATACCCTGCTGCAGTCGGTTTACATTCGTTACAAACAAATCGTCACCAACTAGTTGCACCTTATCACCGATCTTCTCGGTTAACTCTTTCCAGCCGGCCCAATCATCCTCGGCCATGCCATCCTCGATGGACGCGATTGGGTACTTTTCAGTCCACTCTTTCCAGTAGCTTACCATTTCAGAAGAGGACAGTTTATCACCGGTTGATTTCTTGAAGGTATACGTTCCGGAAGAGGCATCATAAAATTCTGAACTGGCGGCATCCATGGCTATCATCATATCATCCCCTGGTTTGTATCCAGCAGCTTCAATAGCTTGAAGCACTACCTCGATAGCCTCTACATTCGAAGCGATATTTGGAGCGAAACCACCCTCATCACCTACATTGGTAGAAAGCCCTTTTTTCTTTAGTACGTTCTTAAGATGATGGAATACCTCTGAGCCCATACGAAGTGCTTCTGAGAAAGAAGGCGCACCCACTGGCATAATCATAAATTCCTGAAAGTCGATGGCATTATCTGCATGGCTACCACCATTGAGGATGTTCATCATAGGCACAGGCAACGTATTGGCATTAACGCCACCCACATAGCGGTAAAGAGGCATGTTCAGTTCCTGAGCAGCAGCACGCGCAATAGCCAATGAAACCCCTAAAATGGCATTTGCACCAAGTTTTCCCTTGTTATCAGAGCCATCAAGCTCGATCATGATCTTATCAAGCAGGTTCTGCTCATACACCGGAAAGCCAACAAGCTCTTCAGCTATCTTCTCATTCACATTTTTTACTGCCTGCTGTACACCTTTGCCCATGTACCTGCTTTTGTCGTTATCACGGAGCTCTACTGCTTCATGTATACCTGTAGAGGCTCCAGAAGGAACAGCAGCACGACCTAAGATACCGTTTTCAGTTACTACATCTACTTCAACTGTAGGATTGCCTCTTGAATCGAAGATTTGCCTGGCTTTAATATCCGTTATTAAGCTCATTGGATTGTTTTTAACTATAGTTTTACTTGATTTTTACTTTGCTCTAAAAGGGCCACAAACTCATCGAATAAATACTCTGAATCGTGTGGCCCCGGAGAAGACTCCGGATGATATTGTACTGAAAAAGCAGGTTTCGTTTTTAGGCGTATACCTTCTATGGTGTTATCATTTAAGTTGATGTGCGTAACTTCAACATCAGGATGATTTCTCAGTTGCTCGGCATCTACAACGAAACCATGGTTCTGGCTTGTTACTTCACATCTACCTGTGATCAGGTTTTTTACCGGATGGTTCAGTCCTCTGTGTCCGTTATGCATTTTATAGGTAGCAATCCCATTTGCCTCGGCTAATACCTGGTGTCCTAAACATATACCAAATAGTGGTTTCTGATTTTCCAGCATTCTTTTAACACTCTTTACTGCATCTACCGTAGCCGCAGGATCACCAGGACCGTTCGAAATGAAATAGCCATCAGGATTCCACTGCTCCATCTCCTCAAAGGAAGTATTGTAAGGGAATACCTTTACTTCACATCCTCTGCTAACAAGGTTTTTGATGATGTTCTTTTTTATTCCCAAATCCAGTACAGCTACTCTGAATTTTACTTCCTCCGGTTTAAGATCATAAATATCTTTTGTACTAACCTGAGAAGAAAGCTCTAATCCTGCCATCGAAGGCACACCAGCCAACTTTGTACGCAACTCTTCTACATCTGTTGTCTCCGAAGAAATGATGGCATTCATGGCGCCTTTATCCCTTATATGGCGCACAAGGGATCTTGTATCTATTTCACAAATACCTACTATACCTGCCTTCTCAAAATATTCCTGCAATGATCCTTCGGCAGTTTTTCTTGAGAAGTGGTGAGAAAATTCTTTACAAACCAAACCTCGTATCTGTACCTGGTCTGATTCCACCTCCTCATGCTGCACACCATAATTACCAATATGAGAAACAGTTGTAACTACGATCTGTCCATAATAAGAAGGATCTGTGAAAATTTCCTGATAACCGGTCATACCTGTATTGAAACACAGTTCACCTCCGGATGTGCCGATTAGGCCTAAACTTTTACCTTTGAACAAGGTACCATCTTCGAGAAGAAGGATTGCTTCAGTAGTCGAATACTTTTTCATGATAATATTTTAATACAAAAATAAAAAAGGGACACGACTAACGTCATGTCCCTTTCAAATTATTTAAAGATGGTGCTTATTCAGCATCTTTATTCTCATCTTTAGTTTCAGTTGCCTCAGCTTTAGTCTCAGTTGCTGGATTAGCCTCTGCCTCTTTCTTCTTACCAGAAGAACGACGACGAGGTTTCTTAGCACCTGTTGCAGCTGCACCAGTTGTTGAAACCATATCCTCGTTGTAGTCTACAAGCTCGATCACGCACATTTCTGCATTGTCACCTAGTCTGTAGCCAGTTTTAAGAATACGGGTATATCCACCTGGTCTGTTAGCAATTTTAGTTGATACCTCATCAAAAAGCTCCTTTATAGACTCTTTATTCTGAAGATAAGCAAAAACTGTTCTTCTTGAGTGAGTAGTATCATTCTTAGACTTTGTCAGCAGAGGCTCTACATATTTACGAAGCGCTTTAGCTTTAGCTACAGTAGTAGATACGCGCTTGTGTAAAATTAGAGAAGAAGCAAGGTTTGATAACATGGCCTTGCGGTGCGCTGCTGTTCTTCCTAAGTGATTAATTTTTTTACCGTGTCTCATTATTTTGATTGTGCACGGGCATACCGTCGATCAACCTTTCGGGATCGGGAATTATGCCGTAAGTTATTATTCTTCTTCTAATTTGTATTTAGAAAGATCCATACCAAAGGTAAGACCTTTTTCCTGAACTAGATTTTCAAGCTCAGTTAAAGACTTTTTACCAAAGTTTCTGAACTTCATCATATCAGAGATATCCAGCTGTACAAGGTCACCTAACGTTTTGATGTCGGCAGCCTTTAAGCAGTTATAAGCTCTAACTGACAAGTCCATATCCTGTAAAGAAGTCTTTAATACTTTACGCATATGCAGTAACTCTTCATCAACGGCTTCCTCCTCTTCAGGCTTAGCAGTCTCAAATGTCATAGTGTTATCTGAGAACAGCATGAAGTGCTGGATAAGAATATTTGCAGCACCTTTTAAGGCATCCTCCGGATGAATAGAGCCGTCTGTCTGTATGTCAAGAACTAGTTTTTCGTAGTCAGTTTTCTGCTCAACACGAGTGTTCTCTACACTAAACTTAACGTTCTTGATTGGAGTGAAGATAGAGTCTATTGCAATAAGGCCAAAAACCTGATCTGAAGATTTATTCTCATCAGCCGGAACATAGCCACGACCTTTCTGAATTGTTAGTTCAACCTCTAAAGTGATATTTTTGTCAAGGTGACAAACTACCAGTTCAGGATTTAGAACCTCAAAGCTAGAAGTGAAGTTGTTAATATCACCAGCCGAGAAAGTATCTTTACCACTGATTGTAACAGTGATTTTATCGTCAATAACTTCGCTTACTTTTTTGAAGCGAATCATCTTCAGGTTAAGAATGATATCAGATACATCCTCAACCACGCCTTCAACAGACGAAAACTCATGCAGTACACCAGGTAAGCGAACGCTAGTAATTGCATAACCTTCTAGAGAAGATAACAAAATTCTTCGCAGTGCATTACCGATGGTTACACCGTAACCTTTTTCAAGCGGCTTGAATTCAAATAAACCATGAAAGTCGTCGGCTTTTTCCATTACAACTTTCTCTGGCATTTGAAATGCTAATATTGACATACTTGCAGTGTTAAAGGTTAAAAATTGATTAAGCTGATTACTTAGAGTAAAGCTCGACGATTAGCTGCTCCTGAATTTTTTCAGGAATCTGGTCACGCTCAGGCGTAGACACAAGTTTACCAACCATCTCAGAAGCATTCCACTCTAACCAGCTAAACTGACGTGCGTTACGAACAGAAAGGCTAGTTGTGATTGCTTCAAGAGATTTAGACTTTTCTCTAACGGCTACAGCATCACCAACTTTTAAGCTATAAGATGGTATGTTAACAATCTCACCGTTTACAGTGATGTGCTTGTGTAATACCAACTGACGTGCAGCTCTTCTTGTTGGAGCAATACCCAGACGGTAAACTGTATTATCAAGACGAGACTCAAGCATAATAAGCAAGTTCTCACCTGTTACACCACCTTTACGGTGAGCTTTTTGGAATATATTAGCGAATTGCTTCTCCAGAACTCCATAGATGTATTTTGCCTTCTGCTTTTCTGCTAACTGTACAGCATATTCAGATTGCTTTTTACGACGACCTCTGCCGTGCTGCCCTGGAGGGTAGCTTTTCTTTTTTAGTGCTTTGCTTGGGCCAAAGATCTCTTCGTTAAACTTTCTTGAGATCTTGCTTTTAGGACCAGTATATCTTGCCATTTTATTTAATCTACTTTAAAAATTAAACTCTTCTGCGTTTAGGAGGACGACATCCGTTGTGTGGTAATGGAGTTACATCCTTTATAGAAGTTACTTCGATACCAGAATTCTGTACAGTACGGATGGCGGACTCTCTACCTGCACCAGGACCTTTAACGAAAACTTCTGCTTTACGCATACCAAGATCATAAGCAACCTTAGCGCAATCAGAAGCTGCCATTTGTGCAGCGTAAGGAGTGTTCTTTTTAGAACCTTTAAAACCCATTTTACCAGCAGAAGCCCAAGAAATTACTTGTCCTGCATTATTGGTTACTGATATAATGATATTATTGAAAGAAGCTTTGATGTGTACTTGGCCAGTTGGTTCAACAACTACGACACGCTTTTTAGCTTTATCTTTTCTTTTCTGAGCCATGATTAATGATTATTTAGAAGCCTTCTTCTTGTTTGCAACTGTCTTACGCTTACCTTTTCTAGTGCGCGAATTGTTTTTCGTGCGCTGTCCACGTACTGGAAGACCTTTACGGTGTCTTAACCCACGGTAGCAACCAATGTCAAGAAGACGCTTGATATGTAATTGCACTTCTGATCTTAAAACACCTTCTGTTTTGTGATCAGCTGCAATGACATTTCTAATTTCATTAGCCTCATCCTCTGTCCAGTCTTTAACCTTCTTGTCAAGATCCACCCCGGCCTTATTTAAGATAGTCTGAGAAAGATTACGGCCAATACCGTAAATGTAAGTCAATGCTATCTCGCCTCTTTTGTTATCCGGAATATCTACTCCTGCTATTCTAGCCATACTCTTTTAATTATCCTTGTCTTTGTTTATATCTTGGATTCTTTTTGTTGATTACATAAAGTTTCCCCTTCCGGCGGATAACTTTACATTCAGCACTTCTCTTTTTAACTGATGCTTTAACTTTCATTGTATTTATTTATATCGATAAACAATTCTACCTTTAGTTAAGTCATAAGGAGACATTTCTAATTTAACTCTGTCGCCTGGTAAGATTTTAATGTAGTGCATTCTCATTTTACCAGAAATGTGAGCTATAACCTGATGACCGTTTTCAAGCTCTACACGGAACATTGCGTTCGAAAGGGCTTCAATAATTGTTCCGTCCTGCTCTATAGATGACTGTTTCGCCATTTATTGTTTTTTAGCTTGTTTTATATATTCAAAAGATGTTAAAATTTCTGCTTTGTCTTTTCGAACAACAACAGTATGTTCGAAGTGTGCAGAGGGCTTATTATCGCGGGTACGGATGGTCCAACCATCATCTTCCTGTACAATGTGTCGGGTACCCAAGTTTATCATAGGCTCAATAGCTATAACTAAACCATTTTGTAATTTAACACCCTGTCCACGCCGACCGTAGTTAGGAACCTCAGGAGACTCATGTAAGTTCCTTCCAAGACCATGACCTACAAGTTCACGTACAACACCATAACCATTTCCTTCGGCATGTTGCTGTACGGCGAAACCAATATCACCTAACCTAGAACCAACTGTTGCGTTCTCTATTCCTTTGTACAAGGATTCTTCTGTAACAGTAAGTAACTTTTGAACTTCTTCACTTACATTTCCTACAGCATGTGTATAAGCACAATCACTGTGGAAACCTTTAAAATACACACCACAATCAACAGAAATAACATCTCCGTCTTTTAGTACATACTTACTCGGCATTCCATGTACAACTGTAGAGTTTACAGAAATACATAAGCTGTAAGGGAAACCGTTATAATTTTTAAAGGAAGGCTTGGCACCATGATCTTGAATGAACTCTTCAGCCCTATTATCAAGATCTACAGTTTTAACCCCCTCTTTTATAAGAAGAGCAATTTCGCCATGTGCTTGACTTAATATCATAGCACTCTGGCGAATTTGCTCAATTTCTTCTTCGGTCTTGTAAAAAATCATCTATTATGATACCATGGCGATGTTTTCTGTTCGGCCTCTTAGCTTTCCAGACTTCATCATACCATCGTAGTGTCTCATTAGTAAATAGCTCTCTATCTGCTGTAAAGTATCAAGTACAACACCCACCATGATTATCAATGATGTTCCACCAAAAAACTGAGAAAACTCTCTAGTCACTCCTAACAACATTGCAATTGCAGGGAAGATGGCTACTAGTGCTAAGTATATAGCTCCAGGAAGTGTAATTCTTGTTAAAATAGTATCAATGTACTCAGAGGTTGTTCTTCCTGGTTTTACACCAGGTATAAAGCCTCCACTTCTCTTCAAATCATCTGCGATCTGATTAGGGTTTACACTGATAGCAGTATAGAAATATGTAAATAAAAGGATCATTAAACCAAACACAAGGTTATACTGCCATGATGTGAAGTCAGAGAAAGTAGATCCGATATAATTAGCAGTATCATTTGAATCTGCCCAGATTGAAGCAATCATGGAAGGCAGGAACATTAGAGACTGTGCAAAGATAATAGGCATTACACCCGCAGCATTAACTTTAAGAGGTATAAACTGGCGTTGCCCGCTATAAAGGGAATTACCCCCCACCTGTTTTGCATACTGCACAGGGATTCTTCTGATAGCTTGTGTAAGCATAACAACAGACATCACCACGAAGAAAAGTACTGCTATTTCAAAGATAAACAGAAGAGCACCGCTTAGCTGCTTTGATAAGAATTCTGCAACGATAGCGCCAGGAAACCTAGAGATAATACCGATCATGATCAGCATTGAAATACCGTTACCTATCCCCTTATCAGTAATTTTTTCTCCTAACCACATACAAAAGATCGTACCTGATGTAAGTACTATCATTGATGTGATAGTGAATAGAGTAGTATTGATTACAATAGCTTCTGCATTTATGGTTGCAACAAAACCTATAGCCTGTGCTAGTGTTATTACTATAGTCAGAACTCGGGTGATTTGGTTTATTTTCTTTCTACCAGACTCACCCTCCTTCTGCATTTTCTGAAAGTACGGTACAGCTATTGTTAGTAACTGTAATACAATCGAAGCAGATATATATGGCATGATACCTAACGCAAAGATGGATGCATTACTAAATGCACCACCTAAGAAAGTATCTAACAAACCAAACAGTCCTCCTGTATTAGCTTGAAGTTGGTTAGGGTCAACGCCAGGAAGAACAACAAAAGAACCTAATCTAAAGATAGCTATAAAACCAAGAGTATTTAGAATACGAACTCTTAAATCCTCAATAGCCCAAATGTTCTTTAACGTTGTTATAAACTTCTTCATACCTATTAGATCGCAACTGTTTTACCGCCTGCTTTTTCAATAGATTCAGTAGCTGTCTGAGAGAAAGCATGTGCATGGATCTCCACAGCTTTGTTAATCTCGCCTCTACCTAAAACTTTAATTTTATCATTTTTCTGAACCAAACCATGCGCTCTGAAGTAATCAAAGTTGAACACCGTTTCATTCGTAGACTCAGCCAAAGACTGGATCACATCGATATTGATAGCTTTATATTCTACTCTATTGATATTCTTAAAGCCGTACTTTGGTACACGTCTCTGAAGTGGCATCTGACCACCTTCAAAGCCTGACTTCTGAGAATAACCAGAACGAGACTTAGCACCTTTATGTCCTCTTGTAGAAGTACCACCTCTACCTGAACCAGTACCTCTACCTATCCTTTTTCTGTTTCTAACAGAACCTTCTGCAGGTTTTAATGAGTTAAGATACATTATTAAATACTTTTTACTTCTACAAGATGTTGAACCTTATTTACCATACCAGCAATCTGTGGAGTATTTTCAACAGTTACTGATTTGTTGATTTTACCAAGGCCAAGAGCTTTGATCGTAAGCTTCTGGCTCTTTGGTTTATCAATTATGCTTTTGATTTGTGTAATAGTAATCTGAGCCATCTCAATTAACCGTTAAAAACTTTCTGAAGATTTACACCTCGCTGTTGAGCGACTGCCAATGGATCACGCATTTTAGCAAGAGCATCAAAAGTTGCCTTTACCACATTGTGTGGATTAGAAGAACCTTTTGATTTGCAAAGTACATCTTTAATACCTGCACTCTCTAGCACGGCACGCATAGCTCCACCTGCAATAACACCTGTACCTGGAGCAGCTGGCTTAACCAGAACATAGCCACCAGAATACTTGCCTTCCATTGAATGGGGAACAGTGTTATGGTAAACAGGAACCTTTACTAGATTCTTTTTAGCATCGTCGATACCTTTAGCGATTGCATCTGTAACTTCATTTGCTTTACCAAGGCCATAACCTACAACGCCGTTACCGTCACCAACTACTACGATGGCAGCAAAGCTAAATCTTCTACCACCTTTTACAACCTTGGCAACGCGATTAATAGCTACTACTTTCTCTTTTAACTCGATTTCGCTAGCTTTTACACTACGTATATTATTCTTCAACATAAATTTTTAGAATTTAAGGCCTGCTTCACGAGCGCCCTCTGCCAATGATTTTACTTTACCGTGGTACAGGTAACCAGAGCGATCAAATACTACCTGGCTTATACCTTTCGCAAGGGCTAGCTCAGCAATAGCTTTACCTACTTTGTTTGAAGTTTCTACGTTCGACTTTGCATCATCAAGTTTAGCTGAAGAAGCAGCTGCCAGTGTTTTACCAGTAGTGTCATCGATAATCTGAGCATAGATAGCTTTATTGCTTCTAAACACTGATAATCTTGGCCTTTCAGCTGTACCAGATATCTTATTTCTGATACTTTTCTTAATTCTAAGTCTTCTTGTTACTTTATTAGCAGACATGATGATGATTATTTAGACGCTGTCTTACCAGCTTTTCTTCTGATTACTTCACCTACAAAACGTATTCCTTTTCCTTTGTAAGGCTCAACTTTACGTAGCGATCTGATCTTAGCAGCAACTTGTCCGATTAATTGCTTGTCATTACTCTCTAATGTAATAAGAGGCGCTTTTCCTTTCTCAGTAACTGCTGTAGCAGAAACTTCTTCAGGCATTGACAAGAAAATATTGTGAGAGTAACCTAAGGCAAGTTCAAGGATATTACCTTGTACAGCTGCT
Source organism: Pontibacter locisalis (assembly GCF_042684605.1). Taxonomy (NCBI): domain Bacteria; kingdom Pseudomonadati; phylum Bacteroidota; class Cytophagia; order Cytophagales; family Hymenobacteraceae; genus Pontibacter; species Pontibacter locisalis. Next base: position 12,208 of record NZ_JBHULU010000004.1, read on the forward strand.
TTATAACCTACACCCACTAATTCCAGTTGCTCCTTATATCCTTCACTAACACCAATAATCATGTTGTTGATCAGAGATCTGTAAAGGCCATGCATTGCTTTATGACGCTTCTGCTCTGTAGGACGTTCTACGACAATCTGGTTATCCTGCTCTTTAACAATAATATCTTTGTCAACAGCAGTGGTCAAAGTTCCTTTCGGACCTTTAACTGTAACCACATTGTCTTTTCCGATGCTAACTTCTATATTATTAGGCAGGGCGATTGGCAATTTTCCTATTCGTGACATTGTCTATCCTCCTATTAATAAACGTAACATAATACTTCGCCACCTATATTCAAGGTACGAGCTTCTTTTTCTGTCATTACGCCTTTAGAAGTAGATAATATTGCAACACCTAGTCCATTGAGAACTCTTGGCAATGTTTCACTTCCGGCATACTTACGAAGCCCTGGCTTACTAACCCTCTCTAGCTTCACAATAGCAGACTGCTTAGTGTTGGGGTTGTACTTCAGAGCGATTTTGATTGTACCCTGAACAGAAGAGTCTTCAAATTTGTAGCTTTGAATATACCCTTTGTCGTACAATACTTTTGTTATCTCTTTTTTTATCTTGCTAGATGGTATTTCAACTATTCTGTGGTTTGCTTTTATAGCATTACGCACTCTAGTTAAATAATCTGCTATTGGATCTGAGTTCATTACGAATCACTTAAATAATGAATGCTTACTCTAAGCGAGCGGCAAAGATACGAATATCTTCTTTACTTTCTTACTATCGTAAGAAAATTTTACCAGCTCGACTTTGTTACACCAGGAATTTTACCCATTACAGCAAGTTCTCTGAAAACGACACGAGAAATACCGAACTTTCTCATATATCCTCTTGGACGTCCTGATAACTTGCAACGGTTATGTAGTCTGACAGGTGATGCGTTTCTTGGAAGTTTATCCAATGCGTCATAATCACCATTAGCTTTCAGTTCAGCTCTCTTAGCAGCATATTTAGCTACTAATTTCTGTCTTTTAAGCTCTCTAGCTTTTACTGCTTCCTTAGCCATTTTATTTTATTTCTTGATGTTTGTGAAAGGCATACCGAACGCTTTTAACAACTCATAGCTTTCTTCATCTGTGTTAGCTGTGGTTACAAAAGTTATGTCCATACCAGTAATTGCCTTTATTTTATCGATGCTGATCTCTGGAAAAATGATCTGCTCCTTGACACCTAAGGTATAATTACCACGGCCATCAAATCCTTTATCGCTTACTCCCCTGAAGTCACGTACACGTGGAAGAGCAATTGTCAAAAGGCGATCAAGGAATTCATACATTTTCTCACCTCTCAATGTAACTCTTGCTCCGATAGGCATTCCTTCGCGAAGCTTGAAATTAGACACTGACTTTTTAGCTATAGTAGATACAGCTCTCTGTCCAGTGATTGTTGTCAGTTCATCAACACCGATATCAACTAACTTTTTATCAGCTACAGCAGCACCAATACCTTTATTGATAGAGATTTTGGTGATTTTAGGCACCTGCATTACGTTCTTGTACTGAAACTTCTCTATAAGGGCAGGAACTACCTCATTCTGATATTTCTCTTTTAATCTTGTAGTAGCCATCTTAGATTACCTCTCCTGTTTTTTTAGAGTACCGCTCTGTTTTTCCTTCGCTGTTCTTTCTGCTACCCGCTTTGAATGTTTCTCCTTTAGCATCAACTAAAGCAACATTGCTTGCATGGATTGGAGCTTCAACTTTAGAGATTCCACCTTGAGGATTTTTTGCACTTGGTTTCGTATGTTTCGTCACCAGGTTTAATCCTTCTATAGTTACTTTCTGCTTTTCTGAATTAACAGCTATTATGCGGCCTGTCTTACCGCGTTCGTCACCGGCTAGTACTTTAACTGTATCGCCAGTTTTTACATGAAGTTTTTTCTTATTCATCTTAATCTGAATTAGTGATTATAGAACTTCAGGTGCTAGCGAAACAATTTTCATGAACTGTTTTTCACGAAGTTCACGTGCAACTGGTCCGAAAATACGCGTACCGCGAGGCTCGTTATTTGCGTTAAGAAGAACGGCTGCATTGTCATCAAACCTGATATATGACCCGTCTTTTCTTCTTACCTCTTTCTTAGTTCTAACTATTACTGCTTTAGAAACAGTACCCTTTTTTACGTTTCCAGAGGAAAGAGCTGATTTCACAGTTACTACTATTCTATCACCGATTGAAGCGTACTTTTTACCAGTACCACCTAATACACGGATACAAAGTACTTCCTTGGCACCACTGTTATCCGCAACAGTAAGTCTTGATTCCTGCTGTATCATTTTACTTAGCCCTTTCTATTATTTCTACTAAACGCCAGTTTTTATTCTTGCTAAGCGGACGAGTCTCCTGAATTCTCACATAGTCACCTATGTTACACTCATTCTTTTCGTCGTGAGCCATGAATTTTGTAGACTTACTCAGAAACTTACCATACATTGGGTGTTTCATTCGGCTCTCTACAAGTACAGTGATAGATTTGTCCATCTTGTTGCTAACAACCTTACCACTTCTTTCTTTTCTTAGATTTCTCTCGTTCATGATCTAAATAAGTATTAAGAGTTAGCTTCAATTTCACGACGACGAATCTCTGTATTCAGACGGGCGATATTTCGCTTCGTCTCACGTATCTTCATCGGGTTCTCCAACGGAGATATAGCATGTGCAAAACGAATGTTCTGCATGTTGGAGCTCTCAGTGTTAAGCTTCTCTTTCAGTTCCTCTAAAGATAAAGCTCTTATCTCTGAATTTTTCATATACTATTTCTCAACGTAATCTCTACGTACTACAAACTTTGTTTTAACTGGTAGCTTCTGAGCAGCAAGTCTTAATGACTCTTTCGCTACCTCCATTGGTACACCATCAGATTCAAACATGATAGTACCTGGCTTAACAACTGCTACCCAATATTCAGGAGAACCTTTACCTTTACCCATTCGCACTTCTGCGGGCTTTTTGGTAATTGGTTTATCAGGGAAGATACGGATCCAAACCTGACCCTCACGTTTCATTGCTCTTGTCATTGCGATACGAGCTGCCTCAATCTGGCGGCTAGTGATCCAAGATGCCTCAAGCGATTTGATTGCGAAAGAACCAAATGAAATAGTACTGCCTCTATGAGCCAGACCTTTCACGCGGCCTTTTTGCATTTTTCTATATTTAGTCCTTTTAGGCTGTAACATTTTCTAAAAACTTAATAATGTTAAAGAACGATTATTGGCGACGCTTACGCTTTGGAGCACCGTCCGGCTTTTTGCGGTCACCACGGCCTCTTCTATCACCACCCTGTGCACCAGGTCCTCCCTTGCTTTCTAATCCAGCGTTCGGAGTAAGATCTTTCTTGCCGTAAACTTCGCCTTTAAAGATCCATACTTTTATACCTAGCTTACCATACACAGTCTGTGCTTCAGATAAAGCGTAGTCGATATCAGCACGCAAAGTATGAAGAGGAGTTCTTCCTTCTTTGTAATGCTCTGTTCTTGCCATTTCAGCACCACCTAAACGGCCTGAAACCTGAACTTTGATACCTTCAGCACCTACTCTTAAAGCAGAAGCAATAGCCTGCTTCATGGCACGACGGAAGGAAATACGAGCCTGTAACTGCTGGGCAATTGACTCTCCAACCAATTTGGCATCTAACTCAGGACGCTTGATTTCAAAAATGTTGATTTGAACATCTTTGTTCGTAAGCTTCTTAAGCTCCTCCTTGATTTTATCTACTTCCTGGCCACCTTTACCGATAACAACACCCGGACGGGCAGTGTTAACAGTGATAGTGATACGCTTAAGCGTTCTTTCAATTATTATCTTAGAAATTCCGCCTTTAGGAATACGCGCTAAAATATATTTTCTGATTTTCTCGTCCTCGATCAGCTTCTCAGCGAAATCTTTGCCGCCATACCAGTTAGAATCCCAACCTTTGATAATGCCGAGTCGAAAACCGATTGGATTTACTTTCTGTCCCATTTCTTACTTGTTGGCTTTTTTAGATTTCTTTGATTGCTGCTCTACTTGATCCTCTGTCATGCTATCAATGATTAAGGTAACATGATTTGATCTTTTTCTGATGCGGTATCCACGTCCTTGTGGAGCCGGACGAAGACGCTTTAGCATTTTGCCTTCATTCACAAAGATTTCTTTGATATAAAGGTTTGCATCTTCGATGCGTGCATCTTCATTCTTTTGCTGCCAGTTTGATAAAGCAGATAAAAGAAGCTTCTCAATTCTTGCCGCACCAGCATTAGGTTCAAATTTTAATAAACCTAGGGCTCTGGATACGCTCTTTCCGCGGATCAAGCCTGCTACTAATCTCATTTTGCGAGGAGAAGTAGGCACATTATTTAATCTTGCTACTGCTTCCATGATTAACGCTTGCCTTTATCTTTTTTAGCAATATGACCTCTGAAGTTCCTTGTTGGAGCAAACTCACCTAGTTTGTGACCTACCATGTTTTCAGTAACATAAACAGGTATGAATTTATTTCCATTGTGAACTGCGAATGTATGACCAACGAATTCCGGAGATATCATTGATCTGCGTGACCAAGTCTTGATAACTGTTTTCTTACCAGACTCGTTCATTACATCGACTTTATTCTGGAGCCTATAGTCAATATAAGGCCCTTTTTTTAATGATCTAGCCATTTATTATTTTTTTCCTCTGTTAACTATAAGCTTTTCAGAATACTTATTCTTGTTTCTTGTCTTATAACCTTTTGCAATCAAGCCTTTACGTGATCGTGGGTGACCACCTGAAGATTTACCTTCACCACCACCCATAGGGTGATCTACCGGGTTCATTGCAACACCACGTACACGAGGACGTCTTCCTAACCATCTGTTACGTCCTGCTTTACCAAGCTTAACGTTCATGTGGTCAGAGTTAGAAACGGTTCCTACTGTTGCATAGCAGTTAACTAGTACCATTCTTAATTCACCTGAAGGCAGTTTGATAGTTGCATATCTTCCTTCACGAGCAACAAGCTGAGCATAAGAACCTGCACTACGTGCCAACGTCCCACCATTACCTGGTTGTAGCTCAATGTTGTGAATGATTGTACCTAGAGGAATATCAGATAAAGGTAAGCTGTTTCCTACTTCCGGAGCTATTCCAGGTCCTGAAGTAATCACTGTACCTACTTGCAGTCCTGCCGGAGCGATGATGTAGCTCTTCTCTCCATCTGCATAGTATAACAAGGCTATACGTGCTGTTCTGTTTGGATCATATTCAATTGATTTAACAGTAGCAGGAACGCCATGCTTGTTACGCTTGAAATCGATAACTCGGTACTTTCTCTTATGACCACCGCCCATGTAGCGCATTGTCATTTTACCTGAGTTGTTACGTCCACCAGATTTTGAGATAGGTGCCAACAAAGATTTCTCCGGAGTAGATGATGTTATTTCATCAAAAGCAGGAGCTACTCTAAATCTTTGACCTGGTGTTGTTGGTCTTAACTTTTTTAAAGCCATTTCTACTTAATTATATGCCGCTGTAAAAGTCTATTATTTCACCATCCTTCACGGTGATTATTGCTTTTTTGATCAAAGACGTACGGCCAGTTACAGCTCCAGACTTAGTATATTTAGTCTTCACTTTACCAAGTGATCTCATGGTAGCTACTTTTTCAACAGTAACACCATACATCTTTTCTACTGCCTTTTTGATTTCTACTTTATTGGCTTTTTTATCAACCTCAAAAGCATATTTACCAACCTCGTTCATGGCAGCGTACTTCTCTGTGATTAGTGGTCTTTTCAGAACGTTCATTATTGTGCGCTAAAGAGGTTTTCTAATACTTTAACTGAATCTTCGACCATCAGAACTCTATCTGTGTTCAGCAGGTCGTATGTATTAAGGTCGCTTGCAGTAGAAACTTTCACTTTCTTCAAGTTTCTACCTGACAACACTACATTTTTATCAACTGCAGGAACAACAACTAATGTTTTTCCAGTTGAGTTCAGGTTGCTCAGGATCGAGATAAATTCTTTTGTCTTAGGAGCATCAAATGTAAATGACTCTACTAAAGCAACTTTATTATCACGTGCTAACAAAGAAAGAGCTGAAACACGAGCTACTTCTTTTAACTTTTTATTCAACTTAAAGCTGTAGTTTCTTGGCTTCGGTCCGAATACACGACCACCACCAATGAATACAGGAGATTTTAAGCTACCAGCACGGGCTCCACCTGTACCTTTTTGCTTCTTAATCTTTTTAGTTGAGCCTGCAACTTCCGCGCGCTCTTTTGATTTGTGAGTACCTTGTCTCTGATTAGCCAGGTACTGCTTAACGTCAAGATACATTGCATGCTCATTTGGCTCTACACCAAACACCGCATCAGAAAGTGTTACCTTTCTGCCTGTATCTTCACCTTTAATATTTAATACAGAAAGCTCCATTTTACTTCTCAATTAACACGTAAGAATTTTTGGCACCCGGTACCGAGCCACTAACTACCAACAGGTTTCTATCAGCGATAACACGTAGAACTGTTAAATTTTGGATTTTAACTCTGTTACCACCCATTCTACCAGCCATACGCATTCCTTTAAATACTCTTGAAGGCCAAGAACATGCACCGATTGAACCAGGGTGTCTTGCGCGGTTATGCTGACCGTGAGTCTGCCCACCAACACCGGCAAAGTTGTGACGTTTTACCACACCTTGGAAACCTTTTCCTTTTGATGTACCTACTACATCCACAAATTCACCTTCTACAAATAGATTTACATCCACTGTATCTCCCAGGGTGAAAGAAGCTCCCTCCACATCAAATTCAGCAACTCTCTTTTTTGGAGCTGTGTTAGCTTTTTTGTAGTGACCTGCTTCCGCCTTAGTTACTCTTTTAAGCTTTTTTTCGCCATAGCCTAGCTGTACTGCTTCATAGCCGTCAGTCTCGACTGTCTTCACTTGAGTAACTACACACGGACCTGCTTGAATAAGCGTTACTGGTGTGTATTTACCATCTGCTGTGAAGAGGCTTGTCATTCCGATTTTCTTACCGATAATTCCAGGCATTCAACTTGTTTTTAAATAGATGGATACAATATATTATTCCCCCTCAGTTTTGCTAAGGGAGTGCAAAGTTAATAAATTTTCCTTTTCTTTAACAACCCTTTTCTAAATTATTTATTATCAGCCTATAAAATAAAAAAGGAGAGCTTTATGGGCTCTCCTTTTTTATTTTATAGGCTGTTTATCAAACTTTGATCTCAACATCTACACCACTTGGAAGTTCAAGCTTCATGAGTGCGTCAACTGTTTTAGAGCTAGTAGAATAGATATCTACTAATCTTTTGTATGTGCAAAGCTGAAACTGCTCTCTTGACTTCTTGTTTACGTGTGGTGAACGAAGAACTGTGAATTTATCCTTTTCTGTTGGAAGAGGAATTGGTCCGCTTACGATGGCACCGGTTGCCTTAACAGCTTTCACAATTTTCTCAGATGACTTGTCAACTAAATTGTGATCGTAAGACTTAAGCTTTATTCTTATTTTCTGATTCATTTCTATACTATTATTTAGCTGCTGTTCCTTTTACTTTAGCAACGATGCCGTCTGCCAGGTTTTGTGGTACTTGCTCATAATGAGAGAAAGTAAGGGATGCTGTTGCTCTACCTGAAGTGATGGTACGTAAGTCAGTTACATAGCCGAACAGTTCTGAAAGCGGAACGTCTGCTTTTACTACAGTAGCTGTTCCTTTAGTATCCATACCTTTCATGATACCTCTTCTTCTATTCAAATCACCTGTTACTGGACCTGTATATTCATCCGGAGTAACAACATCTACTGCCATTATCGGCTCAAGAAGTTTAGGAGCACACTGCTTACCTGCTTCTTTGAACCCTTGACGTGCAGCTAATTCAAAAGAAAGTGAATCGGAGTCTACATCATGGAATGAACCATGGAACAAACGCACTTTCATTGAATCTATCGGGAAGCCTGCAAGGATACCATTCTTCATTGCCTCTTCGAATCCTTTTTGTACAGCTGGTATAAATTCTTTTGGAATCACACCACCTACAATAGCATTCACGAATTCAAGACCTTGTTTTCCATCTTCACGTGGTCCCATTTCAAACACAATGTCGGCAAACTTACCACGACCACCTGACTGCTTCTTGAACACTTCTCTGTGCTCAATATTTTTAGTGATAGTTTCTTTGTAAGCAACCTGTGGAGCACCCTGGTTAAGTTCAACTTTGAACTCTCGCTTCATGCGGTCAATGATAATCTCCAGGTGAAGTTCACCCATACCGCGTAGGATCGTTTGACCAGTTTCCTCATCAGTGTTTACCTGAAGTGTTGGATCTTCTTCAATAAGTTTGGCAATAGCCATACCCATTTTATCCGAGTCAGCCTGAGATTTAGGCTCAATTGCATATCCAATTACCGGCTCAGGGAAATCCATTGATTCAAGAACGATTTTAGCGTTCTGGTCGCATAGGGTATCTCCTGTTTTAATGTCTTTAAAACCTACAACCGCTCCGATGTCACCTGCTCCTAATCTTTCGATCTGGTTCTGCTTGTTAGCGTGCATCTGGAAAATACGTGAGATACGCTCTTTATTATTCGAGCGTGTATTGAACACGTAAGAACCAGACTCTAGTACACCTGAATAAGCTCGCACAAAGCATAGTCGGCCAACATAAGGGTCAGTTGCAATCTTAAAAGCAAGGCCAGCAAATGGCTCGCTTTCACTTGGCTTACGAGCTATTTCAGCACCAGTATCCGGGTTGGTACCTTTGATGCTTTCCTTGTCAAGAGGTGACGGACAAAGCGCCATCACATAGTCAAGCATTGTCTGTACACCTTTATTTTTGAAAGAAGAACCACAAAGCATTGGTACAATCGCCATGTCGATTGTAGCCGCACGAAGTGCTGCAATGATTTCATCTTCAGTAATTGAGGCAGGATCTTCGAAGTATTTCTCCATCAAAGTCTCATCGTACTCAGCTACTGCTTCTAATAATTTCTCTCTGTACTCTTCAGCTTCCTCCAGCATATCTGCCGGAATCGGAACTTCTGTAAAGGTCATTCCTTTATCTTCATCGTTCCACTCAATGCCTCTGAAGTTTACCAAGTCAACTACCCCGCGGAAGTTATCCTCTGCACCAATTGGCAACTGAAGTGCTACAGCATTGCTGCCAAGCATTTCTTTCACCTGCTTACATACAGCAAGGAAGTCAGCGCCAGAACGGTCCATTTTATTAACGAATCCTATACGGGCAACTTTATAGTTATCTGCAAGGCGCCAGTTTGTTTCTGACTGCGGCTCTACACCATCAACAGCACTGAATAAGAATACCAGTCCATCCAATACGCGCAGAGATCGGTTTACCTCTACAGTAAAGTCAACGTGTCCTGGAGTATCAATGATGTTGATGTGGTAATCCTGCCCTCTGTATGGCCATGTTACAGTTGTAGCAGCTGACGTAATTGTAATTCCACGCTCCTGCTCCTGCTCCATCCAGTCCATGGTAGCAGCGCCATCATGAACCTCACCTATTTTGTGGCTTACACCAGCATAATACAGAATACGTTCAGTCGTAGTGGTTTTACCCGCATCGATGTGCGCAGCAATACCAATATTTCTTGTGTATTTTAAGTCTCTTGCCATTACTAGAATCTAAAGTGTGAGAACGCTTTGTTTGCTTCGGCCATTCTATGTGTATCGTCTTTTTTCTTAACGGCAGCACCTTCGCCTTTAGCAGCTGCGATTATCTCACCAGCTAATCTGTCTTTCATTGTTTTCTCACCGCGTTTGCGGGAGTAGGAAATCATCCATTTGATTCCTAGAGATACTCTGCGTTCTGGACGAACCTCAGTCGGCACTTGGAATGTAGCTCCCCCTACTCTACGGCTTTTAACCTCGACACTTGGCATGATGTTATTCAGTGCCTTCTTCCAGGTCTCCAGTCCGTTTTCTTTTGTTCTTTGCTCTACTAGATCTACAGCATCATAGAAGATTCCGTAAGCAACACTTTTTTTGCCATCTACCATCATGTAGTTTACAAAACGTGTTACTAACGTCTCTTTGTATTTAGGATCTGGAAGGAGAATTCTACTTTTAGGCTTTGCTTTTCTCATTGTATTATAACTCTATGAATTACTTTTTCTTACCACCTTTACCTGCAGCAGCTGGAGCCTGACCTGGTTTTGGTCTCTTAGCACCATACTTCGAACGGCTTTGCAGACGTCCGCTTACACCCGCAGTATCCAGTGCACCACGTACAATGTGGTAACGTACTCCTGGAAGGTCTTTCACTCTACCTCCTCTGATTAGCACAATTGAGTGCTCCTGAAGGTTGTGTCCTTCACCTGGAATATAGGCGTTTACTTCTTTTCCGTTTGTGAGTCTTACCCTCGCCACTTTACGCATAGCCGAGTTTGGCTTCTTTGGCGTAGTTGTATATACTCTAGTACAAACACCACGACGCTGTGGGCATGAATCTAAGGCAGGAGATTTTGACTTTGATGTTAATTTCTCTCTTCCTTTTCTTACTAATTGCTGTATAGTAGGCATTTACAATCTGTTAATTATAGATTTTTCCACTCTAAAAATTGGTCTGCAAAGGTATGAAAATCACTTCGCAATTTCAAAATTTTAATTCATTAATTATTAGCACCTTAGGCTTCACCTACTGTTCCTCCGAAGTTCATTGGAAAAGAAGGAGCATCCTGAGATTGCTTAATATCGCCAAAACTAGCTTCAAACTTATTTATGTTATCCGCCAGAGCAGCCAAAAGTCTTTTGGCATGCTCTGGGGTTATAACAATTCTTGATTTAACTTTTGCTTTTGGCAAACCTGGCATCAATCTTATAAAGTCAATCACAAATTCACTGCTAGAATGTGCTATCATCGCCAAATTTGCATACTCACCTTCAGCAACTTCTTCTGACAACTCTATGTTTATTTGGTTTTGCTTTTGCAGATCTTCAGCCATTTTTTATCTGTTTTGTAATTCCTGTTGTTTTGTTTTTGAAGTTGCCTTTTTAGACTCCACAAGTGAGTCGTACTCTTCCTGGTTTCCAACAATCATCTTCTGGTATTCTCTTAAACCTGTACCTGCTGGTATCAGATGACCTACGATAACGTTTTCTTTCAGGCCTAGTAACTCATCAGCTTTACCTTTGATTGCTGCTTCGCTCAGTACCTTTGTTGTTTCCTGGAACGATGCCGCAGAAATAAAGCTTTGCGTACCTAATGAAGCCTGCGTAATACCTTGCAGCGTTGGTCTGGAAACTGACGGCTGTGCATCGCGCACAGTAACTAGTTTCATATCCCTACGCTTCAGGCTTGAATTTTCGTCACGCAGCCTTCTTGCTGTCACAATCTGTCCTGGCTTCAGGTTTGTAGAATCTCCAGCATCTTCAACAACTTTCATGTCGATTATTCTGTCGTTCTCTTCCATGAAATTCAACTTGTCCACAACCTGGTGCTCTAAGAAGCTTGTATCGCCTGCATCTACTACAACTACTTTCTGCATCATTTGGCGAACGACAACTTCGATGTGTTTATCATTGATCTTCACACCCTGCAGACGGTATACTTCCTGTATCTCATTTACCAGGTACTCTTGCACAGCTCCCGGACCTTGTATGTTCAGGATGTCTGTTGGTGTGATAGCACCATCTGATAATGGCATACCTGCACGAACAAAGTCATTATCCTGCACAAGGATGTGCTTTGAAAGCGGCACCATATATTTCTTCTTCACTCCGTCTTTTGACTCAATGAAGATTTCACGGTTACCTCGCTTCACGCTACCATAGGTTACAACACCATCTATTTCAGATACTACTGCTGGGTTAGATGGATTACGTGCCTCGAATAGTTCCGTCACACGTGGAAGACCACCTGTAATATCCCTTGTTTTACCGATTGCACGAGGAATCTTGGCAAGAATTTGTCCTGCTTTGATTTTCTCACCGTTTTCTACTACCAGGTGGGCACCTACCGGAATGTTATAACCTTTCGGTTCGCCATTCTTAGGATTTACAATGATAGCCGGGTTCTGCGTTTTGTCTTTAGTATCAACAATTACCTTCTCTCGGTATCCTGTCTGCTCATCCGACTCTTCGCGGTAAGTTACACCTTCAATTATCGACTCATAGCTAATATCACCATCGAATTCCGAAAGGATAACTGCATTATAAGGATCCCAGTTACAAAGCTTATCTCCTTTTTCTACTGTCTGTCCTTCGTTAACTGTGATGAATGAACCATATGGCACGTGGTTACTGATGAACAGTTTACCCGTGTTCGGATCAACAATTTTAACTTCACCCGAACGACCCATTACAACTTTTACAGGTTCACCCTCATTGTTCACTGTATCGATTGTTCGGACATCTTCGAACTCTATCTTTCCAGCAAACTTTGCAAGTATTGTTGCATCTACTGCAATGTTAGACGCAGTACCACCTACGTGGAACGTACGAAGTGTCAGCTGCGTACCTGGTTCACCAATCGACTGTGCTGCAATAACACCAACAGCTTCACCTTTTTGCACCATGAAACCGGTTGCAAGGTTACGTCCGTAGCATTTCGCACAGATACCTCTCTTAGACTCACAGGTTAATACTGAACGTATCTCCACTGCTTCAATTGAAGTATTCTCTATCAGTCGGGCAACTTCTTCTGTGATTTCATCGCCTGACTCAACGATTAGCTCATTTGATATTGGATCATATACATCATGTACTGTTACACGTCCTAAGATTCGCTCTGATAGAGTTTCTACAATGTCTTCATTGTCTTTCAGCGCACTTACTTCCAGACCCCTTAATGTACCGCAGTCTTCCTCATTCACAATCACATCCTGTGATACGTCTACCAGACGACGGGTCAGGTAACCAGCATCCGCAGTTTTAAGCGCTGTATCGGCTAGACCTTTACGAGCACCGTGCGTTGAGATGAAGTACTCAATTACATCCAGACCTTCCTTGAAGTTAGATAGGATTGGGTTCTCAATAATTTCACCAACTGAACCTTGTAGCGATTTCTGAGGCTTAGCCATCAGACCTCTCATACCACCCAACTGGCGGATCTGCTCTCTAGAACCACGGGCTCCAGAGTGCATCATCATGAAGATTGAGTTAAAGCCCTGATCATCATTTTCCAGACGACGCATTAACGTTTCAGTAATCTGATTGTTGATACGAGTCCAGATATCAATTACCTGGTTGTAACGCTCATTGTCTGTGATCAGACCCATTGAATAGTTCTGCCATACAGCATCTACTTCTCTCTTTGCCTGCTCAACTAATGCATCTTTTTCAGCAGGTATATTTATATCTCCAAGACCCATTGACAGACCACCTTTGTAGGCTGACTGGAATCCTAGTGTTTTGATATCATCAAGGAAGTGTGCTGTACGAGCCATTCCTGTCTCTTTAAACACTCTTGAGATAATCTGCTGAAGTTTTTTCTTTGTTAATAGTTCGTCAACGAAACCTACTTCCTCTGGTACGAACTGGTTGAAGATAACGCGTCCGGCTACTGTCTCGATGAGTTTCATCTCCAGTTCACCTTTCTCGTTCTTTACCTTAGTTCTTACTTTGATATAAGCCTGCTTTGACAGACGACCTTCGTTGATAGCAATGATTACTTCCTCCGCAGAGTAGAAGCTCATTCCTTCTCCTTTTATGTTCTCGTTTTCTGTGCTACGCTTTCCTTTTGATACATAGTATAAACCAAGTACCATGTCCTGAGAAGGTACCGCAATTGGGGCACCATTGGCAGGGTTAAGAATATTATGTGAAGCCAACATAAGCATCGAAGCCTCCAGAACAGCAGCAGGTCCAAGTGGAACGTGCACTGCCATCTGGTCACCGTCAAAGTCGGCGTTGAATGCAGTACACACCAGTGGGTGTAGCTGAATTGCCTTACCTTCGATCAGTTTTGGCTGGAATGCCTGAATACCTAATCTGTGTAGCGTAGGAGCACGGTTTAGGAGTACCGGATGGCCCTTCAGCACGTTCTCCAGGATATCCCATACTACAGGATCCTTACGATCTACTATTTTCTTAGCTGACTTTACAGTCTTTACTATTCCTCTTTCAATCAGCTTACGGATGATGAACGGCTTGAAAAGTTCAGCTGCCATATTTTTTGGCAAACCGCACTCATGCAGCTTCAGTTCTGGACCAACCACAATTACCGAACGGCCAGAGTAGTCAACACGCTTACCAAGCAAGTTCTGACGGAAACGTCCTTGCTTACCTTTCAGCATGTCTGATAGTGACTTTAGTGCACGGTTACCTTCTGCACGAACAGCGTTCACTTTACGTGAGTTGTCGAACAGAGAATCTACAGCTTCCTGCAACATTCGCTTCTCATTACGAAGGATTACCTCCGGAGCTTTGATCTCGATAAGACGCTTCAGACGGTTGTTACGGATAATAACACGTCTGTACAGATCATTCAAGTCAGAAGTAGCAAAACGGCCACCATCCAAAGGAACTAGTGGTCGAAGCTCTGGTGGAATAACAGGCACCATGCGGATTATCATCCATTCTGGCCTGTTCTCTATTCTTGTTGTTGCATCACGGAATGCCTCTACAACACGCAGACGCTTTAAAGCTTCAGCTTTACGTTGCTGAGATGTTTCGTGAGCAGCAGCGTGACGAAGTTCATATGAAAGATCATCTAAATTCGTTCGCTCTAAAAGCATTTGCAATGCCTCAGCACCCATTTTCGCGATGAACTTGTTCGGATCATTGTTATCCAACATCTGGTTCTCACGAGGGAGCTTGTCAATCATATCCAGATACTCGTCTTCTGTCAGGAAGTCGAGCGTGTTTACGCTGTCTTCTGCCAGTATACCTGGTTGAATAACTACATATCTCTCATAGTAGATAATCTGATCAAGCTTCTTTGTTGGTAAGCCTAACAGATAACCTATTTTGTTCGGAAGTGATTTGAAGTACCAGATATGAGCTACAGGAACTACCAGTTCAATGTGGCCCATACGCTCACGGCGTACTTTCTTTTCAGTTACCTCTACACCGCAACGGTCGCAGATGATACCTTTATATCTGATTCTCTTATACTTTCCGCAGTGGCATTCCCAGTCCTTTACAGGTCCGAATATTCTTTCGCAGAATAAACCACCCATTTCAGGCTTATAGGTTCTATAGTTTATTGTCTCAGGCTTTACTACCTCTCCGTTTGAACGCTCCAGAATGGATTCTGGAGAAGCTAAGCTTATCGTTACTTTTGAGAAGTCCTGAGTTAGCTTTTTATTTTTTGCAAATGCCATATTATTATAATAATGTCAATACAATGAATATGCCTTACAGCTATTTCTTATAAAGTGAGCTAAGCGCCTTGGTCTATACCTCAGCGCTTAGCTTTTACTTTACTATTCTAATGTTATTTCCAGTGCCAGGCCTCTTAATTCATGAATCAATACATTGAATGATTCAGGTATATTTGGCTTAGGCAGCACGTCGCCCTTCACAATTGCCTCGTAGGCTTTTGCACGGCCGATTACATCGTCTGATTTTACTGTAAGTATTTCCTGCAACACGTTTGATGCACCAAATGCCTCAAGCGCCCACACCTCCATTTCACCGAAACGCTGACCACCGAATTGTGCTTTACCACCAAGTGGCTGCTGCGTGATCAGTGAGTATGGTCCGATTGAACGTGCGTGCATTTTATCATCTACCAAGTGACCTAGCTTCAGCATGTAAATCACACCTACTGTTACAGGCTGGTCGAATCTATCTCCGCTTAATCCATCGTACAGATATGAACGTCCAAACTTAGGAAGTCCTGCTTCAGCCAATTCTGCCGACACCTGCTCTTCTGTAGCTCCGTCGAATATTGGCGTTGCATATGTTCTGCCTAATTTCAGGCCAGCCCATCCTAATACTGTCTCATAAATCTGCCCGATGTTCATTCGGGAAGGTACACCAAGAGGGTTCAATACGATATCCATTGGAGTTCCGTCTTCTAAGAACGGCATGTCTTCCTCACGAACGATTCTTGCTACTACACCTTTGTTACCATGGCGACCGGCCATCTTATCACCTACTTTAAGTTTACGCTTTTTAGCGATGTAAACTTTTGCAAGCTGCACGATTCCAGCTGGTAACTCATCTCCCACTTCTAACGTGAATCGCTCACGCTTAAAGTGTGCAGATACGATGTTTCTACGCTTATTATAGTTCTTCACAAGCTCAACAAGCATTTTATTAGCCTTGTCGTCGCTTGTCCAGTTCTCCAGAATTAGGTCTTTAAACATGTTTACCTCCTCCGGAACCGCGTAGTTACTCTCGTCCTTGTATGGGTTCTTTTCAGGGAACAGGGCTTCAATGATGTTCTTTCTTGTGAACTTAACTCCTTTAGAAAGAATGTCATCGCCGAACTTGTGCTTGATACCCTGTGAAGTTTTACCCTCAAGCAAAGCTACCAGCTTATCTACCATCACATTTTTGATAGCAGTCAGTTCTTTACCATACTTAACTTTTAGCTCTTCAACCTCTTTCTTAGACTTAGCACGAAGGTTTTTATCTTTCTTAGGTCTTGAGAACAGTTTTGTATCAATTACGACACCGTTCAATGATGGGGGTGCTTTAAGCGAAGCATCCTTCACATCACCAGCCTTATCACCGAAGATAGCACGAAGTAGTTTCTCCTCTGGCGTTGGATCAGTCTCACCTTTTGGTGTAATCTTACCAATCAGGATATCTCCTTCTTTTACTTCAGCACCTAAACGGATTATACCGTTTTCATCCAGGTTACGAACTGCCTCTTCGCTTACGTTCGGGATTTCAGAAGTAAGTTCTTCCTCACCACGCTTCGTTTCACGTACTTCCAGCTCGAACTCTTCGATGTGAATAGAAGTGAACACGTCATCACGTACTACTTTCTCGGATATAACAATAGCATCCTCAAAGTTATACCCTTGCCATGGCATGAAAGCTACCTGCAGGTTTCTTCCTAGTGCAAGCTCCCCATTATTTGTAGCATAACCTTCGCATAATGGCTGACCTTTTGTAACTCGCTCCCCTGTCCGCACTATTGGCGTCAGGTTGATACATGTATCCTGGTTGGTTCTTCTGAACTTGATCAAATCATATGTCACGTATTCTGCATCAAATGAAACTAATTTTTCATCCTCAGACAGGTCATACTTAACTACGATTTTTGTTGCATCTACAAAATCAATTTCACCATCACCTTCTGCGACAACAAGTGCTCTTGAGTCAATAGCTGCTCTTCTTTCCAAACCTGTACCTACTATTGGAGCCTGTGGCTTTAGAAGTGGTACCGCCTGACGCTGCATGTTTGAACCCATCAGGGCACGGTTAGCATCGTCATGCTCAAGGAAAGGAATCATGGAAGCCGCCACCGATACGATCTGGTTAGGAGCAACGTCCATGTATGTATAAGTATTAGGCTCCTCTACAGGGAAGTCTCCCTCAAAACGTCCTTTTACTCTTTCGTTTATGAAATTACCTTGATCATCAATCAGAGCATTAGCCTGCGCGATGTGGTGGGTATCTTCTTCTTCAGCAGTCAGATATTCTACAGAACCATCTACCTGTACTTTACCTTCGATCACCTTTCTGTAAGGAGTTTCGATAAAGCCCATGTGGTTCACTCTTGCGTGTACACAAAGAGATGAGATAAGACCAATGTTTGGTCCTTCAGGAGTCTCAATTGTACATAAACGACCGTAGTGGGTATAGTGAACGTCACGAACCTCGAAACCTGCACGCTCTCTGGAAAGACCTCCTGGTCCAAGAGCAGATACACGACGCTTATGCGTCACTTCTGCTAACGGGTTTGTCTGGTCCATGAACTGAGAAAGCTGGTTTGTTCCGAAGAACGAGTTTATCACTGAAGACAAAGTACGCGCGTTGATCAAATCAACAGGCTTGAAGTCTTCATTATCTCGCACGTTCATTCGCTCTTTGATGGTACGTGCCATACGGGCTAGACCAACGCCAAATTGTGCGTATAGCTGCTCACCTACCGTTCTAACACGGCGGTTGCTCAGGTGGTCAATATCATCAACAACAGCTTTTGAGTTTATCAGTCCAATCAGGTATTTCACGATCAAGACGATATCCTCATTAGTCAGTACTTTAGCATCCCAATTAGTGTCAAGACCTAGCTTCTTGTTGATTCTGTATCTACCAACTTCACCTAGATCATAACGCTTGTCAGAGAAAAACAACTTCTGAATAATGTCACGAGCTGTTTCCTCATCTGGTGCTTCTGTATTTCTTAACTGACGGTAGATCTGCTCAACAGCTTCTTTCTCAGAGTTTGAGTTATCCTTCTGAAGCGTATTGTAAATAATTGCATAATCTGCAATATTCACATTTTCACGGTGCAGAATGATTGACTGAACACCAGAGTCAAGAATAACATCGATATCTTCCTGAGTAACTTCTGAGTCACGCTCTAAAAGCACTTCATTTCTATCAATAGAAACTACCTCTCCAGTATCCTCATCTACAAAGTCTTCTGTCCAGGTTCTTAAAACACGTGCAGCTAATCTTCTGCCTACTGAGTTTTTAAGATTGGTTTTATTTGCAGGAACCTCTTCTGACAATCCAAACAGGTCCAAAATATCCTTATCCGTTCCGTATCCTATCGCTCTAAGAAGAGTTGTAACAGGAAACTTCTTTTTACGGTCTATATATGCATACATTACGTTATTTACGTCTGTAGCAAATTCAACCCAAGATCCTTTGAAAGGAATAATTCTGGCAGAATATAGTTTGGTACCGTTTGTATGCTTGCTTTGAGCAAAGAACACACCCGGTGACCTGTGTAACTGAGAAACAATCACACGCTCTGCTCCATTAATAACAAAAGAGCCTTTTTCTGTCATATAAGGAATGTTTCCTAAGAAAACTTCCTGCTCAATTGTTTCAAAATCTTCATTATCCTCATCATTGCAGATAAGACGAAGTTTTGCTTTTAGCGGAACTGAGTATGTAAGGCCTCTATCGATACTTTCATCAACAGAATACTTTGGAGGATCTATATGATAGTCGATAAACTCCAGTACAAAGTTCTCGCGTGAATCTGAAATAGGGAAGTTCTCGGCAAATACCTTAAACAAACCCTCCTGTGCTCTATTTTCAGCTGGAGTTTCCAACTGAAAGAAGTCCTGGAATGACTGTACCTGCACATCTAAGAAGTCAGGATAATCTATTACAGGCTTAATAGAAGCAAAATTGATTCGATTTGTCGTTTTATTCTTAGCCAAAGCCTTGAAGTTTTACGTTTACAATCACTTACAAGCACACAGAGTCCAAAACAGCTGTGGGCAAAAAAGGATTCAAAATATGAATCCGTATACAAACAGGAAAAGACCTGACTAATATGCCAGGTCTACCTGTTGTCGGTATGTTGATAAAGTGAGATTATTTAACCTCCACTTCAGCACCAGCTTCTTCCAAAGATTTTTTCAGTGAATCTGCTTCGTCTTTAGCAACACCTTCTTTAAGAGGTTTTGGAGCGCCGTCAACTAGTTCTTTAGCCTCTTTCAGACCAAGACCAGTAAGCTCTTTCACAAGCTTAACTACTGCTAGTTTCTGAGCACCAGCTGACTTAAGGATTACGTCAAAAGACGTTTTCTCTTCTGCAGCAGCACCACCTTCAGCACCAGCGCCACCAGCCATCATAACTGGAGCAGCAGCAGCAGGCTCGATGCCATACTCATCCTTAAGAATAGTAGCTAGTTCGTTAACTTCTTTAACAGTTAAGTTTACTAACTGCTCAGCGAATGCTTTCAAATCTGCCATTTTTTATTGAAATTAAAAGTTACTTATTGATTACGTTTTTAGAAATTATTCTTTTTCAGATAAAGTTTTCAGGATACCGGCTAACTTACCGCCACTGCTTTGAAGCGCTGAAACAACGTTCTTAGCTGGAGACTGTAATAAACCAATGATATCACCGATAAGTTCGTTCTTAGACTTGATCTCAGACAGTGTTTTCAACTGCTCCTCACCAATGTAAAGACCGCTATCAATGAAGGCACCCTTAAGAAGTGGAAGCGTATTTCCCTTCTTTCTGAAGTCCTGTATTAGTTTTGCAGGGGCATTGCCTGACTCAGCAGAGAACAGGATACCGGAAGCGCCTTTCAAAACTCCTTCAAGCTCAGTAGTGTCAGCCTCTAATGTATCTAAGGCTTTCTTGATCAATTTGTTCTTATATACCTTGTACTCGATGCCTCTTTCAAAGGCCATTCTCCTGAATGCGTTGATACCAGCAACCGTCATAGTTGAAGCATCTGTAATATAGAAGTAGTTTGTGTTCGCTAACTTCTCGCTCAGGTCCTGTACAATTATTTCTTTTTCTTCCCTGGTCATGTTCTTAGATAGTTGCGTTCTTGTCAACGATTACGGCCGGGCTCATTGTGCTAGACAATGTTATGCTCTTGATGTATGTACCCTTTGCTGAAGAAGGCTTCAAACGGTTTAGTGTTTGAATTACTTCCGCTGCGTTTGCAGCAAGCTGCTCTGCAGAGAAAGACACCTTTCCTACGCTTGTATGAATGATACCAAATTTATCAACTTTAAAGTCGATTTTACCGGCCTTTACTTCTTTTACTGCTTTTGCTACGTCTTGTGTAACTGTTCCTGACTTTGGATTCGGCATCAGGTTACGAGGACCTAATATTCTACCCAAACGACCAACTTTGGCCATTACAGCAGGCATCGTGATGATTACATCTACATCAGTCCATCCCTTTTCGATTTTCTGAATATAATCATCTAGACCTACGAAATCAGCACCAGCATCTTTCGCTTCCTGCTCTTTATCAGGCGTAACCAGTGCAAGCACTTTTACTTCTTTACCTGTTCCGTGAGGAAGTGTAACAATACCACGCACCATTTGGTCTGCCTTACGAGGGTCTACACCAAGACGAACATCGATATCAACAGAGGCATCAAATTTAGTGAAGGTGATATCCTTTACTACTGAAGCGGCATCTGCTAAAGAATATTCTTTTGTCAAGTCAGCTTTTTCCAAAGCTGCTTTTCTATTTTTTGAAATCTTCGCCATTATCCTTTAACTGTAATTATTCGTTCCACGGAGCTTTACCTGATACAGTGATACCCATGCTTCTAGCTGTTCCTGCTACTTGTTTCATAGCTGATTCCAGTTTGAAAGCATTTAAATCGGGCATTTTTGTCTCAGCAATCTCTCTTACCTGATCCCATGTAACTGAACCTACTTTGTTACGGTTTGGCTCTTTAGAACCTCCCTTTAGTTTAGCAGCATCCATTAACAATACTGGAGCAGGTGGAGTTTTCACCACAAAGTCGAAGGACTTGTCTGCATAGATTGTAATCAATACTGGTAACACTTGACCAGGCTTATCCTGAGTTCTAGCATTAAACTGCTTACAGAACTCCATGATATTAAGACCTTTAGAACCAAGTGCAGGTCCAACCGGTGGCGATGGATTCGCGGCACCTCCCTTTATCTGAAGTTTCAGATAACCTTTTATTTCCTTTGCCATTATTTGTATTTACTACGATTCTTTTTCCACTTGCATGTAGTTCAACTCAACTGGTGTGTTTCTTCCGAAGATCTTCACCATCACATTGAGTTTCTTACGCTCTTCAAATACTTCCTCAACAGTTCCAGAGAAGCCACTAAATGGCCCGTCCATCACTTTTACAGTTTCACCAACTATAAATGGAGTATCCAGCACTTCTGCTTGCTCCTCCGCCTCATCAACAGTTCCTAAGATTCTGTTTATTTCTGATTGACGAAGTGGCACCGGCTTCTTGTTTGCAGAAGCATCATTCGCCCCAAGGAAGCCTATAACCCCCGGAGTACTTATTATTATGTGTTCTGCCTCTCCATGAGACAGATCCGCATGAACCAATACATATCCTGGAAAGAAATTGCGCTCCCGAATCCTCTTTTTACCTCCGCGCATTTCATATACCTTTTCAGCAGGTATCAACACTTGTGGAACATACTCCTCAAGGTTTTGCCTTAAGATCTCATTTTCAAGGTAAGCCTTTGCTTTCTTTTCCTGCCCACTTACAGCGCGCACTACATACCACTTTAAATCAGCCATAGGTTTCTTTAAAACTGGTTATAGAACCACGTCAGGCCTGAATCAAAAACAAAATCCATAGCACCAACTATCAAAGCAAAAATAAGAGAACCTATTAGCACTAATACAGAGCTATTCTGCAATTCAGAGTAAGAGGGCCAGGAGACTTTATCTCTCATTTCCTCAACTGTTTCACTTACGTAGTTTCTTACCTTGCTCATTTCTTCGCTTTCCAGATAGTTTTTAATTGCACGGGTGGAGAGACTCGAACTCCCAGCCAATGGTTTTGGAGACCACTACTCTACCAATTGAGCTACACCCGTAAAAAAATGCACGCCATTTTTATCAAATGGAGTGCAAATTTATATAATATTTTTATGAAAACAAACCCGTTCTTAAAAAACTTATCAAGAACGGGCTTGTAACATATTTTTAGTCAAGGATTTCAGTTACCTGACCAGCACCTACTGTTCTACCACCCTCACGGATAGCGAAACGTAGACCTTTCTCCATTGCAACAGCGTTGATCAACTTCACTTCGATAGTGATGTTATCACCTGGCATTACCATTTCTACACCTTCTGGAAGAATGATCTCACCAGTTACGTCTGTCGTTCTGAAGTAGAACTGTGGACGGTATTTGTTAAAGAATGGTGTGTGACGACCACCTTCTTCTTTAGAAAGAACGTAAACCTCAGCTTTGAAGTGTGTGTGAGGCTTTACAGAACCTGGCTTACAGATAACCATACCACGACGGATATCAGTTTTCTCTATACCACGAAGAAGTAGACCTACGTTGTCACCAGCTTCACCTCTGTCAAGGATCTTACGGAACATCTCAACACCAGTAACTGTAGACTTCAAGTTCTCAGCACCCATACCTAAAATGTCCACTTGCTCACCAGAGTTGATTACACCACGCTCAATACGACCTGTAGCAACAGTACCACGGCCTGTGATTGAGAATACGTCCTCAACTGGCATCAAGAATGGAAGGTCAGTCAGACGAGCTGGAATTGGAATCCAGTTGTCAACAGCATCCATTAGATCTTCAATAGTTTTTACCCACTTATCGTCGCCATTCAGGCCACCTAGAGCTGAACCCTGGATTACTGGAATGTTATCGCCATCGAAATCGTAGAAAGAAAGTAGCTCACGGATTTCCATCTCAACAAGCTCAAGAAGCTCTGGATCGTCAACCATGTCAACTTTGTTCATGAAAACTACTAGCTGAGGTACACCTACCTGACGAGCAAGAAGGATGTGCTCACGAGTTTGTGGCATTGGACCATCTGTAGCAGCAACTACAAGGATAGCACCGTCCATCTGAGCAGCACCAGTAACCATGTTCTTCACGTAGTCAGCGTGACCTGGGCAGTCAACGTGAGCATAGTGACGGCTTTCTGTAGCGTATTCTACGTGAGAAGTATTGATAGTAATACCTCTTTCTTTTTCTTCAGGAGCATTGTCAATTGAAGAGAAGTCACGAAGCGAAGCAAGACCTTTCTTAGCCAACACAGTAGTGATAGCAGCTGTAAGAGTAGTCTTACCGTGGTCAACGTGACCAATAGTACCGATATTTACGTGCGGTTTGGAACGGTCAAATGTTTCTTTAGCCATTGTATGATATTAAATTAAGGTTAAAACGTTTAAGTTTCTGTCGCGCTTTTAATTACACGTAACGGACTTAGAGCCAACGATGGGAATTGAACCCACGACCCCTTCCTTACCAAGGAAGTACTCTACCCCTGAGCTACGTCGGCTGAAAACTTTCCGAAGCGCCTAAATCTCAACTTACAATAAAAAGGAAATCCATCAAGATGAAATCCCTTCCAATTAAAGCCCGTAAGTTAAAATTAATCTCTTCTTTAAAAATGAGCGGGAGACGAGGGTCGAACTCGCGGCCTATAGCTTGGAAGGCTATCGCTCTACCAACTGAGCTACTCCCGCTTTAATTACCAAAAGCCTTTCCGGCATAATACTCTGTGGGGAGAGCAGGATTCGAACCTGCGAAGTCGTAAGACAACGGAGTTACAGTCCGTCCCATTTGGCCGCTCTGGAATCTCCCCATACGCTAATTTCACACTAAATCAGCAAAACTTTCTCCTTCAACCGAAGCGCTTCAGAAGCGTTCTTCGTTCTAAGGAGATGCAAAATTAAGCGCTTTTTCTTCTCTGTCAAATATTCTTGCAAAAAAAGTTCACTTTTTTCTGTTCCTGCATCCTGTTGGTTTTAGTTATACATCTCCAACAGACGCTTATCTCTTTCATTCTCTTTCACTTCCTGCAAAATTTGCTGAACCTCCGGCCGGTCAGACATCACCATCAATGCTTGATAAGCAGACCCTCTTACGTAATACACTGGACTGTTCTGTGCTATGTCTGCTAATAAAGCTATCGCTTCCGGTGTATTTTTCTCTGGATTGGACGCAAGATAAGCTCCAAAACTTTGGAGCACATAATACAAAGTTCCTCCCCTCACCTCTCCTATCTTCTTCATGAACCAATCATACTTCGCCGGCCCTCCCTGTAGCGCATAGTACGTCGAAAGAGCTAACACGACATCTTCACTCTTTTCTTTATCAAACATCTCAAGCTTCGCCATTGTATCTGAGGCTCCCGTACCTGCATATCCTAACAAACCGGCAGCGGCCACCATATAGGAGCTATCCTGCATCGCCTGTTCATATAAGCTTTTATACTTGCTGCCGCCCCAATTTGCAAGCGCAAGCACTGCATCCGCACGCACAGCTCCTCTTTTATCCTCACGCGCTAGGCGCAGAATTTCTCCCTCTACACCAGCAGCCTTACCTGGCTCTAAACTACTTAGCGTATTAATGGCTGCACTTCTTACTCTCCAGTAATCATCACGCAGAGCTTGTTCTAAAGCATTTATAACATCTGCATCAGAAATCTGCTTCTCTCCAAGTTCCTCGATAGCTTTAAGTTTTAATCCTGCATGCCTAGCACTGTTGATTTGAAAAATCAGCTCTTGCTTCGTCTTTTCCTGATCTACAGTCCCCAGAAGTTGCTGTTCAGGGTCCAATAGAACTAAGTCTGGCTGGGAGGCGACGGGAAACGAAAAGGTTTGCTCGGCTTTGTCAACAACAACTGGATGTTCAACTTTTTTTCCATTTGTCCAAACAGCTACTTTTAGGGGCAGACGATACACCGGCATATAAGTTGTGTCCTGTTGTTGAGTTACTTGTAAATTCAGTTGCCCGTTCTCATAACTGTGCTGCACTTTTAGTTCCGGGTGGCCGGGCTTCATGAACCACTGGTCAAAAAACCACATTAAGTCCTGGCCGGTTACATCTTCAAAGGCCATTCTTAGTTCGGCCACCTCTACTGCAGAAAATTTATTTTGGGTGAGGTAACGGTTTAAAGATGCCCACCATGCTTCATCGCCTACCATTGTGCGTAGCATGTGCAGAACCCTTCCTCCCTTTGCATAGGAATGACTGTCAAACATATCTTCCCGATCTTCATAGTAGTACCTGATCAGAGGTTCTCTTTTTGTCTGAGCTTCTTCCAGGTATTGACTCAGCTCATCTAAC
Source organism: Pontibacter locisalis (assembly GCF_042684605.1). NCBI lineage: Bacteria > Pseudomonadati > Bacteroidota > Cytophagia > Cytophagales > Hymenobacteraceae > Pontibacter > Pontibacter locisalis. The sequence continues at coordinate 37,865 of NZ_JBHULU010000004.1, forward strand.
TGCAGATAAGCTGCCTCATCAGCGCCATATTTATGCTCTGCCCACAAATACTCTGAATAGTTTGCGAAAGCCTCATTTAATGGCAGGTTTGCCCATGATTCTGTGGTAACATAATCGCCGAACCACTGGTGAAACAGCTCGTGCGCTATAATTCCGTCCCAGTTCTTATCCAGCAACTCCCGCTCATTCATTTGCAAGTCCTCCATAAAGGTAGAGGCTGATGTATTCTCCATGGCTCCTGACACGAAATCACGAACTACCACCTGAGCATACTTAGACCAAGGATAAACCATTCCCAGTTTCTTAGAGAAGAACTCCATCATTTCGGGTGTATTCCCAAACACCTTTTTAGCCGTTCCTTTGTAAGCTGGCTCTACATAATAATTTATTTCTTTATCTCTCCATTTATCCTTTACCACGGCAAAGTCACCAATAGCCAGCATTGTCAGGTAAGGAGCATGAGGCAGGTCCTGTTTCCAATAGTCTGTTTTGGTGCCATCGGCATTTTGCCGGGAGTACATAAAGGTACCATTGGATAGAGTGGTAAACTGTGGATCTACTGTAATGTAGATATCCTGTGTCATGCGCTCATTGGGCGCATCTATTGTCGGAAACCAGGCAGAACTTGCCTCCGTCTCCCCTTGTGTCCAGATCTGCTTCGGTTTATTAGGGTCCTTACCTAACGGATTTATGAAATAAAGTCCTTTATCCTGCGTGATTGCATCGCTGCCTGATGCCTTTAATTCGTTAGGCTTTGCCGTATAATCAACCTCAATTACATATTCTTCGGTGCGGGAATATGTCTTATCAAGCTCGATAATAATTTTTTGCCCATCATACTTATATGAAAGAGGAGTAGCATCATATCCCTTCATCAGACTTACACTATGTATATCCATCCCTTTTGCATCCAGGGCAAGGGTATTCTGAGGATAGAAATACGGTTTTAAAGTAAGCTCTGCCAAACCATTCAGATATTGCTTCTCCCAATCGAAACTAACGCGTAGTTTGGTATGTATAAGATCGTGCTCTAAGGTGCGGGACGGGTTAAAAGCATGCTTTTTAGGTGCCCAGGCAGGAACTGTATCAGTAACCTGCACGGATTGCTTGCTTGTTGCTACTTTTAAAGTTTTGCTGTCAGTTGCCGTCTTGCCAGTATTACAAGCTGCCATAAACGACAGGGAAACTGCCATACCAACTACACTCAAAAACCTATGATTCATGATGGAATATTTTAATTTTGAAGTCAAGTTCTAAAAATACTGTGAGAAATCAATTATCTTTAAGCTCTAAACCACATATACAAGATGCTCCAGATAAAAACCGCTAACGACAAAACATGGCAGGTTGATATTCAAAAAGAAACCATAATTCTGAACGGAACACCTTTTAATTGGGACATCCAACCCATCAGCTCCAACACTTTTCATATTATAAAGGACAACAAATCTTTCACTGCAGAACTGGTGCAGGCTGATTATCAGTCTAAAACCTTTACTTTTAAGATCAATGGTGTAAAGCAAACAGTAAGCGTGAAAGACCGTTTCGATATATTGCTTGACCAACTTGGCATGAGTGATGCCAATACACAGAAAGTAAATGATGTGAAGGCCCCTATGCCAGGACTTATACTTGAAATAAAAGTACAACCAGGTCAGGAAGTGAAGAAAGGAGACCCTATTCTTATTCTGGAGGCAATGAAAATGGAAAACATTCTGAAGTCGCCTGGAGATGGAGTTGTGAAAGAGATAAAAGTTCAGGCCCGCCAGAACGTAGAAAAGAATCAGGTTTTGATTTTATTCTAATTATTTTGTGTTGCCAGATGGGCTGCACGTGTCTGCCCTCAGAAACCATAGACAAAACTCAGAACATTTAAAGTATAGATCGTGAAGTATAAGAGAATATTACTGAAGCTTAGCGGTGAGGCGCTGATGGGAGAACAGCAGTATGGTATCGATTCTAACCGATTGATCCAGTATGCTAAGGAAATTAAAGAAGTTGCTGGCTTAGGCGTAGAGGTAGCTGTAGTAATTGGAGGAGGCAACATATTTAGAGGCGTGCAGGCTGAGCAAGTGGGCCTGGACCGAGTACAGGGCGATTACATGGGTATGCTGGCTACAGTAATTAACAGTATGGCTTTACAGAGCGCCCTGGAGAAGATCGGAGTGTATACACGCTTACTTTCAGGCCTTAATATTCAGCAGGTTTGTGAGCCCTACATTCGCCGCCGGGCTGTTCGCCACCTGGAGAAAGGCCGGGTAGTAATCTTTGGAGCAGGCACCGGTAATCCATACTTTACAACAGACTCTGCAGCATCACTACGCGCTATTGAAATTGAGGCGGATGTAGTTTTGAAGGGAACCCGTGTGGATGGTATTTACTCTGCAGACCCTGAAAAAGACCCTAATGCGGTTTTTTACAGAAATATTTCCTTCAAAGACGTATTTGAGAAAGGTCTAAATGTGATGGACATGACTGCCTTTACGCTTTGTAAAGAGAATGGTCTGTCTATTATCGTTTTTGATATGAATACCCCTGGCAACCTGAAACGCCTCGTACAGGGCGAGGAGATTGGCACACTAGTATCCATGGATGACCTCGCAGAAACGTTAAAGGATACTGTAAATGAATTACAGGCATCAGACATTCCAAACAAAACTGACAAAAATTAGTATTTTTGTAGTTAAACAATTTGTATTGTTTCAACAGAACTTTTATAAGCAATTATTGATATGACGGAAGAAATTCAGTTTTACCTCAGTGAAGCAGAGGAGTCTATGGACAAAGCGGTGCAACATACCAGTTCAGAACTTACTAAAATTCGTGCTGGCAAAGCCTCTCCTGCCATGGTAGAAGGTTTGCGCGTTGATTACTATGGCACCCCAACTCCTGTTTCTCAGGTTGCCAATATCACAGCTCCTGATGCTCGCACACTGCTTATTAAGCCTTGGGAAAAAAACATGCTGGGTGAGATCAACAAAGCTATTAAGAACAGTGACTTAGGCTTAAACCCTCAGCAGGAAGCTGATGCAGTTCGACTCAATATACCGGCTTTGACAGAAGAACGTCGTCGTGAACTGGTAAAGCAGGTAAAAAACGAGACTGAGAATGGTAAAATAAGCATCCGTAACGTGCGCAAGGATGTAAATGATAGTCTTAGAAAACTTCAGAAAGAGGGAACTTCGGAGGATGCTGTACGTGACGCGGAAGCTAAAGTGCAGAAGCTAACTGATTCTTATATCGTAAAAGTTGATGAACTGCTTGCTAAGAAAGAAGCAGAAATTATGACAATTTAAATAACTAAAAGAATTCGAACTGAGAATATCTTTGTTCATCATAATAAGAAGAGCCCCGCAGAATGTGCGGGGCTCTTCTTATTATGGGACTTTATCAATTGTCATTTGGCAATAAGACTCTTACTGATATAGTTTATGTACAGCTATGTATTCTGCAACCTCATCTGGCACTAAATACTTTATACTCTTCTCTTCCTGAATACATTTCCGAATAAATGTAGCTGAAATATCAAGCACAGGAGCCTTTACAAAGGTTATGTTAGGTATTTCAGTAACTTCTGTGGTAACAGATCCTGACCGGGGGTACACATAAACCTTATGGTAAGCCAATATACTTTCGTAGTTTTTCCACTTCGGGAACAGAGGCAGGTTATCTTCTCCCATTATCAGCACAAATTCATAGCTAGGGTATTTCTCCTGCAGATACGTAAGTGTATCTATAGTATAGCTAGGCCGGGGCATACTGAACTCAATATTAGATACACCTAAGTTAGGGTTATCTGCAATTGCCAGTGATACCATATGTAACCGGTCAAACTCATGCAGTAAAGTTTTACTTGGCTTAAACGGGTTCTGAGGCGACACTACCAGCCACACGGTATCAAGATCGGTGTTGGTAGCCATAAAATTGGCAAGTATGAGGTGCCCGATGTGAATTGGATTAAAGGAGCCAAACAGCAGGCCTACTTTCATACAATAGCTGGCTCTGTATTTAGAAACTCTTTTACCAGTTTCTCCGCCTCTGCACAGGCTTTATTAAGATCATCGTTCACGATCACTTTATCGAACTGATCTTCAAATCCCATTTCAAATTTTGCTTTGAACACGCGGCTGGAAATACTGGAAGCAGAATCGGTGTTGCGTGCAGTTAATCTTTTAGCAAGTTCATCTACAGATGGCGGCTTTACAAAAACAGCAAGAGCTCTGTTCTTGTAGAAATGCTTGATACTCAATCCTCCCTTCACATCTACATCAAGAATCACATGCTTCCCACTTTTCCAGATGCGCTCAATTTCAGATTTAAGCGTACCATAGAAGGCTCCTTCGTACACTTCTTCCCACTCCACAAACTCATCGTTTGCTATTTTTTTCTTGAAATCTTCCGGCGTTATAAAGTAGTAGTCTTTGCCGTTTTCTTCAGTGCGGCCGCGCTTATCGCGTGTGCAGGCTGAAATAGAAAAGCTCAGGTTTGGGTTTACGCTGAGCAGGTGCTTTACAATGGTGGTTTTACCGGCACCGGATGGAGCCGAGAAGATGATGATCTTGCCTTGCATTAGGGGTTATAAAGTTTCTTGAATCTTCGCTCGAATAGAAAATGCCAGGCTTTCTGGCACAATCACGCGCTTGAGATGGCCGCTAACGATCCCTTTTAAAAGCTTATGCTTCTGATGGCTTTCGAAACAATTTACGCACTCCTCAATGTGAGTGTTAAAAAATTTCTGCTCCTCGGAGGTTGCTTCACCATCAATAACAAGGTCTAGCATATCTGATACCTTGCCACAATCTGTGTCGTGACCTTCCTCAGATGTTTTCTGATACACTTCTGTAAATTTCGATTCCATCTTTACTCAAACTCTTAAAATCTCTAACTGTTATAACCCATGCTTTTTGCATACTTTTCCAACTTCTCCTTCAAAGAGTTTCGGGCGCGGTGCAATCTGGAGCGTACGGTACCAATCGGGATGTCCAGTATTTTGGCCATTTCCTCATAGGTAAATCCTTCCAAATCACAAAGTATAATTACCGTCCTAAAGTCGACAGGCAAAGCATTCAAAGCACTGGCTACTTCATCTCCTATCAGATCCTGCACACTTTCTGTGCGCATATCAGTGGTAGAAGCCACTCCGCTTTCACCTTCTACATCTTCGGAATTGTAATATCCCTCAACTTCGCTGTAGTCTACCTTAGCAGGTTGTTTGCTCTTTTTCCGAAACTCGTTTATGAATGAGTTCTTCAGGATTCGGAACAGCCATGCTTTTGCATTAGTTCCTTGCTCGAAGTAGTCAAAAAAACGGTAGGCTTTCAGATACGTCTCCTGCACCAGGTCATTGGCGTCGTCTTCGTCTAAGGTGAGCCTGTAGGCAAAGTTGTACAGAGGGTCCAGCACGGGCAAAAGTTCTGCCTCAAACCGTGCATCTTTCTCCTCCTTACTTAGCTGTTTACCTGTTTGCTCGCTCATCTACTTGGATTTTGTACTTTTGTGAAGTCCTCAATCGCGTATTATACGCAAATATAGAAATTTTAATTACATACAGCTGTAGACAGTTTAGGGTTGCAAAGCGGCCCCTCTATCTCATCTGTACATTTTTCAGATATCTTCAATTATACTTATCACAGCCACATTTAGTTAAGCCAAATATGAGTTTGTGGCAGGCAACGGTTAAAAAAATTCAGAAAGGAGGTTTAACAACGCTAACATCATCCTGTAAGGCAGCGGCTTCTCTTCATAATTGCACTGTTTCCTCTGGTTTACTTTTAAACCCTTACAACATGAATTTCTCGTTCCTTATACTGCTTAGTATAAGCCTCTGCACTTCTTTGATGCTTAACTTTTTATTCAGTTTCCGCGAAAGCCTTTCAAAGTCCTCCCGCGACTCTCTTACTTTATCCTGCGATCCAAGGAACATATTCAATGCTCTAAGGTAGTGCCACCTGAAGGTAAAAATTCTGATCAGAGCTTCAGGAATGAGTTGCATGTACCACAATAGTTTCTGGAGACCATCCAGGTGTATAGCATGCAAATACATTTTGTTACGGTCGTATATCGCACTTACGTACTTCTTTTTGCTTTTTGATTTTATTGAAGTGGACACTTGGTGCCTGCACACACTACTATAGTCATAATAGCACTTAAAGCCTAAGCGCCATGCCCTTAGTGAGAGCTCAAAGTCTTCTATGTAAAAAGGGGAAAAAGCCTCATTAAGCCCTCCCAGTAACAAAAACTTTTCTTTATCGATAAAGGCATTCGCTCCGGACAAATAAGCAGAATAAAGCCCATCCTCCATTTGCCTTTCATCTTTTAGCAGGTAATTGCCTGATGTTTTAATTTTACTTCCGTGGAAGGAAGGATACTTTGCCCCATCCTGTATCTTCTCATCGTCCCAACCAACAATGCGTCCCATCACGCCGAAGGTATCAGGCTTATCAAAATACTTGAACTGATTTTTGAAATAATCAGGGGTAAGTTTTACATCGCTATTTAACAGCAGTACCTTATCATGCGCAGCTGCACGAATACCTCGGTTGGCAGTAACAGAGAACCCGCTGTTTTTCTCATTCGCTATAACTTTTATATCAGGGTAGTTCTTCCGTAGGTAAGCAATAGAATCATCTGTAGAGCAGTCATCCACTACAATAATTTCGGAGGGTTTGTTAACTGCCTGCAATGCATCCACTACTGTAGAGAGCGTATTCTTCTCAAAAAGGTGAACGCCGTTATAATTAGGAATAACAACAGAAATACCTGTTACCATAAGTAAAAGCGCTGAATTTAGTTAGAACAGGACGTTTCCTCCTCGTCTTTGTAAGACAGGTAGAGTTTTGAATATTTGAGAAAAACAGTGTAGGCAGAAAGACCCGCTATAAAGAAGCCGTTAAAGCCATCCAAAAATCCGGCTTGCAAAAAGTATGTTCTAAAAAATCTGAAGGGAGGTTTTACAACTATCGCCAGCACAGAAGTTTTCCTTCCTTTGGCCTTCATTTCATCCTTAAAAATCTCAGAGTATCTGTTTACCTGGTCCAGGTGCTGCTTTACATTATAGCAGAAGTAATGCAACATGTCTCCTTTTAGTCTCTGAACTTTAGCACCCTCTTCAGGAATTACTCTGTCGTGTGGGTTTTGGCCTCCCCATGCTGCCTTTGTTTTATCGAAGAGCCTGAGCTTTCTGTCAGGATACCAGCCAGAGTGCCTGATCCACTCTCCCCTATAATTTGTTAAGCGATTCATTAGGTAAGCATCTGCCATCCAATTATTCTTAACAGCAAGCACAGAATTTCTTAGTTCTTCTGTTAGTGCCTCATCTGCATCAAGTGCCAAAACATGCTTATAGTTTGCTTGCTTTAAGGCAAAGCTTTTCTGGTCAATCATACTTTTGAAAGGATTCTCTATAAACCGAACACCGTGAGCCAAGCAAATTTCCTTTGTCCGGTCAGTTGATAAAGAGTCTACAACTATGATTTCGTCAGCTATACCCTCTACAGATTTTAAACAACGTTCAATATTACGTTCCTCATTATAAGTGATGATACACACCGATAGCTTCACTTCCATAACAGTTGTTTCTCTTTAAGTTAATCCTGCTACAAATATCGGCTATTTAAATCAAACCCCACTCCTGCCATTCCATTTCTAATTCATTGCGGTTATTACACCTCTTTTGATAAATCTAATTTCCCGGCACCCTTTGACAGCCAGCTTTACTAGGCTGTTTACAAACTTAATGGTGCTATTTACCAAATATAAGCAACAAAATTGCTGCTACCTTTTCCCGAAAGCTTCGTATGGTATTATACTATAATACCTTCGTTTTGGCATATTCACTTAGTTAAATGGCTAACGGAGTATAATTACTTCCTCTTAATGTATCTAAACCGTATATCTTTTCTTTTCCTCCTGCTTTTGCTGGCGTTTAATACCTTGGGGCAACAGTACAATTTTCGTAACTGGACGCTTGAACAGGGTTTGCCACAGTCGCAGGTGAACAGTATTATTCAGGACCACCGTGGGTTACTCTGGATTGCCACCCGTGGTGGTATTAGCCACTTTAACGGAAGCACTTTCACTACTTATACAAAAGAAGATGGCCTGAGTAGTAACAATGTTTCCTCTGTTTTTCAGGACAGCCGCAAACGTATATGGATAGGCACCTCTGACAGGGGCCTGAACCGCTTTACCGGAACTGGTTTTATCCAGTACGGTAAGGAGCAAGGGCTTTCAGCCAAAACAGTTTCTGATATAACAGAGGACAAAATGGGAAGGATCTGGCTAGCTACTGATCAAGGTATATTTTACTCCTTCAATGATACTTTTGTAAAATTTAAAACGCTACCTGACTTGCACTACACCACCGCGCTGGCAACTCAGGAAGGCACATTCTGGGCTGGCACCAAAACCAACGGACTTTATAAGGTCGAACTAGCCTCTGTTTCGAACTTCACAACGGAGAACAGCGCTTTACCACATAACAGTGTCACCACCCTTTCTCGAGATAAAAAAGGTACTTTATGGATTGGAACAGACGCCGGTGCAGCAAATGTAACTTCAGATTCTTTAGCACACTTTGAGTTACCTCTGAATACGCCAAACCTTAGCGTTTCCAGTTTCACCCACGATCCCTACGGTAATTTGTGGATTTCCCTGCGGCAGAATGGCCTAATAAAGTATAATGGGACAAAGTTCACCCACATTACCCGCCAGAACGGGTTGCGCACCAAGCGAATTTCATCCCTGGCTACTGACATGGAAGGAAACATTTGGATAGGAACAGATGGGTATGGACTACAGCAATTCACCTCTCCGTGGTTTGTACATTATTTTGAGTTTGGTGAATTGAGTGAACCCCGCATAACCGCTCTTACCAAAGATTCTAAAGGGAGGGTTTGGATAGGGACAGATGAAGGCAGTATCGCCTATATGGATGGGGGGCGGCTTAACTGGAACCGTAATACAGCCTGGCCTGAGGGTGTCTCAATCAATTACATCAGTTTAGTAAATGATAACAGCGCCTGGCTTTCTATGAGCAATGGGGCCTGGTATGTATCACCTGACACTATAAAACACTATACCCAAAAGGACGGTCTGCCTACGAATGAGATCCTCCAGTGCGTTACTGATGGAAAGGGGAATATTTGGTTTGCAACTGCCCAAGGTGTTTCCTGCTTATCGAAGGGTAAGTTTAAAAACTACGCTACCCCAGATGGACAGCTTCCAGAGAAAGTATACTATATTCTGGAAGACAGCAAAGGCAGAATTTGGTTTGGAGCTGCCAGTGGTGTGTATAAGCTAGATGGCGATAAAATCATAAAAGCTCCTGAACTGGCCCGATACGAGTTAGAAGATGTTACCTCTATTGCAGAAGATAAAGAAGGTACGCTTTACTTCGGAGGCTTCAACTATGGCTTAGCAGTTCTAAATGAAAATTGGGCCAAGCCAAAACTCTTCACTTCAGCCGATGGCTTACCAAGCGAAGGTATAAAAGGGCTGTTCATTGATGCAAAAGATAACTTGTGGGTAGGGACTAGCCGTGATGTATTAAAAATCAGGTTACCCCTGCTACGACAGAGCGGAAGGCTTAACTTTAGAAGTTATGCTGGATCAAATGGATTTAGAGGAATAGAGATCTGCTACAACGCCATAACTCAGACATCAGACGGGCTTGTCTGGTTTGGGACCACAAAAGGCCTTACAAAGTACCTGCCCACCCTGGACAGGCGAAACAAAGTGTACCCCACAGTTTCTCTAAACCAACTGATGCTGTACCAGAAGCCAACAAACTGGCAGGAACTTGGCTACAAAGTAGACTCTATAACAGGTTTACCTGTCAACTTAAAGCTTCCACACACACAAAATCATCTCACATTTGACTTTCATGGTATCTGCCTCTCAGGCCCTGACCAGGTAAAGTACAGATACAAATTGAAAGGGTATGAGGGCCAATGGTCACCGGCTACAGATCAATCCTTTGCCACTTATGCAAACTTAAACCCTGGCACGTACACTTTTGAACTGCATGCACAAAATAACGATGGTTACTGGACTCCTCGTCCTCTGATCTATACTTTCTCCATTGTACCACCTATCTGGCGCAGGGAATGGTTCATAGGGGTGTTGCTTCTGGTTTTGGCGGGTGCCGTGCTCAGTATTGTAAGGCTACGGGAAAGGAGCCTGGTAAAAATGAATACTTTGCTGGAGATGCGTGTAAACCACCGGACAAGATTGCTGGAAAGGAAGAACCGTGAGAAAGAAATGCTTCTGCAGGAAATTCACCACCGGGTAAAGAACAACTTGCAAATCGTGATCAGCATGCTTAACCTGCAGGCCCGGCACGTGAAGGATCCCCATGCCGTAGAAGTAATGCAGGCAGTCCGAAGCAGGGTTCGTTCTATGGCCATTCTTCACGAACGTTTATACCGCCATGATGATCTGGGTCAAATTGACCTGGATGATTATTTCAGGGGCATTTGTGAGAGCTTGTATGAAGCCTATGGCGTTATAACAGAGCAAGTGGCGCTGGAGCTGCAAGTACCTCCTGCAAAGGTAGATATCGATTCTGCAATAACTTTAGGTTTAATTGTAAACGAACTCGTTTCCAATTCGTTAAAATATGCATTCACTGGTGAGCATAAGCAAGGGTTGCTACGTATAGAACTGAAACAACAGGCGAATAATCATTGTACTTTGGTTGTCTGCGATAATGGCAAGGGTTTGCCGGCAGATTTCGATTTAAAAAAGAAACAATCTTTTGGTTTACAGTTAGTTTCCTCGCTAAGTAAAAAGCTGAACGGGACTATTAGCTTCATTAACAACAATGGAACAAATTCAATATTACATTTTGTTTTACCATCATAATTTTAAAATTACCGTAAGAACCTAATGCTATGACAAAACCCAAAATTCTTATCTCAGAAGACGAGGTCATCATTGCGGAGGATCTTGCAGCTAGTTTGGAGGAACTAGGCTACACAACATGTGCAATAGATTCAGGCGAAGATACCATTAACAGGATACGGGAGACCCAACCGGACCTGGTGCTGTTAGACATCAACCTTGGCGGTAATAAAGACGGCGTAGATATTGGTTCTCAAATAAGGCAGGAGTTCGACATCCCCTTTATTTACCTGACCGCATATGCTGACAATGCCACTATTGACCGGGCTAAGAAAACGGAGCCTGATGGGTTTCTGGTAAAGCCTTTTGATGAAAAAAGCTTACGATCCGCTATCGAGATAGCGCTTTATAAACACGATAGTGGTGCAAAGGATGATAAAGAAGTAAATGGGTCGCCGGTAAACCACAAAGAGGCAGAGGTTGCAAGCGATTACATATTTGTAAAGGTAAAGCATCGAATTATAAAGGTACATTACAGCGAAATTATTTGGGTAGAAGCTTATGACAACTACTCTTTTATAGTTACCGCAGATCAAAAGTACCTGGTTAGCTCCACGCTAAAGGATATGGAGCACAAGTTGCCGCCTCAGAATTTTGTACGTGTACACCGTTCTTATATTGCTAACCTGGATAAAATAGAGGCGCTAGAAGAGAATTCTGTCGTTTTCTCGAAAGGAGATATTCCAATCGGTAAATCTTATAAAAAAGGCCTGATGTCTAAATTCAACATTATATGAAGGAAGCCATACACCTGAGATAACCTCACTTACATAAAAACAAAAAGCCGGTGCAGTAAATGCACCGGCTTTTTTATACCTAAATACTTCTTAGTATCTGTAATATTCTGGCTTGTAAGGCCCTTCAACCTCTACGCCAATATAACGAGCCTGCTCAGGAGAAAGCTCATCCAGCTCAACACCAATCTTAGAAAGGTGCAGGCGAGCTACTTTCTCATCCAGGTGCTTAGGCAGTGTATAAACCTTATTCTCGTAAGCATCTGCATTAGTCCAAAGCTCTAACTGTGCCAGCGTCTGGTTAGAAAAAGAGTTAGACATTACAAAAGACGGATGACCAGTAGCGCAACCAAGGTTCACAAGACGACCTTCAGCCAGCACTAAGATATCTTTTCCGTCAATGTTATAAAGATCTACCTGTGGTTTGATTACATCTTTTGTGTTACCATAGGCACCATTCAACCAAGCCATATCGATTTCATTGTCGAAGTGACCGATGTTACAAACAATGGCTTTATCTTTCATAGAGCGAAATTCCTGCTCACCAATGATGTCTTTGTTACCTGTAGCAGTTACAACGATGTCAGCCTCTTTTACGGCATCAGCCATTTTCTTAACAGCGAAACCGTCCATAGCAGCCTGAAGCGCACAGATAGGATCAATCTCTGTAACGATCACTCGGGCACCTGCACCTCTAAGTGAAGCTGCTGACCCTTTACCAACGTCACCATAACCAGCTACAACAGCTACTTTACCAGCCATCATTACGTCAGTGGCACGACGGATAGCATCTACCAGAGATTCCTTACAGCCATATTTGTTATCAAACTTAGACTTAGTAACAGAATCATTAACATTAATAGCTGGCATAGGAAGTGTTCCGTTCTTCATGCGCTCGTACAGGCGGTGAACACCAGTAGTAGTTTCCTCAGACAGGCCTTTGATACCACCAGCAAGTTCAGGATACTTATCCAGCACCATGTTAGTAAGATCACCACCATCATCCAGGATCATGTTCAGCGGCTTGCGATCGTCACCAAAGAAAAGAGTCTGCTCAATACACCAGTCAAACTCCTCAGCCGTCATGCCCTTCCAGGCATACACTGAGATACCTGCAGCAGCAATGGCAGCAGCAGCATGGTCCTGGGTAGAAAAGATGTTACAAGAAGACCAGGTAACCTCAGCACCTAACTCCACCAGTGTCTCAATAAGAACTGCTGTCTGGATAGTCATGTGAAGGCAACCGGCAATACGGGCTCCTGCTAATGGCTTGCTCTGGCCAAACTCTTCGCGGATAGCCATCAAACCTGGCATCTCTGCCTCTGCAAGTCTGATTTCTTTACGCCCCCACTCTGCCAGTGAGATATCGCGCACTTTGTACTTAAGCTGTGTATCGATCATTATGTGTCTATTTTCTGATGAAAACACAAAAATACACAATTTGTTGCGCAAGTTCAATACTATTACGTCAACTATCTATGTTACATGGGTTTAAATAACAAGGAGCGCTTACCATAATGGTAAGCGCTCCTTGTTATTTTGTAGAATAATTTAAGCTACATCAGCTAGTTATTTATAATCACTTCAGCTCCTAAAGTGTTGTTGTTTCCGGCTGGAGGTGTTACAAAGCCTTTTGCAAAGATGGTATAGATACCACCCTCCACCAGATTCACAGTAGGAGTTAATACTGCATTAGAAGAACCAGTAGGCCTGACCTCCAGGGTGTAGGATCCGGCGTTTACAGGCATGAAAGCAGTATTTTCCTTAAATTCAATGTTAGAAAAAAGTACCGGACCATTTTGTACGGCTATGTCTACTGCAGGAGCATCAGGCGACAGGTGTACAAAGCGCACATGTGCTCTTCCGGCCGCTGGCTCTGTTAAATCATCTACTAACACTACTGGTTCAATGCTACTTACAACATCTGCAGCAAACACAGAATAAAAAACATCTTCATCTAAATCTACATTAGCATTTATTACTGCATCGTTTACCCCCGCTCCTGCAGGAGTTACTTTGATGTTACGATTACCGGCCTCTACATCTAAATAACCTGTATTGTTAGGGTAATTTAGTGCTGATGCATTTACTTTTTGATTATCTACATACAAATCTACAGCAGGTGCATTAGGCGACGCATGCACCACCATAACCTGTGCAGAGTCCTCCAGCAAATCCAAATCATCATCGTCATCATCACAGCTTACGAAGAGCATGGCCGGCATAACTGCCATAAACAAAATTTTCATCCAGTTTTTCATAGTATTTCAATTTTAGTTAAAAAGGTTAATCATTTGATAATAAACACAGTGCCCAAGCTATTGTTTCTCAGAACCGTCGAGTTTATTCTGTAGCAGAAGTCTCACAAGCATAAATTGGCTACCTTTGAACTATATAGCAGCTGGAGCAAAAAGGGGTACAATACGATGCGGATATTCACGACAGAGGAAAGGCAGTTTGTACAGGACCACTTGAAAAGTGATCCCGCTACTTTAATGCTACAGTCCAGCCGCTATCCTCATTTGCCTGTGCTGGAGTTAGTGCAACAGATTCAGGCAAGGCAAAAAGCCACACCCAAACTTCCTACTTGGGTAAACAATCCGGATGTGATATTCCCGGCCACTCTTTCCGTAGAGCAAAGCTCCTCAGAGACAGCAGCAGCGTTTAAAGCTTCAATTATCGAAGGCAGTTTGATAATTGATCTCACTGGCGGCTTTGGGGTTGACAGTTTTTATTTTGCTAAGAAGTTTGACAAAGTCATACACCTGGAGCAAAACACCGAGTTACAGCAAACTGCGGCTTTTAACTTTTCTTTACTGGGAGCCAGCAACATACAGAGCATCAACACAACGGCAGAGGCTTTTTTGCAAACTTTCTCTGAAGTGGCAGACGTTATTTACCTGGACCCTGCCCGGCGCGGCGGCAGAGAAGAAAAACTGCATCTACTCCAGGATTGTGAACCGGACGTGCTACACCTGCTTCCCCTTCTTTTTTCGAAAGCAAAAGCTGTCCTGCTTAAAACCTCGCCCATGCTTGATATTGAACTGGCTCTGGAACAGCTAGGAAAAGTTAAGCAAGTGTGGGTGGTTGCAGTGCAAAACGAAGTGAAGGAGGTGCTTTACTTACTGCAGCCAAATACACTACCCGCAACAGAGATAGAACGCACGGCTGTGAATCTTCTTCCTGATACCGAGCCACAAACTGTCTCCTTCACAGGTATCGATGAGAACCAGGCAACGCCGCACTACGCTGATCCTGATGAATACATCTATGAACCGAATGCTGCAATACTGAAAGCAGGGGCCTATCGCTATCTCGGCCAGCTTTATGAGCTAAGCAAATTACATCCAAACAGTCATCTATATACTTCTGCTACGTTGGTACCCGGTTTCCCAGGCCGTAGCTTCAGGTGCCTAAGCGTTAGCAGGTATAATAAGAAAGAATTAATGCGCCTCTTACCGAACAAAAAGGCCAATATCACTGTGCGCAATTTCCCTGAAACAGTAGCCGAGATCCGTAAAAAGACGGGCATAAAAGAAGGCGGAGATACTTACTTGTTCTTCACTACTGATATGCATCAAAAGCCCATCGTACTGGTTTGCCGAAAGGCATAATTATCTAATTTCCTGCCAACTACCGCTGCTTAGCCTCGTACACTAGTGTATAGGCCTGCTCTTTTGTAGGCCTTTGCTACATTAACCCGAAATGCTATGAAGACCAACAAAGACAAGAATCAGAGCAGAATGGCTGCTGATATTAACGACACCTCCCGCACTATGAAACCAGGTAAAGACCTGAAGGGAGAAACAACCTCACAAAACAGTACTTCTTCTCCGAATGTGAGTGGCAGCGGAAGCGCCACTAATATTCCAAGCAGCCAGGGCAGAGGCTGGCATGGTGATTCTGAAGGACACGCCAAAGCTGGTAGCCAGAGCCACAAGAATACAGGAAAAGACAAATCTTAGTACAACAGGTTCAGGAATCAAGGGCTGCAGAAAGGAGCCTATATGTTTTACCTAAATAACTTACACATGAAAGGAGAAAGAACAAACTGGGAATTCCATGGCTTTTCCAGTAATCCACAGAAGTCTTACGATGCAGGTAAGAAAGGAAGCGTATTAGCTACACAAGCTTCGCTGAAGGATGCTACTAATCCCAGTGCAGAGACTAAGACCGCATCAAAAGTAAGTAATCAAAATAAACCAACGCAGGGCAGAGGCTGGCAAAGCCCACGCGCAGGCGCAAATGATGCCGGCAAGGAGAAGAAAAGCTCTTCAGAAGAATAATTAATTTCTAATTATAACTATGAAAACAATGAAAGACCAAAATAAAAACAAAGATTCTAACCTGACTGACAAGAACAAAAAAAACAAGAACGATATTTCCAACAGCTTAGAGCGTGACACAACAAACACACCTCTAAAAGGGAAGCAGACGCCTCAAGGCAGGACTGATAACGAACAGGACAGAGAACGCAACAGAAAATAAACAATAAGAAGCAAAGAGGGGCAGCCACAGCAGTAATGTTGTGGCTGCTCTTTTTTATACCTATCTTCAGTAAAAGCTTCTAACTACACAATTACTATCATCATGATTTTCGTTAAGACTGGTATTATCCTCGCGCTTGTTTTTGCCGGGTGGGTTTTGTACAGGCTCCTAACTAAAAGAACTGTAAAGACGGATGATGTGGTGGCTGGACTTTTTTTCTCTGTAACTTTCTTTGCAGTAGTTTATTTCTTACTTCAGGTATGATTACTACACCTTTTCCCCAGCAACCGCTACATGAAAGCAATTCTGATTTCCGCTTTAGTTACTCTCTTTTGCATCTCAACAGCTTATCCACAGAAGAGCTATAAGATCAACTTTCAGATGGTATCTCCTTCCCTGGCAGATACAGCTACTGTTTACATTACCGGAAATATGCCTCAGTTAGGAAATTGGAACCCAGCCAAAGTCGCGATGAAATACATTGGCAACCACACCTGGACCAAAACTATCAAACTGCCACACCCATATAATTACCTGGAGTACAAGTATACACTTGGATCCTGGGATCGTGAAGCCACTGACAATAAAGCTCAGCCGCTCCAGAACTTTGGACTGAAGGTTACGCAGGACACTACCGTTAGAAACGAGATACAACACTGGTTAAAAAAGGAGAGTCATACCTTTAAAGGCGGTGTAACAGGCAAAACAGAAATCCATAAGGCTGTAAGCGGGGGAAACCTGCTTAAGAGAGATTTAATCGTCTGGTTACCGCCGGGCTATGAATCCGGTACTAAGCAGTATCCTGTCTTGTACATGCACGACGGCCAAAACATTTTCGACCCTTCCACCAGTTCATTCGGCACCGATTGGCAGATTGATGAGACAGCGGATAGCCTGATAAGGATCGGTGCCATAGAGCCAGTCATAATAGTAGGTATCAATAACACCCCCGACAGAAGCGAAGAATACACTCCCGGTAAAAAGGGCTCCGCCTACATGGACTTTGTAGTGAACACAGTTAAACCTTTTATTGACCAAACATACAGGACAAAGAAAGAAAGGGAACACACTTTTACAGGTGGATCTTCCGCTGGGGGAATCATGTCTTTTATGCTGGCATGGGAGTATCCTGCCATCTTTTCAAAAGCTATATGTATGTCGCCAGCTTTCAAAATCCAACACATTGACTTTGTGAAAGATGTTCGCAGCTATCAGGGAGAGAAGAAGAGACTGTACTTTTATATAGATAACGGTGGCTTGGAACTGGAAGAGCGCTTACAGCCAGGAATTGATGAAATGCTTATAGCTTTGGAAGAAAAAGGATATGTTGAAGGCAAAGACTTTATCTGGATTAAAGATGCTACAGCCAAACACAATGAAGCCGCCTGGGCGAAAAGAATGCCTGTAGCACTTAAGGCCATACTTCCACCAAAGAACTAAAGCTGTTTATTTTTTCTTACTAACCCATTTGTTTCCCTTCAACCAAAAGCGCCAGGGCAATAGTGCGTCTTCTCCGGCATAGTCTATACCAATGCGTGGGCCGGCAGCTATGTTTTCAGGCGAGATAAACTGACCTTTATCCTCGAGCCAAACAACATCACCAGTCAAATCAGCTCCATACAGCTTTTTATCTATTCCCATAGCTATACTAAACACACCAGGGCCGGCAGTAAGGTTTGGCTTTATTGCTTTGAAGTTACGACGAAGCAACATTTCTTCTATTCCCTCCTCTGGCTCAACAGCCCTTATCAGAACGGCATCGGCTTTCTCTTTCTCATTTGTGATGATGTTAAACAGGTGGTAAATGCCATATACCAGGTAAACATAAGCCACTCCCCCTTCATGATACATGATCTCTGTTCGTTTGGTACGACGGCTTAGATGGGCGTGGCAGGCGCGGTCATTTTCTCCTGCATAAGCCTCCGTTTCTACGATCATACCGCCCGTAAGAACACCATCTATTTTAGTGTACACATACTTTCCCAGCAGTTCCTGTGCTATTTGCACCACATCAGGGCGGGTATAAAAGGACTTGGATAGTTTCAAATCTTCTGTCTTGTTATTGTGTTTGGAGGTACGTTGCATCAGATGGCGGGTTGATAAAAAGGCCTACTCCTTGACATGTTCATAATTTACTACCCAACATTCCTAAAACTTATTTACCTTTGCTCTCAGATTGGTGGCAACAACTACTGCCGTGGTTGTTACCTTAAAAGGGAAGCAGGTGTAAGTCCTGCGCTGTTCCCGCAACTGTCATCTTCACTTTAAAAGTTAGTCCTTTACCAACGGCCACTGTACTGCACCCGCAGCATGGGAAGGCGGGCTAACCGAAGAGAGCCAGGAGACCTGCCAGTCCGACACTTAATTGTCGTATGCTTTCGGGTAAAAAGCTGCACGTCCACCGCAATACTCTTGTTTGCTGTACCTGCTCTTTTACCTGCCAGTATGCTTCGGGACTAAAGCAAACACAACATTGGCAAAACTCTCATTTTTTAAAGTGTGCTTAGCGGCTTGCTGTAGCCTTATAGTATCTTTTGCGATAGCACAGCAGGATACAAGCCGGCACCAGTTGCAGGTAGTGGAGGTTTTTGGAAAGCCTGCGGAAGTATATGCTGCCGGCAGTCGGGTAACACATCTTGATAGCACCTATCTAAGTACGTATGCCTCCGGTTCTCTTGCTGAAGCGCTCCAAGCCCGTACACCTGTATACCTGAAGAGCTACGGTGTCAGCGGAATCTCTTCTGTTGCTTTTAGAGGAACTAATGCCTCCCAGACAGCAGTGCTTTGGAACGGTCTCAACATATCATCCCCAGCCTTAGGTCAGACAGACTTCTCCACATTACCTATCAGTGGTTTTGGAGAAGTCGCGTTACAATATGGTTCTGCTGCTGCAAATTATGGAAGTGGCGCCATTGGTGGTGCTGTCCTGATCAGTTCTCCAAACTACAAAAGCAAAGGGATTGGTGCTGCTGTGCAACTTGAGACGGGCAGCTTTGATCGATTGTTTGGAACTGGCACCCTAAGCTTCAGTAATCAAAAGCTACAAGTTGGCGTTAGTGCCTACACCCTAGTTGCAGAGAATAACTTTTCTTACAAAGACATCTCCCGCTTTGGAAAACCTGAGGTAAAGCAGGAAAATGCGGCTTTCAATCAACATGGTTTTACTCAGGATATAAGCTGGCACCTGTCCCCTAAAAGCAAGCTTGCTTTTCACACCTGGTTTACAAAAGCAGACAGGGAGATACAACCCGCCATGGGTTCTGCCTATAACAGTGCAAAGCAGCAGGATGAAAGCTTAAAGCTGATGTCGGAGTTTACCCACGATAGCTACCTGGGACAAACAATTTTTAAAGCAGCCTATTTTACTGACTACTTGCATTACACCGACCTCTCCACAGACTCGGAGGCTAATGTTCTGACTTACCAGTTGCAGGCAGAGCAAGTGTATGCTTATGCTGAACGGTGGAGCCTGCGCGGGGGCTTAAACCTCCAACATTTTTCAGCCAAAAACGACGGCTACACCGGGCAGCAAAATGAAAACAGAGCTGCTGCCTTCGCACTTTTCCGATACAATCCTCTAAAATCTCTTAAGGTCAGCCTTAACCTTCGTCAGGCTTTTGTTGAAGCCTATAGTCCTCGCCCTACCCCTGCATTTGGTCTTGAATGGAAGTTTTACAACAGCAACAAACATCAGATATCTTTTAAAGGAAATACCTCGGGCAGTTATCGGGTGCCAACACTAAATGACCGATTTTGGATAGGTGCCGGCAACCCCGAGCTAAAACCGGAGCAAGGCTGGAGTTATGAGAGCGGGTTATGCCATGTACTAGTGAAAGGGAATGCCCTGCTTTGGGAAACGGAAGCAACAGCCTATCATATGCTGATAGATGATTGGATACAATGGTCTCCAGACAACACTGGCCGCTGGCGCCCAACCAACCTGCAAAAAGTAGTTTCCAAAGGTATTGAGCTAAGTACAAGAGCTTCGGTTAAGCTAGGGCAGGTAAACGTCAGCAGCTCGGCTGGCTATACTTATACTGTCTCAGAGCAGGCAGATGTTTATGAAGGTTCTGGAGACAAAGGCAAGCAGCTTATGTATGTGCCACGCCACAAAGCAGTATTCGTCACAGATGCAACTTACAAAGGGTGGACCGGATTTTTAAACCTGAATTTTACTGGCTTACGCTATACCAACAACTCTGAAACCAATGCTCTGGACAACTTTTTACTCCTAAACCTGGCGCTAAGCAAAAAAATGGCAATAGGCCAGAACACACTTATACTAGGAGTTCGGTCGGAAAATGTTGCCAACACTGTTTATCAAACAATGGCTTACAGAGCCATGCCTCCACGCAGCTGGGCTTTGAACATAAAATTTATCATACCCTAATTACTTATACTTAACCCAAACATGAAAAAAATAAATTCTTTCAACAGCTTTCTAACAGCTGCCTTCATTTTTGCAGGTTCTTTTGCCTTTACAAGCTGTGAAGATAAAAATGAAGGACCTAGTGGTGCTTATGCTGAAGATGGTGTTTTTATAGTAAATGAAGGGAACTTTGGAACACCCAATGGCTCCATTTCCTACTACAACACCAGTACAAAGGAGGTGCAGAATGGCATCTTCAGCAAAGAAAATGAAGAACGCCCTCTTGGTGACGTGGTCCAGAATATGGCTATACACAGCGATAAGGCATATATTGTAGCTAACAACAGCAATAAAATTGAGGTAGTTAATGCTTATACTTTTAAGTCTGAGGGAGTGATAGAAGGCTTACAGCTTCCTCGTTATTTTACAGCCTTTAACAACAGCAAAGGCTATGTTACGGAGTGGGTAAATTTTGGAGAAGGTCGTGTGTCGGTGATAGACTTAGCTACTAATACTGTAACAAAAACAATCGCTGTTGGCATAATGCCAGAGCAACTGCTACTGGTGAACGGTAAACTATATGTCGCAAATAGCGGAGGGAATGATGTATCAGTCATCAATACAAGCACTGATACTGTAGAAAAGACCATTACTGTCCCTGACGCTCCGGGTGCACTTGTTCTGGATAAAAACAACAGTATCTGGGTGCTGAGTTCTGGAAAGCTCGCCTACAACTCAGATTGGACGATTGACTATACCAACACTACAGCGGGTGCTTTAAGCGTAATAAACCCTGGTACTCAAGCGCTACAGTCATCTTATACCTTTCCTGGCAACCAGAGCCAGCCAAGCAATTTGGCTATAAGTGCAGGCAAGGATAAAATTTACTTTAATTACGCGGGAAAAACCTTTGTACAAAATACTACTGCTACAAGTTTGAGCAATACAGTACTTATAAACCGAAGCTTTTATGGTTTAGATGTAGACCCTGAAACTGGCTTAATCTATGGTGGTGATGCAAACGGATTTGCTGGCGATGGAACTGTATATATCTATAATCCGGATGGCAGCCAGGTTGGCACTTTCAAAGCTGGTATAGCCCCTAATGGATTTGTTTTCAATTAAACTGTAATTTTCTATAAAAGTAAAGGGCGCCTGGAATACTACTCCAGGCGCCCTTTACTTTTATAGTTTTGTTATTGTACTTCGTCGCGCTCTATGCCATCTCCTTTGCCATCATAGGCACCATCTCCTAAAGCCTCTCTTTTATTATCATCATGATCTTCATGATCTGCATGGTCATAGTGGCTTTCTAAACTCGAGGTATCGCTGTAACGACTTGCATCCTCCTCTTCTCCTATCAGTTCACCTTCATCTCTAATTTCACTACGCTCTACGTTTGTCTCTCCGGGTTCAGTGCCTTTATCACAGGCTGTGAAACCAAATATGGCAAAAGCAGCGAGTGACAAAGTAAGTAGCGATGATTTTATTTTATTCATATTTATTGTGTTTTCCTATATCCGTTAAACATTAGCCCTGTACTGAAACTGTACAATCGCCTATTGAATGTACGACTATAGCTTAGTTTGAGTTAAATATTGGATCAACATGCACATAGCTCCGTACAACAGTTATTACCTAAACCGTAAGAGATAATGAATAACAAGGGAACAAATAAACCTCTAAAAGAAACTACCAAAGATGATTCTTCTGATGTAGAGAAAGTGAAAAAGCATAAGTCATCTCCCCCTCCACAGCCTGATACCAAGAATGATAGCAGAGAGGCACAAGAAGACGAGGATGCTCAAAAAGGACACTCCTGATATAGAACTTTCTTTGAAAGCTATATCTTTGCAACACAAGTAAGCATTGATGAAAAATTATCTAAAACCACAACTAAAGCGAAAGCTAATTTTACTAGCTGTTTTCAGTCTATTATTAGCCTCTGCCCTCGAACTTTATGTTTTTGGATTAAGTTCAGGTTTCTTTCTGCGTTGGGTGAGGTCCTTTTTTGTAATTTTTACAATGCTTTCGCTTACTGTTCTTGCAGTTGTACCAGGTGTTAACCACTTTGTAAATAAAATTTCCTAAATATGCTTCCTGTTTAAGCATTAAAAAAAGCCTGTGAAACATCACAGGCTTTTCTATTTTGGGGTTATTTAAGGGTTATATTTCTACTGTTATTTTCGAATCAAGAGTTAGAATCATAGCTGCACCAGGAGTGTAAGAATTTATATCGGTCTTGAACCTGAAGGTTACCATTCTTCCCTTGCTCATAAGTTCACTTAACTTCTGGCTTGCACTGCTATCAGTTAGTGTCATACCTCTTTCCTCCCCCTGCACGTTGTCCTTTTCTTTATTTACACCATCCCACTTACCTAATATTGTAAAGTCTGCACTTCCAGCCTCTGCAAAGGCAATCTCGCCATTAATATTTTCTGTGTTAACTTCTGATAAACTATCCAATTTAACAGACACACCTGTTAGCTCCACTCTTTTCACATCTCCTTCATACTCTAATAGCTCTTTTGTTCTGGTATCTATACTTTTTGATACTAAAAGTGGCAAAAGAATACCATTAGAACTCACTGGGTGTAGTTTTACCGTATGCCGTAGCTCAACATCTTTCTGAAATAATGAGCAAGCAGCAGCAATTATCAACAAAATCACTGTACAAAACATCTGAATATCGTGCTTTACGCTCATAGCTAATTTTTCAGTTGTGCTAGATTGGATATTATACTAATTAAGATTATATTTTTTTTAACTTTCACAATCATTTATTTAACTATACAAATATAGCAATAAATTTAAACATATAATATTTCCTTTAAAAAATATTTATTAACCATTATATTAACAGTTAATTATATAGTATTAACATTATGTATCAACAGTGAACCTCCTCACCCACCTGGCTGTTAACTAGTCACCAAAGGATAATAAGGAAACTCTGAAGGTATTTTTTTGCAACTTGCAGCTGTTTCTAAACCACATTTTAAGTCCGAATATTTTGCCAAAGCCTAGCATCCTGTTGATAACACCTCCGCTCACGCAGCTAAACACCCCTTATCCTGCAACTGCTTATTTGAAAGGTTTCCTTGCAGGTCAGGGTTATACCGTTACACAAGCGGATCTGGGTATCGAACTGGTGTTGAAGATGTTTTCAAAAGATGGGCTGCAACGCATCTTTAATGAAATAGAAGAAGGTGAATTTGAACTATCAGACAATAGTCTCCGAATTTTACGCCTGAAACGCGATTACTTACACACGATAGAGCCAGCTATAAGATTTCTGCAGAACAAGGACCATACGCTTGCCCAACAGATCAGCTTTAGCCGTTTCTTACCCGAAGCATCCCGTTTCGACCAGGTGGAGGATATTGATTGGGCTTTTGGGAGCATGGGTATTACTGACAGAGCACGTTATCTGGCTACACTATACCTGGAAGACCTCGGCGACCTAATCAAAGAAACTATATCGCCGTATTTTGCCTTTAGCCGTTACGCAGAGAAACTGGCTTTATCTGCCACTTCTTTTACTCCCATGGAGGAGGCACTACAGGAAGAACCCAGCTTGATAGACAAAATGTTACTGGAGCTGTTGGAGGAGAAACTACAACAAGTCCACCCTGAAATAGTAGGCTTTTCTATCCCGTTTCCAGGAAACCTCTATGGTGGTTTGCGTCTGGCACAGTATATAAAGCGGTTACGTCCGCAGATCAAAACTGCTATGGGAGGCGGTTATCCAAATACAGAGTTGAGAAGCTTACGCGAGCCACGCCTTTTCAAGTATATTGATTATGTGACGTTGGATGATGGTGAAGGCCCTTGGCTAAAACTACTGGAATACATACAGGGAGAGCGGAAGCAGGAGCTGTTACAGCGCACATTTTTGATTACCAATGGCGAAGTAACCTATATCAATGGCTGCACGGATCCGGATGTTCCGCATACAGAAGCAGGTACTCCCGACTACAACGACCTGCCTATTAAGGACTACTTGTCCGTGATAGATGTGATTAATCCCATGCACCGCCTTTGGAGTGATGGTCGCTGGAACAAGCTCACTATTGCACATGGTTGCTACTGGAAACGCTGCTCCTTCTGCGACATCACACTGGATTATATAAACCGGTATGATGTGGCACCAGCAACATTGCTGGTAGACCGAATTGAGCAAATCATTGGACAAACCGGACAAACTGGGTTTCATTTCGTAGATGAGGCAGCCCCTCCCGCACCCCTTCGCGACCTGGCTATCGAACTTATCCGCCGTGGTGTTAAAATCAGTTGGTGGGGAAATATCCGTTTCGAAAAGACTTTCACCCCGGATTTGTGTCGCTTGTTGGCTGCCTCTGGATGTATAGCGGTATCAGGCGGCCTTGAAGTAGCCTCTGATCGTTTACTAGACCTGATGGAAAAAGGTGTAAGTATAGGTCAGGTAGCCCGCGTTACCGACAGCTTTACACAGGCAGGCATCATGGTGCATGCATATCTGATGTATGGTTTTCCTACACAAACCACTCAGGAGACTATAGATTCTTTGGAAGTAGTGCGGCAGCTTTTTGTGAACAATGTAATACAGTCAGGCTACTGGCACCGTTTTAGCATGACTGCCCATAGCCCTGTAGGCAAAAACCCAGCTAAATATGGTGTAGTAAAGGTAGGGCCTCCAGAAGGAGATTTTGCAAACAACGACCTTTGGCACGATGATCCTAAAGGCACTGACCATAGTTTATTTGGTGAAGGTTTGGCCAAAGCAATTTACAATTATATGCATGGTGTAGCTTTAGAGGAGCCACTTTCTTTCTGGTTTGACTTTAAAACACCACGCACTACGCTAAAACCCACACTAATAAGCACAGCGATAGAGCAGCCCCACCGGCCGGATAGTACCCGTACAAATGCGCGCGTGCTTTGGCTAGGCAACACGCCTGAGATAGACTTCACCATGTATGCGAAGAAAGGCCAGACCATTGAACGCTGTGTACTTACCTTCTTTGAGAAAGGAGAAGATTTTCAGATAAAGACTACCGCCGCTATTGGCCAGTGGTTATTTGACGTAGTCCAAAGGATTGTGCCGGAAAGCAAGGAAGCACTTACTCTAAAGCAATTTCAGGATAGTTTTCCTCCAGAGGCGCACTTAACTTTTGATGAATTCCTGGCTTCGCCGACCTGGTTTGAACTGCGGGAGAAAGGGCTACTGTTACTGTAGCCTTTATCAATAATATCTTTTAGTCTATACTTTGATTATTTAACAGATTCACCTGAAGGTGGCGTATACTCAACACCCATCCTTTTCAGATATTCTTTGATTGGGCCTAGCCCCACCTCAGCACGACGTTTGTCTAAGTTTGATTCATCTTCAACCTTATACAGTTCCCATTGTTTTGTCTCGGGGTTCATCTGTACCTGGCTGCCATAAAGTTGAGGCAAGCCTTTATTCATACGTACTCTGTCTTCCATCATAGCCAAGTGGTTGTTAGACGCCTCTCCTTTCGCTGCGGCCATACGCATTAAGGGCAGGTACTTTTCCATAATTTCTTGAGGTGCATGTTGTATTACTAAAAAGGCAGCAGTGCTTGCCTGCATGCCAACCATACTTTTACCAGGCCAGCCATGCTGTTCAATTATTGCCACCACCTTTTCCTGGTTCTCCTTATCTATCTGCTCCATTTTATGCCCTAACGCTTTCACCTCCACCGACTCCATTCCGTGCTTCTCCCTTGCTGCCAAAAACTCACGGCGTATCTGCTGGTCTGTTTCGTAAATACTTTCCAATTCGTTTTTTAAAGGCTGATTATAACTTGTCTCAATCGCAGCCACACTTTTTTTCAGGTCCTCTACCAGCTTTGGCCAGCGCTTATCTGCGTGCAGACTACTTAGATCCGAGTCCTGCTGCATATGCTTTACACTTGTATAACCTTTTGCAACAGCCTGCTCCAGATGGGCAAAAGCTTTATTTTTGTTTCCGGCCAATGCCCACGAGCAGGCGGCATTGTAGTAGTCAGATGCTGTTCCGTTTCCTGCTTTCAGGACTTTGTCGTACATCTCGCCAGAGGCTCTATATTCTTTAGCCTCATATTTGGCAAAAGCATCGGTTGCAGTTTGCGCTGCAGCTGTTAAGCTGATACAGGAAAGTATCAGCATTAATAAAGTTCTTTTCATAACCATGGTCTAAGTATAAATAGGATTTTTATGTTTAATTGATAGTTACATATCTTAATTCTAAACTAAAACTAAATTATTAGTTATACAATAGGCTATCTCCTGTTATTTTCTGGAGGAATAAAATATTTAAAATATTTTTCAACCCCTGTGCAACCCTTTTGCAAAAACCTGCATCTTAAGTATAGAAAGCAGCACAAAACTGCTTTGCTACTACCAAACCTATCTAATAAAACTATGAAATTCCTGGTCCTGTTTCTGCTTCTCCCCGGAGCAGGAACAGGGTAAAACCAGTCACTACTCTGTCACTTCACAGTTTCTCTTATACTTCCTTAGAAGTTTTCCGCTTGAGCAAGCATCAAAGCTTTCCAGAAGCACTCAAACCCTCCTCTTCATCAAAAAGAGTAAAAGATCATTTTCTCTTATTAATGTAGATCATATTTTTTAATGTGCTGATGTGCCAATATTGTAGTGTTTTCAACTCAAAACCACAAATCATGAAAAAGGCATACTTGGCAGTAGCAGTGGTGGCAGGCATCGTGTTCGCATCCTGTAACCCAACAGAACAGCAGACAGGTATAAGCACCGATCTGCAACAGGAAGAAATAGCTTCCTCCGAAACATCAGGCGGACAGTCATCTGTGGTAGACAATGAATCCCAGAAAAACGTGGTACAAGTTGCTGCTACCTCTCCTGATCATACTACTTTGGTAACTGCTGTAAAAACAGCTGGCCTGGTGGATGTGCTAACCAACTCAGGTCCGTTTACCGTATTTGCGCCAACCAACGCTGCTTTTGAGAAGCTACCTGCCGGCACTGTAGAGGGTTTACTTAAACCTGAGAAAAGAGGCGACCTCCGTAACATACTGCAGTACCACGTGTATGTAGGCGTGCTTAATGCGGATAGCTTCGAAGACGGCCAGAGCCTTGGCCAGGTAAACGGTGGCCGTGTTACGATGGGTGTAAAAGACGGCAAGGTAACGGTGAACGGTGCCAACATTGTGGCTTCTATCCCGACTTCCAACGGAGTAATACACGTGGTAGACCAGGTACTGTTGCCACAATAAAAAGAGTGGCAGCCTAATTATATAAACAGCAAGATTGGGCAAAGTATAAATCAAACAGAAGAGGACACCCATTTTATTAAGTGCCCTCTTCTGTTATCTTTTTAACTACTCTTTACCAGGTTTAGCACCCGGTAAGCGGCCTCTTAACCAGGCAATCTGACCGCGGTGGTTGGTTTCATGTTCGCACACATGAAATCATTTCCAATAAGTGTTCAAAGGTGCATCATCTGGCCACTCCGGATCTACTGCAAGAAGCCGGTTATCGTTCTTTTCCGAAACACCTGTAACGTATGCTGTTGCTATAACACCTAAGCCACCCAGCCCCATTATGCCTGCTGTGGTGGCGGCTGTTCTTGATATGAATTATACTTTATTTTTAATCTCGCTTCGTTTTCAGAAGCTTCCTAAGCTCCGAGAGCTCATCTCTGTATTTAGCGGCCTGCAAAAAGTCGAGGTCTTTAGCTGCTGCTTCCATTTGCTTTTCAGTCTTTTTGATCAGCTTCTCCAGCTCATCACGCTTCATGGTTTGTATGATCGGCTCGGCCGCGATAGACACCTCTTCCGGACCAGCATACATCTTCACTTCTTTCTTGCGGGCATCCGCTACGAAAGTCTGTTCCCGGATCTCGTCGTGTGACTTAAAGATAGTGCGGGGCGTAATGCCGTGTTCTTCATTATAAGCCATTTGTGTAGCACGCCTTCGGTTAGTTTCATCTATTGCCCGCTGCATAGAACCCGTCATACGATCCGCGTACATAATTACCTTTCCTTTTTCGTTACGCGCAGCACGCCCCATTGTCTGGATCAAGGAGCGTTGGTCACGCAGGAAACCTTCTTTATCAGCATCAAGTATCGCTACTAAGCTTACCTCCGGCAGGTCAAGCCCCTCACGAAGCAGGTTAACCCCTACCAGTACATCAATGATACCTAAACGCAGTTCACGAAGAATCTCCACGCGATCCAGGGTTTTAACTTCGGAGTGCAGGTACTTCGTCTTGATGTTCAGGCGCTCAAGGTACTTCGTCAGTTCTTCAGACATACGCTTTGTAAGTGTAGTCACTAACACACGCGCCCCTTCCTTCACACGCTCATCAATTTCATCCAGTAGATCATCTACCTGGTTTGTGCTTGGCCTTACCTCAATCACGGGGTCCAGCAAACCAGTAGGCCGTATGATCTGTTCTACTATTACGCCTTCAGATTTTTGAATTTCATAGTCGCCTGGCGTGGCACTTACAAACACCACCTGATGCATCAGGCTCTCAAATTCATTGAATGTAAGTGGGCGGTTGTCCATAGCGGCTGGCAAGCGAAAGCCATACTCTACCAGAGCAACTTTACGGGAACGGTCGCCACCCCACATTGCCCGTACCTGTGGCACTGTTACATGACTTTCATCAATTACCATCATGAAGTCATCCGGGAAGTAATCCAGTAAGCAGAAAGGTCGGGCTCCAGGGGAACGTCGGTCAAAGTAACGGGAATAGTTCTCTATACCGGAGCAGTATCCCAGTTCCCGAATCATCTCCAGATCGAATTCTGTACGTTCCTTAATCCGTTTGGCCTCTGTCGGCCTGTCTTCTTTCAGGAAGTACTCGTGCTGCGCCACCATATCAAACTGAATTTCATTAATAGCCTGGTGTAACGTGTCTTTTCCGGTTACGAAAAGATTTGCAGGGTAAAGCGTTACTGCTTTCTCGTCCGAAAGCTTTTTGCCTGACTGCGGATCAATTCTATGGATCTGCTCCAGTTCATCCCCGAAAAAATATAGCCGATAGGCAAAGTCCGCATAAGCCGGGAAAATATCCACTGTATCGCCTTTCACCCGGAATGTTCCACGTGTGAACTCAGCTTCGGTGCGGCTGTAAAGAATTTGCACAAAGGTATACAGCAGGTTATTGCGACTGTACCGCTGGCCAGGAGCAAGGTGTAGTACATTCTTGCCGAACTCTTCCGGATTACCTATACCATAGATACAGGATACTGATGCCACCACCACAATATCACGCCGCCCGGAAAGCAAGGCTGAAGTTGTATGCAGGCGCAGTTTCTCTATCTCTTCATTAATGGCTAAGTCTTTTTCAATGAATACATCTGAAGAAGCAATGTAGGCCTCTGGCTGATAGTAGTCATAGTAAGAGATAAAATACTCCACAGCATTTTCCGGAAAAAACTGCTTAAACTCTCCGTAAAGCTGTGCTGCAAGTGTTTTGTTATGGCAAAGCACCAGAGTAGGCTTCCCCACGTTCTTGATCACGTTCGCCATCGTGAAGGTTTTACCAGTGCCAGTGGCACCAAGTAGCACCTGTGCAGGCTCTCCTTTTCTTATCCCTTCAGTAAGTTGGGCTATAGCTTTTGGCTGGTCGCCAGTGGGTTGAAATTCTGATGTTAATTTAAAATCCATTCGTCTTTTTTACGGATCAGTAAAGATATACTATAACATATAAAATGTGCAGTAAGTTTGCCTGCTGTCATAGTTACTAATGGATACGGGAATCATATTGTAAACGGCTGCAAACAAAATGAAGCCTGCTGGGTTCAGCAGGCTTCCTGGCAGTAAATGTGCAGAAAATTAATGTCTAACTTAATTTTCCTGCTGCCACTACCGGGGCAGTTTCTTCGCTACTTATATCTATATTGAAAGCAACAGAATATCCAGTACAAACACAGGTGCTGTCCGGGTTTCTCAGTTAACAGTTGCAGCAACATGTTGTTTTTAAAAGAGGACCCAATCCTTAAGCATATGGTTGCAGTCATTTCATTTTAAAACAAAAAAAGCCTGCTGAAGACAGCAGGCCTTAGTCTCTTCTTAATCAGAAAAACAACATTTATAAGTATGAAAAATTTATAAAACCTAAATTTTATTTTTACTGGAGCAGACCCGCTTTACCTTTACTGCGGGATACATAACTGTAACGGTCAAACACCTGGGACCATGGTCGTTGTAAATTTCCAATGCTACCTCCACCTGAGTTCCTGCTTTTCGCAACTCCTCCGGAAGGTTATCTGTCGTAACATACCCTCCCTGCAACTGACCAACATAACCATTTGTCAGCTTCCCTGAGCTATCGTCTTCAGAAATTTTCAAAATGTACCAGTCGCTGTTACAGTCTGTGCCAATAACTTCCGCACTAACGCATTCTGGCTCAGGAGGGGTTTCAGCACAACTCATTACCAAAAGCGACAGCACTAAATATAACAACGCTGCGTACACAAAGCTTTTCATCGGTTTATTTTGTACTAAGGGCTCTTCCATCTCAATTAATTATGTAAGCAGACTCTAAAGGCAAATCATCAGTCTTTTTTCTTAGCTGGATTACTTTGCCAGGTAATAGGTGTCTGTAAAAACAGCCGCAGGATCACGTCCTTTAAATTCATTCTTCAGCACCATGTTGCTGGGACCTTTATCTTCAACAACGAAATCTCCCACCCAACTTGCTGTGTTTAATTTGATCACCCCTTTTCTAGAGTAATCAGCTTTAAAACATATCTTTTGCTGCACACTATTTTCCTTGTAAACCAGGAAAGCACTATCTGCACGAAATTCAAAGTAATCTTGTGCAGTACCAACATAATAATTAGTATTACAGCTGTACTCCCGACAGAGCTGGTTGTCTATCTTTTTGATTGCCCATTTTCCCTGAACAGCTGCTTTAAGATTACCAGACTCCAGTAAAGGAGAAGGATCTTCCGCTTCAGCACAACCAGCAAGGGTGGCAAGGGCAAAAAAGACCCCGGCAACTATATAAGTAGCCTTTTTCATAGCTTAGAGAGGTGCGAGTTATAGTTTAGTTGTTGGAGACAGGGCTAAGGCAGGTTACAGCTATTGCGTCTGCGTCAGGTACAAATGCCTTACAGGTAGCAATATTTTTATACCTCTCATCCCTTTCAGTTAATCTGAAACCAATCCTGTACTTCTGCCCTGTAACAACAGCCTCAACGGCAGATTCATTTACCCAGGGTTGCAGATACCTGCCGTCTTCTGTTTTAAACCAGATAGTATTAAAGGCACCATAACTACATTGTACACCTACAGCAGTTACCTCTGTTGCACACGCTTCCTCAGGCCCCGGGCATACGGCTACGTCTTCACAACCGGATATCAGCACAGACAGCAGCAGCAGAGCTAACAGTACATACCAGCCGGATAGGTTGGCTTTAAGGACAGCCACATAAGCTGCAAAAGTGTTATGCGTAATTTTCATAGTTAGGGGCTTTTATCACTCGGTTTACATTTACATGACCCCGTAAAATCTCTTATGGTTGCACACCTGGTAAAAAAGGAGTAACTATTTTTACCGCCTACCCAGGTCATAGTTCACCGACATGTTTAGCCCGATTGTATAAGGGCTTCCCTGCGGTGCAAGTGCTTTGTCAGGCTCTGCTAAAAGTGAATTAAAGTAGCCCCTGAATTCAGGTCCGGCTGTTACTGAGACAGCATTGGAGATGCGCTTGCCAACTCCAAGCGACACATTACCAGAGAACTGTACCTTTCTAAAAGGAGATTCATCCCCATGGTTGTAGCTAACATCTTTCACTTCATCATTAGTAGCCATAAAGGTTGTTTCTACCAGAAAGTTTGCGGCTACCCCACCGGAAGTATACCAGAACCAGTCTTTGTTAATACCACCTTCATACTGCAAACCAACTGGCAACACTAAATGGCGGTACCGGTAATTCACATAAAAATCATCTGTTTTATCAACGCTTAAAGAATCTGTGGAGAAGTTGTTATTAAGCGACGGCAGGAATATAGTTGTTGGCGGTAAAGCCACACGTTCATCGGTATAAGGCTTAAACCAGTACTGCGTTAAAATATAGCTTGATTTTGTACGCGAGGTATTCTGCGTGAATCCTAAACCCGCAAGCAACCTTAGTTTCTTGGTAAGCTTAAAGCCTGCCTTTGCCTCAACGGCATAAGAGAATGCAGGGTCTGTATTCTCCTCGAACTCATTACGCGCCTCCTCCATGTTGGAGGATGACCTTAAGGACTTGTCAGGGCCGTTTGCCACAAAACTAGCTCTTTGAACTGTTTGCATCATTTGTTGTGGCATGCCAATGTTCTGGTTGAAATATGAAGGTGCATACCCCATGCCAACCGTCCAGCGGCTATCAGTATCGCTTTCTTTTTCTTCTTTGCTGCCTTTATTATCATTAAGTGCCAGCGCTAAATCTTCGCTTTTCTTCAAAATTGTAGCAACCCCTTCTTTTGCAGACTTGCTTAACTCTACCAGGGATTTATGCTGTTCATCATTCTGTTGCACACCTGTGGTTCGTCCAAACGAATTGCTATAGGAAGGAGGTACAGCTGCTATTGCCTGTCTTGCTGTCTGGTAAAAAGGTTTAAGGGAATCGAAAGCAGATTTTTCCTCTGGAAGATTTCCATCGGTGTTGTCAAAAGTGCTAAAACTGAGATCATCCTTTGATGAACTCTCTAAGGCTGCTATACCAGGAGCAACCTCTTCACCTTTATTTTGCCTGCCTACATCTGCTAACAAACTCTCTTCATCAATCGCATACACTAACTCTTCTGTTGCAATGACCTGCGTACTGTAGGCAATATCCTCTTTAGCAGGAACCGGAGCAGTTAAACTTCCCAACTCCTTTTCTGCACGGCTTTGCTGCACAGGCCCCTCCTCTGCTTTTGCCAACTGGCTAACATCAGCCGGAGCATTAGCAGGTTGGGCAGAAGCAACAACTGCAGCCTCATCTGCTTTAAAATGATAGGTTAACAAGGCTCCTGCCATCACAAAGAGAATAAAGCATGCTGCTGCCAGCTGGCGGTACAACACCATTCTTCCTTTATAATGTTTGCTTTCCTGTAACGTCAGGTCATGATCTATGCGGGCCCATAGGTCAGGTGATGGCGAGGCCTCAGCGTCGTGCATCCGGCGCTGGAATTCTTCTTCCAGTGGTCCCCGCTTATGATTAGCTGCTGATGACATGCTCATTATAGTTTTGTTCCTGGCGCGTGAGCATATTCTGAAGAATAGCCCTTGCGCGTGAATATTGTGACTTTGAAGTACCTTCGGAAATGCCCAGCATTTCACCAATCTCCTTGTGGTTGTAACCCTCAATTGCATAAAGGTTGAAAACCATCCTGTAACGTGGAGCAAGGCTTTGAATCATGCTCATAAGCTCATCCAAATTGTAGCTGCTAAGGCTACACGCATCAGAAGTGATATTAGCAACTTCATCAGTTTCATGTGAAACCGTAAGAAGCTGTTTACTCCTTAAATGCTTTAGAGCCGTATTTACCATGATCTTTCGAATCCAGAACTCAAGAGGACAATCCTTCTTAAAATTCTGAAGGTTCGAAAAAATTTTCACAAATGCATCCTGCATAATATCCTCTGCCTCAAAAGTAGTAGGGGCATAACGCAGGCATACAGCCATCATCTTTTTGGAATAAAGGTCATATAGAAGCCGTTGCATCTCCCGCTTACCGGCAGTGCAACCCTCTATGAGCTTATCTTCCTCAGATTTTGGTTTTGTAAAAAGTCCCAAGCAGTACTAGTTTATGCCTTTTTCATCATGATGATTCCATCCGGACCATAATGGTTGCAAGGCGGATAAGATTTTTTTGCAGGACCAGGTGAACATTAAGAGGATTATTGCCACCTGTCACAATACAAAGACAAAATTATAATAATCTGATGCTTATATACCTACTTACTATAAAATTATTTCTGAATATTTAGTGAAGGTAAAGCAAAAAGCCTCCCTGGCAGGAGGCTTTGACAAACAAGTAGTTCACTTATTATTTATTTAGCTCAATAACTTGTAAAGAGGTGGTTTAACGTTGTACAGAATGTTACACAAAAGAGGGGTTTAAAAACTTATAAACCAAAAGTGCTACAAGTGTAAAAACTAACAACCACACATAATTCACAATTCTGTTGGCACCCAGTGCGCCGCTTTGTGAAGATTTATTCACACCTTCAAGTGCCTGAAGCCGGGCCTGTTCAACTATGTTCTTTGCCATTAACTGATAAGAGAAATGAAAGCCAAGAGCCACTACCAGCACATCATCCAGAAAGCCAAAAACCGGCACTAAGTCAGGGATGAAATCAATGGGGCTAACAGCGTAACCAATGAAGAAAGCTACCAAAATGCGCACATACCACCTCACACGCTCATCGCGGTACGACAGGTACAGGGAATAGATTTCAGTATTGATCGCGTTAGTTTTCTGCTTGAGGGTGTTAAGTTGCATCATATTCTTAGTAGGTTGTAGCTTTAGCACTTCTACGTACCTGCACCTGCTAAGTGTTGCAATATGTAGCAACTTTTATATATAATATTTTTTTATGTATATCTGGTGTTAGGAATTCCAGATTTTCCAGGCAGCCTCAGCCTGAGCAAAGAGCATAGGTAAGCCGTTCATTGTTTTGGCACCTGCTGATGCACATTTCTCAAGAAAGAGTGTTTGCTCCGGATTATAAACCAGATCATATGCATAATGCTTGTTTGTTAATGCGGTGTAGGGCAAGACCGGAAAGGTATCCACATTCGGGGCCATACCAAGCGGAGTAGTGTTTATTATCAGGTTGAAAACCTGCAGAAGCTTCGGTGTTATCTGCTCATAACGTAACTCATCTCCCACCGGACTCCGCGATACAACAGAATAGGAAACCTGCATGTCTGCCAACGCAGCAAAAACAGCTTTTGCTGCTCCACCAGTACCAAGCACTAGTGCTTTACCCCGATCAGCAGCGGGATAAAATTCTTCTAGCGTAGCTTTAAAGCCTATGTAATCCGTATTAAAGCCTTTGGTAAGCCCACTTTCTATTTTAATTGTATTTACAGCACCAATCTTCGTTGCAGCTTCATCCAACTCGTCCAGAAGGGGAATTACATCCTGCTTATAAGGGATCGTAACATTTAAGCCTGCAAGCTCCGGTTCACGCTGAAAAAGGTCTTTTAGCCTGCCTATCTCTTCTAACTCATACAGGTCATAGCTTGCTTCTTTTATTCCCTCACGCTCAAACTTGGTGCTGAAGTACTTCTTGGAGAAGGAGTGTCCCAACTTTTTCCCGATAAGGCCAAATTTCCGCATGGTTATACTTTTGTAGTGTTATCATCAGTGAAATAATCAATGAGATACACCAGCAGAAAACCAAATATAGCCAGCACCACACCATATACCAGATAAGCCTCCTGCCCTGTAAGCACCTCATAGGCGCCCGGCAGTACATTATCCTGCACCAGTGGCTTCACCTCACCATGGCGATCTGTATAGGTTTGCACCGTTACCTTCCAGGGCCAGACTTTATTTAATGAGCCAACCATAAAACCCGTCAGTAAGGCAACGGTAACATTGTGGTAATTCTTCAGCATCCAGTTAATGACATGCGAGAAAGAAAGTATACCAGTGATACAGCCCAACCCGAACGTAATTATGATGCCTAGTTTAAGTTCTTTGAGAGCAAGCATGATGTATTCATACTTAGCCAGCAACACGAGTATAAAGCTTCCTGAAATTCCCGGAAGG
Organism: Pontibacter locisalis; assembly: GCF_042684605.1. Lineage (NCBI taxonomy): Bacteria > Pseudomonadati > Bacteroidota > Cytophagia > Cytophagales > Hymenobacteraceae > Pontibacter > Pontibacter locisalis. Next base: position 74,090 of record NZ_JBHULU010000004.1, read on the forward strand.
ATCATGGCACAGATAGCGATAGCGCCAGATAAGAATATAAACCAGTATGCCTCCGGCGTCTGCCCCGGGGTAGCTACAGTAATATAAAAAGCAATAGCAGCACCTAGTATCCCCGCTATGATCACGCCCGGCGTCCAACGGGTTATCTTTTTTGCCACAACCACCGCCGAAGCCATGATCAACCCGAAAAAGAAGGACCACAACATTTCAGGGTAGTATTCTAACAAATATAAGATCAGCCTGGAGAGTGAGGCAAAAGACAAGCCAATCCCGGCCAGTAACACTACCAGAAAAGTACCATTGATGTGCTTCCAGAAGTCTAACAGCTTAAATTTAGATAACAGCCTGATCGCCTCACCATCTACAGAACGGATTGAACCTAACAGCTCTTCATAAATACCGGTGATAAAGGCAATAGTACCTCCTGAAACACCTGGAACTACATCGGCAGCCCCCATCCCTACTCCTTTCGAAAAAAGTAGGATATATTCTTTCAGTGTTCTCCTTTTCATCAAACCTTTTGACTCTTTTACCTGGCTCATAACATGCTTAAATAAAATTGCCCGTGCGGGCGTACCGACGGGCAATTTATATACTTTTGATTTTATACTTTAACCTATTAGCAAGGTTTTTCTACGTCAAGGAAGTGCATAAATGTATCACCTCTCAATCCCAAACGAATCGTCTCCAACGGAATTACCTCATTTGGAGCAATGTTTCCAAGGTTTACGTTCGCACCAAGTAACTTAATAAACCATACCTGCTGTGCTTTTTGTGGAGCCTCCCACAAGATCTTCTCAAATGGAATCTCTGTTAGGATCTCTTCCACAAGACCACTACGTACTTCACCCGTAGAACGGAACAAACCTACGTTACCGCCTTCACGTGCCTCGCCAATCACCTTCCAGGCTCCTGCTTCCAGTTCAGCGCGCATCAGCTTAATCCACATATAAGGTGGAATGATCTTCTCGGCGTCTTTAGACCCTACCTCTGAAAGTACTGTTACCTGCTCTGACAGCTTAGAAATATAATCACACTTTACTTCGTGCGGCAGCTCAATAGAACCGTCAGAAACCTCGGCAAAGGTCATGTTATACTTATCAAGTATGCGGCGGTAATCATCAAACTGGTCTCTGATGATAAACGCCTCAAATAGAGTTCCGCCAAAATAAGTAGGAATTCCTGCAGCTTTATAAACATCCAGCTTCTTCTGTAAGTTAGGAGAAACGTAAGAGGTACCCCAACCCAGTTTTACAATGTCTACATAATCTCCTGCTACTTCCAAGAAATCTTCTACCTCCCGCACGCTAAGACCTTTGTCCATAGCCATGGTAAAGCCTCGCTCACGAGGTTTAGCTTCGCGCTCAGGGATGCTTTTTAGCGAATAGTTCATCTAATTTTATTTGCGATATTGATCAATTAATCTGGATAAAGCCCGCTGCGACTCCAGTTCAGGGAAGAACTCGAACAACAGCTTATGCTTATCGAAGTCCAAAATTAAAGCATTTTCCAGATAATTGTAAGCTTCGCGGTATTTTCCTGCCGAAAGCATGTAAGCACAAGCTCTGTAATACAGCTCAGCTTCGTCAGGCTGCAATTCTATCGCATTCAAAATAATATCAATGGCCTCCTCAAAGTTACCCTGCTCATACAGGATAATGGACCAGTTCAGGTAAATGTTCTTATCACTTGGCTGTACCTCTGCCGCACGTGCATAGCTTTCCAAAGCTGAAACGATGTGCCCCACGTTATACTCTGCCCCGGCAAGTGCCACCCAGTAATCGGCACTATCATCATAAAGCTCAACAGCCTTTTTGTAAAAATGTACGGCCTCGTACCATTTACCCTGCGCATCCAGAATTACCCCAATGCCAAACCAGGCTTCATCCATTTCCGGATCAAGATCCACGGCTTTCTGGTAATACCTCCGGGACAAGTCCCATTGCAACAGTTTTTCATAGCACTCCCCGATGTTGCAATATGCTTCGGCTGACGGCGTACCATGCTCCAGCATAGCATTGAAAGCATCTATGGCTTTTGTATATTCTCCTAGAAAAACATACGCATTGGCCATGTTATTATAAGCCGTGATAAAGTCAGGCTTGATGATGGTAGAGTAGTCGTAAGCAGCAATGGCTTTATCATAAAGGCCTTGCTTGTTGTATACATTGCCAAGATTGAACCAGGCTACATAAGAATAGGGGTCTTTGTCTACAAACTCCTGGAAGAATGGCAAGTGCTCACGTATGGTACCGGTTAACTCCATGCAGTAAATAATCTCCTGCATAGCCGCTTCGTTCTCGAGGTTCAGCTCAACGCACTTCTTATAGTATTTTATAGCAGAGTTAAATTTACCCCAGGTCTGATAAGCTAAACCAATATTGAAGTAAATATCGTCCCTGTCCTCAGAATATGCCAGGGCTTTCTTAAAGTAATCAATAGCATCCCTGAACTCTCCACGTTGGGTATAGATAATCCCGCGCGTAAGTTGTACATCAGCACTTTCCGGCTCTATCTCAGCCACCTGGTTTATTAAAACAAGCGCTTCCTCAAAATTCCCGGACATAGCTAAAAGCTGTGCCTTATCAATCATCAATCCTGAAGAGAAAGGGTATTGCACTAAGGCTGCATCGCAGGCTTTTAACGCCTTGGCATAATCAAAGTTTGCAGTATAATGATCTATAATTAGTTCAAAATCAGTCAGATCGAAAAACACGATCTCATCACTCCCGAGCATCTGCTCGAAACGGTTTATCAGTTCCAGCTCTTCGCTGTGTTCTTCAAAGTTATCTTTCATCTCCAAAATCCAACAAGCTGCAGGGTAACAGCCTTTGTCATATTACATTTTTATACTGCAAATAGTTTACCGGAATTCAGGTGCTGAAGCCTTTTGTTCTTTTAGCCCATCACAAACCCAGGCAATGCTTTCAGCAACTGGTCTAAAATTAATACCAATTGCTTCCCTGACCTTTTCATTACTGAAAAGGTGGTTTTTACCTGATACCCGTGCAGTATCTTTTGTTATAAGAGGTCGGCCTCCCGTGAACCAGGTTCGGGCATGTTCGAGCCTCCACACTACTTCGGCCAGTGCAGGAGGCACCTTAACAGAGGGAGCCTTCTTGTCAAAACCTACAGCCACCCCTTTAAAGAAATCTTTGTAGCTTACTTGTTCAGCATTTAATATAAACCTTTCCCCAGTAATTTCCGAGAAAGTCAATTTCATCATTGCCTCTGTTACATCCCGAACATCCACAAAGTTAGCACTACCTTGCGTGTAGAAAGTCCTTTCGTTATAAACATATTTGAAAAGCTGCGTACTACTGCGGTTCCAGTCTGAAGGGCCAAGCACAACTGACGGGTTAACAATAACAGCTTCCAAACCTTCTGCTATACCCCGCCATACTTCCAGCTCACCCAGATATTTAGAACTTGCATAGGCGGAATGCTCCACAGAAGCATCCCATTTACTATTCTCTGTAAGCGTTTGTACACCTTTTGGCCTGCCCACCGCAGCTATTGAACTAACATGGCAAAGCTTTACTCCGCCGTGTTCAAGGCAGGCATCTACCATATTGGCCGTCCCTTCAATATTTACCTGCTTCAGGAGTTCTTTATCCTGCGGCGCATAAGACACTAAACCGGCACAATGAAAAACATATTGCACCTCCTGCAGCGCATTTCGCAGAAACACAGGATCCAGGATATCACCTTCCACCCATTGTACCTGATCAGCTCCTTTTATGCTGGGTACCTGCCCCCGGTACAGCGCCTTCACAGTATACCCTTGTCCCAGAAGTGCCGGGATAAGAAAACTGCCAATAAGGCCACTGCCGCCAGTAACGAATATCATATTAAGATAGGTTGAGTAGAATTATCTTACAATTGGCTGTTTCGCAATGGCAAGGCAAAAGCTTTGGAAAGATATTTTGATGAGAGCACTCTCTGAAGGGAGTCAGTGTGTTTTAAGCCATGCGTATCAGACCCCAGGAAATCCACCATCCCATTATCTATCAGCTTTTCAACTATATTTTTAGCCCCCGCCGAATAATAGCCTGTTAGAGAATTAAGATTAGGTTGAAACAACACCCCCTGCTCTCTTAGCTCCACCAGGTTGTCGAATTTACCATAGAAGTATGTGTACCTCTCCGGATGCGCCAGTACGGGCTTGTATCCCTTTGACCGCATCTTAAAGATTGCCTCACGCAAGTTCAAAGGCTCATTCAGGAAGGAAGTTTCAAACAGTATGTAGTTGTCTCCGAAGGTAAGAAGTTCCTGTCCCGTATCTAATTTCTCCAGAAAGCCCTCATCCAGATAATACTCCGCCGCACAGGCAAGCTCCATCTCTATTCCCGCCTCTTTCACGGCATTTTGCAGTAAAGCAAGCTTCTCACGGATTCCTTCCGGAGTATTTCTGTAGAAGTCGCTCATGATATGGGGCGTCATGATCAGCTTATGGTATCCGAGACTCTTCATCACCTGCACCAGTTCAAGCGATCTTTCCAGGCTATCAGAACCATCATCCAGGCCAGGAAGGATGTGTGAGTGCATGTCTACCCCTAATGTACTGAAAGACTCCTCAGCCACTTCTTCACTTCCAAACAAGTTTTTAAAAAACCTCTTCATCTCCTGTTTTCCGAAACGTTAGTTGCTCTTTTCCGGCACCTTAAAGCAAAATTCTTTCAAAATAACGCAAATAAAACGCTCTATCAAAAATATACTTTGCGCATCTACGATTTTGACCTTGAGTAAGCCAGAGTATGTTTTATTTTATATTCCACAATTGGTCCTTTTGCCGTATTTATTTAGCTTTGTAAACAACGGATAGTCAATAACCGTTATATACGCGACTTTTAAACTGCCATACTAAACTATAAATGGAATTAAGATATACTGAGAACCAGCGCATGATCGCTGACATGGTACGCGACTTTGGCGCAAAGCACATAAAGCCGCAGATGATGGAGTGGGACGAAAGCCAGGAATTCCCTATCGAAGTATTTAAAAAATTAGGCGAACTGGGCCTGATGGGCGTACTTGTTCCCACAGAATACGGTGGATCAGGCTTTGGTTATTTGGAGTATGTAACGGCAATTGCAGAGCTTTCGAAGATTGACGGTTCCATTGGCTTATCTATGGCAGCCCATAACTCCCTTTGTACCGGCCATATCCTGCAGTTCGGAAACGAAGAACAAAAAAAGAAATACTTACCAAAACTAGCTACAGCAGAGTGGATTGGTGCCTGGGGCTTAACTGAGCCTAACACAGGTTCTGATGCAGGCAATATGCGCACTGTAGCTGTTCAGGATGGCGATCATTGGGTAATCAATGGTGCGAAAAACTTTATCACTCACGGTAAATCAGGTAATGTTGCAGTTGTGATTGTACGTACCGGTGAGGTTGGTGATTCTCATGGTATGACTGCCTTTGTAATTGAAAAAGGAACTCCTGGTTTCAGTGCGGGTCGCAAAGAAGATAAACTGGGCATGAGAGCATCCGAAACTACTGAGCTTATTTTCCAGGATTGCCGTGTGCACAAAGACCAGATCTTAGGAAAGGTTGGCGAAGGCTTTATCCAGGCGATGAAAGTTCTGGATGGTGGCCGTATTTCTATTGCTGCGCTTTCTTTAGGTATTGCACAAGGTGCTTTTGAGGCAGCTCTTGCCTATTCTAAAGAACGCAACCAGTTTAACAAGCCTATTTCCAGTTTCCAGGGCATCGCTTTTAAATTAGCGGATATGGCCACTGAAATAGAAGCTGCTGCACTTCTTACTTACCAGGCAGCTGATATGAAGAACCGAGGCCTAAATGTGAACAAAGAGTCTGCGATGGCTAAGCTGTATGCTTCTGAGGTTTCCGTGAGAGTAGCGAACGAAGGCGTACAGATTTTTGGCGGGTACGGCTTTACAAAAGACTACCCTGCTGAAAAGTACTACCGCGATGCCAAGCTTTGCACCATTGGTGAGGGAACAAGTGAGATACAAAAACTCGTTATATCAAGAGCAGTACTTAAATAATTCAAACTTTCTTGCCCCTGTTACACGCTTTTGCTACAGGTTTGAGAAGTTTTTCAGTAGTTTAGGAGAAATATTTACTCAAACTATTGATTTTTAAGTATAAGCTTCGTTAAATTTGCAACCCTAATTCTAAGAGAAGAGAGATAACATGATTATTGTAAACGTAAAAGATAACGAGTCAGTAGACCGTGCATTAAAAAGATTCAAGAAGAAATTCGAGAGAACTGGTGTTTTGAAAGAGCTTCGTTCCAGAACTTATTTCGAAAAGCCGTCAGTTGCTAAAAGAAAGCAGAAAGAGAGAGCTGCTTACAAGCAAAAGCTTTTCGCTGACCAAAACTACTAGTATTTCCTACCAACATATTTAATAATTCCATAAATTAGTGTATCAGGCTTACATGCCCGGAACACTGGTTTATGGAATTATTTTTTAAGTACCTACAGTACGAAAAGCGGTATAGCCCGCACACCCTTACCTCCTATCACACCGATCTGGGGCAATTTGCCCAGTACCTGGAACAGGTATACCAGATCACAGATCCTGCTGAAGCAGGCCACACCATCATCCGTTCCTGGATTCTTACACTGGTGCAGAACAATATTAAGCCGAGATCTATCAATAGAAAGATCGCCTGCCTTCGCTCATACTACAGATTTTTACTCGCAGAGCAGCGCATCGAGGCAAACCCAATGCTGCGCATCAAGGCTCCTAAGGTTTCCAAGAAGCTTCCGGCTTTCGTACCGGAAGAGCCTTTTAACACGCTGCTGGATACTTTTACGTTTGAGGAAAACTTTGAAGGACAACGAGATAGGTTGATCCTGGAGCTCCTTTATGGGACAGGCATACGGCTGGCAGAACTCATTGGCATTGCTGATGGGGATATTAGCTTGCGTGCTAAAACGGTGCGTGTTCTGGGGAAAGGAAACAAGGAGCGCATCATACCTATTAACGATTCCTTGCTATCTTGTATAGAGGTGTATCAGAAGCATAAGAAAAGTGAATTTCCGGATAACAATTCTGAAAAACTGCTCGTTACAAATAAAGCTCGTCCTCTTTATCCTAAGTTCATTTATCGTGTTGTAAAGAAGTACATAAGTTTGATAACTACCTCTCAAAATAATAGCCCCCACGTGCTGCGCCACTCTTTTGCTACGCATTTGTTAAACAAGGGGGCAGATCTTAATGCTATCAAAGACTTACTAGGTCACTCAAGCCTTGCGGCAACCCAGGTTTACACACACAATTCAATAGAAAAGCTTAAATCGATATTCGAGAAAGCACACCCAAAAGCATAATTTTAACCATTTAATATTACGACTATGAAGCTACAGATGCATTCAATCCACTTCGAGGCTGATAAACAGCTTACCGATTTCATCCAGCAGAGAGTTGATAAACTTGAAACATTCTTCGACCGGATAGTGGAAGGTGAAGTGTTTCTTAAACATAATAACAGCGATGGTATAGCTAACAAAACTGTTGAAATAAAACTGTTTGTACCAGGTTCTACCTTGTTTTCAAAAGAAGAAGCCCCATCTTTTGAAGCAGCAGCAGATGCTGCCGTTGAAGCAATGCGCCGACAGCTAAGGAAGTATAAAGAAAAGCAGATGGCTCACTAGGAAAGCGGAGCTTTCCAATTATGAATTAGAAATTAAGAATTATGAATGTCTATTAAAGTGAGACATTTTAAAACAGAGAGGCCTGCTAAACTTTAGCAGGCCTCTCTGTTTATACTTATTTTAAGTAAATCTACTTTAGCAAGAGTTGACTATAAGCCAAACTCTGCTTTGATCTTATCTACGTAGTCCAGTTTCTCCCAAGTGAAGGTTTCAAACTCTTTTGACTCTTTGTGGCCGTTCACTGAAAACTCTACTTTTTTCAAACCAGGTGTTCTACCCATATGTCCATAGGCAGCTGTTTCAGAGAAAATCGGGTTTTGCAAGCCAAAACGTTGCACAATAGCGTACGGACGCATGTCAAACAACTTATTAACTTTCTCTGCAATCTCTCCATCGCTCATGATGCTTCCGCTAGCATCCTTTACTTTTGTAGAGCCGTAGGTTGTTACATATAAACCAACAGGCTTTGCAACACCAATAGCATAAGCTACCTGTACCAGTACCTGATCAGCAACAACAGCAGCTACTAAGTTTTTAGCTATGTGGCGTGCTGCATACGCTGCAGAACGGTCAACTTTTGAAGAATCCTTACCAGAGAAAGCACCACCTCCGTGAGCACCTTTACCACCATAAGTATCCACGATGATCTTACGGCCAGTTAAACCTGTATCACCATGCGGACCTCCTATCACAAATTTACCTGTAGGGTTGATGTGATATGTAATGTCTTTGTTGAATAGCATCTGGATACGCTCCGGCAACTGCTTCAGTACGCGTGGGATCAGAATGTTATCCACATCTTCTTTGATCTTAGCTACCATCTTCTGCTCAGCAGCGTCTTTTGCTTCATTGCTATCGCCTTCTGCTGTAACAAACTCATCATGCTGTGTAGAGATAACAATTGTGTCGATCTTCTCTGGCACATGGTTATCGCTGTAGCGGATGGTTACCTGCGACTTAGCATCAGGTCGCAAGTAAGTCATTTCCCTGCCCTCTTTGCGGATCGCAGCAAGCTCCTCCAGCAACAGGTGCGAAATACTCAGAGCCAAAGGCATGTAATTGTCAGTTTCGTTTGTCGCGTAACCGAACATCATGCCCTGGTCACCTGCTCCCTGATCTTCCGGGTTAGCACGTTCTACACCCTGGTTAATGTCAGCAGACTGCTCATGAATGGCAGAAATAACACCACAGGCATCCGCATCGAACATATATTCAGACTTAGTGTAGCCAATACGCTTGATCACATCACGGGCTACTTTCTGCACGTCAACGTAAGCTTCTGACTTCACCTCTCCACTCAATACAACCAGACCGGTAGTTACCAACGTTTCACAAGCTACTTTAGACTGAGGATCCTGCTTCAGAAACTCATCTAGTAGCGCATCAGAAATCTGGTCCGCCACTTTATCCGGATGTCCTTCTGATACAGACTCAGAAGTAAATAAATAAGGCATTTCTTCTATGGGTTTAGGTACAAAGTATAAACCAGCTGCCACAACCGGCAGCGGTTACAAAGCTAAAACAATTCTATCACAGTTAAAACAGGTATCTACATAGACAATAGCAGTTTTACTAAGTCTGATGCACCCGAAATCTGGCGCTTTTCCTCTCCGAACAATCATCTCAAGCCTAACCTGAACAGCCTGCACATGTCTAATTTCAAAACATTTTAAACCTCATAGCGTTTCAATATCATAAAATTGTACTATTTGAAATACTCTAACATGAAGCACATATTCACTTTATTTTCAGCCGTTCTCATTTTTGCACAAGGTGCATTCGCACAAACAGAATCCCCTTACAAAACACGGCTTGCAGTAGACGGACCAATAATTGTTACCGGCATGGGACTAAGCTATTACGGACTTACACTCATGCAGGACAAGGATGGTCTTACGGAAGAGGAAATTGCAAATCTTTCTAAGGATGACGTCAACGGGTTTGACCGGTTTTCAGCAGGTTGGGATTCGGAGTCAGCCAAGAAGGTGAGTGATATTCCTTTCTACGGCTCATTTGCCTTGCCTTTTGCCCTGATGTTAAAAGATGAAGTAGGTAAAAATGCAGGTCAGATTTTCGTGCTGTACGTCGAAACCATGGCTGTAACAGGTTCTCTCTTTACTATGACAAATGGGTTGGCACCACGTACAAGACCATTAATTTACAGTGATGATGTTGAAATGAGCGAGAAGACGCGCGCCAATGCGAGAAACTCTTTCTATGCCGGCCACACAGCCGCAGCGGCCAGTGCTACTTTCTTTGCAGCTAAAGTGTTTCACGATTTCTATCCTGATTCAAATGCAAGGCCATACGTTTGGGCGGCTGCGGCAGCCATACCAGCCACTGTTGGTTACCTGCGCTTAAGAGCCGGAAAGCACTTCTTAAGCGATAACATCTTAGGGTATACTTTAGGAGCAGCAGCAGGCATTTTAGTGCCACAGCTTCATAAAAAATCAAACAAAACTAATATCAGCCTTGTACCTATTACAGCACCCTCTTTCAGAGGAGCCTTGCTTACATATAGGTTTTAAAGGTTATGATGAAAATACTTCAGATCTGGTTCTTTCTTTTTAGCTTCTGCCTGCATAATACAAATGCACAAACTACAACTTTCCCATATAAGATAAACTGGGTAAAAGATGGCGCTATTACGGCTGTAGGAATAGGTGCTTCTGTGGCAGGAAGTTTACTTATTACTAACAAAGACAAGCTTACAGAACAGGATCTGGTTGGGTTATCAACAACTGATGTAAACAGGTTTGACCGGTTTGCAGCTGGAAACTACAGCGCCTCTGCCGAGAGCGCCAGCGATTTCCCGTTCTACGGTTCCTTTGCTACGCCTTTACTCTTGCTGTTCGACAAGGATGTACAGGAGAATGCCCCACAGGTATACTTACTGTATGGGCAGGCCATGTCCATCACTGGTGGGCTTTATGCTTTAACTGCGGGGCTCATTGATCGGAAGCGCCCAAGCGTGTATGCAGAGGATGCTCCGTTGGAGGCACGGCTACACAAGTATGGCGAGAACTCCTTTTTTGCTGGCCATACGGCTGCCACCGCTACAGCTACTTTCTTTGTTGCTAAAGTATTTCATGATCTGAATCCTGACTCTCCTGCCCGGCCTTACATCTGGGCAACAGCCGCTGCCGTACCTTTTGCTGTAGGGTATTTAAGAATGAGAGCCGGTAAGCATTATCTAAGCGACAACATTATCGGGTACGCCTTAGGAACAACCGTTGGAATTCTTGTGCCTGAACTGCATAAGGGTAACAGCAACTTAAGTATAGTTCCTGTTTCTACTCCGGATTTTAAAGGAGCTACTTTATCACTGGCATTTTAGATTTCTTCTGGTAGTATAAAGAAAAAAAGGCCCCACTTTCGCGGGGCCTTTTTTTACTAGCCTTTGTTGATAACAATGGCAACTTTACTATCCAAAGGATTCGGCTTATACTTGTCATTGCCTATTAGCTCCAGAACAATAAGTTTATCAGTAGCATGGGCAGAACCTGGGTTCAGGATTTCTACATCAATAAACCCGAAGCTAGAGTTTGCAGGTATAGTCACCTTACCATTTGTTCTGAAATGTGTTCCCTGAACAGCAGCATCAGCGTTTATAGTACCTGCTGCATAGACTTGATTAGGAACTACCGCATACGTAAGCTCCTGTGCCACATCAGAGTGAGGACCTACCAGGTTAACGCGAAGCTGAATAGTACCTGAAGTTCTATTAATCAAAGGATCAGCTGGCCAACCATTTGTTGTCGCAGTATAAACCTGACGACCAGGCGTTGGCTTTCTGTTAATAACCGGATAGTCTCTCTCTACACCGTTAGAATTATAAGTGGCAGCATCCATTTCTATGAAATCCTGCTTTAAAGTAATCTCTTCATTTTCTATGCAAGATGTTGTTGCTAGTGCAATGAAGGCTACGAATGCTAAAAATATTTTTTTCATGACTTTTTATAAAAATTAATAGCCTGAATTGTTAACTAAATTTGGATTACCATCAAGTTCTCTGATAGGAAGTGGAGGTAAGATTCTGTAATCAGTAAATGGTACAGTTGAATAGTGAGGAGCTTTAACAAGATCCATTCCTAATCTCTTCAGGTCAAAGAAACGGTGTCCTTCAAAAGCAAATTCTATTCTTCTCTGACGCAGGATCTCATTTCTTAAAGCGGCACCGGTTAATGCTAGATCAGCCGTAGCTCTTGCAGAGCCTGCATAATCAGAATACCTGTTTTCTTTAATCTTGATAAGATCTGCACGAGCAGCTGCCTCATTGAATACTGATGAACCTACAGTAGATAATGCCTCAGCTCTAATCAGGAACATTTCAGAAACTCTAAGTACAGGAGTGTTGTCTAAGTTAATAGAACCGTTCTTGCCCAGGAACTTTGTAGTCTCTACAAAAGGAGCACCACGACCTGCTGTACCCAATTCATAAAGCTGATTTCTCACATCAGTATTTCTAGATGCAATGGCTGCAGCACTGTTACCATTTGAACTGGCACCGTTAGACAGGGCCGTCATAGTAATACCTAGATCAGCTAACAATGAGTTAGTAGGCACTAAGTCACCAAAACCACCTGTCTGGCTTCTGTTACCCGCAACAACTAACGTTGTGAAAGAAGTTTGCAGAGACTCATTCACACCGTTGTTTTCAGCGTTGATTGTGAATGTTACCTCGAACAATGACTCTGGGTTTACTCTGTTTCTCCAACCGTTAACATAACCGCTCGCTGTTAGAAGGCGAGAGCCATGAGAAGCAATTACTTTATCTGCATACTCTTTTGCAGTTGCGTAATCTTTGTTATATAGTGCCGCACGTGCAAGAAGTGCCTGCGCAGCTTGCTTGCTGGCTGTAGCCGGAGATGATCCTATGTTACCTAATTTAGCTTCAGCATCCTTCAGGTCAGCATAAATCTGCTTATAAACATCCTCTACTTTAGCTCTTGAAGGTAAACGAAGAACCGCATCACCCAAAGATTTAACACCAGAAAGCACCAGAGGAACACCACCTTTGTCATTAGTTCCTACAGCACTTCCTGTACCTGGGTCATAAGCATATGTACGTACCAGGTCAAAATAGCTAAGTGCTCTTAAGAATTGAAGCTGCCCTTCCCATGCCTTCTTTTCATCTTCTGTTACAGCAGGAATCACGTTCAGCTCTGGAATAGCCTCCAGCGCAAGGTTAATGTCATTGATGGCATAATAATAAATTTGCCAGTTGCCAAAATGAGCATTATGAAGGTTTCTGGCTTCATTTGCTAATCTGCCTGACTTGTTTGTAAAGCGACCGTTGTCAGCCAAAGCCTCAGGGAAAGCAACCATATCTCTGCCATAAGATCTGAGAGACTTGAAGCGAGAGTAAGCACCTGTGATAGCAGCATTAACATTCTCTCTGGAATTTAATGCAGTACTCATATCAATTGACTGTCTTGGGTCTACTTCTACTGCTTTCTCGCAAGAAGAGAAAGTCAAAGCAGCTGCTAAGAGAGCTATTGATGAAAATTTATATTTTATATTCATGTTATTGATTCTTTATTGATTAAAAACCTAGCTGAATACCTACAGTGTAATTTTTGCTCTGAGGTATGATACCAGTTGCTGATCCAAAGAACTCTGGGTCATAACCTTTGTAGTCGCTGTACGTGTACAGGTTAGAACCTTGAGCATAAATCTTAGCTGTGCTTAACTTAGCGAAGCTAAGGAAGCTTGATGGTACGTTGTAAGAGAAGGTTATTGATCTTAGACGAATGTAGTCCACTTTGTTGAACGTTCTGCTAGATCCTAACACGTGGTTTACACCACCTGGCTCAACACCGCCATCATAAGGTCTTGGAACACTTGTGATTTGACCTGGAGTGGTCCAACGGTTGTCATAGAAGTATTGTAACGTGTTGAATGAACGGTTACCATTCTCGGTTAAGAAGTTCAACTGGCCATCAGACTGCATTCTGCCGTATTCATACTGGAACAAGAAGTCTAGTTCAAAGCCCTTGAACTGGAATGTATTAGTTAAACCACCGAACCAGTCAGGCTGTGTGTCACCAATAACTCTTCTATCAGCATTTAGTGGCGTGTATACAATGTTATCGTTGATGTCATAGAACATTGGTCTACCTGTTGCAGGGTTCACACCAGCGTACTTCTGCGTAAAGATAGCACCAACCGGATGTCCTACGCGAATAGAGTTATCAGACGGAAGTACATCCAAACCACCATAAAGCTTCATAACCTCATTTTGGTTACGGGCGATGTTGAAATTCGTATTCCACTTGAAACCACTTGCTGTTTGAATGTTGGCTGTTCTTAGTTCAACTTCGATACCACGGTTACGTAACTCACCTACGTTAGACGTGAAAGCTCCGTAGCCAGCTGTCCATGATACCGGCTGATCTAACAGCAGGTCTAAGCTTCTTCTGTTATAAGCTTCAACAGTACCAGCAATACGGTCGTTAAAGAATCCGAAATCAAGACCAACGTTGATGGTCTGGTTTCTTTCCCACTTCAAATCCGGGTTAGGTAAAGAGGAAGGGTTGATACCTGCAGCTCCACCATATAATGATCCAGAGCCATACAGACCTCTAGAAGCGAAATTACCAACCTGGTCGTTACCCGTTGTACCGAATGAACCGCGAAGCTTAAGGAACGACAGGAAGTCAACAGACTCCATGAAAGCTTCTTCTTTGATATTCCAACCTACCTGTACAGATGGGAAGAAACCAAACTTATTGTTTGCACCAAAACGAGAAGAACCATCATAACGGCCAGTCAAGGCAAGTAAGTATCTGCTACCGAAGCTATAGTTGATTCGTCCGAAACCAGAGATACGCTTGAACTCTGTGAAGAACTGGCTAGCTGAAAGCGGGTTTGCAGCAGAGTTCAAATATCTGAACTGAGGTGACGGGAAACCATCTGCAGAAGTGAAGATACCTTCCTGCTGCTCATGCTTGTACTCAAAACCTGCTAAAGCATTGAAAGAATGCTCATCGATCTTTTTATTGTAGTTCAGGGTCTGCGTAGTAAGGAAGTTAGTATTCCAGGTATTTTCAACCTGACCTAGACCTTTTCTTGCATAAGCATCATTTGTTCTTGGGTCACGGTATGAGCTACCCTGTACTATACGATAATCTAAACCATAGAAAGTCTTGAAAGATAAACCAGGTACTAACTCATAAGTAGCAGAGATGTTACCTACCACGAAGTTGTTGCGCTGGCTAGACTCATTGAAGTCATTAACAGCTACAATGTTCTGGTTAAGAATACCTGGGAATACCTGGCCGCTTCCTGGAAGGCCAAAATAAGAACCATCTTCATTATAAATCCTGTTGCTTGGTATCATCAGAGATGCAGAGAAAGCAGGGTTACCTAAGAAAGAACCATCCGTTGCAAAAGGTGCTAACTGGCTGAAAGAAGAAAGGTTCAATGAAGAAGTGAAAGACAGCTTGTCTGAAGCCTTGTGTGTAAGGTCCAATTTAGCTGTACCTCTTTTGAAGTCCACCTTCTTAAACATTGCTTCATTGATGTTATAAGAACCAGCTACATAGAAAGTAGTCTTATCATTACCACCGCTTGCAGAAAGCTCATAGTTCTGGATTTTACCAGTCTGCATAACTGCATCCTGCCAGTCATAAGTAGGAAGTGCCGCAATTTCCTCTGGTGTCAGAGATGCCCCATTAGGAATCCTCATTTCTGTACCCAAAGTATACTGTCTGTTAGCATCAATACCATCTAAATAGCGGTTGTTATAGGCTTCCGTTCTCATTTGAAGGTACTCCTGCGTGTTTAGCACATCAAGCTTTTTCAATGGAGCAGTAGCACCACCATAGGCACTCGCTGTAAATCTTGTCTTACCTGCTGTACCCTTTTTAGTAGTAATCAATACAACACCGTTTGCTGCCTGAGCACCATAGATAGCAGCAGTAGCCGCATCTTTTAATACTTCGATAGAAGCTATGTCATTTGGGTTCAAAAACGCCAGTGGGTTAGACTGTGTAAAAGAAGCGTCATTACGTGTGTTTAGCTGTACACCGTCCACTACATATAGTGGCTGCGTACCTGCCTGAAGAGAACCCACACCACGGATACGCACGTTTATAGCACCACCTGGGATACCGTTGTTTGCCTGCACCAATACACCGGCAGCCTGGCCCTGAAGCGCTTTATCCAAAGATGGCATCGGCTTGTTCTCAATGGCCTTTGCAGATACCTGAGAAATTGCACCAACAGCGTCACGCTTGTTTACCACTGTGCCGTAACCTGTGATGATTACTTCAGAAAGAGTTTTGGAATCTTCTTTCAGCTGTACGTTGATCGTAGACTTACCAGCTGTACTGATCTCCTGTGGTAAATAACCTAGGAATGAATACAATATAACTGCGTTTTCTGATGGCACGTTAACAGTGTAACTACCATCCGCGGATGTAAATGTGCCAACTGTCGTCCCCTTAACGACAATGTTAACCCCTGGCAGGGGCTGACCATTCTCAACGGCAAGTACCTTACCTGAGATGGCCCGACTCTGTGCTAATGCTACATTCGAGAGCACCAACAACAGAGCAAAGCTCAACAATAGAACTTTTCTCATAAAGTTAGATTAGAATAATTGGTTAGTTTGATAATTAATAGTCGCCAAATATATCTGTAAAAACGATATGCAAAAATTCTTTTACTAAAATATTTTTAAGCAATAATCGCCTTATAAAAGCCTATAATGGTAATTTACAAGAACTGAACTTTACTATATATCCTTTCTTACTCGTTCTCTTCAACGGAACTTTAACCTTATCAATAATTAACGTCTAAACATTAATTAATTGAAATTTAAGAAGATATTGAAACACGTAAGGGTTATGTTATATAAATTAAGAGTTAAAGCATACACTTCAGATATTACAATTACCTTCCCTAAAGTCACAATTTACCCCATAAAACACTCTCTTATACATCCTGTGTTATATAAAAAGTATAAAATAAAAAAAATGGTGCAGAAGCAACTTTTCTGCACCATTTCAGTAAAAGGTCGGGATATTTTTACTTTTTACTCTCTTTCAGGTTCTCTTCGAAGAGCTTGTATATCCTCTTATACTCATCCGTCCAACTTGACGGTTCAACAAAGCCATGATCCTCAACAGGATAAACTGCTAGCTCCCAGTTATCTTTCCCCAGCTCTATAAGTCGCTGCGTCAGGCGCACGACATCCTGGAAATGAACATTTGTATCCACCATACCATGTGCAATCAAAAGTGCTCCCTTTAATCCTTCTGCATAGTAAATAGGAGAGCTCTTTGCATAGGCCGTACTATCGGTATAAGGTGTGTTAAGAATATTGGAAGTATACCCATGATTATAATGGGCCCAATCTGTAACAGAGCGCAAAGCAGCACCTGCCGCAAATACATCAGGCTCTGTGAACATTGCCATAAGCGTTATGAAGCCTCCATAAGACCCTCCGTAAATACCGATACGGTTTGGATCCACATTGTATTTTTCCACAAGATGCTTGGCGCCATCCACGTGGTCACTCAGATCTTTACCGCCCATAAACTGGTAAATTCCGGTGCGAACGTCGCGGCCATAGCCTGCACTTCCCCTGTAATCTATATCCAGCACTGTATATCCCTGGTCTACCAGGAAATTATGGAACATATACTCTCTGAAATAGCTGCTCCACCATTTATGCGCGTTCTGCAGGTACCCTGCCCCATGCACAAATACAACAGCCGGTCCGTTTTTCGCTGCATTTTCCGGGCGGTACAAACGGGCATGTACATCCGATCCATCTTTCGCCTTGAAAACAATATTCTCCGGCTCTCTCCAGTCATAAGACTTAAACTCTTCTGTAAGCGACTGTGTAACCTGCTTCGGCTTTGCTCCCTTCTTGTTGTCCATCACAAACAACTCCCAAGGCTTATTGCTGAAGGAATAGCGTATCGCCAGGTTCTTCTCATCCGGAGAAACCGCTACTTCATGGGCACCCGTCATATTGGTTAGCTGCACCATGTCGCCTCCCTGAACCGGCATGCGGTAAAAGTGCTTCTCCCCCGGATGCGTCTTATTGGCTGTAAAATAGAAGTTCTTGTTATCATCAGACATGCGTACATCCGAAACCTCGAACTTTCCGCTTGTCAGGGCTTTCTTCTTACCGCTATTCACATCTACACTATAAAGATGTGAATAACCGCTTTCTTCAGAATGAAACCACACATGCTCATTATCCGGCATCCACCCAATTTCACCAGGACCATAGCCTATACCCGGGCCATTGATCCAAGCCTCATCACGCTGCCGATCCAGTAGCGTAAGCTTACCAGTAGCGGGATCAAGTTTCAGGATCCAGCGGTCCTTGTTATCCTGTGAACGGGCTACCACTACGGCATGCTTGCCATTTTCAGACCAAAAAGGACCGTATATCACTGTCGGACGCGCTTCGGCTTTCTTAGTCTTACCATCGGCAGCCCCTTTTCCTGCACTGGCTTCAGCCTCCTTGCTCAGCAGGTATGCAGGCTTATCATTTATCCCCTCCACATCGTTCATCAACACGGCAAACACAGTATCACGTTTCGTGTCATACACAAAGAACTCGTAGGTATTCTGGGCATCGCCAACTTTCGTGCGGGTATTTATATCTTCTGTGTAACCTGAGGCTGTTACATAATCGGGCACAATAGCTACTTTGGCATTTTTAGGGCGTGTAACTAATTGGTAAGTGATGTACTGCTCCCCAGGACTGAGCGTGATGCCATTCACAGACTTATCCTCTACATAAATCTCTTTGGGTCGTGCCGGAGCTTCGGCAAGTCTCTGTTTCTTTTGCTCCTCCTTCTTCTCTTCCCGCTCCCGAACAATCTGCAACAGAGATAACTGCTGCTCTTTCAGCCAATCGCGCTGAGCATCTTTGCCCTCCCCTGCCGGCTTGCGTCCTTTTTTAAAATCTGTCAGCTGTACCGTTTGGCCATTGCCCAGGCTCCAGGCATATAGGTTATTATCCTTTATGTAGGTAACCTTCTGTTCGCTGTGGCTAAACTCAGGATTGCTTTCCCGCTCTACTGTATTTGTAATCTGCTGCGACTTGCCTGACTTGATATCGTATAAAAAGATGTCGCCATTCTTCTCATATACTTTTTTGGTCTCCGCTCTGTTGTAGTCGCCGTACGGGCTTGGAAGGTTCTTGCGCTCCTGTGCGCTTACTTTCCTGATATTCTTTCCATCAGCAGACACACTGTATAAGGAGTCGCTTTTATTTCCTTCTGGGTTCCAGTAGAAATAGACTTTCTTGCCATCTTCTGACCAAAAGACATTACTCGGGGATGTACCGATCCATTTCGGATCGCGCATGATCTTATCAACGCTTAAAGTCAATTTGCCGTCCTGTGCCTGCAATGCGCCGCCGCAAAGCATCACCCAGACAACCAGTGCCAGCGCTTTTCTTTTGAATAGCATGTTATGTTATAGTTTTAGGTAGTTAGGTTAGATTATTTTCAAAGTAAGGGAATATCACCCATTAAGCAAAACCGCCGCCTGTTAAGATTATCTCTACAGGCGGCGGCTGTTTTTAGCTAGGATCTCTTTTTCTTACTAAAGTCCATGCTCGGGTGCTGTTCCTCGTGGCTGGTTAAGCTTTGGTAGAACTTTGCGAAGCTGAGCAACTCAGCCTCCCCGAACAATTTGCCCATAAAGGTAATTGTTGTCGGCATTCCATTTTTCTGAAATCCGTTTGGCAGTACAACACACGGATGGCCCGTCAGGTTCGTTACCACCAGGTTGTTACTGGCAAAAGACGGGCTCAGGTATACGTCAATGTCTTTAAGTTTCTCCTGCATCTGCTGCACCAATAGGGTTCTTACGCGCTGTGCCTGCAGGTATTCTACAGCAGGGATAAAGCGGCCTGCCCTGAAAATATTTGGCCATGCATTCTTATGCTGTGCAACTAAAAGGCTGTCACGGCCGCTTCTTGTCAGGTCATCGAACGCTGCAGCTCCTTCTACCGATATAGTTAACGTTAACTCTCTTGCTGGCAGGTCAGGTAGCTCTATTGGGACCAGTTCTATTCCTGCATCTGTTAAAGCTTTGAGCGTTGCCTGGTCATTTTCTTTGAAACCATAGCTTCTTTCAAAGTCTTTTTTCAGGTAACCTACCCGCAGCTTCTTAGGATTGATGCTCGGGTTATAGTTAAATGGTACATCATAAACAGATTGATCTTTTCCGTCAGGACCGTAAATCGCATTAAACACGATAGCTGCATCTTCTGCAGAACGTGTAATCGGACCAATCTTGTCCATTGACCAGCTTAAAGCCATTGCACCATGACGGCTTACGCGGCCAAACGTTGGACGCAGACCTGTTGTACCACAGGCCGTAGATGGAGATACGATAGAACCAAGTGTTTCTGTACCGATGGCATAAGGTACTAAACCACCTGCAACAGCTGCAGCAGAACCGGCAGATGACCCACTGGATCCTTTTTCCAAATCCCAAGGGGAACGTGTTTTACCGCCGTACCAGACGTCGCCCATAGCTAATGCCCCAAGCGTTAACTTTGCCACCAGCACTCCACCGGCATCCTGCAGGCGCTGTACCACTGTTGCATCCTCATCAATTACCTGATCTTTGTAAGGCGTCGCACCCCAGGTTGTTTTATACTTTTTTGTAGACAACAGGTCTTTCACACCGAACGGAATACCGTGCAGCATTCCTTTATACTTACCAGCTTTTATCTCCTGGTCAGCTTTTCGTGCCTGCTGCAACGCAAGCTCCTCTGTTAATGTGGTGACACACTCTAGCGTTGGCCCATACTTTTTCAGCCTGGCGATATAGAATTTTGTTAATTCTTCGGAGCTTATCTGCTGCGTGCGTACAAGTTCTGCTAGCTGCGGTACTGAATAGAATGCAAGCTCCTCTTTGTTCTTAGGAAGCTTTACCTTTTCGGACTTAGTAACTTCAAAGCTCTGTTTTTGCGTCGGGAAGGTGTATCCAACAGGAATTGGATTAAATACCAGTGCAGGGGCAACATCATTCGTTAATGGCTGCTTCCTGATCACTTCGTAATTCTCTTTAAATTCCTCCAGTTCTGTAAGTGTTGAGTCCAGCTGTGCATCAGTAAAATTCAGGCCGATCAATTTCTGTGCATCCCGCACCATATCAACTGTAAGCTTGCTCTCCGCTACTTTGGATATAAAAGCACCCGATACGAAACATCCGGCACCTATTAAAAACATTGCTCCTTTTTTAAACATTAGTTTTAAGTTAATTTACCTTATACAATTTAAGATATTCCTTATTACTTCTGCAACAGTAGCTTCAACTTCTTTACTTTATGGGCACAAAAAAAGGGCAGGAAAACTTTCCTGCCCTTTTTCTATAATTTAATATTATTTACTTTTTAGTAAACTCCGCTTTGTAACGGCCAAAGCTTCCTGCTGATACTCTTACAACAAAGTCAAAAGTTATCTTTTTGTCACAGGTAACAATTTTACCTGCAGGTGTCGCCAAGCTTTCAAGTGTAGCTGGGCCATAACCATAGAAGTCTGTTGAAAAATCTTGTACTGGAACAACAGCTGATAATGTTTCACCGTTTAATGTAACCCTTGCGTCAAGTCCCTCTCCCCAGAAGTTTGAGATTATAAATATGTTAGGGTTATCTGCATCTTGCTTAATTGAAGATGTGTAAGTACTTACAGCCCCTGTAGAAGCTCTTGTATATTTACCTGTAAAAGAACCTGTAAAATCTGAAGCCACAAAAGGACAGTCGTTATCTACAACAACAATATTAGTTGAGCTGTTTCTGTTCTCCGGCCCAGGGTAACCTAGATTAAACCCGGCAGAGTTGCTGTTAAGATTAAGTGTTATAATCTTGTTCCCATCAACTGCCTCGTTATCAATAATGCGAACTTTTACAGTATCAGAATAAACACCAGCAGGAAAGTTTAAAGTTTTACCTTCTACTATCTCGAAGTCAACCCCTTCCTGAGCATCACCTGCAACACCTACCTCTACTGTCACATCACCAGGATGTGTAGTTGTAGATAGAAACACTGGCACGTTTACAACTGTTGTTCTGTTTTCTGCTGCTTCCTGAGAATCAGTCTCAAAGTTTATAAAGCTTGGGCCTTCGTAAAAGAACTCTTCTTTTTCACAGGAGGTCAGTGAAAACACTGACACTCCCATAAATAGCATTGCTGCAATTAATTTATTTATCTTTTTCATGATATCGACTTAGCTAATGGCTACTGCGTGTAACCTTCATTTTGAACTATGTTTTTATTAGCAAACACTTCATCCTGTGGAATAGGGAAAGTGAAACGGAAGTTTCCTGCAGGAATAGTACAGTTACTTTGAGGAGCTGCTGAACAATCTGCACCTCTGGTTAACGCCCTATTTAGCCTTTTAAGGTCAAAATAGCGGTGTCCTTCATAAGCCAACTCTTTGCGTCTCTCAGTAATAATAGCATCTAAAAGAGCTTGCCCTGTCAGGCCAGTTACCGCAACATATCCTTCTATTCTGTTTGATCTTAGTGTATTCAGATCAGCTAATGCTAAATCATCCTGTCCTAATCTTGCATATGCCTCAGCTCTAGAAAGCAACATTTCACCAGCTCTTAAAAGATAGATATCAGTCAAACCTGGCTGGTTAGAATCTAAGTCTGTATACTTTGTTACAATGTTCTCTCCAGCCTCACGACCTGGTATACTTGTAAAGTAAGAAGTATAGCGAACATCGTCTTCCTTATCATACAGGTTCAAAAGCTCCTCAGTAGGATTGATGAAAGCAGTGTTTAAGATTACTTCGTAGAAAGCTTCCCCTAATCTGGTATTTCCAACTTCCATTGTAAGCTTTACATAAGCTTCACCTGTCGCATTTCCTTGCTCCCACATATTCGCGAAAGTGGTCATGTTTGCTACTCCTTTTGCATTAAGTGCTGCTGTTGCATACTCAACCACTTTAGGATAGTTCTTCTGGTACAAAGCAACTCTAGCTGATAAAGCATTGGCGGCAGTAGGAGTAAACTTTGATGGTGCTTTTGCGCCATCTTTCATTAAAGCTTTAGCGGCTGCCAAATCTTCATTAATTTGGTCATAAACCTCTTTAACAGTGTTACGCGCAGGTTCACTGATTTTAGATTCCAAAAGAATTGGTACACCTAAATGACTTGCATCAGGCGTTGCATCATATGACTTAGCAAATAGTCTAACTAAGTCATGGTATGCTAATGCACGGGCCATTAAAGCCTCACCTTTTATCTGATCTTTCTCTGCCTGAGTGCCTTCAACAGCATCAATTCTTGTAAGAATGATGTTTGCTCTATCTACCACACGGTACATTGCGGACCACATTGCAGCAGCATCGCCAGTATTTGCATTAAAGGTATAGTTGTACAGTTCTGCACCCTGCCCTCTGTTGTCTACAGATCGTCTTGCGTTGTCACTTAGGTAAGCAAGGTTAATTTCCATTGCAGCTCCGTAGTAACTTCCAGAAGTTAGCCCAGAATACACACCGTTCAATGCTAATCTGAAATCGTTGATGTTTTCTAAAGCGATGTCAGATACTAGTTCATCCTGCGGCTGAACATCTAATGCGTCATCGCACGCTGATGTTGAAAACAGCAGCCCTAATGAAAGAGCTACATATCTTAAATTCTTATATACTTTCATTTTAATCTTTCTTTAAAGTTTTACAGCTTCAGAATTACAGACCAATTTCTATACCTACAGTATAAGTTCTTGGAACCGGGTAGTTAAACTGTAAAATGTTATTGTCGATTTCTGGGTCGAAACCTGTGAACTCAGTAATTGTGAACAAGTTCTGAGCCTGAACAAACAATCTTGCTCTTCTCAATTTAGCTCTTTCAACAACTGAAGTTGGCACTTTATAAGCTAAAATCACATTTCTGAAACGTAGGTATGAACCATCTTCTAAGTCAAAGCTGCTGAAGTTTCTTGGCACATCAACACGAGGAATTTGTGTAACATCTCCTGGCTGGTCCCATGCAGTTAGCATGATACGCTGCTGGTTGAACTGAGCAAACGCCGGATTTGTCAAGAAGAAGGTGTTGTTGTTGAACAGCTGATTTCCTTGTACAAATGTAAAGAAACCAGTAAGGTCAAAGTTCTTGTAAGTAAGGCTTGTTGTAAAACCTCCTGTGTGAGGAGGGTTGAATGTTCCATGCGTATTGTAAGCCGCAAGAGCATAATCGTTTACAACTCCACCGTCTTCACCTAAATAAAGAGCATCACCATTCGCCGGATTAACACCCACATAAGTAGGAATATAATGTGTACCTAGCGGTAATCCTTCTCTAACGATTGAAGTACCAAGCTCAAACTCTTCTACCTGGAACAGGTCAAGGATTTCATTGTCGTTGTAAGCATAGTTTACACCAAGGCTCCATACGAAATCAGAAGTTCTGATCACATCTCCATTCAAGCCAATTTCGATACCTCTGTTTCTCATTTCACCAGCATTTCTTGTTAACGTAGTGAAACCAGAAGTACGGGAAAGCTGGGTATTTATAAATAGGTCACTTGTAATGTTGTTGTATACATCAAGGCTACCGGCTAATCTTCTATCGAAGAAAGAGAAATCTAAACCTACGTTTGCACTTGTAAGTACTTCCCACTTCAAATCTGGGTTATCAGGACGTGAAGGAGCAATACCTTGGCCACCCTCATAGCTTACAATACCATAAAGACCTAGTGCCTGGAAATCTGCAATACCTTCTTGGTTACCGGCAGTACCGTAGCTTGCACGAAGCTTCAGGTTATCAACCCATCCGTAATCAGCCATGAAACCTTCTTCTGAGATATTCCATGCTGCACCTACTGAGTAGAACGTAGCATATCTGTTGTTTTCTCCGAAGCGAGAAGAACCATCACGACGTAAGCCTGCGCTCAAGTTGTATTTGCCATCAAAGGTATAGTTACCATTGAAGAACGCTGAAACTAAAGCACTTTCAGAGTTACTACCACCTACTACAGGTATAAACCCATTATCAGCCGTTCCGGCTGATATACCAGCAGGGCTCCAGATCTTAGCGTTCAGGCCATAACCAGTGTAAGAATTACTCTTAAAGAATTCCTTGTTTACTTCACCACCGACTAATACGTCTACGAAATGGCGATCGCCAAGGGCTTTGGTATAGTTTAGAGTAGTAGTAGATATGAATTTTGTTCTGCGGTTTGTCGCCTGATTTAAGCTACCCTGCTTACCTCTTGTGTTATTCCCAGCTCTTGTAAAAGGTTGGATAAGACGCTCAAACTCACGCGTACGGTAGTCAACACCAGTTAAGTTCTTCAAAGTTAAACCTTCCAGTATATCAAACTCTCCATAAACATTAGCAATTACCTTAAGCTCGTCACGGTCGTTAGTTGTTGTCTCAAGTCTTTCTACAACATTCATTCCTGTTGCACCCAATAGGTACTCACCTGTTTCAGGGTCACGAACACGCTCATATGGGTTGTTAAGATACGCAGAAGCAAAAGGGTTTGCTAGTGCAACAGCACCTTCAGACTCAATGAAGTTCGAAACAGAATAACCAGCATAAGCATTCACGCCGAAACGCAGTCTGTTTTTTGTGTCATGGTCAATATTAACACGTCCGCTGAAACGCTCCAGATCAGAACGAATAGCAATACCTGACTGATCAAAATAAGCACCAGAAATATAGAAACGTGTTTTTTCATCACCGCCTGTTGCATTCACTTCATGCGTTTGCGTTTTTCCTTCTCTGAAGAAAACATCACTCCAGTCAGTGTTGATAGCTGATATTTCCGCTACACGGTTATCCAGTTGCTGCTGAGAAATTTTTCCTTGCGCCAACTGCTGGTACAAAGTACCTACAGCTCCTTTATAAATCCCCTTAGAAGCAAGGTAAGTTTCAAACTGAACCTTCTCAGCTGTGTTCATCATCTCAAACTTTTCCTGAGTTGGAACAGACACACCATATTGGCCACTGTAGTTAAGCTGGGTTTTACCTGCTTTACCTCTCTTAGTTGTAATTACAATTACACCGTTTGCTGCACGAGAACCATAAACTGAAGTTGAGGCTGCATCTTTAAGCACGTTAACCGTCTCGATGTCGTTCGGGTTGATGGAAGCAAATACGTTTGCATCGATCGGAACACCATCCATGATGTACAATGGGTCATTTGAGCTGTTGATAGAGCCGTTACCTCTGATACGTACTCGGGCAGTTGCACCTGGCTGACCTGAACCTGCTGAAACCTGTAAACCAGGAGCACGACCCTGTAAGATCTGGTCAAATGTTGCGATTGGGACCTGCTCAATTTCTTTTGCTCCCACCGTTGCAACAGCACCTGTAATTTTCTTTACATCCTGCTCAACGTAACCAACAACTATAACTTCAGAAATATCTCTAGTTGTTTGCTGCAATTGAACATTGACTACAGACTTAGTACCGATGTCTTCTTCTTTTTTACCAAATCCTAGGTAAGAGAAAACAAGTGTGTTACCTGCTGCTGCCGGAAAAGTAATTCTATACTTTCCATCAGCATCCGTATTTGCACCGATACTTGTCCCCTCCAGTAGTACTGTTACACCAGGTAGTGGTGTACCATCCGCGGCAGAAGTCACTCTACCGGTCACCGTCCTGCCTTCTTGTGACCACGCTGTTGAAACAAGCGTAAGCACGAAGAGAAGGCTCAAGAGTAAACTCTTCTTCATAATGTGTGTAAATTAGGTTAGATAATAGTTATTTGTGAATAGATAATTTCTCAAATATAACTATTTATTTTTAATACCAATACACAGCCTGAAAAATTGCCACTTTTTTTACCACGCCACTTGTAAATACACAATTACAGCCAAACAGTCACCTTTATTTCGTACAGAAACCCCATTAAAAAGAGGCTTAATTTCATCAAATTACAACCTTCTGCATAATTTTATCCAAATCGCCAAACAAACCCCTTGACATTGTATTAAAATATTACAATTAACAACAACCAATAACCACTCTAAAAAATATATGGTTTTTCTTAGCCATACCACCTCACACTAATTGTATTCCGCATATCATGTGTTATTATATCAGGAGCAGTAGCTACTACAGGAATAGCCTAATACTCCAATAAATAAAGAGCTTTAACATTCAGATAAAGCTGTACTAAAAGAAATATCCAGAGCTACTTTTATAAACTTAAATAAATATGGATCAAGCATTTAAGAAACAGATGGGTTAACAATAAAACTTAAGTCCTAAAGCGTCCAAAGATGAACAGAAAGAAACTGACACAAAATCACATAGTAGCTAGTGTGAACATCCCAACACACCTACAGTACGACCCTTGTTATACTTCACTATAGTTTTGTCATATATTTCTTGTTAACAATTTTTTAAAATGAGAAAAGAAGAGATTTATTCTTGGTGCTCCAGCATATCTTAGAAGCTAGAAGACATACTGCGATCAAACAATAAATTTCGTATCTTATCCAAGAATGATATTACCTTGAATGAAAACAGAACTGTCCTGTTTCAGCTTGTAGAGGAGAAACAATAAATCGGAAAACTTAACTACGCCACAAATGCACTTCCAACAAAAGAGGAACAGAGTTCTAAAGCACCTTCTTTTTTTGCTCCCTCTCTTCTTGCTCTCTAAAAGTGTTCCTGTAAGTGCACAGGAAATGACGAACTGTGCCACCAGTAGGTTAAGCTCCACCCAGCGTCAGGCAGTTGCATCGCCGGAACATCAGCGGCTCATGAACCAGTACGACATGACCTTTTATAAACTGGACCTGCAACTGGAGCGAAACAGTGTTTACATTAAAGGAAACGTTGGCTTAACAGCCAGGGTAAAGGCAAATAACTTTAACATCTTTGCATTTGAGCTGCACCCCAATTTTCAAATAGACTCTGTACTTATTAATGGGAAGCGGGAAATCAGTATCACCCGTGCTGGCAGCGATGTAGCCGTAAAACTTAGTTCTTCTTTAAATAGCAACACCACGGTTACAGCTACAATTTATTATGAAGGATTTGCTCCAAGCAGTAATTCTGCAGCAATTGGGAATGGCTTTAGTACTGCCCGCGAATGGAAATGGGGCGCCCTTGTTACGTGGAGCCTAAGCGAACCTTACGCAGCTTATGAATGGTGGCCTACTAAGCAAGTGCTTACCGACAAAGCCGACTCTGTACATGTGTTTGTCACAACCAGTGCTGAAAACAAAGTTGGTTCAAATGGTGTCCTCACCCGCACGGTGGACCTACCCGATAACAGGAAAAGATATGAATGGAAGTCCCGGTACCCGATTGATTATTACCTGGTTTCAGTGGCAGTGTCTGATTACGAGGAATACCTGCAGTATGCGAAACCTGCCGGAGCCTCAGCACCTGTCCCTATTCTTAACTACGTGTACAGCGGCGGAGCGCTTAGCTTCTTTAAAGAAGAAATGGACAGGACCCCTGGGTTTTTAGAATACTTTTCCGGGCTATTTGGCCTTTACCCTTTTTATAAAGAAAAGTATGGGCACAGCATGGCACCTATGGGAGGAGGCATGGAGCACCAGACTATGACCACACAAGCTACCTTCACCTTTACGCTTACCGTTCATGAACTGGCTCACCAATGGTTTGGCGACAACGTTACCTGCGCCAGCTGGCAGGATATCTGGCTAAATGAGGGCTTCGCCTCCTACGCAGAGTTTCTCGCCCTGCAGAACCACAATGCAGCAATAGCCAGGCAATGGATGCATGATGCACACGACCTGGCACTACAGCGCCCAACCGGATCAGTTAAAGTAACGGACACACTGAATGTGGGCCGCATATTTGATTACAGATTGTCATATAAGAAAGGTGCCAGCGTAGTACATATGCTTCGCTTTGAGATTAATAATGATGCGCTCTTTTTTAAAACGCTGCAGAACTACCAGCAAATGTATGGAGGCGCTACGGCCACTACAGCAGACCTGAAGCAAGTGGCAGAACAGACCACCAGCAAAAAGCTTGACTATTTTTTTGATCAATGGTACGCTGGCGAAGGCTTTCCAATATTCCAGATACAGTGGAACCAGGAGGGTAACCGGCTGCTCCTGGAAACACAGCAGAAAGGCAGTGGCAGTACGGCCTTCTTCAAAACTGATATGGAATACCGTATCTTAACTTCTACCGGCGATACGACTATACGGGTAACACACACGCAGCCTAAACAAAACTTTGTAACGCGCATCAACGGAGATATTATTGGAATAGAGGTAGACCCACAGGATTGGGTACTTGAGCAGGTATCTGCTGTTACAAAAAACCCTGCCCTTGAGGTGCCATCACTTGGAGATCCGATACTTTACCCTAACCCGGTAATCGGAAGCACGATAAGAGTGGACGAATTAGACTTTGCACCTACCACCGCCACCATTTATGACATGGCTGGTAGAAAGGTGAGACAGTTAAAATTAGATGCGGCACCGGAGATAAATGTTTATGTTGCCTCCCTGCCAGCTGGTCAATACCACCTGCTACTCAGCAATGGCACGAAAAGCTTCCGTACGCAATTTGTGAAACTACAATAAAAAAGCTGCACAGGCAGAGTTTTACCTCCTTCTCCTGCGCAGCCCTACACAAACCTAAACTGTAAACTCTTAATATTTATTTAGTACCGCATCATGGCTATAACCTGTTGCGCTTCCTTTACATTGTATTCATAGGCAAGTCTCCGGTAGTTGATCAGGTCGATAATAGTTCCGATTAAACACAGACCACCGGTAAACAGGTAAAGCAACCCCATCCCTATTTGCCCGATGACAAACCGCTGCACACCTGCCACACCAAAAAAGCCAATGATGGTAGTAACTAAAATCAGCATTGGCTCCCGCCGCCTAGCTCGGTATATACTGGCAAACTGCCGTGCCTGCTCCTCCGGCATATCCTGTACAAGCGTCTGGACATAGTTCATTTCATCCGGTTCAAGGTCCGGCATAAGGTGTAGAATGTTAGCCATGGTATTTGTTTATGGTTAGATAATTAAAGTGTTTGTACTGCCAGTGCAGTAGTTTCACACAACGCCACGCTAAAAGGACAAGTGCCGGCAGCGCAAGCGGATGCGCCTCCCATGAAGCCTGCCATTCTCCCCGGAACAGGTAAGCAATTGCGTGCCCTAACCCACAGCCCAGGCAGCCACTCTCCAGTAGCCAACTAAACGGGCAAAAGCTAAACAGGTGCTCCCCCTCCGGATTCATCAATGCCAATGCAGTAATGCCTGAGAGCCACATAATCACCTCCAGCAGGAAAGTATACCGCTTTAACCAGCCCAGAACATCAGGTAAATTGTTTAACATCAACATTGACTTAGACTTACCGTAGTGAAGTATTACGATATAAGTTATAATAAAAATCTGACAATCAAAACTATGAGAAGAAGTCAGCTGCTAATAGCCTTTTTAACCTTACTAAGCCTTAGTGGCTGCTATCGTATCTTATCCTCTGATGGAGGTGGTCAGGGTAACATTCGCACTGAAGTGAGACCGGTAGACCCGGATGACATTGCTTTACCTGAAGGTTATAAGGCAGAAGTTGTTGCAACAGGACTCACTTTTCCGACCAGCGTGGCCTTTGATGAACAAGGTAGAGTTTACGTTACCGAAGCAGGCTACTCCTATGGAGAGGTTTTCCTGGAGCCAAAACTATTGCGCGTTGAATCAGACGGAAGCCTAACTACAGTTGCCGCTGGCCAGAAGAATGGCCCCTGGACAGGTGTGACATATCATAAAGGCAACTTTTATGTAGCAGAGGGCGGACAAATGGTAGGAGGCAAGATTCTGCGCATAACTCCCGATGGAAATATTAGCAGCTTAATAGAAGACTTGCCCACAAAAGGCGACCACCACACTAACGGACCTGTTGTGGGCCCTGACGGGTACCTGTACTTTGGGCTGGGAACCGCTACAAACTCTGGTGTAGTAGGCAAGGATAACTATGACTTTGGCTGGCTAAAAAGACACCCCGATTTCCATGACATTCCTTGTAAAGACATAGTACTTACCGGCCGGAACTATGTGAGCGAAATCCCTCTTGGACCCCAAAGTAAAAAACAGACCACAGGCGCTTTCTCTCCCTACGGCAATCCTACCACTGACCGACAGACCATTAAAGGCAGTTTACCATGCTCAGGCTCTGTCATGCGCATTTCACCCGATGGAGGTCCACCAGAACTGGTAGCATGGGGGTTCCGGAATCCTTTTGGCCTGGGCTTCACATCCGAAGGAACATTGTATGTGAGCGATAACGGCTACGATGTACGAGGCAGCCGTCCTGTCTGGGGAACCGGTGATTATTTATGGCAGGTACAGCAGGGACAGTGGTACGGTTGGCCCGACTTTGCCGGCGGCCTTGCTTTTAACGGCAGCAGGTTTGACCCTCCGGGAGAGAAAGCTCCTCAGCCTGTCCTGGCTGAACACCCGAATAAGCCTCCTAAACCAGCAGCTTCACTTGGAGTACATTCCTCCTCCAATGGCTTAGACTTTTCCCGTAGCAGCAGCTTTGGTTATCCCGGAGAAGCCTTTATAGCACAGTTTGGAGACATGGCGCCGGGAGTAGGCAAAGTTTTAGCACCGGTAGGTTATAAGGTTGTGCGCGTAAATGTTAAGGACGGCACTGTAACAGAGTTTGCCGCGAACAAGGGAAAGATGGTAGCACCAGCTTCAAAACTAAAAACCGGGGGCCTTGAACGACCTGTAGGTGTAAAGTTCTCCCCGGATGGGCGCAGCCTTTACATTGTAGACTTTGGAATTATGGAAACAGGGGGAGGAGATCCTGAGCCTCAACTTAAAACAGGCGTGATCTGGAAGATCACCAAAATTTAAAGCTGATATACCATGAAAAGAATAGCTATACTTTCCGCTGGCTTCCTTTTTCTACTTTCGCTGAGCCAGTGCGGAACAGCCCGCCGGGGAGTACCAATGTTTAAACCTCTCGCCCTCGAAGCCCCTGCAGAGGTTAAAGGGGAAGCCGTTTTTATGTCGTATTGCCAGAAGTGCCACCCCGGCGGCACAGCAGGTTTAGGCCCTGCAATAAACAACAAACCCCTCCCCGGATTCTTAATCCGTTACCAGGTCCGCCATGGTTTAGGAATGATGCCTGCCTTCAAAAAAGAAGTTATCTCTGCAGAGGAACTGGATAACCTGATGGCTTACCTGAAAGAACTTCGAACTGCAAAAGAATAACGGCCCAGGTAAATCAGCAACTCTTTTATAAGTTTCCTTCACCCCTGCCTTTACCCTCCCCTACATGGTTTTGCCTATCTTCCTTAACTTTCGCAGACAGGCAAAGTATAGCATATATATCATCTAATTAAAAAGGAATATGGAGTGCAATGTAGGTTTGATAGAACAGAAAGCACGGGTACTAGCAGGGCTTGCTCTTGTTGGCGTGGGGGCATACTACAATGTAAAGCCATTAGCAGCCCTTGGCATCATCCCTATCATAACGGGTGTAATACGCTGGTGCCCGATTAACGCGGCAGTAGGGTATAATGGTTGTACGGACAGGGTTGAGACTAACAAGCATAAACAAAAATGAGGTGAATTCAGACCCCGAATACAGAACAGCTGTAATTCCTGATGAGGACGCAGCTATTCAAAAGCCAATACTGGTTTTTGATGGGGAATGCGCCTTCTGCAAGTATTGGGTAAACAGGTGGAGGCAAAGAACAGAAGATGATGTTATTTACATTCCTTTTCAACAAGCCCCACCTTCGTATTTTGGCATAAGTAGAGAACAATTTCGTGAGTCTGTATATCTGATCACTCAATACAGAAGACTACATGGAGCAGAAGCTGTGTTTGAATTGTTAGCTATTTCAGGTGACACAACCTTTATAAGATTATATAATTTGCCCCTGGCTAACAGGCTCTTTGAGCTAGGCTACAGCATAGTAGCCAACAACCGCAATTTTTTCTATGAGCTTCTAAGGCGGTTTACAACAAACCCCTGATCAAATACTGGTGAATTATTACCCTTTTCTCATTGTCCGCACAGCCAAAAATGGCAATAAATAAGGTTAGACTAAAATAACCAATCGCGGGGAACCATATACAGCGCGGCAAGCAGACGATTAGCTATTTTAACAAGTGAATTACTCATCAAACCACTATGAAAAAAGTTACCCTTTATATCGCTGCCAGCCTGGATGGCTTTATTGCCCGCCCCAACGGAGACACCTCCTGGCTTCATGATAAGTCCTTTACATTACCAGGAGAAGACTTTGGCTACAGCACATTTCTACAAGGCGTAGACACTACACTTATGGGGAACAGCACCTACAAAGCTATCCTGGGTTTTGACATACCATTCCCTTACCCCGATAAAAAGAACTATGTTTTCAGCCGGTCTTACCATGAAGACACTGAGCACGTGCAATTTGTGCAGGAGCAGGCAGTGGAGTTTGTGCAGCAGCTAAAGCAACAGACAGGCAAAGGTATATGGCTAATTGGCGGTGGACAGATCAACACGCTTCTTTTAAATGAGGGCCTTGTTGATGAAATAATTTTAACATATGTTCCTGTTATTCTTGGCAGCGGCATTACCCTCTTTGCTCATGGCGTACAGGAAAAGAAATTACGGGTAGTTAACAGCTTAAACTTTTCAAACGGATTTGTACAGCTAGTGATGCAGTAAGCCAGGAAGCAATCCTCACCTTCTATAACACAGCGTAAAGAAGCTTTTATTCGTACTCCCTAAACGCTTTTGCACAGGGAAAGGAATAAGTTTTCTATTTCCGCTAAGCAGTACCCACTTTTAGGTATTTATCAGACTCTCAACTCTTTTTAACTAAAAATTAGTCCCCAAAGGATCGTTCATAAATATAATCTGAATATATTTGCAGATAGTTATATATAACTATTCTTATTTTATATTAAAGTTAAAAGTCAGTATGAGAAAAATTTACAGCGTCATTGCAGTAGCGGGCCTTTTTTTAAGCTCGTGTGCATCTATGTTAAACCAGGCAATCCCTGATAACGCTCCCGGAGTTACAGGTAACGCTAGAGAACTGGTAAGACTAACGAATGACCCTATCGTTGAGTATTACCCAAGAATAAGTCCGGATGGCAAGAAAATGCTTTTCTACACAGTAGATAACAACAAAGTTGGTAACGAGCGTTTTAGCTTAGTTTATACTGTACTGGGTCAGCCGGGCCGCACGCCATTAATTGGTTCTCACACTTACTCTGGCAGCTGGATGAAAGACTCCAAGTCTATCCTGTACACTTACATGCGACCAAGCAAGCCTGTTATTTGCAAAGGTAATATCGATGGTAGCTCCGGGATCTCCTATATCTCCCCTTCTGCAATGGGTGAGTGGGATTCATGGCCTACCTTGTCTCCTGACGGGAAGAGAATTATCTTCTCATCCAAGGTTGGCAACTCATATCAGATCTGCATGATGGATTTGAATGGCAATAACTTTACTGTTCTGACTGAAGGAACTTATCCTAACTTCCACCCATCCGGAAACTCTTTCCTGTATGAGAAAGCAGTTGGAAAATTCAGCCAGATTTTCTCTTACGACATGAAAACTGGTCAGAGCACGCAGCTAACGTCAGGTGAATTCACCAGCAAAGATGCAAGCTTCTCACCTGATGGTAAGCTTATCACGTTCACATCTACCCGTGACAGCCAAAGCTCACATATCTTTGTTATGGAGGCAAATGGCTCTAACCTGATCCAGATTACGCAGGGTAATTCTATCAACTATTTCCCTTCTTTCGGATCTAACAAAAATATTTATTTCTGCTCTAACGCAGGCGCTCCAAAAGGCAATTCATTGATGGCAAGCGAAGTAAGCTTTGCTGACATCTGGACTGTACAGTTACTGAACTAGAACTCTTGCTGCTCAGGTATACAACCTGAAACTAAATACAAAAAAGGGCCTGTGCTTTTCAGCACAGGCCCTTTTTTGTGGGTGCTATTTTATTCCTTAAC
>NZ_JBHULU010000004.1:108724-268271 GCF_042684605.1 Pontibacter locisalis
TTCAGCAGAATACTGATATGTCTGATTTCATCGCTTATAAATCTTTGCCTCTTAGACTAAGGCTAAGGGTGATGATTTTGGGCTTGGTGCTTTTAAAATGAAGGTCTGTCGTTAATGTCGCAACTAGGGTATTCAAGGCCTCCCCTTTGTTCTTCCTCTTCCCTGTGGTGTTCCTTGTTTAATCTCTCCTGTCTGATCATCTTATCATGCGGATCTTCAGTAGGAACTCCAAAACTGCTGCCCCCATGCACTATATCCATATCTCCTGTAGTGTAGAAAATATCAGAAAGATGATCTCTTCCGCCTCTGTGCCTTTTCATAATGTCTCCTTTCTTGTTTGGGTGCTGGCATTAGTCCAACACAAGTTGATAAATTTATTGTACTATTATATACGAGGTGTGCGCAGAATATGTGGTGCAGAGAAGGATATAAATAATTCATTTACAAGCATATGCACTAAACAAAGAAAGACCTGCACAAATAAAATATTGCACAGGCCTTTCCTTTAAGTATAGCTTTTGATTTTATTTCTTTTTCTTCCCTTTCTTTTTTGAATGCTGTTGCTCTAACTCCTCTGCCTCTTTTATCAATGATTTCCAGTCATACTTAGCATCAGCGCTAAAGTCGATTGTGGCTTCATAGTCTTCTTTATCAACCTCCAACACTTTGATATCTTTGGTTAAGTAGGTTTGAATCTCGTTGAGTATAGGTTTCTCTTCAGGAGCACAAAAACTGACTGCGATTCCTTTATCTGTACCTCGGCCAGTACGGCCCACACGGTGCACGTAGTTCTCCGCCTGTTCAGGCAGATCATAATTTACAACATACTCTACCGCTGGTATATCAATTCCGCGAGCACTCACATCAGTTGCTATCAACAACTTCACCTCTCCTTTTTTGAATTTCCGCATTACATCCAGCCGGTCTTTTTGCTCTTTGCCACCATGAATGCTGATTGCCTTCACTCCCACACGCTCCATAGCCGCCACCACACGTTCTGCCCGTACTTTAGTGCGCACAAAAGCTAATATTTTCTTATCCGGGTTCTCCTTTACAATGCGCTCCAGGAAAAAACGCTTATCGTCCATATCCACATACATCACCGAGTGGTCCACATTTTTAGCCACCGGATCTTTGGGGGATATTTGAATTCGTACTGGTTTATTCACCAGTGAGTAAGCAAGCTCCTTTATTTTCTCGTTAATGGTAGCTGAGAAAAACAAAGTCTGGCGCTTACGGGGGAGTTTCGTGATCAACTGCCGGATATCATGAATAAAACCCAGGTCCAGCATGTGATCTGCCTCAT
Source organism: Pontibacter locisalis (assembly GCF_042684605.1). Taxonomy (NCBI): domain Bacteria; kingdom Pseudomonadati; phylum Bacteroidota; class Cytophagia; order Cytophagales; family Hymenobacteraceae; genus Pontibacter; species Pontibacter locisalis. Next base: position 110,031 of record NZ_JBHULU010000004.1, read on the forward strand.
CGAGAATTAGTACCTCTACACGGTGCAATTGAATATATCCCTGGCTTACAAGATCAAATAAACGCCCTGGAGTAGCTACAAGCACATCAATACCCGCTTCAAGCTTAGCAATCTGCGGGCCTTGCTCTACACCTCCGAACACACTAAAAGTTTTAACACGGGTACCACGCCCGATCTCTTCGAAGACTTCAGTAATTTGCAGTGCCAGTTCGCGTGTTGGCACCATCACCACACATTTAATACCATCGTCACGCTTTCGGTTTTTACCGTACTGCAACCTGTCTAACACAGGTATAGCAAAAGCAGCTGTTTTACCTGTGCCAGTCTGAGCAATAGCCAGCACATCCTCCCCTTTCATGATAGGCGGAATAGCTTTAAACTGTATGTCGGTTGGTTTCCTGAATCCTAACCTGCTTAAACTATTTTTTATCTCGTCGGAAATGCGGTAATCTTCAAACCTCATGGTACTGCTACTATAAATATTAATGTACTTTTATACCGTACGATAAAAGCAGACTACAAAGGTAGCTTATCTTTTTGTCATCTTAAGCCTAAGCCTTCAAACGGTAGCAACAGCTTTACATAGTGCTCCGAATTTTAGTCACCACTGTACACTAAACATAATTCAGCTTTCAGAGGCGCCAGGTTCTTTGATGTTATTCTTTCAGCATCTTTTTAAGGCCCATCTGTGCTAACAGAGAAATAAGAGTATAATTTTTAAACAAACTTCAAAAGCAATAGTTAAATGAACTTTAACGATAGTAATACTATTGTTCATAAAAGTTTAGATATCTTTGTGAAACAATTTGGCAGCACTAGTACTTAAAGAGCATAATTAATACAAACAGGTACAGAAGGAGCAAAAAATGAAGATGGACAAACACGATGGTGCAAAAACAGATGGCCACAAAAGTGTGTTTCGAGTAGTATATAAGGAAAATAAGACGAGAGTGAAATGGGCGATATAATCACAGACAAGAGGCTTACCCCAATGCAACGCTTCCTGAAGCTGCTTTCTGTTGAGCGTCGGGAGATACTGTACATGTATGTATATGCCATTGCCGCTGGACTTATAAGTCTTGCGCTTCCCCTGGGTATCCAGAGCATCATCGGCTTTGTTTCCAGTGGGCAGATAACAGTATCCGTGGTGGTACTGATAAGCTTGATTGTACTGGCCCTGCTTATTGTGGGCGGCCTGCAGGTGATGCAGTTGTGGCTGGTGGAGTTTATCCAGCAGCGTATTTTTGCGCGCACCGCCTCTGAGTTCGCATACAGGGTGCCGCGCTTCCAGCCAGAGGCACTGCTCAAGTACTACCCGCCCGAACTAATGAACCGTTTTTTTGATGTAGTAACGCTACAGAAGGGTGTTGCCAAAATATTAGTAGATTTTTCGACGGCAGTCATTCAGATTGTATTCGGCTTAATTCTGTTATCTTTTTATCACCCAACCTTTATCTTCTTTGGCATTTTCCTGGTGGTGGTGCTGGTATTTATTATTTGGGCAACAGGTCAAAGGGGTATTGAGACAAGTATAAAAGAATCAAAGTTCAAGTATAAACTAGTGGCCTGGCTGGAGGAGATGGCCCGCTCCCTGAGCACTTTCAAGCTTGTAGGAAGCACTAACCTGCCAATGGAGCGCACCAATACTTATGTAAAAAAATACCTGGAGGTCCGCAGGCAACACTTTAAGGTTCTCATGACGCAGTACTACAGCTTTGTGGGCTTTAAAACATTTATCACAGGCGGGTTACTGGTTTTAGGTTGTATTCTGGTGGTGCAGCAGGAGATTAACATTGGTCAGTTTGTGGCTTCAGAAATTATAATAATCCTGATCATGACAGCTGTAGAAAAGATTATGATAAAGCTTGACACAGTATATGATGTCATGACGAGCCTTGATAAGATAGGCCAGGTAACGGATCTCCCATTAGAAGAAGTAAGAGGAATTAAACTCGAGGACCTGCCTATGGATGGAGGTTTGAGCATACAGGCAAAAAACCTCCACTATAAGTTCCTTGATACAAAAAAGACCGCTCTCCAAGATGTCAACTTCACTGTACAACCATCAGAGCGAATCTGTCTGGCTGGCTTCAACAGCTCCGGCAAGAGTACGCTTATAAATATAATGCTAGGGCTTCTGCCCTCTTACGAAGGCAGTCTGACCTACAATGGGATTTCTTTGCACGATCTGCACAAGGGTAACCTACGCAGCCTTATTGGCGACAACATTTCTAAGGAACAGGTATTCGATGGCTCATTAATAGAGAACATTACACTTGGCCGCGATCTACCAATGAAAGATGTGCTCTGGGCAATAGAAGTCACCGGTCTTTCACAATTTGTGAATACCATGCCCGATGGGTTACATGCCTACCTTACTGGTGGCAGCATGCGTTTGCCGGGTAGTGTGGCCCGCAAAATTGTTTTAGCACGCAGCCTTGTACAGCGCCCTAAACTCCTGATCATAGATAATTACTGGGCTGGCATGGCAAAAAAGGATAAAATAGAATTCCTGCGCCTGCTTACGAACCCGCAGTTCGACTGGACCATGCTTATCGTATCTAACGACAAAGAAGTAATGGAGCTTTGCGACCGTACCTTAGTTCTTCAGGACGGCAAACAGCTGGCCTTCGGCAACTATGAGCAGATAAAGAGGCTTGATATTTTACAGGAATTAACTGATGTAATTACCTAAGCTATGGCTACCGAGCTAAAAGAATTTGACAATAAAAATAAGCCACAACTGGAGGTTATGTCGGAGGTGCAGACACCGGGACTTGGCCGCCACCTTACCTACTGGATTGCAGGTATATTCCTGATTATGTTTCTCTCGCTGTTCCTCCCCTGGACACAGAACATTCGCTCCGAGGGGGTACTTACAGCGCTCACTCCCCAGGACAGGCCACAGACAATAGAGGCAACCATTGCCGGACGTATTGAAGAATGGCATGTAATGGAAGGAGCTTATGTAAAGAAGGGCGACACCATAGCTAGCATCACTGAGATCAAGGAGAAATACATGGATCCTAATCTGTTGGCACGCTTAGGAGAGCAGGTGGATGCAAAGCAAGGAGCAGTAGAGGCCACAGAAGCCAAAGCACTGGCTATGCAGGAGCAGATCAGAGCGTTGCGTGAGGGCCTGGGATATAGCTTGCAGAAAGCCCGCAACAAAGTAGAGCAGACGCGCCTGAAACTGCAGAGCGACAGCATGGATATAGTAGCCCAACGCACTGACCTGGCTATTGCCGAATCTCAGTTTGAACGACAGGAGAACTTATATGAGCAGGGCCTGAAATCACTGACGGAACTGGAGCAGCGCCGCATGAAGCTACAGGAGGCACAGGCAAAGCTTCTCTCCCTCATCAACAAGTATGATGCTACAAAGGCCGAACTTCAGAACACCCGTACCGAATTAAACTCGCTACAGGCAGAGTATGCTGATAAGATTGCAAAGGCAGAAGCAGAATTAAGCTCTACCCGTTCCTATATCTATGGAACACAGGCAGATGTGGCAAAGCTACAGAGTGAGTACAGCAGCACAGAAGTTAGAAGCCAATATTACCAGATACTCGCCCCCCAGGACGGTTATGTGGTGAAAACACTGAAAGCCGGTATAGGCGAAACAATAAAAGAAGGAGAGGCATTGGCTACTATCATGCCTGAAGACCCACGGTTAGCCGCCGAACTTTACATTGATGCACTTGACCTGCCGCTTATCGAACGTGGGGATGAAGTACGCCTGCAATTTGAGGGTTGGCCTACACTGGTATTCTCAGGCTGGCCTGGTGTCAGTTTTGGTACGTTTGGAGGTGTGGTAGCTGTAATAGACAATACGGCTACCAATGGCAAATACCGTATGCTGGTGGTACAGGACCCTGACAAGGAGGAGTGGCCGGATGCATTACGTGTTGGCTCCGGTGTATACGGTTGGGCCATGTTAAACACAGTACCTATCTGGTATGAACTGTGGCGCCAGCTAAACAATTTCCCACCTGATTACTCAGACGGGAAGTACACATCAACAGAAGAAACAAAGAAAACAGAGACTCCTGCTTACGAGGAGTAACTTAGAGAATGAACTTTCTAATCAAGATAAGATCACTTAAGGTACTATTAGCTCTGCTCATTTTCGGCTGGGCTGGTGCTAAAGCGCAGGATACCACCCAGGTACTTACGCTACAGGAGTACCAGCAGCTAATCCTTGCAAATCATCCTGTCGCTTCGCAGGCAGCGCTCCTGACGGAGCAGGCAAGGCAGGAACTAAGGATGGCACGAGGACTTTTAGACCCGGTTATTGCGAGTAAATTTTCACGCAAAGAGTACGGGGGAAAAGATTACTATAGTTTGTGGAACAGCACGCTGCGTGTGCCCCTTTGGTTCGGACCTGAGCTGAGAGCTGGTTTTGAAAAGAACACCGGCCAGTTCCTTAACCCCGAAAACTCCACACCCGCTGAAGGATTAAGCTATGCTGGCATCTCTGTTCCGTTAGCACAGGGGCTTTTGATAGATGAGCGCCGGGCAACCATTCTACAAGCTAAGTTGATGCAGGGGATAGCCGAGGCGGAACGAGTAAAACTAATTAACAAGCTACTGCTGCAGGCTACAAAGGATTACTGGGAATGGTTATTACAGTACCGTACAGTACAGCTTTACCAGGAAGCACTGGAGTTAACAGATTTCAGGTTAAGGGCGGTGCGAGCGCGGGTTACGGAGGGAGACCTGGCTGCCATTGATACTGTGGAAGCATTGATGGCCCTGCAAGAAAGGAACGTATTATTGCAGCAGGCGCAGCTAGAGCTACAAAACGCACGCCTTCAAGTGGCACTCCACCTCTGGGCAGAGAACCAGGTACCTTTAGAACTGCAAACAGGAACAGTTCCGGTACTATTGGGTGCTGAAGTGAATGCTGTGACGCAGGAGGAGCTACAGGCTTTATTAACAGCCGCAAGAATTAACCACCCGGAGCTGGAAAAACTGATACTAAAAGGAGAACAACTGGAGGTGGAGCGCCGGTTTGCAGCAAATAAACTGCTGCCAAAGCTTAATGCTGAGTATAACGTGCTGCAGCGCGATTTCTACCTGCAGCCAGACGTGGTGGAGCAAGATCACCTGCAGGGAAACTATAAAATGGGGCTTAGTCTCAATTTCCCATTGTTTCTCAGAGAGGCTCGTGGCAAATTACAGCTAACAAAAGCAAAGCAAAGTATCAACAGCTTAGAACTCATACAGCAAACCCGTGAGGTTGCCAACACTGTGCAGGCTGTTTACAATGAACTACAGGCTTTACAGGAGCAGATACAATTACAAGAGCAGATGGTGGCCAATGCCCTTGCCCTGCGAAATGGCGAACAGATACGCTTTGAAAGCGGGGAAAGCTCTCTGTTCCTGATTAACTCCCGCGAAGTAAAGTTCCTGGAGGCCCAGGTAAAGCTTTATGCACTACGGACCAAATATGCCAAAGCTAAAACTACCCTCTACTGGGCTGCTGGAGAGATTCCTGTGGAATAGTAAGTGAGCTATCTTCTGGTCAACTACTTTGTACCTATCCCTTCCTGCCAAACCACTGCTGTACGGTAGTGGCTAATTGGTTGAAGTCGTTGCCACCGGTCCCGTAGGTGTCGTAAGCGAATTTGATGATGATTCCTGAAACCACCACAAGGAACAGTACCCGCACAAAGCCAACACCACGCTTAAGAGCAGTACGTGTTCCTAACTGTGACCCGATAACACTGCATACAGCCATCGGAATAGCCACTTCGTAAATAACATAACCCTTAAAGGCAAAGTAAAGGAGTGCAGAAAAATTGGTAGCTACGTTTACTACTTTAGAAGCTGCAGAAGCTGCCAAAAAGTTAAACCCGAAGATGCCAATAAAGATAAAGATGAGGAAGCTGCCTGTGCCAGGACCAAAGAAGCCATCATAAAAACCAATGGAAGCTCCAATTAAAAGTCCATAAAGTTTCTCTTTAGTCTCCGTTAGCTTCGGTGCGTGCAGTGCTCCAAAGTCTTTCCTGATAAAAGTATAGACAGCCACCAGAACAAGAAGCACAAGGATGAGCGGCTTCAACAAATTAGTATCCAGATGACTCAGCGCCCTGGCTCCCAGAAAGGAACAGGCAAAAGCTGCCAGTGCCGCGGGTAGTATAGCCAGGTAATTGATCTTAACCGTGCGCACATACCGTACCATGGCAGCCGTGGTACCGGCTATACCTGCAAATTTACCTGTCCCAAAAAGAGCCGGCAAGGGAGCCCCAGGTAAAAACACAAGTAAGGCCGGAAGCTGGATCAATCCTCCTCCTCCTACCACTGAATCAATAAACCCAGCCAGAAAAGCGAAAAAACACAGGTAAGCAATTGTCTCCATCAACGCACATTATAATAAATACACCCGCAAAAGAAGCTAACCATCAGCCAGATAGCCTTATCTTTCACCCTGCCAAAAAAGCTGCGCAAGTTAAGTTATTGCACCGTCACCTGGTGTAGCCAGCATGAAAAATTTATTCATCCTGCACCACTCACTTCAATGGCACTCTTCCTGGTTTTAAGCTGTTCCTGTTTTGCAATCTTTCTAATAAAACCCGTGATTAGGTTAGTACTTATCTATACACTGCTTTTTAGTACCCTTGTAAGCAGTACCGGATGCGATAAAGAAGCTTTAGCTGCACCGGAGACAATAGCAGAAAAAGAATATTACGTATCGTCGGAACTGATTGCTTCTGTTCCGAAAAGCATGCTGCAGTCCCTTGCAAAAACAGAAGGGTTCGGGGCTTATGTTAATGAAGTAAAATATGGTGTTTCGGTATATAAACTCCAGTACTTTACCACCTATCAGAATAAAGAAATAAAGGCCTCTGGCCTGGTTGTGGTACCCCAGAACATGACGACGCCGGCACCTGTTGTCAGTGCCCAGCACGGCACTATCTTTTCACAGCGTGATGCTCCAAGTAACTTTACCAGTCTCACCGGGTTTGAACTGTTTGCAGCCAATGGATACATCATGCTTATGCCTGATTATATTGGTTTTGGAGCATCAAAAGATATCTTTCACCCTTACTATGACCAGAAACACTCTGCCCTGGCAGTTGTGGATATGATCAAAGCGGCGCGTAAGTTTTATAAGGAGAAAAATGTGCTGGCAAACGATCAGCTCTTTCTGGTAGGCTATTCAGAGGGAGGTTATGTTACGCTGGCAGCTCAAAAAGAAATAGAGACGAATCCGCTTCACGGGTTAAAGGTGACAGCATCAGCCGCAGGCGCTGGTGGCTATGACTTAACAGCCATGCTAGCTGGTATAACATCAGGAGCAACATATACTTATCCGGCCTACCTGGCTTACGTGCTGCAGGCATACAACTATACCAATAGCTGGCACAGGCCTCTTTTAGAGTATTTTCAGGAGCCATATGCTTCCAGAATGCCTCAACTTTTTGATGGGAACCACAGCGGCAGCGCTATAAACAGGCAGCTTACCACAGATCCGGAAGAACTGTTTGCTCCTGCTTTTTTTGCAGCTTTGAAAGAGGCGAATGAGGAACTGACTTTAAAGCAGGCGTTACAGGCGAACAGCTTTCAAGATTGGGTACCGAAAAGCCCTACACGCCTCTACCATGGTACGTCAGATAATATTGTGCCTTACAGCAATTCAAAGATTACCTACGACCGCTTTATTTCTCAAGGAGCAAAGTATACGGAACTGATCCCAATAAAAGGCGGCACCCACAGCAATTCTTTTGTACCTATGCTACAATCCTTAGTGCCCTGGATGAAAGCTTTTTAGAAGCTTACCTAAGCGCGCTATCAAATTATTCTAGCCACTGAGCAGCTGCTCAGTGGCTAGAATAATTTGCAGGGGTATTTCATTAATATTTACTTACCGGTGCAAATTTTTAAGAGCTAATTTATAATATATACCATATGTTATTTGATATATATCTATATTCGCGGCTCCAAAATTAAAACCTTTTTATGAAAACATTTCTACTTGCAGTAGCGGCCTGTACCTTGGCTGCCTTCACTTCCTATGGACAAACAGTTTCTGCTGACTCCGCTGCCACACCGGAATTTAAGCCCCAGGCAAGACAATTTGCCACAGAGCTGAACGTAAACCCTTTTAACGGCACCATAAGCCTGAACAACTCTATAAATCAACTGAAGTTCAGGTACTTCACAACTCATAATTTTGCTGTACGCCTGGGCTTTAACGGCAGCAGAATAAGCGCTTCCTCTGAAAACTCAAATCCTTACGGCACAAACTCCTATCGTTTTAGCGAAGAGCGTAGCAGTACTACAATTGGCGTAAACCTTGGTATGGAAAAGCATTTTGCTGGCACTAAAAGATTATCTCCTTATGTGGGAGCAGACATTATAGTAGAAAACAAGTCCGCTTCTCATGATATCACTTCAGGACAGACGGAGACTAATGTTACTGGCGCATGGCGTATCACCAGCTACTCGTCAGGTTATCCGCCACAAACTATAATGAACTTTACTGAACGAGGTTACACCCGTTATGGACTTAATCTGGTATCGGGCTTCGACTTCTATATGGCAAAGAGCTTCTTCTTTGGTTATGAGGTGAATTTTGGCTTCAGTCAAACCAACTTCCATGATATTGAAGTGAAGCAGTCTGATATGAATTACAATAACCCGGACACAAAAAACACTTCGTTCTCATTCGGCCCTAACCTGGCGAATGGTTTCAGAATTGGCTATGTATTCTAAAGCAGGAGTAGAGTCATTCTTATGAAATCTTATATTATAAAGTCTCCACTCCTTCTTTTTATGTTTTCTCTCTTCCTGCTTCAGAGCTGTAAAGAGGAGGAGGACCTACATCCGGAAGTGCAGACCTTGGAGATTACTGCCGTTTCACCATCCAGCGCTACGCTAAAGGGAAATGTGGTTACAAAAGGTAAGTTCACCGTTTTAGACTATGGTTTTGTGTATGGGTACTCTCCGGATTTAAATGAGACCAGGGGCTCCAGAGTGTCTCTAGGAAAAGATCCACAAGCAGGAACGTACACGAAAGAGGTAACCGGGCTCAGTACACCTGGGAACTATTACTATGACCGCACCCTTTACGCCAGGGCTTTCCTTACAAACGAAAAGGGTACTGTATTTGGGCAGGTAGCATCTGTTACGCTTCCCTCTCCTAGAGTGCAAAGCATCATCCCTAGCAGCGGAAAAGCAGGTGACAGAATAACTATCAACGGAGACTTTTACACCAGCAATATAAGTGAAGTAGAGGTTATCTTCGGTAGCGTGTCTGCCAAAGTAGTGGAGGTGACTCCTTCTAAAGTTGTAGCGGAAGTGCCAATTGGGATTACATATAGTTACTACAACTATAACCAAACACCAGTAGCATTGAAAATGGCTAACCAAAGCTTTAATGTTACTTCGTCTTTTAAAGTTCTTGCCACTGTCAAAGACTTTGCCCCAAAGTCCGGGTATACCGGTACAACGCTAACTATATCTGGAGACAATCTTCCGACATCCTCTTATTACTACGGAGGGTTAAGAGTATACCTGGATCAACAGGAGGTTTCCATTACCAGCTACAGCAGCTCTGGCGTTCAGGTTGTTGTACCACATACTATTAGTTCGGCAAAGTTTACAGTTTCTGTTCTGGCTGATGGTGTTAAAACTACTTTACCAGGAGAGTTTACAGTAACTCCGCATACTGTATCATCTATTTCACCAAACTCCGGCTTACCCGGAAGTTCATTCTCTGTTTTTGGATCTAATTTCCCTGGCAGTTCCTACTACTATAACAGCAACGTGACTGTTAAGCTGGGAGATGTTCCGGCCAGTACATCTTTTGTTTCGTCGGGCCAGGTGAACGTAACTGTTCCTTATAACTTACCTGTAGGAAATTATACAGTTAAGGTAACGGCTGGCCCACACACGATAGATGCGCCACAACAGTACCAGGTTATTGCTCCCTCCATCACAGGCTTTTCACCAACTTCCGGAGGCATTGGAAGAGAAGTAACAATCAATGGTGTTTTTCTGCCTGGCCAATACTACACTGTTTATTTTGGCACTGTTTCGACGAGCTCATACTACTCCTCCTCTAATTCTATTCGGGTAAATGTACCTGCAGGAATAGATGCTGGTGCAGTAAAAATTGCTGTGCTACATGGCAACGAAAAACTAGTGGCAGAAGATAATTTTACGGTGCTGGCCCCATCCATTGCCTCCTTCTCACCCGCTTCTGGTGTGGCTGGATCAGTGGTAACTATAACAGGGTCTGGTTTTACTCCGAACCATTACACAACTGTTAAGTTTGGAACTGTGGCAACCACTGTATTGGGTGTAACCGAGAACACGATACGCGCAGTGGTACCTTCTGGAGTTACCGGGTCCATGAAAATAAGCGTTATCCATAACGGACAAACCCTTATCAGCACTGAAAACTTCACTGTTACCAACTAAACAGACAGAGATTATACAATAGGGGCCAGCATTTATGCTGGCCCCTATTTTTTTACTGTACTTCCAGAAAAAAAACCTACAGCCGCCCGCCCAGTACTACTTTTTCCTTATGCACACTTTTCTCGCCGTTAAGCCCAAACAACTCTATGTAAAACAGGTAGTATCCTATGTTTGCCTTAGTACCATCATCCCGTATCCCATTCCACTGAAAAAAGCCATTAGCTGCTAATAACTCATTCCGTACCAGCTTTCTGATTTCGCGCCCCTGTGCGTCAAAAATAGTAATGTTAGCCACCAAGCCAGTTTTATCAGTATGATAGTTGACGGTGGCAAAGTCCTCAACACCATCTCCATCCGGAGAAAAAACAAGTGGCTCTACCTTAAAAACCCGCTGTGCTGTTACTCCCTCCTGCAACTGTGAGTTTTTGTATCCTGGTGTGGCAAAAACAGTTGTAGCCGCAGAGTGAAAGTTACTGGCTACACTAGCTCCAGCAAGTCTAATCCGTTCCAGCGAAACACCATTTAAGTCATCTATTAAATCAAAATGCATGCGTTCGCTGTAGCTGAACCTGTCTGCTATTCTACTATCTTGCTGAAGCACTACAACAGTTCCGGCATCGTCTGGATAACTTGGCAGGCTGCTCATTTTCAGAAATGCCGCCGGAGGTGCTGCCGGATAGTTCATTTTGATATTCTCAGGATTAGCTGTGAGCACAACATATTGCCCCGGAGCCAGCACAAAATTTTCAGTGGTGATTGTTTTCTTGTTGCTTATTGTATCTCCACTCGTGTTTGCCAATTTCCAGTTTTGCAGATTGATGTACTTCGGACTGCGGTTTACCAGTTCCACAAAGTCTGATCCACCAGTACGTGGGTTAAATAGAATTTCGTTGATCACAACATCACCAGGCTCGGGGGCGGAGGGTAACGCAAAAGTATAGGTAACCGGCAGAGAACCTGAATTACCGGCACAATCTCTTACATTAGTGGTAGTTAGGGTATACAGCAGGCTCTCCTGTAGCGGACTAGCTAAAGTAAGTGTGGCTTCTGTAAATAGAGGCCCCTGCACTCGTACACCAGCTACTGCCAGACTTGGGTTAAGCCTATAATTTAAAGTCTGGGCTGCCTGCGCACTGTCTAATCGCTCGTCAAAACGCAGCAATAGCTTGTCAGGCGCAATGGCTGTTACATCTACAAGGGAAGGAGGTGTATTGTCAGGGTTAGAGGCCGAAACAGAGTTAGCTTGCGCAGGTGTACCTCCGCGGGGATTTACTGAAGCTGCCCAGTTTCCAATGCCGCCACACGGGTTGTTTACATCTATCATCTCCAGACTCCAGCCACCGTCCTTTTTGCTTGTGCTCTTGTACCATGTATCGGAATAGTTTATAGCATAGATCAGGCGCCCATTAGGCTGGCGTAACTGCAGCAGTTCACCGCCGTTATTCAGGCTCGGGAAGTTACTGATGCCAATCACTTTACCGAACCGGCTAAAACTCTGCACTTGACTATTGGGCACCACTACAGCATATTCTCCTGGCAACAACTGCACATTAGGCAAAGTGGTAGTAGCGGTGGCATCCGAATAACGGATCCCCTGCAGTGTGAGCACCTTGTCTGAAGTGGCATTGAATAACTCAAGGTACTCCTGTGCAGGCAGGCCTACCTCAGGAGTTTCGTCGGCCATGATCTCAGTAATAAGCAGCTCATTATAACCTGGCATAACTGCAGGAGGCACAAAGTTGAAGCTGCGATTTATCGGGTTACTTAGTTTGTTCCCATACAGATCTTGCAGGCTTGCTATAGTTAAGGCATTCTCTCCCACATTAAATGGCTGTCCGAATACCAGCCGTACCGTTCTCTCTCCAATCAACTCTGCCAGTATGGGCTTTCTGGAACCGTTCAAAGTATAATTCCTAAAGCTCTGTGCCTGTTCTGGCGTAAGCGGTTCATTGAAACGAAGCGTGAGTTCCTGCTGATTCAGTGTTTGCAGCTCCTCCAGTACCGGAGGCTGTGCATCTGTAATGCTAAAATCATCAAAGTAAAAGTTTCGGCTATTAGCAGATGTGTAGCGCAATAGCACCCCAAAATAATCAGAACGTTTATGAACAGCATCTACAGTAGTACCCTGACTTACATAATTTAGTCCGGCACCGCTTACATCTATACTTAGCTCCCATTCGTAGTCAACGCTCCTGGTAACACGCACACGCACTATGTTATTACTGGTGGCAACCGTTTTATCCTGCCCATTAATGATCATGACCGCTGTTTTACCAGCGTCTTTTCGGTAAAGACTAACTTCATCGGCAGTGTTCCCGATGCGGACAAAGTAGCCATTCACATCGTTCGCCTCCAGGTCCTCTTTATCTGCTATCAGATAGATATCGGCATAGTTTGTGGAGGAGGTTGCAAGCTTAAGGTTTGCCCAGAATTCCCAGGTAGTACCTGAAACAGCTTGTGAGGGCGTAACCAAGTGGAGCATAGTACCTGTAACAGCGGGTCCATTGCTTTGCAGCTGGTTTTGAGAGTTGATGATAAAGCTGCTTATGTCACCTGTCCAGGCGGGGCTTTTGGTAAAATCTCCGTCAGAAAAGCTATCCTGCAGTTGGGCTTGCACGAAGTATGGAAGTAGCAGTAAGATAGCTAGTAAAGTTTGCTTCATAGGCTGAATTGTGGATAAAACTTACTTAATTTGCAGCCGCGAGAGGGTAGGCTTAATCCGCTTTAAAGAAATTTAGAACTTTTACGGGAGCCGGGCTCGTTTGGGTATGAGAAGTTACAAGTGGAAGCTTTGAAATTAATGCCCTGGGAGGGCAATTTATCTGTTTCCTTCGCATAGATACTTAATACATTTAGTACATTAAATATATTCCTTAATGAAAGTAGCAGTAGTAGGCGCCACAGGATTGGTTGGCGGCGAAATTTTGAAAGTACTGGCGGAGCGTGACTTCCCGGTAACGGAGTTGTTGTTAGTTGCTTCTGAGAGATCTGTTGGTAAACAGATGGAATTTAAGGGAAAACAGATCAAAGTTATCGGGATGCAGGACGCGATTGCGGCTGCCCCGCAAATTGCCATTTTCTCTGCCGGCGGCAGCACTTCTACGGAGTGGGCTCCCAAGTTTGCTGAAGCAGGCATCGTTGTAGTAGATAACTCCTCTGCCTGGCGCATGGACCCTACTAAGAAACTGGTGGTTCCGGAGATAAACGCAAAAGAGTTGACAAAAGAAGATAAGATTATAGCAAACCCTAACTGCTCTACTATTCAAATGGTGGTGGCTTTGAATAAGCTACACGAAGAACTGAAGGCAAAGCGTATTGTGGTTAGCACTTACCAATCGGTAACAGGCACAGGCGTGAAGGCTGTAGACCAGCTGATGAACGAGCGTGCAGGTAAAGAGGGCGCGAAAGCTTATCCTTACACGATCGACCTGAATGTATTGCCGCATATCGATGTATTCCAGGACAACGGCTATACAAAAGAGGAGATGAAGATGATCCTGGAGACAAAGAAGATCATGAGCGACGATTCTATCCGCGTAACAGCGACGGCAGTGCGCATACCGGTAATGGGTGGCCACTCGGAATCTGTTAACGTGGAGTTTGAGAAGGACTTTACACTAGACGAAGTATACCACATATTGCGCGAAACAGAAGGTGTAAAGGTTGTGGATGACGTTAAGAACCTGCAGTACCCAATGCCTAAAGATGCCCACGGAAAAGATGAAGTATTGGTAGGCCGTGTACGCTTAGACGAAACCCAGCCGCGCACCCTGAACATGTGGATCGTAGCGGATAACCTACGTAAAGGAGCCGCTACCAATGCTGTGCAGATTGCGGAGTATTTAGTAAAGCATGAACTGGTGTAGGTTTAACTTTACAAGTAACTTGACAAGTATAATCATAAGATAAATGGGGACTCATAGTCCCCATTTATCTTATGAAGGAAGCCTGATAATTGCCTAAATTATATCGTTAGCTTAGATAAAATAACAACTATGTCTACCCAATCTATCTACACCGACAGGCTTATACTTGTACCTTTCATCTTGGAGGTTACTAACACCCTTTTAGCGGGCGATACGAGTATACTTCTAAAGCTCGGCCTGCAGCTTACCCCTTTCTGGCCCGATCAGGAAGCAATTGATACATTTCCGAAAATCATCAAAAACCTGGAGTTGGTACAGGAGCCTACTGGCTTTGAGTCGTACATGGTGGTGCACAGAGAGAGCATGACGGTAATTGGCGATGCCGGTTTTAAAGGCCTGCCCAATGCTGATGGCGAAGTGGATATCGGGTATGCTATTATAGCCCAAGCACAAAACAGAGGCTATGGTTTGGAAGCTGCCAAAGGCCTTACAAACTGGGCATTTCAGCAGCCAGGTGTAAAAGCGATTACAGCAAGATGTTTATTAGAGAATGCACCATCTGCAAGAGTACTCATAAAATTAGGAATGCAGCAGGTTACCACTACGGAAGAGTTTATTCGCTGGAAAATGTTTAACCCAAATTTACAGCCAAGTATAAGTAACTAAATAGAAAAAGCCGGCTAAACCGGCTTTTTCTATTTAGTTATTTCAGTTCCTTCCGGACATTTCCGCTCCATCAAATCCCGGATATTCTCTACACACTCTACAGGAATAAAAGTATAGACCTGTTCTTCTCCATTACAGTACTTGAACGAGGCAAATTCTGTACGACTTTTCGGGTAAACCCATTTATCTCCCTCACAGCCATACACGAAGAGCGGAAACTCGCTATAGATATAATCTATATAAGATACTACCTGCCCGTCGTTCACGAATAACAATCTATGCTGTCCTAAAGCTACAGGCTCTCCTTCCCATTTAAATCCGATGGCATCGCTGATAGACTTTTTATCATCGTTTGGCTGAAAATAATACATGGTGTCCCACTCAAAATCTGTTAGATCAGTCATTTGAATAGTTTTGTATCCCTTTGTTCCTGCCGCACCATCTGTTACAGCCTCCTCTAACTTCTCTTTCAGGCTATCATTACTATCAGAGCAACCAGCAAAGAGAAACAGAGCCAGAAGAGTCAATATATATACTTTCATCTTATTCAGAGCTTATCTTTTTGTACAACCGAGCAACAGCTAAACCCCTACCTCGCTTTCTTTTGGATGACGACCAAAAACTTTAGCAATCCAGCGTGGCAGGAAAACAGACCCCAGGATCAGGTAAGGATAATAGGTAATCAAACGGTAAAGCACCACCACAATGCTACTAAACCTACCCAGGAATAACCCGAAGAAACTTGGGAAAGCCATTTCTACAATACCAGCACCGCCAGGTGTAATGGCAATTAGCATTACGATCCAGAATATGAGATTCCGCGATATAATCAGGGCATGCTCACTTAGTGTTACATCCGTGAAGGCGGCAATCAAACAATTGAGCAGGAAATAGCGCGCACTCCATACAAAAATGGTAGAGATAATGGCCCGGGCCCAATAGTTAAAGTCTTTTCCTTTTAGCTGCTCCGATGCCCACATAATTTCATTACCATGCTGAAAGGCATTTACACGCCATTTGCGCAGGAAGCCAATGGAAGTAGCACGCAACAACAGCCACTTAAAAGCTCTTGGCCTGACAAACAGAGCATAGATCATTATGAAGGTATAAACCGCGATCAGGGCATAGCTGATGTAAAAGGCAGATTTAAGCTTGGCGACATCAGAAGGTTCCAGGTTAAAAGTAGGGAACACATCTCCCTGCGTAAGCAGCAATGCAATGGGAGCCGCAACAATAAAGAACATATTATCAAGTACTGCGGTCAGCATAACATAAGCCAGTGACTTGCCCAGTGGAATTCCCTCTTTGTTGAGGATTATTGTGGCAATAGTAGTACCCCCCACTACAGAAGGTGTGATAGCAGAAGCAAACTCCCACAGCATAATCACATCCAGGCTGTTGCGCCATGTAAGAAATTTATCTGTAAGGGAACGGATACGATACATGTAACCGGCATCACGAACAACCAGCACAGCTAACGCTGCTAATAGCCACCACATGTTAGCCTCTGCTATACCTTTAAGCTCGCTTACCTTATCATCCTTAATAAAAAGCCATACCGTAGCAGCCAACCCCAGAATAACTGGAATCAATATTTTGATGGGGCTAAAGCTTTTTAATATCGTTCTTTTATTCTTATCCATGTAAGGTGCTCATGGTTGCCGGCATAAATTCTACTCTCAGGGTTTATAGCAGGCTTGCAAAGCTAAACAACTATTCAGCAATACAGTAAATATAAATTAACTTATCTGAAACAAGACGAAGTTACTCTACCAGGAGTTGTGTCACTTGAGCAGCCTGCCCCTCTGCCTCGGTAATGATAAAGTCGTTGAATCCATCTCCTACTTCTATTCCTATCAGGTTTAGCTGTAACATGTCCAGAATAGCCAGGAAGTTGAAGATCATACCAATTTTGTCCGGAAACTCTGCAATGATCTGTGAGAAAGCAATCTGGCTGCGCTGTTTCACCATGCTCATGATCACATCCCGCTGTTCTTCGATGGTATATGGATATTGGATTACCGTGTGCTTTGGCCTATTCTGCTCCTCCTCAAACCGATGCATCACCTTTTCAAACACGCGCATGATCTTATACAGGCTTAGGTCCTGCAGCTCGTATTCGAAATGATTCGCATTGGCGATTTGCTGCAACTCCTCATGAATATTACCCCTGTTCTCCTGCGCCAGGCGCAGGTCTTCCATCTCGGAAAGCACAGGTGTGGCACTTTTATACTTCTTGTATTCCAACAGGTGCTGCACAAGTTCCTGGCGGGGGTCTATCTCATTACCTTCTTCGTCCTTCTCTGTGCGGGGCAGCAGCATCTTAGCCTTGATGCGCATAAGCGTTGCAGCTGTAAGAATAAAATCACTGGCGATTTCAATGTTCAGCTGCTCCATCTGCCGAATATAGCCAATGAACTCATTCGTGATCTGGAAGATAGGAATATCATGAATATCCAGCTCATCACGCTCAATAAAGAAAAGCAAAAGGTCAAACGGACCTTCAAACAACGGTAATCTGATTTCGAAACTCACCTTAGCTGCATTTTATAGCGCATACTGCCGCGCCAATGACAAAAATAAACATTTCCAGCGGATTAAAGACATACCGCTTTTGGAAGAACCCGAACCAGGGAGGGCATAGTTCATAACAAGTTTCGAACAATAGATGTATAAGCTAAAATGTTGCGCTGCTGGTCTGCCACCCTTACAGCTTTCCCAGCAAAGCGGGAGTTTTTTAAAAATGTATCCCACTGACTCACAAACCTTTTATAGCTACAGAAACTTTATTTGGGTGCGTGTGTTCTTTATTTTATTAACTTTACGATTTGGCTAAAAGGGTACACTTTGTGCTTAATAAACTTTAGCTAAATTTATTTGTTAGAGGTCTATAAAGACAATTCTATGATCATTAAACCCGGAGAGCTTCTTGCTTCCATCAACACACCTGCCGACCTGCGCAAGCTTAAGCCGGAACAGTTGGTGCAGGTAAGTCAGGAACTAAGGCAGTACATCATTGATGTCGTTTCGATTCATGGCGGGCACTTTGGCGCCAGCCTTGGCGTTGTGGAGCTTACAACGGCACTGCACTATGTTTTTAACACCCCGTACGATCAACTGGTTTGGGATGTGGGGCATCAGGCTTATGGTCATAAAATATTGACCGGCCGAAGAGATATTTTCCATACGAACAGAAAGTATGGCGGCATCTCCGGCTTTCCTAAAAGGAAAGAAAGTGAATACGACACGTTTGGTGTAGGACACTCGAGCACTTCTATCTCTGCAGCACTTGGTATGGCTGTGGCCTCTAAATATAAAGGTGAGGAAGACCGGCAGCACATTGCTGTTATCGGAGATGGTGCCATGACAGGCGGTATGGCTTTTGAGGCACTTAACCATGCGGGTGTAGCTAACGCAAACCTGCTGGTAGTTCTTAACGATAACTGTATGAGCATCGATCCGAACGTAGGTGCTCTAAAAGAATATTTAACTGACATCACTACCTCACGCACTTATAATAAGGTGCGCGACGAAATATGGAATGTATTAGGAAAGATCAGCAAGTTCGGCCCGAATGCACAGCACATAGCATCTAAGGTAGAGAGTGGTATAAAAGCCACTTTACTTAAGCAGAGCAACCTGTTTGAAGGTCTTAAATTCCGCTACTTTGGTCCAATAGATGGCCATGACGTAAATCATCTGGCATCAGTAATGGAAGACCTCAAGCATATTCCGGGTCCCAAGATCCTGCATTGCCTTACTACCAAAGGAAAGGGCTATGCTTTAGCTGAAAAAGACCAGACGAAATGGCACGCACCGGGTCTTTTTGATAAGATTACAGGAGAAATTTATAAAACACATCACGAAAAGCCACAGCCTCCTAAGTACCAGGATGTGTTTGGCCATACGATAGTAGAACTGGCGGAGCAAAACCCTAAGATTATGGGTGTAACCCCAGCTATGCCATCCGGATGCTCTCTCAACATTATGATGAAGGCAATGCCGGATCGCGCGTTTGATGTGGGTATTGCAGAGCAACATGCGGTTACCTTCTCAGCTGGTCTGGCTACTCAAGGCTTAGTACCTTTCTGTAATATTTACAGTACATTTATGCAGCGTGGCTATGATCAGGTGCTGCACGACGTATGCTTACAGAACCTGAATGTAGTTTTCTGCCTCGACAGAGCTGGCTTTGCCGGTGCAGACGGGCCAACACACCATGGTGCTTACGATATTGCTTACATGCGCTGCATCCCGAACATGGTGGTAGCAGCTCCCATGAACGAACAGGAGCTTCGCAATATGATGTTCACCGCCTCGCAGGAGGACATGGGGCCATTTACTATCCGTTATCCGCGTGGTGAAGGTGTTATGCCAAACTGGCGCACTCCGCTGGAACTACAGCAGGTGGGTAAAGGGCGTACCATACAAGAGGGTGAAGAAATAGCTATACTAACTTTTGGCCATATTGGTAACTATGCCGTTGATGTATGCAATAAGCTTGCTTACGATGGCATTACGCCAGGCCACTACGATATGCGATATACGAAGCCGCTTGACGAAGAACTACTGCACCATATCTTTACCAGGTATGATAAAGTCATCACAGTAGAGGATGGTTGCCTGCAAGGTGGTTTCGGCAGTGCTATACTGGAATTTATGGTAGATAATGGCTATACATCGCAGGTAAAACGTTTAGGTATTCCTGACAAGATTTTTGAACACGGGTCTCAGCTGGAACTGCACCGCGAAGCAGGTTTTGCACCAGAGGATATTGAGCGTACAGTACGTGAGATGATAGGAGTTCCGGTAAAGGTATAGATTATTGACAAAGAATTTTGATTGTATAAGAGCCCTCACAGCCTAAAAAATTGTGAGGGCTTTTTGTTTCTCAGAATCAGGATTTACAAGATTTCGAAGAGTAATCAGCGTTGTCTGCAATAGCGGCTCCGGTCATCCAATCACTGCAAAGCTTTTGTGACCATCTTCGTAAATCACTCTTAAGTTTTATATTTTTGAGGATCATCCTGTTCATCTGAAAATCCTATGACTAAAGCACCTACTCCTTCTCACAGCGCACTTGTTTTTCTGCATGGCTTCTGCGAAAGCACCCGTGTATGGAATGATTTTACTCAACCACTGCAGCAAAACTTCAGAGTCATTGCATTAGACCTTCCGGGCTTTGGAAATAACACACAAAATATCCGGGACTATAGCATGGAAAGCATGGCAGAAGACGTGAAGCAGCAACTTGATGAGCTTGAAGTAAGAAAGTGTATCCTGATCGGGCATTCCATGGGTGGTTATGTAAGCATGGCTTTTGCTGAAAAATATGGGAACATGTTGAATGGCCTTTGTCTTTTCCACTCCTCGGCTCTCCCCGACACGGAAGAGAAAAAGGAGAACCGCAACAAAACAATTGAGTTTGTAGAAAAGCATGGTGTAGATAAGTTTATAGAGTCTTTTGTTGAGCCGCTGTTTTATAGCGGCAATCGAAATAAACTTCGTGACCAAATCAAGATGATGGTGGAGATTGGCAAAAGCACCCCGAAAGAAAGCATAACCAAAGGTCTCGTTGCCATGCGCGACAGGCCAGACAGAACAGATATCCTAAAGAAAGTTAGATTTCCGGTCCTGTTTATTTTTGGAAAAGAAGACGGCGCCGTGCCACTAGATAAAGCTTTGGAGCAATGCCACCTGCCCCACAATAGCATGGTTAATTTCCTGGCCAATACCGGCCATATGGGCATGTTTGAACGCACCTATGAAACCCGCAAAACTATCGAGAAGTTCGCAGAGACTATTTACGGCTGATCTATTAGCTTTGGCCTTACTTACTAAGGCCAAAGCTAACAGAAATACGAGCCAAAAAGCTACTATATTAGCCTCATGAGCGACAGCACCGCATCACCCCCTGGGCGCATACTCCCAACTATTGTGTTTTCTCAGTTTGCCGGCACCTCGCTGTGGTTTGCTGGCAACGCTGTTTTACCTGAACTTCAGCAGGTACTACAGCTACAGGAAACGGGGCTCAGTTTGATGACATCTGCCGTACAGTTCGGGTTTATAATTGGCACCCTCTGCTTCGCTTTTCTATCATTAGCAGATAGAGTATCTCCCCGGTTGCTCTTCCTGATTTGTGCATTATCAGGTGCCTTGGCCAATGCCTTGGTTTTAACAGTTGCAACTAGTGTTACAGGCGTATTGTTACTCCGTGCTATAACTGGCTTCTTGCTGGCTGGCATTTACCCGGTGGGTATGAAGATAGCGGCCAGCTGGTACAGTGGCAAGCTTGGCAAAGCGATAGGCTACCTGGTAGGAGCACTGGTATTAGGAACCGCTTTCCCTCACCTGCTCCGTGGCATTGGTGCAACGCTTCCCTGGCAGACGATGCTTCTCACCGTAAGTGCATTGGCTGCCGTAGGTGGCGTACTTATGTACCTGCTCGTTCCCGAAGGGCCTTTTTTAAGCAAAGGAGCAAAATTTGATATCAGCAATATGTTTCGTGTTTTCAAGGTTCCTGATTTCAGAGCGGCGGCATTGGGTTATTTTGGCCATATGTGGGAGTTGTACACTTTGTGGGCCTTCACCCCTTTTATACTTACTTATGTTTTAAAAGACACACCTGCTAACTTAATCTCAATCTACAGCTTTATGGTTATAGCAGCTGGTGCTGTAGGGTGCATAGGCGGCGGATACCTGTCACAATACTGGGGAAGCGGACGGGTGGCGTTCATTCAGCTCCTCTTCTCCGGGCTCTGTTGCTTTCTGTCAGTAATGGTATTCAATGAACCTCAGCTTTTGCTACCATTCCTGATTTTCTGGGGTGTTGTAGTAGCCGGCGACTCTCCCCAGTTTTCTACGCTATCGGCCAAAACAGCTCCTCCGCATCTGGTAGGCACTGCCCTTACAGTAGTTACTTCTATCGGTTTTACAATAACAATAGTAAGTATTCAGGTAACAAGCTTTTTACTTCAGATACTACCACCACAGCATACATTTTTATGGCTGGCTGCAGGTCCGGTGTTTGGCTTGCTGGCACTCCGCAGACTAGTGGTAAAGTAAAACGGCAGCCTGCTTTTACACAAACTGCCGTTTAAATCGAAACCTGTTTTACTATACTTCTTATAGAGAATTGGGTTACTCCTTTACCTCTAATTTCATCAAAGATCCATCCTCTGCTTTCAATTCCATTTTACTATCTGTCAGTTTTACTACTTCAAAGTTCTCCGTCATTTCCTCATCCTCAAACTGGAGAGTCAAACGTTTGCCACTCTGATCAAAAGACCATGTTCCTGTTTGTAACATACCACCACTGCCCATTGCAAAACGGCCATCCGCATAAAACTGTATTGATTCCTGCTCCTCTAACTCCGACAGTTCCTGCTCATCCCCAGCGACATCCAGTTCCTCATTGATCATCCAGGTTTTACTATTAGGCCCAGACATCATGTTTTCGGTACCTACCTCTTCATTCCCTCCACAGCTTATTACAGTTATAGCAAAGATTACTGTTAACAGCACTTGGTATAGATTTCTTTTATTTCTATTCATGGTTTTCATAGTATGATTGTGTACTCACACGGCATTTACTTTTTCTAAAGCAACACCAATGCACTAAGTACGGCTTTGCATTCTTTCCTGTTGCCGGCAAGCTTCACAACAAAGTGCCCGCAGTGGCGTATCTTTTACTATACAGAGCTATAGCAGTTGTGTAGCTTAAAACGAAAACAGACTTAATACTTATTTAATATGGGACTATTTGATTTTTTTAAGAAAGGAAAAGACGAACCTGCAAAAGCATCGAGTAATGTACAGCCTAAGAAGAAAGTAGAAACTCCTGAGGGAACTCAGCCTATCAGCAAAGGAACGGATATGACTTCGCGTGCACCCGGACATCCGGAGCAGGGCTTTTACAGTAAAAGCGACATGAACAAAGTAACCGATGCCGGTCCAAACCAGGACGTGTATACGGTACAATCTGGAGACTCACTCTCGAAGATTGCCAAAAAACACTACGGCAACGCTAATGCCTGGACTCGCATTTACGACGCTAACAAAGACAAGATCGGCGATAACCCAGACCTGATTCGTCCGGGACAACGCTTTGTGATACCAAGAGACTAAAAGTTATTTGTATAGAAGTAGAAATGGCCGGCCAAATAGAGCCGGCCATTTCTACTTCTATACCTCTACCAGGCATAATTTATACCCGCCGATAAATTAACATCATATTCTTTGTAGGATGTTTCGGCAGTACGACTATTTAACGGCAACTGCACCTGACCTACTAGTGTAAACTTATCGTTGAGTCTATACTGTGTTTCTATTGGTAAGTGCAGCGTTGTTTTTCTACGATATGGGTTATCATCCTTAAACTCCCACTCCTCAGAGTAATTCGGATTAGCGGGATGATAAGTTAATAGAGCCTTCATTTTATATTGAGACAGAAACTCATATTTAGCTCCTGCCCCTAAACCCGCACTCCATTTATCTGATAAGCTGTACAAGTATAAAGCCTGAAGTACCACTGCCAGATTCTGATCTGTAATCGTGGCTTTAGTTATCGGATTTCGGTTTTCATCAATCATAACTGTTTCTCCGGCTCTTTGCCGTTCTGCAACCTGTAAAACCGAGATCTGAAGGTTACTTTTAGCATCAACAGGAAAATTCACCCATGCTCCAAGTGCAGCTTGCAGACCTAACCCATAATGGCTGCTTTCTTCAAAGTTATCATCGTTTGTAAACGTGGCAAAGGCACCAAACCTGCCTGTAAAACCCCATTTCACCTCTTGTGCTTCAGCAGTAGACCCAATTAATAACGCAATTACAAGGAATAGCTTTTTCATTAATGTTTATATTAGAATACAATTATATTAAAAGCCTTGTAAAATAAAAGCCTGCCACGCTTGTTGCGTAGCAGGCTTAAGAATCAATAAGTATACTTCTACTGCTTAGAAACGCTCGTCAGCAGAGAAAAAGAAATCACCTTCGATTTTCGCATTCTCATCTGAGTCAGAACCGTGTACAGCGTTTGCTTCGATAGACTTAGCGTATTTCTTACGGATAGTACCTTCTGCAGCATCAGCCGGGTTTGTAGCACCGATCAGCTTACGGAAATCTTCAACCGCGTTATCTTTTTCTAAAATCATTGCCACGATTGGGCCAGAAGACATGTATTTTACAAGGTCGCTGTAGAACGGACGCTCTTTGTGTACTTCGTAAAACTTACCAGCGCGCTCCTCAGACAATCTTGTCTTTTTCATTGCTACGATACGGAAGCCGCCTTCCTCGATCATTTTAGTAATACCACCGATATGGTTTTCAGCAACCGCGTCTGGCTTAATCATTGTGAATGTGATGTTTCCGGCCATGTCTCTTTTAATAGTTTAAATTTATAAATCTCGATTTTGGTTTGCAAAAGTATAGCATTTCAGTCAATATTAGCACACTTTTCAGTTATACTTTAATTAACTCTTTCTCCTGCCGCAGAGTTATATAAAAGGCTGCTTCAACGCTATTTAATTGCTTTAGAAGTAATTTATTCAGAAATTTACGTCTTATATCCCTATTAATCAGAGGATTTAAATCTATAGTATGCACAATATCAACGCTCTGCAAGAGCTTTTGAAAGAGCCTAAAGAGGTGATGATCACAACGCACCATAAACCAGACGCCGATGCGTTAGGCTCTTCTCTTGGTTTGGCAGGATACCTTAAGAAAAAAGGACACCGTGTAACGGTTATCACGCCCTCAGACTATCCTTCTTTTCTGAACTGGATGGAAGGCAACGACGATGTAATCGTTTACTCCGAAAAAAATGATGCCCTGGTGCAGCGCATTATAGGTGAATCGCAGGTTATCTTTTGCCTTGACTTTAACAACCTGTCGCGCATCAACGAGATGGGAGAGTATATCCGAAGTGCCGCAGGGACAAAGATTCTGGTAGATCACCACCTGCAGCCTGATGATTTTGCTGACCTCGATTATGCTAATACACAGGCTGCTGCCACTGCCGAAATTGTTTATGACCTGATTAAGGCAATGGGCGACGGCGATCTGATTGATACGGGTATTGGCGAATGCCTTTATGCGGGCATAATGACTGACACTGGGTCGTTCCGGCACCCCAGCACTTCTAAAAATGTGCATCTTATTATTGCCGACCTGCTGCAAATCGGGGTAAGAACCTCAAATGTTCACCGCCTTATTTATGACAGCTCTTCGGAACTACGCCTGCGTTTCCTGGGTTATGCCCTGAAGGAGAAACTGGTGGTTCTACCAGAATATAAAACAGCTTATTTCGCTATCACAGCGGATGAATTAAAAGCGTACGATTCTAAAACCGGCGACACAGAAGGTCTCGTAAATTATGCCCTTTCTATAGAAGGCATTGTATTTGCAGCCCTTATTATTGATCGCACGCAGGCAGTTAAAATGTCCTTCCGCTCAGTGGGTGATTTTTCAGCTAATGAATTTGCCCGTGAGAACTTTAACGGTGGAGGCCATAAAAATGCGGCAGGTGGAATGTCTATGGATTCTTTAGAAGCGACTGTAGCTAAATTCGAAAGCCTTTTGCCTCTTTATAAAGACAAGCTGAAACATGCTACTGACACAGAATAAAAACATATCTCAAACAATAATCAATGCTATCTAAAACTAAATTTTTGCTGCCGGTACTAGCTGGCGCATTGCTTTTGCAGTCTTGCAATGACAAAGACGAATTTTATACTACGGCTGATGGCCTAACCTATAAAATCTACGAGAAAGACGAAAGTGGTGAGTACGAGAACAAAGGTAAAGTATCGCCTGATGACACGACTGGTGCCAAAATTGGGCAGGTGGTAACCATGCAAATGTCTTATAAGAACGCGGAAGACTCTTTACTTTTCGATTCTCGTGAGCAGAACCAGCCAATCATGATTCCGGTAATGGAGCCAACCTTCAAAGGCAGCCTGGAAAATGCGCTGATGATGATGTCTCCGGGTGACAGTGGTGTGTTTAAAGTAAATGCCGATTCATTGTTTGCAAAAACCTTTGGCCAGCCGCTTCCTCCATTCATCAAGCCCGGCTCGCAGTTAACTTTCTTTATTAAAGCTGAAAAGATTCAGTCTAAGGAAGCTGCCATTGCTGATCAGCAGAAAATGTTTGAGCAGCAAATGAAAGAGGCTCAGGCGCGTGCCGAAAAGCAGATCAAGATTGATGATGATAAGATTCAGCAATATATAAAAGCAGAAGGCTTATCAAACATGCAGAAGACAGAGTCTGGCGTATATTATACAGTTAAAGAGCCAGGTAAGGGGCCACAGGCTAATGCTGGTGACCAGGTTTCTGTACACTATAAGCTATCATTCCTGGACGGTAAGCAGGTAGAATCATCTTACGACAACCCAATGTCTGGTGGCCAGCCGTTTACTTTTACACTTGGCCAGGGCCAGGTAATAAAGGGATGGGATGAGGCTATCCAAAAGCTGAAAGAAGGCAGCAAAGCAACTCTGTTGGTACCGTCTCCATTAGCTTATGGTGAGCAGGATCGTGGTCCGGATATGCCAGCTAACTCAATTCTTCGGTTTGATGTAGAACTTGTAAAAGTTAACAAACAATAATACTAAACTCTTTATGAAAATGCTTAATAGCCTTATTCCGTGGTCAACTAAGAGCAGTAATTTGCTTAAGGTGCTTCTCTTTGTTATAGTGGCTGTTTCGTTTTCAGCCTGCGGCGACGATTCAGACAACAATTTTTTCTTTGATGCTGAGGCGCAGAAGCAGATAGATGAGAAGGTAATTCGCCAGTATTTCCGGAATAATAACGTAGATACCACGGCAGTAGAAAGGACCAGTTCCGGGCTTTATTACTTAGAGATTGCTCCTGGCACAGGAGCTGCCATAGAAACTGGTGACTTAGTAGAAGTAATGTACATTGGAAAATTAACCAATGGTTTTAAGTTTGACTCTTCTTATGACAGAGGCAACGCTTTTACCTTTACAGTTGGAGCCCAGCAGGTAATTAAAGGTTGGGACGAAGGTTTACCTCTAATGAAAGTTGGTGAAGAGGCTCGTTTATTTATTCCCTCTCACCTGGGTTATGGCTACAGAGGCAGTGGCAGTATTCCGCCTAACTCGGTGCTTATCTTCGATATTAAGGTAAATCGAAAAAAATAGGCTTTACAGCCGGTTAATTAAAAAGGGCGCTGGAGATTTTCCAGCGCCCTTTTTAATTAACCGGCTCTTTAAGAGAGTACCTCTGAAAGAATTGCTAATGATTTGATCTCCCCCAACTTATCCACATGCAATTGATAGTAGCGGATGATGATTGAAAGCAGCTCTTTGCGAACCTTTCCATTAGGAACAATAGCCTTACCCGGCTCACGCAGCAGTTCATCAAACAGCGCCTCATGCACTTGTAACACTAAGACGGATGGCGCAGAAGTAGCACTTTGCGCATTACTGGAGAAAGCTACCTGCTCTACAATCTCGGCACCAGAGCTGGGACCAAACCCAAGGTGATGACTCAACTGCAGGAGGAATATTAGATGAAAGTTCTCAAAGCCCTGCTCCAGCTCATCAAAAAACTTGATACCATTGTACAAAAACTGAAACAGCGGCTGATTCTCCTCCTCTTCCTTTATTGTACATGACACTATTTCTGAGAGAAACAGCACAATGCTACTTTTCCGGATATCAAAAGGAATACTATGGAATGGATAAGCGCTCTTGTACTCTGAGATACGGGTAAGGCCTCCTTTTTGCGAAGTATAGACAACCATATCGAGTAGCGTAAAAGGCTGAAAAAGGGCTATTCGGGAGCCACTGCCTTTCTTCCGAACACCATTCACAATATATGACTGAACCCCAAGTTGCTCTGTATACACCCTGGCAATGATGGATGACTCACGGTACTTGATGTGGTTAAGTACTATCCCTCTCGTTTTGACTAACATTTAATCCAATACGGCAATTTTGCTGACACAGGTTTGCTGCCCGTCGTCGCTGGAGCTCATTACCAGATACACCCCTGCCTTTACTCTTTTTCCATTGTAGTCGCGGACATCCCACGCTACCGTACCACCCGTTGCTTTCGTTTTGTATACTAAGGAGCCTGCCACGTCCGTTATTCGTATGTCTGCATTGTTTGGCAAGCCTGACACTCCTACAAGCCCAGTATAGGATGCTCTTACAGGATTAGGATATACCATGGCACATTCTGGTTCTCCTTCTGTAACTGTGGCTTCTCCTCTATAAGAAGCTACTCCTGCATCTGTCGCTATAAAAACCTCCCCAGACTTATGTTCTACTGCCACAGATAAAATCTTATCTGATGGCAGAGGGCTGTTTGCTTTTGTAAAATGCTTGATCAATTTATCCCCATCCGGGTTGAAAAGCCATAAACCATTATCAGTTCCCATCCATTTACGATTGGCACCATCCACAGCTATAGTGCGCACTACCTGCCCATCGAGTAGAGGCCTACGATCTATTATAGGGATACGGGCATCGTACCTTGGTTCAGAAAATACTATTCCCGTATTATAGTACACTCCCACTCCCCCTGCCGTACCTACCCATATGTCTCCATTTACATCTTTTGTCAACGCGTATATATCAGCGTTCGGCAGTCCTCCTGCTCCCTCACCGATTGAGAGCTGGCGCAAGGCATTTTTAGTCTCATCAAACACTATTAAACCGCCCGTTTTGTTATTGCGTCGGGCAATGGAAAGCCACTTCTGCCCGTAATCATCAATAACAATCTGATCCAGGTTACTACCGTCTGCAGCACCCGGTAAAACGTAAGATTTCCAGTTCCCATCTGGTTGCAGCTTATGAAGGCCAGGAGAATTTGTAAACTGGTTACGGTTTACCACCCACACATTACCATCGGCATCAACTGCTAAATCAGTAACCCTCACATACTCTGTTTTATCTGAAAAAGACAAAGTACTTAAAAGGGGGCTATTCAGGCCATTATATAATTTCCCCTTTTCAGGCCCCTCCCATTCAATAAGTCCGTTACCATAGCTGGCCAGGTACAGTTTCTCAGTAACAGGATTATAAACGGCATCTATGATGTCATAACCTTTTACAAAAGAGGGTCCAGGATATATATACCTGTTAAAGCTTTGCCATTCTCCTTCTGAAAAAACGTAGAATCCATTCCAGGTGCCGTTTTGCAAATAAACTTCGCTAAAGCCACCACTCAAGACATACACGTTCCCACCATGGGTATATACCCTGAAGCTGTTTCCCGAGAAAGGGCCGTTAGGAGCA
This sequence comes from Pontibacter locisalis, assembly GCF_042684605.1. NCBI lineage: Bacteria > Pseudomonadati > Bacteroidota > Cytophagia > Cytophagales > Hymenobacteraceae > Pontibacter > Pontibacter locisalis. Next base: position 139,259 of record NZ_JBHULU010000004.1, read on the forward strand.
AAGGCAGCAGCATCTGTACCTGTTAAATTCATAAGAACCAAACCCTTATTTCCATCGGCAATCCACACCTTGCCTTCTTCACTGCTTACTGCCGCTTGTTTTGGTGCGGTTAAGAGAGGATCGTTTAATTGCTGAATTTGGCCATTTTTATTAAGCAAGAACACTTTGCTGTTTGCTACTACAGTTAAGTAGTGGAAAGAGGCGTTAGCTGAAGTCACATCAACATTGGCTGCCCACGGTTCCACTCCCCAGCGCGTACCGTTCAGCACAAAAAGTCCATAGCCTGTGCTGGCGTAAAGTTTATCATTGAAAGCAGTAATACCTGAAACAGCTCCTGCAGCTGGAAGATCTCCGCTGACACTCCCCCAGTTCTGGAAATCCTGCAGATTAACACCTTGCCGCTTAGCTCCTAGAACACCAAGGTTGGTAGCAAGGTAAATACTATCACGAAGCACAGCAGACGCACGGACATTTACTAGCTCTCCGGTAGGCCCAAGGTTACTGTAGGTATCCCTGATTTCCAGTTTGACCAAGTCGAGCACCACTACACCAAATGTGGTGGAAATATAAGCTTGCTTGTTATGGATATTAATATGATTGATTCGTTTTTCCCCAGGAACAGCTTTCCGGAAAATATCATTGATGTTTATAATCTTGCCATTCCGGATTAAATCGAGGTTTGTATTGGCATAGGCTACTACCAATGTCTTTGTATCAGTATCATAAGCGACGGTACTGATCTGCTGCTCCCGTAGCCCATCTACTTTAGAGACTGTTTCCGTGGTGTTAAACTCTTTGTCGTAATAAAAGAGGCCTCTCTCTGTTGCGACATAAACTTTATCTCCTGCATCTGCCACAGCCTTTCCCTGGTGGTAAGGCACATGCACCCGCCAGGCCCCCAGAGCAATGTTGTTTTGCCCATAGCCAAAGTAGCCGGAAAGTAAAAGGCACAGCACAAGCGTGAACCTCAGCATAAGCCGGCACGTGAGAGCTAGTGTAGTGGCTTTTAATTCCATTTTGAAAGACTACTTCTACTGAATACTTACTTTTTAGATTTCAGTCCCTCTACAAAGCAATGGCGACAGCGAGCTTCGTAAGAATCTGTTTCACCGAGTAATACCTGCTGTTCCGAAGCTGCATTTCGGTAAGAGTAATTGGCAATGTCGCCACACTGCACACAAACAGCATGCACTTTAGTGACATACTCTGCCACCGACATCAATGCCGGCATAGGCCCAAAAGGCTTTCCCAGGTAGTCCATATCAAGACCAGCTGCAATAACCCGAACGCCACTGTTCGCTAATTTTACACAAACTTCAGCAAGCCCATCATCAAAGAACTGGGCTTCGTCTATCCCCACAACATCGCAACTGCCACCCAGCAACAACATATCCTGTGCAAAATCTATAGGGGTAGAACGTATGGAGTTCGCATTATGAGATACAACGTCCTCCTCATGGTAACGCTTATCCATGGCAGGTTTAAATATCTCTACCTTTTGTTTAGCTATGCGAGCTCTGTTCAGCCTCCTGATCAATTCTTCTGTTTTGCCTGAGAACATAGATCCGCAGATCACTTCAATCCAACCCTTCCTGTTAGCGTGGTTCTTATTACCAACGCGCGGTTCAATAAACATTGTCTAAAAATGTGGTATATAATTGCGTAACTGTAGCTAATAGTAGTCTATAATCCCGGTGGCAAAGGCAGACTAGCCTCTGGTCATATTTACCTCTTCGTAATCCCTTTTCCTCTAGCTACTGTAGGTCAGGTGTGGCAACTTAGTTTGATCAGGCACTTTTCCTGTAGCATCACCGGCTGCTAATGTACACTGGCACGTTAATCGTTCGTTATCCTTTAGGCGGCTGTTGTTTCTATAGCGAACTTCGCTTTCTGTAAGCGGACCAAGATGCTCCATTCCCTGCAATACGATTATCCGGCAGGAAGTGCAGCGGCCTTTGCCACCGCAGGCATGCATCCAGTCTATATGCTGGCTCTGCAGGGCCTTTAGCAACGTCTGCCCTTCACCAACTTTTACTTCGAGGTTGGCCAGGTTTTGAACAGTCAACTTCGGCATTATTTTATAACTTTACAGAAGAAAGAGACTCCCTATGGAAGACAAATATAATCAATTACACCTGGATCGTTATAGCAAGCAGTTGTCAAATCTGCTTTGCGACAAACATTTTGCAAGCCATGATACCATTAATGGCCCACAACTCATTAGTTTTACGCCTATAAAGCAGGTAAACTTATTTATCATAAAAGAGCTGTTACTAAAGTGGCACCATGAAATGGCTAACCTGCGTAGCCCTTACTTTGATTATGAGCATGAGGAAGTAAAGGAGGCACTGCTTAACTTTATGAACGTCCTGTCGAGGAAGATTCTAATGAAACGGAACGCCTTTGAGCCACTTTTACAGAAGGCTATTTATGACACCTTTCTAATAGTTCTAGCTCCTGTTGATACCTTTGAGGAAAAGTTTTTACGTATTCAGGAAGAAATAACACTGCCCAAGCTACAAGAGAACTTAAAGTACATTGATATTGACAAGCAGCTTTTTACCGGCTTTATAGACACGCTCTCCCCGAACAGCCGCGACAGGGAATATATCCTTAGCCGCTTTAAGTTATATACAAACGCTAACCAAGGCTCCCGCACACCCCTAAGTAGCATTGTAAACCAGTTTAACCCACTTTTACCTGTTACTGAAGGTGAAATTGAGGGGTTAGCACAAAGCCCTGCGGCAAGACCTGCGCCCGTGGCTCCGGTTCAGGAAAAAGAAATTGTTGCTCCTATACACAATGCTCAACGTGAAGTTCCTGCTTCAAAGCCTGTCTACCGGAGAGATGAGGATTCAGAGGAGGAAGAGGAGCTTACCTCTAATGCACGCCCAACACTTAATGATAACTTCCGCAAATCGGCAACAGCCTCTCTCGCCGATTCGCATAGTAACCGTAAGATTGACTCATTAAAAAACTCCATCTCTATTAATCAGCGCTTCAGCTTTATTAATGAACTATTCGAGGGCGACAACATGACCTACTACAATGTGATTAAGACCTTGGATGAGTATAATGATGCCTTTGCTGCAAAGCAATTTGTGACAAGTAACCTGGCCCAGAAATATAATTGGAATCATAAACAGGACCATGTAAACAAGCTGCTTCGCCTCATTGACAGAAAGTTCTCCTGAAAAAACTTAAGCGGTAGTAAAAAGAATCCTCGTTTGTAACCAGACGAGGATTCTTTTTACATGCTCATATTCAAATACTCGCTCTGCATCCTATTTACCTATTCTCAAAAATTAAACCAGGCGGCCATTACCTTTATTGCAAAAAAGAAAGCGAAGTGGTAAATATGCGGTTGTTTAGCAATAAAGCCCCTTTAAATCCTGCCGCACCTGATTGAACTTTCGGAGGAAAAACAAAATAGGCCGACACAAACAAAGACTTAACGCGTACTATCAAAAATAAAGAACTTATTATTAGCCATGAGAGACGACTTTGACTACGATGACGACTTCGCCCAAAGCTTTGATGATGAAGAGGATGATGATGACTTCGGAATGACGTTCGAAGAAGATGTTTACCTTATGATCAGGGAAAAGCTGCGTGACACAATTCAGGAGTTTAAAACGAAGTACCCGGAACTTAAAAAGCTGGAGAATGCGGTTAGCTCTTTTAAAGTGAACGCTAAGAATACTGATGATTCCAAGTTCTATCCTCTTGCCGCTAAATTACTAAGTGAGCACATTAAACCTCTGACAGCAGAGTCTGAAGAGATACAGGAAATTTACGATAATATGCAGGCCGACATCGCCCGTTTTAAAAATCAGCGTGCACACGGTCATGAAGGTGATTTCTACCTGAGTTAGTTATCCCACCTAATAAATAACAAAAGCCCATTCTTTTATAAAGAGGATGGGCTTTGTTATTTAAATATTTGATTTTGTTAATTTTATAATAAAAAACTATTCTATGAGCTAATATAAAGGGAATAGCAATGATGTCAGAACACAAATAAATTTAGTGAACCTACAATTTTATAAATTTTAAAATAATATATTTGTTTTTGCATATGCATGCAACCCTTTTTGGTTTTTATGAATCTACCACATAGAAATCTAAAACAACAAGATCGTGATACTGACATTACTTCGCTACCCAAAACTAAACAAGCTTAACACTCCGTATAAAATGGCTGTTTCTAGCCTTTTGAATGGAGAGCAGTATCTTATTCAAACAGTTGATAAGAAGTTAGCTCTAACCACACATCGCCTTATTGTGAGGAAGAGCTCCTGGACTACTTTAGGCAGTCAGTCTATCATGCTGGAGGACATTGTAGGCTGGGAAGTAAAGAAGACCAGTAAAAGCCTGTACTTTGGACTAAGTCTGGCTATGGCGTTCATGGTCTATTTCAACGATTCCTTTGCTCTCCTCAGTGGCTTCTTCCTGATGCTCTACATTATGACACGCCAACGCCGCGTGCACGTCAGATCAACAGACACGCAGGTAATTCTACCCCTTGAAGTAGAGGAGAAACGCATTTCCAATTTAATTGATATGGTTCGGCAGGCTCAGCAAAACCGCAAAGTGAAACTTGATTTTGATTCTGCCCTTGCTAATTAATGAGTAATTGCTTTTAATTTTTGAAGCACCTATAAAAAGGTGCTTTTTTGTTGCCCTTCTCTCCTTTCACAATATCTTAACGCCCTAAACGTAATAATTACTATATTTAAGGGTTTTACAGAACCTGAAGCAGCATGCCAGCAGAAGATTTGATATACGCAGACAAAGTGAAGGCGCACCAAGAAAAGATAAAGCAGGTATTTAGTGAGGTAAGCAAGGTTGTGGTAGGGCAAACCTACATGGTTAACCGCTTGCTTATCGGCCTTTTTACCGGAGGTCACATCCTGCTGGAAGGTGTGCCTGGATTGGCTAAAACATTGACCATTAACTCGCTCTCGAAGGCACTACGCCTTGATTTTCAGCGAATCCAGTTTACCCCTGACTTACTCCCATCGGACCTGATCGGAACGATGATTTATAACCAGAACTCCTCTGTATTTGAGGTAAAGAAGGGGCCAATCTTCGCCAACCTTATACTTGCCGATGAGGTTAACCGTTCTCCGGCCAAGGTTCAGTCAGCCCTTCTGGAAGCAATGCAGGAAAAGCAGGTAACCATCGGCGACACAACCTATCAGCTGGACCTCCCTTTTCTGGTGCTGGCAACACAGAACCCGGTGGAGCACGAGGGGACTTATCCGTTGCCAGAAGCACAGGTAGACCGCTTTATGATGAAGGTATACATCGATTACCCGAAAAAAGCAGACGAACTGGAAATTATGCGCCGCATGGCAAACATGTCTTTCAATGACTCTGTTGCCAAAGTACTTTCGAAAGAAGATATTTTTAGCATCCGCAACGACATTAATCAGGTTCAGATATCGGAAACACTGGAGAAGTATATTATTGAACTTGTATTTGCCACACGCCGCCCCGCAGAGTATGACCTGAACGAATTTGCGCCATACATTCAGTTTGGGGTGTCGCCGCGGGCCAGTATTGCACTGAACCGCGCAGCAAAGGCTGTGGCTTATTTTGATGAACGTGATTATGTACTGCCTGAAGATATAAAGGAGGTAGCGCATGATGTTATGAACCACCGTATCATACTTAACTATGAAGCCGAAGCAGACGGCATCACAACTAAAGATTTCATAGAAGCTATACTTCGGAAGGTACCTATCAGCTAGGCAAGCTCTCCTCAGGAACGTCTTTTAAGATACTCTCGTAACAATGAACCTCCCGTTAAGCAGCCAGATGCACTACTTAACGGGAGGTTTAGCATTTAATTTACTTGTAAAATAATGTTCAGAGGACTTTTAAAACTATACTTCCTGAGGAAACTTTTTGGCGGCCGCAAAGTTGCCGGCAAGGGCGGCTGTGGCATGGGCGCAGGATGCCTGGTGCTCCTGATTATTGTTGTAGTAGTGGCACTACTATTTGGCTTCATATAGTATTCTTTCTTTTTTTAAGCTATACCTACAGCATAAAAAAAGAAACCCGCCTGAAGCGGGTTTCGCGCAGTGAGGGAGACTAATCCGCACTGCAACTGACTGACACGATGTTTCTCACCCATACATGTGCAATCAGTAATAATTAAAGTCTTAGTAATCTGTGTTCTGAGGGTCGAAATTAGCCCAGCCTGCAGTCCAATCAGTTGCACCAAAGGCTCCTATATACTGAACCTGCTCAAATCCATTCAGGTTAGTAAAAGATGCACCTGACAATAACACAGAACCAGAACCTGGCAGAAGCGTTGGAGCACCATTTTGTTTGTATGAGTTCTCAACTTTCACGTCCGTGTTAGCTGTCTTCAGTGCATTATTGTTTGAATCAAACCAGTTCTGGATATTGAATGTACTTCCAGTAGCAACTTTTAGAGGTGTAGCAGAAGCTACAATAAAGTTGTTCTTAAAATTAAGCTCATTGTTTGTAGCACCTCCTTCTACAGCAGATCCGTCAAGATAAATACCTGTAGGCCAGCCAGCGATTACAGAGTTGTAAACAGAAATTCTCGTGTTTTTCTTAAAGTGGATACCGCTGCCAAAGTTTGCATTAGCATTTGTGCTTGACGTAGCTAGTGGACCAAACAAGCTTATGTTTGAGAATTTAGCTCTTGTGTTGGGAGTAGCTGAGTCGCCAGCCTTGTTATTATCAGACTCAAAACCATTAGACTTAGAAACGTCTGCCACACTCGGGTCACTGATACCTAATGCATACTGAATTGTTCCAGAGTAGCCATTGTCAGTGTCAAACATATCATCTACTGTTTTGTAGGCAATCAGGTGCTTCGCGTTTACAGTACCACCAAACCACTCAAAAGAGTCGTCGCCGCTGTAAGATACCTGAACAAAGTCAATCTCAGTGCCGCTACCTACACCACCAAAAGTGATACCGTTAATCTCATTGTCTGGCTGGAAAGCAATACCTGCAAACTCAACGCGTACATACTTCAGCACACCAGAGTTATCGGCAGCCTGATCTCCGCCATATAGCCTGTCAACCCCACCTTCTATAGCAGCATTGCTGCCAAGGTTTACAGGAGCTTTACCTAGTATGATCAGTCCACCCCAGTCACCTGCAGCGCGTGAGCCTTTTGCCTGGTTAGAAGTAAACACGATTGGCTTTTCAGCAGTACCACGGGCAACGATCTGTGCACCACGCTCAATAATCAATGATCCTTTAGAGGTTTTATCGCCTTTGATTATTGTACCTGGCTCTATTGTTAATTTAGCTGGAGCTTGTACATATACAAAGCCTTTAAGCAGGTATTTTTTATCAGCTTTAAGCGTCATGTCAGAAGTGATAGCACCGCTTAACTCAACAACCTCAGTTGACTGGTCAATTGGAGCTGGTGAAGTACCGTTGTCGTCGTCGCATGATACGTTGGCAACACCTAGTAATGCTAGCAATAATAATGTGCTTAGTTTTTTCATTGTTGTAAGAAGTTTGAGTTGAAAGGTTATAAGTTTTCGTTCTATTCTCGATTAAAATTTATAGTTCACCCCGATAGTTGTATAACTACCGCGTCTGAAGTTGATGAAGTCTTCGTCTGTGCCGTTTATCTTGGCATCGCGGTTTGAATCCTGAACCAGCCTTACCTTCTGGTTAAGAATGTCTTGGATACCGGCTTTTAACTCGAAGTGCTGGCCTAAGCTTTTGGTTACTGAAAGGTCAAGCACATTGCGCGGCATTTCATAAACTGTCGGTGCCTGATCATCCCCTACCGTGAAAATGCGCTTGCCTATAACATTGTAAAGCAGGTTTACTTGCAGGTTTCGTGCATCATCCTGGTAGTATAAGCCAGTGTTCACAATAAAAGGGGACTGCCCGTACATGGCCCTGTTTCTTTCCTGGCCTTCAGACTGTTCACCCAGATCTACCTTGCTTTCGATCAGAGAGGCATTCAGCACCAGGCTCAGGTTTTGAATAAAGCTGCTGTTAGATAGGTTCAGGAACGACTTCCTGATCTCTGTTTCAATACCATAACTCTGCGCATTGTCTGCGTTTCCTGGTCTGTAGATCGGATTGCCTGAAGTTGGCAAACTGTAGATCTCAATCGGGTTCTTAAAGTACTTGTAGAATACACCCACAGAAAGTATCTCGGTAGGGTTCGGGTAAAACTCGTACCGCAAATCCGCATTGTGAATAGTAGCAGTAGTCAGGTCCTTGTTACCCTGTATTTCGGCGTTCAGCTGAAAATCATAGTAGGCGAAAGGAGCCAGCTCTCTAAACTCAGGACGGTTTACGCTCAGGCTATAGCCACCTCTTAGTAAAGAGCGCTCATCAAAGTTATAAGTAGCATTCAGGGACGGCAGGAAGCTTGTGATTGGATTGTTTACTTCCAGTTTAGCACCGCCATATTGCGAGGAGGTAAGTTGCTGCTTGTTATACTCTACACGCAAACCACCTGACAGATTAAGCTTTTCATTAACCGGCAGGTTACCTCCTACATAGCCTGCTATCAATAAGCCAGAAGCATCATACTTATCGGTCGGGTTAGTACCTTCTCTTAATCTAAAGCCAGACTGGTTAATGTTTTCCGGGCGGAAAAGCTCTCCCAGTGGCAACGTCAGCAGTCCTTCATTGAACTGCGATGGATCAGCCGCTGTGTAGGACATCCAACGGGCATCGAAAGATCTGTCTTTGTTTTCAGCATAGAAGCCTGCTCTTACTTTTGGCTTAGCTTCAGAAAGCGTGTCTTTGCCTGCAAAGCTGTGCTCTACCTGTCCACTTGCCATAAAGGTATTCTCATGCATTTTAGAGTAGAAGCGGCCTGCATCAAATGTGTTGGCGGCATAAGGAATCACCCAGCGGAAAGGCTCATTGCTACCGATGTTACGCTGTGACCTGATACGCTTGAAGTTTGGCTCGTTACGGTTGGTATAGTTGTAACCAGCTGTCCAGGTATAAGTGGTGCGTTCATTATCTGCATCATGTGTACCTTGCAACTGACCAGAGTAAATAGTTCTGCTCTCATAGCGCTGCGCTATGTTACGCACATCCACATCCTTCCCCTGCAGTTCCTGGCCTTCTCGCTCAATAACCTGAGACTGACCTAGCTGATTGAATAAGTTTCTGAACTCGATCTTATTATTGTTGTTGAGGCGGAAAGCCCAGTTACTTATTAAACCAACCCGAGTATTCTGGCTTGCTTCTGAATCAAAGTACTTATACTCCAGTGGACTTTTTTGCTGCTCCTCGTCGAAGGCTGTGTAGCGGTATCTTTCTGCTTCTATAAACTGATTGGTATTGCTGTAGGAAAGTGCTGTTAGGTTACTTGCTTCTGTATCACCAATAAAGAAACGGCGCGTCAAGCCGAAAGAGAGGCGAAGGTCCGGCAAAGCGTTTTTGCTGTTGATTGACCAGTCGCTGTCAAGTTGCTTGGCTGCAGTGACCAAACTCTCGCCACTTATGTTATCAAGGTGCGATGGAAAGGAGCTTGGCAAAGACCTCGATCCATTGTCAAAGCCTAAAAAGTCTGTGCTGCTTCCTTGCTGTGTACTGATCGCATTAAATGTTGTTCCGGCACGATAACCACCTGAAACACCAAAGCTTGTTGTGTTTTCACTGGCAAAGTTTTTAGTATACACTTTTATCACACCGCCACCAAACTCGCCTGGCAACTCCGGAGAACCGGATTTGAACACCATGATTCTGTCCAGTACACTTGTAGGAAGAATATCAAAAGAGAAGGCACGAGAATCTGGTTCTGTACTTGGCGTAAGGGCATCATTCAGCATCACAGTGTTGTATCGCTCGCTCAGGCCCCGGATCATGATGTAACGGTCATTCATAACAGTAACACCCGGTATTCTACGAACAACTGCAGCTGCATCTCTATCTAAAGACTTAGCTATTTGTTCTCCTGCCACACCGCTCACTACTACTTCACTTTGGCGCATGGTTTCCAGCACAGCCATTTCTGTGTTGGTTTGGCGTGTTCCTACAATCTCTACTGCCTGAATCTGTGTGGCATTTTCTTCGAGTTGTACATTAAGTGTAGTCGGCTGGCCAGGCTTTACTGCTATACCTGCACTCTCGAATGGCTTATAAGAAAGAAAGGTAACTGATACATTATAAGCACCCGGCTCAAGGGGCAATGTATAGTTACCTTCATAATCTGTGGTAGTTCCTTTGGAGGTGCCTTTGATAAAAACTACGGCTCCAATTATGTCTTCGCCCGTTGTCTTATCGGTTACCTTTCCTTTTAATGTCCCCTGCTGGGCATAACCATATACTGTTGTAGTAATAATGGTGAGAAGTGTGAGTAAGAGTTTCATCCGATCTACTGTTTTTAGTCTCGCTGCAAAAGTAGATCAGCAGGATTACCTCACAATTACATAGAATTTACCCTTTTGTTAAGAATTGAAGGCTATTTTAAACATAGCGTTACCTTAAGATTAAGCTATTGTTAACAGGCCTTTGAATCTAATCTCCTATCTGGATCTTATATCTTGATTTACTTTTTATTAGTTAACCCTTACATGTGGTAGTTGATCTTTCACCCTGCAAACACAGGCAACAATAAGTTAACTTTGCCTTAACAAACCAATAACAATAGCGGGTGTTCTTAACACAATGAATTCAGAGGTCTGGCTAACTCCATTTTTATCAAGTGTGATTTTGTGTTTCGACTTGACCGCCCAACACTCCTTCGAAGACTAAACTGTGGAAATCGCTCCCCCGCTAAACAGACAGTATAGAAATAGATTTATGCTTTTAGCACAGTAAAAAAATTTAGCAGTAACAGTGGACTCCGCCCCTATAGCTTTCCTAATGTTATGAAACTGTTTAGTTTTTTGTTTATCACGCTCTCCTCAACAAGGTAATATTATGCCATTGTTACGACTTTACTGCCATTTGCCATTACCTTAAGCAGAGCCTGCCTCTATTGCTATAAAAAACTGTTAATAATATGCTTTTAAGACCTGCCTGAGCATAAAATCCCCTCCTCTGGTTTTTTAACAATTTGATAACACACACCATTCGTCACCTTCTCCCCAAAATCAGGAACTTTGCACCGCGAAATGGAACTATTTAGGATGGCCTGACTAACTATCCTAAAGCAAGAGTTCTTTTTTGGCTGCATTTTAAGCCTCCATAGAAGGTGCGGCAAAAACTGTAACCTTTATTGAAACAGTCACGACTTAAGGATTTATTCTCACTAAAAACTAATAAGAATCGTGAATCTAAATTTAAAAGGAGCTTTAGTAGCTTTTTTCTCACTATTCATCATTGGTGCCTCTCAGGCCCAAAGCATCAACAAATCAAAGTTTGGCAAAGGACTACAGTTTATTGCTGCGGACTCTTCTTTCAGCCTGAAGTTCAGCACCCGTTTCCAAATGCTCTACCAGGGCGCCATCAACAATTCTGCTGAGCAATTAGAGGACCGCTTCCTGATACGCAGGGCACGTCTTAAATTCGAAGGCTTTGCTTATACCCCAAAACTGGAATACAAAATAGAGCTTGGCTTAAGCAACAGTGATATTGGCAATGATGACCCTGCTCGATTCAACAACGCAGACAACATCATACTGGACGCTGTGGCTATGTGGAATTTTGCTCCTGGTTGGGAGCTGTGGGTAGGTCAGACAAAACTACCGGGAAACCGCGAGCGTATCATCTCTTCTCAAAAAATGCAGTTTGTAGACAGAAGCCTATTGAATTCCCGCTTTAACATAGACCGCGATGCAGGTATACAACTACACCACGTACATAACTTTGGCACAACAGTAGTGCGCGAATCTGGCTCCATCTCTATGGGCGAAGGCCGTGATATTACCGTGAACAACGCCGGAGGATATGATTATACTGCTAAGGTGGAAGTAATGCCTTTTGGAGAGTTTGAAGGAGAAGGTGCTTATGTAGGCAGCGATATTTACCGTGAAGAAACGCCAAAACTTGCTGTTGCAGCAGCCTATAATTTTAATGATAATGCCTCCAGAGAAGGCGGACAGCTCGGTGACTTTTTAGTTGATCAGCGCGACCTGAGTACCTTGTTTGTGGATTATATGTTTAAGTACAGAGGCTTTTCTTCCATGGGCGAGTATGCGAACAAAAAAGCGCCAGACGGCCCAGTAGTTTTAAGAACTGATGAAGGTCTGGTTGATGAGACGTTCGTAACCGGTAACGCCTTCAATATTCAGGCTGGTTACCTTTTCCCAACCAACTGGGAAATTGCAGGCCGTTACACAACTTTCAATCCTGAAAAAGTAACGAATATACGCTCCCAGGAGCAGTACACGCTAGGAGTTTCAAAGTACATCGTAGGACACAGCTTAAAAGTACAAGGCGATGTAACACTTCAGGACCAACCTAACAGGGAGAACACTTACCTGTTCAGGTTACAAATGGAAGTGGCTCTTTAAATCCAAAGCTTAACAATAAGTTAACATTACAAAATTCTTATTCTGATTGGTTCTGCCTCTCTTTGCAATCCAATTTGGGCAAGCAGAATGCAGCAAGAGCAACAAATATAACTAGTTGATAAGCATTGTAGTATATCAGCAAAAGAATTAAAGAGAAGAAATAAAGATTTTAAAATCAACCTATAACCAAATCCAACTCTGGCTTATGTTAAAATTTAAGCTTTCAAGTGTAAAATTAAACGCAGCAGTACTTCTGGGCGCAACACTCATGTTCAGTGCCTGTGGCGGTAATAATGAGGGAGGAGCCAACGGAGAAGTGGCTGGCAACATTCAGATTGATGGTTCGTCAACAGTCTACCCTATTACAGAGGCTGTAGCGGAAGAGTATCGTGCCGAAGCCCCAGATGTTCGGGTAACAGTGGGTGTATCCGGTACAGGTGGTGGTTTTAAGAAATTCACTCGTGGAGAAATTGACATCGTAGATGCTTCCCGTCCTATAAAGCCATCAGAGGATAGCGTGGCGCAGGCAAGTGGCATTTCTTTTGTGGAGCTTCCGGTAGCTTACGATGGTCTTACAGTAGTAGTACATCCGGAGAATGATTGGATAGAAGATATTACTATTGAGGAGTTGAGAAAAATTTGGGAGCCATCTGCACAGGGAAACATCAAGAGATGGAATCAAATTCGTCCGGAGTGGCCAGACCAGGAGATTCACTTGTATGGCCCTGGTGTAGAGTCTGGTACATATGATTACTTTACAGAAGCCGTGGTAGGTGAAAGCGGCGCTAGCCGTGGTGACTATACCGCCTCAGAAGATGACAATGTTTTAGTACAGGGCGTTTCTACAGATCCTTATGCACTTGGTTTCTTCGGCTATGCTTACTACGAAGAAAATAAGGACAAGCTGAAAGTAGTGCCTGTTGATGACCTGAATGATGCAAATGGTAAAGGTGCCATCACCCCTACACTGGAGACTGTAAAAGACGGTTCTTATGCACCTCTTTCGCGCCCGTTGTTCATCTATGTTAACTCCAAAGCTGCCGCAAACCCTGCAACAGTTGATTTTGTAAACTTTTACCTTGACAATGCTGGTGAATTAAGCCAGGAAGTTGGTTATATTCCACTTCCTGCTGAGCTGTACAAAGAGCAGAAGGAGAAGTTTAAGCAGTTTGCGGAGAGCGCGAATAAAAAATAAAAGATTTAATTTAGTGCCGCTAAGTTTGTTATGCATAGCTTACTTAGCGGCTCTTTAACTATATAGCACCTTGAGAGTATCAGAAAAAATTATCGAGGGCTTATTGTGGTTATCAGCTGTAATCACAATATTCATCACCATTAGCATTATCTGGGTTTTACTCTCAGAATCAATCAGTTTCTTTCAGGTTGTGTCGTTATCCGAATTCTTAACAGAAAAAGAATGGACTCCCCTGTTTGCTGACAAGAAATTTGGTATAATGCCGCTGGTGGCAGGCACCCTGCTTACTACAGCCGTTGCCATTGCCGTAGCACTTCCTATTGGCTTAACCATTGCGGTATACCTTAATGAGTATGCGCATGACCGCATGAGGCTGTTCGTGAAGCCACTGTTGGAAATTCTGGCAACAATACCGACGGTAGTGTATGGCTTCTTCGCCTTAACGGTAGTTACCCCCTTTTTGCAAACAATTATACCATCACTAGCCGGTTTTAACGCTCTTTCAGCAGGTATCGTGATGGGCATTATGATCATTCCAATGATTTCTTCCTTAAGTGAAGATGCTATCAGCTCTGTTCCACGCTCTCTGCGTGAAGCGGCCTATGGCATGGGCTCTACGCGATTGCAAACCTCCTTTGGTGTGATGGTACCGGCAGCGTCATCTGGAATTGTAGTTTCGGTTATACTTGCCATCTCCAGGGCAGTGGGTGAAACAATGATCGTGGCGATTGCCGCAGGTCAGCAGCCTCGCCTGACACTTAATCCATTGGTACCAATTGAGACTATCACAACTTATATTGTGCAGGTAAGCTTAGGTGACGTACCACGGGGCTCACTGGAGTATAAAACCATCTTTGCTGCAGGTATAACACTTTTCGTGTTCACATTCGCGCTGAATAACCTCAGCTTCTGGATCAAAAAGAAATACCAGGAAAAGTATGACTAACTCTGACATCAACAGGCTTAAAGACAAAGCCTTTCATATTTTTGGCATCTTTTGCACCTTCATAGGGCTGGTAGTGCTGGCAATCTTCCTTTCTGATATTGTTATCGAAGGTATTGGCCGCATAAACTGGGACTTTTTAACAAGTTTGCCATCCCGAAGAGCCAGCCGTGCTGGTATTCTTACTGCATGGGTTGGTACGCTCTGGATTCTTGTCCTTACTACAATCATCGCCTTCCCTTTAGGGGTGTCGGCAGGGATTTACCTGGAAGAGTATGCAAGGAAAAGCAGGATAAACAACTTCCTGGAGATCAATATTGCTAACCTTGCCGGTGTACCATCCATTATTTACGGTTTGCTGGGTCTGGAAATATTTGTGCGTCAGATGCGCCTGGGGGGAAGCTTACTCGCAGGTGCCCTTACGCTATCGCTGCTCGTACTTCCTATTATCATCGTAACCACACGCGAAGCCATCAAAGCAGTGCCCCGCAGCATCCGTGATGGCTCCTATGCTTTAGGAGCTTCTAAATGGCAGACAATATGGAACCAGGTGCTTCCGGCCTCTTTTGGAGGTATACTGACTGGTATCATTCTGGCCCTTTCCAGAGCGGTAGGTGAGGCTGCACCACTGATTGTTATTGGTGCCCTGGCTTACGTTCCTTTTACGCCATCTTCGCCATTTGATGAATTTACAGTATTGCCAATCCAGATATTTAACTGGACATCCAGACCGCAGGAAGCATTTCTAACCAATGCAGCAGCGGCCATTATTATACTATTGATCATTACTTTTATGCTGAACGGAATAGCCGTTTACTTGCGTAACAGGCAGCAGAAAAAAATTAAGTGGTAAATACACCATGAGCAAAAGAACTAAGTTAGAGGCGATAGACCTCGATGCATACTACGGCGATTTCCACGCTTTAAAAGGAATCAACATAGCCATGGAAGAGAAGGCTGTAACAGCTTTCATCGGACCATCTGGTTGCGGTAAGTCTACTTTCCTCCGCACCTTCAACCGTATGAACGATTATATCGAAGGCTTTAAGGTAGAGGGGCAGATTCTTATTGACAGCAAGAATATCTATCAGAAAGATGTACGGGTTGATGAGCTTCGCAAAGAGGTGGGCATGGTTTTTCAGAAGCCTAACCCATTTCCAAAGAGTATCTTTGAAAACGTGGTGTATGGCTTAAAAATACAGGGGGTCAAGAAAAAGTCCGTACTGGAAGAAGCCGCAGAGACATCTTTAAAACGTGCAGCTCTTTGGGAGGAAGTAAAAGACAAGCTGCACAAATCAGCTCTGGCCCTATCCGGTGGTCAGCAGCAGCGTCTTTGCATAGCTCGTGCTCTTGCTATTTCACCCTCCATCCTTTTAATGGATGAGCCGGCATCTGCTCTGGATCCAATCTCTACTGCAAAAGTGGAAGAACTGATTTATGAACTTAAGAATGACTACACCATTGTAATAGTAACGCACAACATGCAGCAGGCAGGCCGCGTTAGCGACTATACAGCCTTCTTCTACATGGGTGAATTAGTAGAGTTCAACAAGACCAAAACCATGTTTACAAGCCCTAAAGATGAGCGTACGCAGAATTACATTACAGGTCGTTTCGGTTGATATTACTTATATCAACTAAAATATTATACTTGTAGATTCTCATCCAAAACACTAAAACATCATGCCGCATATAGACATAGAATTAGAGCGCCTAAGAGTCAAACTTCTTGAGATGTGGGACTTGGTAGAATACCAGTTGCAAAGTGGAAAGGAAGCCATGCTTACTGCAGACCAGGAGTTGGCTAAACTTATCATTAAGCGCGACAGAAAAGTGAACCAGTTTGATGTAAAGATAGACCGTATGTGCGAGAACTTCTTTGCATTATTTACCCCTGTAGCCGTTGACCTGCGCATGGTGTTGGCTGTGCTTAAGATAAATGCAAACCTGGAGCGTATCGGCGATACAGCAGAAGGAATAGCACGTTTTGCTCAGAAACTGGAAGAACCTATTGAGCCTGAGTTGCTGGAAATGACCCAGGTCCTGCCAATGTATGATGAGGCCCTGTCTATGTTTAATGATTGCCGCCTTGCCTTTAAAAACGGTGATCCTAAGCTTGCAAAGGCGCTTATCAAACGCGACAAAATCCTTAATAAGATTTACCGGAAATCAGATACAGTTGTCACAAAGTACATGGAGAAGCACCCGGACAGAATATCTGAAGCGCTGGCTTTACTTTCTATTATCAAAAAGCTGGAGCGTGTCGGGGATCAGGTAACAAACATTGCTGAGGAAGTAATATTCTATCGTGAGGCAAAGGTTATCAAGCACAAGGGAGATAAAAAGAAAAAGAAAAACGGAGACAAGAATAATGAAGATTAGTCTCTTATTTTTCTGACAGTTACAAAAGCAAAATAATAAGGGCATGAACCGTTAGGATTCATGCCCTTATTATTTTGCCCACATAGATTCCTTCTTTACGAACCAATCCCCAATAATACTACCTTTCCAACCTTTTGTGTCGTACCTTTGCGGGAAATTAATACACGCATTGCTTTTCAAGGAAATCTTATACCTGATTCAGAAGGACTTAGTCCTGGAGTGGCGCCAGAAGTATGCCTTTAACGGGATGCTGCTGTACGTAAGCAGTACCGTTTTCGTGTGCTACCTCAGCTTTGGCTTGCGCTCTAATGTGCTAACGGTGCCTGTGTGGAATGCTGTGCTTTGGATTATTCTGTTGTTCACATCAGTAAATGCCATTGCAAAAAGCTTCATGCAGGAGAACAGGGGACGGCTGCTGTACTTTTATTCTATTGTGAGTCCGCAGGGAGTGATTCTTGCCAAGATCATTTACAATGCCCTTTTGATGCTGATCCTGGCTGTAATCTGCTTTGTGTTTTATGGTTTTGTGCTTGGAAACCCTGTGCAGGATGTGCCGATGTTTCTGCTAACCATACTTTTGGGTGCTATTGGGTTCTCTACATCTCTGACCATGATTTCGGGGATCGCATCGAAGGCAGCAAACAGCAGCACCCTTATGGCAGTGTTAAGCTTCCCGGTTATTGTGCCCATGCTCCTGATGCTCATCAAGATGTCTAAAAATGCTCTTGATGGCCTGGACCGCAGCACCAGCCTCGACGAACTGCTTACTTTGCTTGCCATAAACATGATCGTAGTCACTGTTTCTTATATTTTGTTCCCGTACCTTTGGCGTTCGTAACGTCACGTTTGCTGAAATTTCAGCAACTACGTTAGAAAATTCGCCAGGTTGTCTTGGAATCAGCGGGCAACAGAACGAATTAGTAAAAAAAGATGTCTTTTTGATGACAAGAGCAATACAAGATTGTTCTGAAAGCAGAGAGTTAAAATAAAATTTAAAGGCCGGAAGCCTTAGAAGTAGTCATAGTATTTTAAAATGAAGAAAAACTGGTGGAAAATACTGGCTGTGTTGCTGTTGGTTTTTACAGTAGTAGCAGGTATGCTGACAGAGGTCCCACGGTTGGCTATTCTTAATGAAACCATCCGCAACCTGTACTTTCACGTGCCAATGTGGTTCGGCATGATCCTCATCCTGCTGGTATCAGTTGTCTATTCCATTAAATACCTGCGCAAACCTACCATCAAGAATGATGTAATAGCCTATGAAGCTGCCAAAGTAGGCATCTTGTTTGGTGTGCTGGGCATTATAACCGGTATGGAGTGGGCCAGGTTTACGTGGGGTGAGTACTGGAGCAATGATCCAAAGCAGAATGCCTCAGCGATCGGTCTGCTGATCTATTTCGCGTACCTGGTATTACGTAGCTCTTTTAATGAGCAGCAACAGCGTGCCCGTATCAGCGCAGTTTACAATATCTTCGCTTTTGCAGCCCTTATACCTTTGTTATTCATACTTCCCCGGCTCACCGATTCGCTTCACCCTGGCAACGGCGGAAACCCGGGCTTTAACTCCTATGATCTGGACAACCGGCTTCGCCTGGTGTTCTATCCTGCCGTACTTGGATGGACGCTTCTAGGGCTCTGGATCGTGAACGTAAAATCAAGGTTAGAATTAATCAGACAACGCTTATATGAAACTGTATAGAATACTGGCAGTGTGGTGCTTTATGCTTTTTGCTACGGCAGGCGTACAGCAGGCACAGGCACAAGCTACTGAAACAGAGAGTTCTGTAACAGTAGTAGCAGAGCCAGAGGTAGAAATGGCAGATACGCTACGCCAGGATGGGAAAATTTATGTGGTGGTGGTAGTGCTGCTTACTGTTCTCGTGGGTATGATCGTGTATCTTATTAGCCTGGATAGAAAGGTAAGCCGACTTGAAAAACAAGTGCGCGAGTAGTTTAAATTATCTGTAATGCAGGTATAAAATAAGCCTTCCGCGATGGATTTAAATTCTACAAAAACGTGTTAGGCAGAAAGAAAAAAGGAATTGTTATTTAAAGATAGATGAAGAAGTCACATATCATCGGAATCTTAGTAATCGCAGCCGCTATTATGATCATTATGACATCAGTGGGCGATGCCAGTACCTATGTTTCATTTGGTGAAGCCATAGAACGCGCCGAAGATGGCGACATGACTAAAGTGCATGTGGTAGGGCGGCTGAAAAAGGACGCACAAGGGCATATCATAGGTATGAACTACGATCCTGTAGTAGACCCTAATTACTTTACATTTATGTTAGTTGACACAAACCGTGTGGAGCAGCAGGTAGTTTATTATAACCCCAAGCCGCAGGACTTTGAGCGATCGGAACAGGTGGTAATAACAGGCAATATGCAAAATAAGGTTTTTGTGGCTGATAAAATACTTCTCAAGTGCCCTTCAAAGTATGTAGAGAAGGAAGTACAGCAAAACACAGCAGGCTTATAAAATAGTTAAGAGTTGAGGGTGAAGCGTTCAAATAATGACACTCCTACTTATTCAACTTCTGGCTCATAACTTATAACTTTTTAATTTTCAGAAATGATTAATACGCTGATTGGGGATATTGGCCATGCCAGTGTGATTGTAGCCTTTGTTGCGGCAATTGTATCCTCTTATGCATATTTCATGGCATCCAGAGCCAAAGTTCAGGCTTCCGGGAATAACAGCTGGCGCAGTTTAGCGCGAGGTTCATTTTATGTACACGCTGCTGCCGTTGTGATGATAATATTTGCGCTGTTCAACATTATTTACGAACACCGCTACGAATACTATTACGCCTGGAGCCATTCTTCCAACCATCTTCCGGTATACTATATGATTTCATGCTTCTGGGAAGGACAGGAAGGATCTTTCCTTCTCTGGATCTTCTGGCATGTGTTGTTAGGTATAGTCCTGATCAATGGTAGTAAGAAGAACAAAGAATGGGAAGCTCCTGTGATGGGAATATTTTCTTTCGTGCAGCTCTTCCTCACTTCCATGATTTTGGGAGTGGTAATAGGTGATTTTAAGATTGGCTCGTCTCCTTTTATCCTGATGCGCGATTTCATGACGGATGCTCCGGTATTTGCCATGGATCCAAACTTTGTGCCGCAGGATGGCACAGGGCTTAACCCGCTGCTTCAGAACTACTGGATGGTCATACACCCTCCTACCCTGTTTTTAGGCTTCGCCGCTACCCTCGTGCCATTTGCTTTTGCAATGGCCGGACTATGGAAAGGGGAGTTCACGAAATGGGTAAAGCCAGCTTTGCCCTGGGCCTTGTTTGCAGGCGTAGTGTTAGGTATAGGTACCATGATGGGCGCTTACTGGGCATACGAAACCCTTAACTTTGGTGGTTACTGGAACTGGGACCCTGTTGAGAATGCCGTTTACATACCATGGTTGGTTTTAGTTGGCGCTATCCATACCATGGTTGCTTACCGCCGTGGTAAATCAGGATTAAAGGCATCTTTTATTTTAGTAATAGCCTCCTTCATTCTTATTCTTTATGCTACTTTTCTAACCCGAAGTGGCATACTAGGCAATGCTTCCGTTCACTCATTTACAGACTTGGGCCTTTCAGGTCAGCTGTTTGCTTACTTAGCGGCTTTTGCTGTTCTGGCTGTTGCATTGCTTATTTATAACTGGAAAAAAATACCTACTACCGACAAAGAGCTCACTACTTATAGCGGAGAGTTCTGGGTATTTATCGGAGCAGCAGTGCTTTGCCTTGCAGGTTTCCAGGTATTGGTTACTACATCCATCCCTGTGTATAACTCTTTCCTTGGCTTTATAGGAATTGAATCTAATGCAGCTTTACCAGCAGACCAGATCGCACACTATACCAAGTTTCAGTTATGGGCTGGTGTAGCAGTAGCTTTACTTTCAGGTATTGGGCAACTGCTGTGGTGGAGAAAAGGCGAAAAAGGCAGCTTTGTGGATGCAATCATGCTCCCGGGTATGCTCACTTTACTCTTTGCCAGCCTTATAATTGTGTTGTCTAAGCTTGGGTTGTTTAATGAAACGATAAACAACCCTGTTTACATCACATTACTCATAGCCTCTTTGTTTGCTGTTTTTGCAAACTTTAGCATTATCCTGAACCTGCTGCATAGAAAGGTAGCGCTTTCAGGAGGTGCTGTAGCCCACATAGGTATAGCCTTGATGTTGATTGGTATACTTTTCTCTTCCGGCTATTCAAATATTATTTCTGAAAATACATCAGGAATGGTCTACTCACGCGAGTTCCCTGATGAAGTAAACCGGGATAACGTGTTGTTATGGCGTAATACGCCTGTGGACATGGATAAATATACTGTTAGCTATCATGGCCAGTTCCAGGAGGTAATAGGTGTGCCAGGGTATGTTAACCGTGAACTGTTGTTCCCAACAGCAGATGAGTACAAGGCAATTGCCAGAGGTCAGATAAAGGAAGGCGACAAAGTTTACTTTGAAACAGGGGATACGCTTGATCTGCTGTCGCCGGAGAACGTGTATTATCAGGTAAAATACAAAGAGCGTGAAGGCGACAAAACTTTTACACTGTATCCTCGTGCACAGGTAAACCCGAATATGGGACTGCTTGCTTCTCCAGACATCCAGCATTTTGTAGATAAAGATCTTTATACCCACGTATCTTCAGTACCGGATCCTAACGAAGAGAAGGACTGGGGAGAACTGAAGGAATACGTAGTAACTGCAGGTGACACTATTATCTTAAATGATTACGTAGCCATCTTTAATGGAATTGAACGTATCGAAAATGTACCTGGCGTAGCGTTGAAAGAGGGAGATGTAGCTGTACAGGCAGACATGAAGATATTGGGCGAGAACAAAACGTATCATGCTCACCCAGTACTGATGATCAAAGACCAGATGATGGGGCGTTTACCAGAAGAAGTAGCTGACTTAGGTCTGCGCCTCACATTCCTGAACATAGATACTGAGAATAATAAATTTACAATTGGCGTAAATGCTACGCAGAAGGACTATATTATCCTGAAAGCGATGGAGAAGCCATTTGTAAATATTCTATGGATCGGCACAATTGTAATGTCAATAGGCTTTGTTATGGCTATAGTTCGCCGCAACCAGGATGGCAGCAAAAAGCCGGTAAGTGATAAATCAAAGAAAAGCAGAAAAGCACAGGCTGCTTAAGCATACCTGCCTATATAAAACAAAAGCCTTTGCGATGATCGTAAAGGCTTTTGTTTTATATAGGCATACCTCCTAACTTGGCTAACACAGTAGAATAGCCCATGAAAACGGTAAAAAGTAAAAGTATAGTCTTAGTTGGCGCGGGGAATGTAGCCTGGCACCTGGCCCAAGCCTTTACAGCTGCAGGGCACCAGGTGGTTAAAGTTTACAGCCGTTCCGGTACAAGCGGAGAAGAGTTAACAAATTTACTCCCTTTTGCCAGTCCCACTACTTCGCTGGACTTCCGGAATACGGCTGCAGACATTGTTCTTGTTGCCATACCGGATTCCGCGCTTATAACAGTACTGGAGCAGCTAAAAGTAACTCCTGAGACTATTGTTGCGCACACATCTGGCTCTCAACCCCTGACTGTACTTAGTGAAATTAAGGGAGCCCGGGTTGGTGTTTTTTACCCACTCCAAACTTTTTCCAAAGCAAAACCCGTTGAAATTTTACATGTACCTATTCTGATAGAAGCAGACTCAAAAGAAGTACAACTGGAGTTGGAGGAGCTAGCTTTAAGTATCAGTAGCCAGGTGCAGCAAATAGACTCTGAGGCTCGCAAGCAGCTACATTTAGCGGCCGTTTTTGCCTGCAACTTTACAAACCACCTGCTAGGCATTAGCCAGCAAATACTGCAGGAGAGCGGTTTACCCAAAGAGCTGCTTCACCCACTGATAAAGGAGACGATTGCCAAGGCCATGCATCAAGATCCTTACAGCGTACAGACCGGGCCAGCTATACGTCGCGATGATAACGTTCTTCAGGCACACGTACAGATGCTGCAGCAACATCCCACTTTTCAGGCGCTGTACCAGGCGCTGACCAATAGTATACAGGAATCTGACCAAAAGTAGCAGGTGTTTCACCAGCACAACCATTTACAACCATACCTGTTAAAGTACAGAACCGATGCAAGGCCTAAACTTTGATTCGGCTCGAAGGCTTCGTAAATTGCAGCCAAAATAGAAAAAGAGATGAAAGTTGTAAATATAACATTTAAGTTTGCTGATGGCTCTCCAGATGAGGTTCACCCTGCCGTAGAAGGGGAATCTGTGTTGGATGTAGCACTCAACAACGACATTAAGCTACAGCACAACTGTGGAGGTGTGTGCGGTTGCAGCACATGCCATGTATATGTAGAGGCAGGAATGGACGATCTGCCGGAAATATCTGATAAAGAGGAAGACTATATAGATCGCGCCGTAGACCCTCGTATTAACTCAAGGTTAGGTTGCCAGTGTGTGGTGCAGGGCAATGAAGACATTGTAGTTACCATACCCGAACAGGATTTCCTGGGTCATTAATACCATTTATATCAACCATACAACGCCCACCAAAAATGGCAGGTGTTTCATGATAACTGAAAAAAGATGAATAAGAATTACGAACCGCCGATCCACTGGAATGATTACGAAGACATTGCCATGGCTTTGTATGAAAAGTTCGGCGACGATTTCACAGAGTCAAAAATTTACCGCATCCGCTTTACAGAATTGCTGGAGTGGGTACTTTCTATTCCTAATTTTGAAGGCACGAGAGAGCAGGCCAATGAGGGGCATCTGGAGCAGATTCAGGCAGCCTGGGTGTACGAGTGGCGTGATAACCAGGATTAGTTTGATTCCTGTCATTAGTTAAATATCATATAAAATATATATTTTTAAAGGTTCTTTCTTGTAAAGAACCTTTTTTATTTTCATGTACTATGGCAATTACACAAACAGACCTTACCCGTATCAACACTTTTATTTTTGATGTTGATGGTGTTTTAACTGATGGATTCCTGTATAGCTTCGCTGATGGGGAGCAGGTAAGAGCATTTAATATAAAAGATGGTTTTGCCATCAAGCATGCTATTCGCCAGGGCTATACGGTTGCCATCATATCCGGCAAAAATGAACCGGGTGTACGAAAGCGACTTGAACAGCTGGATATAGAGCACATCTTTCTCGGCATAGATGAGAAAACCGATGTTTATGAGGACTTCCTGTACATGCAAGGTATTCACCCTGCTACTGTAGCCTATATGGGTGACGACATGCCAGACTATGAAGTGATGCAACGCTGTGGCTTTCGTGCCTGCCCCGCCGACGCTGCTGACGACATAAAAGAGATAGCCACCTTTATTTCAACAAAGGACGGAGGTAGAGGAGCTGTTAGAGAGCTGATAGAGAAGATCATGAAAGCCCAAGACACTTGGTAACTTGTGTTATACTTTTTTTACAATTGAATATCAGATTTATTTTAATACACTATTGTATATATTAGAATAAATTTTTAGTTTACGAAGGAATTAATTACCAATAACTTTTTTATTTTTATGAAGACAGGAAAAGTAAAGTTCTTTTTGGAATCTAAAGGTTTCGGTTTCATTACTGAAGACGAAACAAACGAAGATTTCTTTGTACATGTTACCGGCTTAAACGGTGTACAGATTCAGCAGCATGACCGTGTTGAGTTCGACACTCAGGAAGGTAAAAAAGGAATCAACGCTGTAAACGTGAAGAGAGTATCTTAAATATACTTTGCCGTTGCAGAAAAAGCCCTTGCTCCCCGCATGGGCTTTTTTTATTTCTTGTCTTTTGATGTCGGGAGCGTAACTTTACAACGCCTAAAGCATATCCTTAGTGAAAGCATTACTACACCTTGTACGTTTCCCTAATCTTGTTCTAATTGTGCTTAGCCAGGCACTTGTGCAGGCCTGCTTATTAACAGATGGCATCGAGTGGTCTTACATAATGGAACAGGACTTTGCACTGCTTACTTTTGCCACCGTTTGTATAGCTGCAGCTGGGTACATCATCAATGATTATTACGATGTGAAGATTGATGCCATTAACAGGCCTGATCGCATTCTTGTAGGTAGGGCGATCAGACGCCGCCGGGCAATGTTTGCGCACATTATTCTATCACTCATAGGTATTGCAATCGGTTTTTGGCTATCGGTGCCTGTTGGCCTTATAAATGTGGGAGCAGTGCTTCTGCTTTGGGGCTACTCTGCCAGACTTAAGAAAATGCTTTTGATAGGTAATGTAGTAGTTGCCTTACTCTCTGCCTCCATGCTCTTAGTAGTAGCTGTACAGGCAGACAAGCTGAATAAGATAACACTTAGCTACGCCTTGTTCGCATTGCTCATTTCACTTATCCGCGAGATCATAAAGGATATGGAGGACGTGAAAGGAGATGCCTCTTTTGATTGCCGTACCCTGCCTATTGTCGCCGGTCTTCGGAACACTAAACTGGTGTTATACCCTATAATAGGTATTTTTCAGGCCTTCCTTATTGTTGTAATACTACATCCCAGAACTGCGATTATCTTTGATGCCTACATGCTGCTTTTGGTGATGCTACCAAGTGTGTGGCTGGTGATAAAGCTAATGCGTGCTGACCGAAAAAGAGATTTTACTTTTCTTAGCAACCTCAACAAATTTATTATGCTCACCGGCATACTTTCAATGCTGCTGGTTCGCTAGGAGGTATATCTAAAAAAAAGCCTGACGATAATTCGCCAGGCTTTTCCTTTAGAGCTTGTTTGTCGTTACTGAACGATCACTCTTTGGGTGTTTACATTGCTGCCATCCTGGATCTTAACAACATAAGTTCCTTTTGCAACATTGCTCAGATCAATTTCAACTATACCGTTTACATTATTTTTTGCTGCAACTGAACGTCCCATCATGTCTAAAACCTGAATAGTAGCGCTTCTGGCATCAACAAGATCTACTCTCACTGTGCCTGTTGTTAAAGTTGGATATACGGCAAAGCCACCTTCTTCAAATCCTTTCTTTATGTTAGTTGTTGTTTTTGCCTCAACGCTAACGTTAGTAGTTGCAAGAACCTCACCTGGCGCTGCAGCATCTATCAATTGCACGGTATAATTATAGGAGCCTGCTGCATTAAACTGGGCAGTGAAGTTATAAGCTTGGTTTGCAAGTGCTACAGGGCCCGCTGCAGGCATATAATAAGCAATTCCATCAGCACCAAAAACAAGTCTTACCGACTCAGCAGCGTCTGTGTTTTCAAGGATAATATTATTTGCCTGAGTAGCATCGTTCAGGATAAATTTGAAACGCACTAACTTGTCCGATAGGTCACCTTTTGTGGTAGACAGGGTAAACATTGTTTCCTGGCCTGCCAGGATGTTGTCAGCATTAGCAAAGCTACTGGCAACCGTTGCATTCTGGAAAGCATCTACCACTACACTTTCAGTAGAGGTAGCCACTACCTGGCCTCCATCTACAGCAACTAGCTGTACTATATAGTTGTAGGTTCCCGGCTCTGCAAAGGTCACTTTAAAGTTTGTAGTAGCGTTGGCTATTGCCACTCCTTCCTCTGGACCAAAGAACGTTACCCCCTCGCTATTAATGGGCAATGTCATAAAAGAGCCATTAGGTAACTGGACTTGCAGGGTTACGTCCTCAGCCTGGGTAGCATCTGTTAAAATAAGCTTGCCGCGAACCATAGTGCCCTCAGTTACATCGTTACGAACTGTTGTAACAGTGAACATTTCCGGAATGGTCGCTGTCACATCTTCTTTGTTATTAAGCGTGGACACGATGGTAGCGTCTCTAAATGCAGCCACAGATACACTTTCAGTTTTAGTGGCAACAACTTCGTTACCCTCCACTTTAACTAATTCTAAAGTGTAGTTGTAAATATCAGGTGCATCAAATGTAATTCTGAAGTCTAGGTTTCTGAAGCTGCTAAGTGCCATACCCTCCATTGTGCCGATCATAACAGTACCGTCTGTACCTAAACTTACTTCCTGATAAGTACCATCAGCACCCTTCATCTCTAAAGTAATTTCACTTGCCTGCGAAGGATTGGTTAGTGTCATACGACCGAAGACAAGCGTTTCAGGAGCAAGCGTGGCAGAAGCTGCAGAAACGGTAAATTCTGCCGGTATTGTTGCTTTTAAGTTTTCCTTGTTGCCAAGCGTCGAACCTATAGCAGTCTCTGACACTGTTACCACCTCATTTACTTCAGCTAGTACCACACCGTCAGTTCTGACAATTTTAAAAGCATAGTTATACACACCTGGTGCAGTAAAAATAGCTTTGAATAGATTCTCATCTACATCTTTTGCATCTGCCAAAGGATAACCATCCATTCCGCCTATGGTAATTACACCATTTTCATCAAATGTAAGCGGAGTAAACTCAGTTGCTTCGGCATTAGAAGCACGGAAGAGTTGTATATTCTGGGCCTGGGCAGGATTAGCCAATGCTATCTTCATATTTACCATTTCACCGGCCCTGTCACCTGCTGTAACGAAAGGGTGAAATAAATATTCCTGATTTATGATCAGGTATGGGTAAACATCCAGTGTAGTATTTACAGTTGGCTCAGTAAAGGCCACAACTACACTTTCATTTACAGTTGTCAACACCTCTTCCGTGGTAGCATTCATAAGTTTGAGGGTATAGTTGTATGATCCTACAGCGGAGAAAAGTGCACGAAAGGCAATAGTCTGATCATCAACTGCAACTTCATTTATAGTTGCCATGCCATTCTCATTAACCGGCACTTCAGTCCAATTGGTCCCATCAAGGCTGTACTCTAAGTCTAACAGGGTAGCCTGAGTGGCAACTTGATCACCAGTTAATTGAAAGACGATTTTCCCGGTTGTACCATCTGGCACATCACCCTGATCAATTATTACATTAAAGGGCGTTTGCTGATTTGCTTTAACACCGGCTTTACCATTTAAGGTAGAGGAGATGGTAGCCGTTCCCGCCCATGCTGAGATTTGACTTAGAAGTCCTACAATCAAAAGCAGGGCTGAAAATATACGTAAAGGTGTTCTCATTAAATAAGGGTTTTGAGGGTTAGGTTAAGGTTGATTGAGTATGCAGTGTGCTGTAACTTATTTGTACTCGAGAAACAGGCAGAAAACATCCTCATAAACATAATATAAATTTAACTAAATATAGTTATTAAGCAATACTCCCAGTTGCAGGCAAACAATACTGTTTACACTATCAAAAATTAAATCATAAAAAGAGCCCCCAGACTTACCTGTGGGCTCTTTACATAGGAATCTATTATAATTACCTTACAATGAAGCGGCTGCCGGCTACATCATTTCCTTTAGTGATCTTAACGAAATAAGTGCCTTTTGCCAGATTAGATGTGCTTAGTTGAACAGAGCCTGTGGCGTTATCAATTTGCAGTACTACTCTGCCCAGCATGTCTGTTACGGCAACTTTTGCGTTGCGAATATCACCAAGTTCTACTCTTACGGCACCTGAGGTAAGGGTTGGATACACGCTGATGCGGCTGTTGCCAATCATGTCGTCAATGCCTGCCACAGTGGCTACCTCTACTGACTCCTGCACAGAGGCTAGAACCGTGTTATCACCCGCTCTTGTGAAACGCAAAGAATAACCATAAGTACCTGCCTGCGAGAAACTGATTCTCATAAGCTGGCTTATTCCACCCTGAGGTAGTGATTCTCCTTCCGCAGGTCCAATCGTGGCCACGCCCTGCTCATTGAAAGTTAAAGGCTGAAAATCTACTTCCGCTCCTGTTGTAGCAGCTCTGTTAGCATCATAAAGCAATGTGATGTTGTTACGCTGCTCCGGATTGGCCAGTACCATTTGAATGTTACCCTTTACACCCGCGAACTGATTTGCAGTAACAAATATCTGCCAGTCTTCTGGCTGGGCTGTAGTAATCTCTTTTTGCTGATCTACAACATCAAGTGTGCCATCAATCGTTGGAAATTGGGTAGGTTGAGTTACCACCACTGACCCAGTTGTTGTAGCTACTGTTTGTGGAGTGGCGTCTGTTGTTACAAGGTCTAAGGTGTAGTTATAAGTATCTTCCCGATTGAAGAATATTTTAAAATCATGTGTAGTAGCCGTAGCTGGATAAGCAAAACCTGCCTCAGGGCCAAACATAACAACGCCTTCTGCTCCTACTGTGAGGGTAGTATACTCCTGTGCCCCTGGAGCTCTGTATTGTAACACAATGTCGCCTTCCTGGTATGGGGTGAAATCAAATCGCCCTCTTACCATCTGCCCTGTACCGCCTTGAGTGGTTACCGTGAATTCTTCCGTTATACCAGTTCTTACATTTGTCAAGCCTCCAAGAGAAGTCGTTAGAGGACTTTGAGCGAACCCGAACCCATGCATAACGAGCGCCAGAAGTAATGTAATGCCTATTCGTAAAGATGCTTTCATTGAAAATAAGTTACAGTGTTGTTAAAAAAGTCTATAGTTAAGCTTCAGTGGTTCTATTCCACCAGTGTCTATACGTGCTTTTTAAAGATTGATTCAAAAAAAAGTATATAATATATAGTACAATCACTATAAATAGCTAAATGTCAACACATATGCTCTAAAATATATTTTTCACGTGCTGTACTTTCACCAGTTGAAGCATGAAGGAATTTAACACAACATCTACTATACAATCACCCGCTAAATTTTATATTTGCAGATGATATGGCACAGCAGCAAAAAGAACTTAGAAAGCAGGCACAGGATCTCCTGCTAAAATTCAACCTCCGTAAGACGGGCTGCAGAATAGACGTACTGGAGCTCTTCCTTCAGAACCATTTCGCCCTTTCACATTCAGACCTGGAGAAGCTGCTCGGCGATGACTATGACCGCGTGACCTTATACCGCACCCTGCACTCTTTCAAAGAACAGGGGTTAGTCCACAGCATAAATGATGTAAGCGGGTCAGTTAAGTATGCACTTTGTAGAGAAGTTTGCAGCAATCATCAGCACCATGACAACCATCTGCATTTTAACTGTACCCGCTGCGGACAAACTTTCTGCTTGGATGAGGTAGTAATTCCGGCAACTGTGCTACCTGAAGGCTACCAGATCGACAGCCTGCACTTTTCTGCTCAGGGTATTTGTAAAAGCTGTAATGCCACTCCCCTGGCTGGTTTTTAGGCGTTTTTGAACCTGCAGCGTGGTCTTTGCTTCCTGCTTTTTAACTCTTAGTCCTGAACACAAGTATACACAAGCAGGAAAACAGGTAAGACAACATGATTACGCAAAACAAATCTGCCGAATCTTTCAGAAAACTGGTGGCTTCCCCTGCCAAATTCAAGCTGTTTATGCTATCTAAGCTTCCCATGGCTTATATGGCGGATTTACGCGTAACGTCTATTGAAGAAGATCGCGCTACTGTTACCATACCTTACAAATACCTCAATAAAAATCCGTTTAACTCTATATACTTTGCCTGCCTGGGTATGGCTGCCGAGTTATCCACAGGTGTATTGTGCATGATGCATGTTTACAAATCTGATCCGGCTGTATCGATGTTGGTAGTACACATGGAGGCTGATTTTACAAAGAAAGCTGTTGGGAAAATCACATTTATCTGTGAAGACGGCAAAACAATACAGGAGGCTGCTGAACGCACAAAGGCTACCGAAGAAGGCGTTACTGTTGTAGCAGTAAGCAGAGGAATAGACAAAAACAATGAACAGGTTGCTGAGTTCCGCTTCACATGGTCTTTAAAAGCTAAAAGCAAGCCACTCTCATAAGAGGTTAAAAAATAAGCATGGAGCTCCTTTGCGGGTGTAACAGAAAGCAATAACTTATACTTAAAATAGTTATATAAAATCTGCACATTCGGATAAATACTTTCTTTCATTGCTAATAAGTTCATACGCTTAAAAAAATCATCTCACCTTAACCTTGCTCATATGCAGTCACAGAAACGTTTATTTAAGAAGGGTCTCATTATAGTTGGTTTCTTATTTCTTTCCATGAGCGTAGCCTTTGCTCAAAGACCAGATAGAATCAAGGTAAAACCTACTGACGGAAAACTAAGCGCCGATGTCAGAAGTGAAGCCTACTATTACCCTGAATTTGTAGAAGGTGAGGTAGCTTTCAGAAACGGAAAAGTTACCGCAGGTGTCTTAAACTATAATATGCTAACCGGAGAAATAGAGTTTGTTAATAATAAAAAAGACACTCTGGCTTTAGCCAATATGTTTGATGTGCATTTTGTCTCTTTCGGCCCCGATTTGTTCTACTATGACGGAGAAAGCAAAAGCCTCTTAAGGCTTCTGCAGGATTATGATAATACCAGGCTTCTTGTTAAAGAGCGATATGAGCTAACAAACATAAAAAACGTAGGTGCCTTTGGTATGGAGTCCAGCACCTCGGCCCCTACAAGCTCCAGCAGAAACCAGATCGTAAGAGACACTCAGAATACGTTGAAACAAAACGAAAGCTTAATCTACTCCGCCAGGTCTTCTTACTACTTCGCTGATAAAAATCAGTACATGCCAGCCAGCAAATCAAATGTCTTAAGAATGTTCCCCAAGAGCCGGTCGGAGTTAAAGAAGTATATAAAGGAGCACAAGATCAATTTTAACAATAAAGAGGATGTAAGTCAGCTTTTACAATATGCTGCAGGTCTCTAGTAACAAGCATGCCTCTGAAGCGTTCAGCTTTTGGCTTAGAAGGTGCAAAACTTTGGTTTAAGTTGCTTAAACTATAGTTAAACCCGCTATATTTGCAGCTTCATAGCACAAGTTTTTACTTTTGGAACGACCAGATAAGAAAAATATAGTCATTTTCGCTTCGGGATCGGGGAGCAATGCACAGCGACTGCTGGAGCATTTCGAGCACCACCCAGACATCCGTGTGGCCGCCCTGTTCTCCAACAACCCGAAAGCTTATGCCCTAAAAAGAGCCGAGACCTACCACGTCCCGGCTCTTCTGTTTTCCAGGGATGAGTTTTACAACTCCTCGAAAGTACTGGAGCAGGTAAAGCAGTTTAATCCTGATCTGATCGTACTGGCTGGTTTTTTATGGCTGGTACCTCAGAATCTGCTGCACGCTTTCCCCAACAAGATCATTAACATACACCCTGCCCTACTACCCAAGTATGGAGGCAAAGGCATGCATGGGATGAACGTACATGCTGCCGTATTACAGGCAGGTGAAGAGCAGTCAGGCATAACCATACATCACATAAACGAGGAGTACGACAAAGGTGAGTTTATACTCCAGGAGTATTGCCCTATACACCCGGAAGACACTCCAGAGGAACTGGCAGCCCGTGTACTGCAACTGGAGCACAAACACCTGCCGCAAGTGGTGGAGAAGCTCCTTTTAGAAAAAGATGAATTGTAGAATCCAATATTAACCCATACAAGCAAGTCCCATGCAACCCGTTCAAATTAAATCAGCGCTTATTTCAGTTTACTATAAAGACCGGCTAGAACCGCTTGTAGAACTCCTGAAACAGCATAATGTAACTATCTACTCAACAGGCGGAACCCAATCCTTCCTGGAAGAGCAAGGCGCAGAAGTGGTAGCCGTAGAAGACTTAACAGCTTATCCTTCTATCTTCGGAGGACGTGTAAAAACACTTCATCCGAAGGTATTTGGAGGCATCCTGCACCGTCGCGACAACGAAAGTGATATTTCCGAGAGAGAGAAGTTTGAAATACCACCGATAGACCTAGTTGTGGTAGACCTTTACCCTTTCGAGGAGACGGTGGCATCCGGTGCCTCAGAAGCTGATATAATCGAGAAAATAGACATTGGCGGTATTTCCTTGATCCGGGCAGCCGCAAAGAACTTTAAAGATGTACTGATCGTGTCATCCCGTGACCAGTACGGAGAAGTAGTAGAGCTGCTAAAGGAAAAGAACGGCTCAACAGACCTTGAAGACCGTAAGCGTTTTGCTGCAAAGGCTTTTGATGTCTCATCACATTACGACACCCACATTTTCAATTACCTTAATAAAGGTGAGGATGAGCAGGTATTTAAGCAGAGCGTGCGTGAGGCTACACCATTGCGATATGGTGAAAACCCTCACCAGAGAGGCACTTTCTACGGTAAATTAGATGAGCTCTTTGAACAGCTGAACGGTAAGCAGCTTTCTTATAACAATTTGGTAGACGTGGATGCCGCAGTGGCCCTGGCTGCAGAGTTTGAGGAACCTGTTGTTGCCATTTTGAAGCATACTAACGCCTGTGGTTGTGCCACTGGCGAAACTATAAAAGACGCTTACCTGAACGCACTCTCATCTGATCCAGTGTCTGCTTTTGGTGGTGTCATCATTGCTAACAGAGTTATAGATATAGCTGCGGCTGAAGAACTAAACAAGCTGTTCTTCGAAGTGCTTATTGCTCCTTCTTTTGATGCTGATGCGCTGGAGCTTCTGAAGACGAAGAAGAACCGCATCCTACTGAAGCAAAACGATGTGGAGATGCCGAAGAAACAGTTCAAAACTTTACTGAACGGGGTAATTGAGCAGGATAAAGATTTAGCTACAGAAACGGAAGCTGATTTTAAAACAGCAACCAAGCGTGAGCCAACTGCCGAGGAGAAAAGGGCACTGGTATTTGCTGCCAAGGTCTGCAAGCATACTAAGTCTAACACTATTGTACTGGCTACGGACAAGATGATGTTCTCGAGTGGTGTTGGACAAACCTCACGAGTGGACGCTCTGCGTCAGGCTATTGAAAAGGCTAAAAGCTTTGGCTTTGATATAAGCCAGACAGTAATGGCATCGGATGCTTTCTTCCCTTTTCCAGACTGTGTAGAGATTGCTGATCAGGCAGGAATAAAAGCAGTGGTTCAGCCAGGCGGCTCTATCAAAGATCAGGACTCCATAGACTACTGCGATGCGCACAATATGGCAATGGTAATGACGGGAGTGCGTCACTTCAAGCACTAAGCTTTGCACTTAATTTGAAAGCCCCGGCCTGAGATTGAGGTCGGGGCTTTTTTGTTCATGCCTTGGGTAAAAAAATATGGTATCTTATTCAATACTGATTTTCAATTTAACGGATCAAATTGCGTTGTATGCTACAATTGAGCTTTACAAAGAGGCTTTAGCCAAACAAAAAATTTTAATTAAACTATTGGAGTATAAGTAACATTATTAATTCCGCTGAATTTCACTAATTTTGCCGCAAGTTTTTGACTAAAAATATTGTATATTTAAAATATAAGTGGGTGTAACCTACCTGCACAACTACAAAATGGGACTTTTCAATTTTCTAACAAGTGATATAGCGATTGACCTGGGTACGGCCAATACCCTAATCATTCATAACGATAAGATTGTAGTAGACGAACCATCAATTATTGCAGTGGACCGCACTACAGGCAGAGTGTTGGCTATAGGCCGCAATGCCATGCAGATGCACGAAAAGACTCACGAGAACATTAAAACTATTCGTCCGCTGAAAGATGGTGTGATTGCCGACTTCCACGCTGCCGAGGAGATGATTCGTGGCATGATTAAAATGATCGACACAGGTCGTCGTTTATTCCAGCCTTCTCACCGCATGGTAATTTGTATTCCATCGGGTATCACAGAAGTTGAAAAGCGTGCCGTTCGTGACTCTGCACAGCACGCAGGAGCCAAGGAAGTTTGGATGATACAGGAGCCAATGGCAGCTGCTATCGGTATTGGCATAGACGTGGAACAGCCGATAGGCTCCATGATCGTTGATATCGGGGGTGGTACAACAGAGATTGCTGTAATTGCGCTTTCAGGTATCGTTTGCGACCAATCCATCCGTATTGCCGGTGACGTATTCACCAAAGACATTCTGGACTATATGCGCCGCCAGCATAACCTGTTGATTGGTGAGCGTTCTGCAGAAAAGATTAAAATTGAAGTAGGTGCTGCGCTAACAGAAATTGAGAACCCTCCGGCTGACTATGAGATTCGTGGCCGTGACCTGATGACTGGCATACCAAAGGTTATCAAGGTAACTTACCAGGAAATTGCTATTGCGCTTGATAAGTCTGTTTCTAAAATAGAAGAGGCTGTTCTGAAAGCACTGGAAATCGCTCCCCCAGAGCTTTCTGCCGATATTTATGACAATGGTATTCATCTGACTGGCGGTGGCGCCATGTTGCGTGGTCTGGACAAGCGTCTGGCAGCCAAAACAAAACTACCTATTCATATTGCTGAGGATCCACTTAGAGCGGTAGTTCGTGGCACAGGAGCTGCTATCAAAAATATCGACGGGTTTAAGAACGTCCTGCTAACATAAGGGACTAAATGCGGGATCTATTTGCTTTAATATACCGGTTCCGTGCATTCCTTGTATTTGTATTGCTGGAGATACTGTGCATTTTCCTGATCGTTCGTTATAACACATATCAGGGTGCAGCCTTTTTTAACTCAGCAAACAAGTATGTGGGGCAGGTACTTGACTTTCAGAGTGGCATTACCGACTACTTTAGGCTGGCATCTGTTAACAGCACGCTAGCCCGGGAGAATGCTGCCCTACGGGAAGAGGTGCTTCAGTATAAGAGGGTTGAGCTCATTGACAGCACCAGTGCATTAGATACTACTTTCTTTGCCAAGACGGATACGCTAAAGGCTAGTCCTTATATTTTACATGCCGGGCGGGTAATCAACAACTCTATCCGCCGTTCTAATAACACGCTTACGCTTGCCATCGGAACAGCGGATGGTGTGGAGCCTGGCATGGGTGTCATATCTCCTAACGGAGTTGTAGGACGCATCAAAACAGTCTCGAAGAATTACGCTACAGCTACTTCGCTGCTGCACTCACAGATGCTTATTTCTGCCAAAATAAAAAAGAATAATACCTTTGGCACCATTAAGTGGACAGGGGGCGATTACCGCACAGCGTTACTTGACTACATTCCGCTGCATGTAAAGCCTGAAAAAGGTGACACCATCGTAACAAGCGGATTTAACACGGTTTTCCCGGAAGGTATTATGGTTGGCACCATCAGTGGTGTGGAGAAAGAGCAGGACAAAAGCTTTTATACTATTCGGGTAAAGCTAGCGGTAGACTTCGCCCAGCTCTCCTACGTGTACGTGATCGAGAACACGGTAAAACAGGAGCGAGAAGAATTAGAACAAAACGCAGGTATACTTCCAAATGAAGAGTAGCTTGGGCATATCAAATATCCTACAGTTTATACTGTTTGTAGCACTGCAAATCCTGCTGATGGATAACCTGGTGCTTTATAGTACCGGCTTCTGCTTTATTTATGTGGCTTTCCTGCTTTTCCTGCCTTTAGGCATTAACCGGCTTCTGCTGCTGTTCTTAGGTTTTCTGGTAGGTTTCACGGTAGATATCTTCTACGACACCATGGGTATACACGCAGCGGCCAGCGTACTCCTCGCCTTTCTGCGGCCACATGTTTTGAACCTTCTTACCCCCCGGGATGGTTACGACATCAATGATGCGGTAAACATCCATATGATGGGCAAAGGCTGGTTTTTAACCTATACTTTTATTTTGTTATTTGTACATCACTCAGCTGTATTTTTCCTGGAGAAGATAAGCTTTGATGATATACTATTCACACTGCTAAAGATAGTGGTTAGCACTCTGTTTACCGGGGTGGTTGTTATCATACTACAGTTATTGTTCTTCTCACCCAAGAGAACAAGTAGAATATAAATGAAATACCTAGAAAACAGAAAGTACGTCATCCAAGGCATTTTCCTGTTGGTGGGCGTCATTTTTGCGCTTCGCCTCTTTTATATTCAGGTGATTGACAGCAGTTACAAGCAGGCTGCCGAAACAAACGCCATCAAAACTATTATCCAGTACCCTTTCCGGGGCCTGATCTACGACCGGGAAGGCAAGCTACTGGTGCAGAACACGCCTGTTTACGACCTGATGGTAATTCCGAAGGAAGTAAAGCAACTGGATACCCTGCGTCTTGCTGAGTTATTAGAGTTACCATTGGAGGATGTTCGTGAGCGGCTGAAAAAAGCCCGCACCTTTTCCTATGTGCAGCCTTCTATTTTTTACCAGAAACTAACCACACAGGATTTTGCTCATATTCAGGACAACCTGATTGATTTTCCGGGCTTCTATATTAACGCACGTACGGCAAGAGGCTATCCGCATCAAAGCCTGGGGCATGCTTTGGGGTACATTGCTGAAATTAGCCCAAAGCAGCTCGAAGACTCTACTTACAGAGGGTATCGCCCTGGGGATTATATTGGCAAAGCCGGTATAGAACTAGAGTATGAGAATTACCTGATGGGCAAACGCGGCGTGAAATACAAGATGGTCAACGTTCGCGGCATTGAGAAAGGACCTTTTAAAGACGGAGCGTACGATACACTTTCAGTAGCCGGCAAGAATCTGGTCAGCACCATAGACTTAGACCTACAGGCTTATGGGGAACACCTGATGAATGGTGCAAAAGGTAGCATTGTAGCTATAGAGCCTGCCACAGGAGAGATATTGGCATACGTTTCAGCACCATTTTATGATCCGAATCTCTTCACGGGAAAGGACTATGGAAAGAACTACATGGCTTTGCTTCAGGACAAGGACAAAACCATGTTTAACCGCCCTATCATGGCAGACAGAAATCCTCCTGGCTCAATCTTTAAGCTGGTACAGGCTCTAATTGCCCTGGAGGATGGTGTTATTTCGCCTAGTACTAAGTTCGCGTGCAACAAAGCATTGGTAAACTGTCACCCTCACCCTTCTCCACTTGACCTCTATGGTGCGGTACAGCATTCCTGCAACCCTTGGTTCTTCCAGGCTTACAGGCTGCTGATCAACCAGGGCAAATCTAAAAATACATTTACAGACACAGCCATTGGTTTAAAGGATTGGCGTGAACAGGTACTAACATTTGGGTTTGGACAGAAATTAGGGATTGATATCCCAGGGGAAAAGACTGGTATTATAGCATCAACTGATTTGTATGACCGCGTGTACGGTAAAAACCGCTGGAAGTACTCTACTATTTACTCACTCAGCATCGGCCAGGGTGAGCTAGGGGTAACCCCACTGCAGATGGCGAATTTCATGGCTATTGTTGCTAATAAAGGGTATTATGTAACGCCTCATATTATCAGATCTGTAGGCGAGAACGGTACACCTCTTGCAGAGAACCAGGAGCGTCATTATTCTTCTGTTAAGCCACAGCACTTTGAGCCAATTATTGAGGGCATGGCAGAAGTTGTGCGTGCTGGTACAGCCAGAAGAGCTAATTTAGAGAAAGTGGGAATTACAGTGTGCGGCAAAACAGGTACCGCTCAAAACCCGCAGGGAGCCGACCACGCCGTATTTGTTGCCTTTGCTCCGAAAGAAAATCCTAAAATTGCTATAGCTGTTTATGTAGAGCACGGAAAGTGGGGAGGCCAATCTGCAGCTCCTATTGCTGGCCTGATGATAGAGCAGTACCTAACAGACACTGTTACCATTAAGGAGCAGGAGAAGTGGGTATTGAGCAGAGAGTACATGAACATTAAATCTAAGTAGGCAATGAGTGTTGAGCAGAAAGTTTTACCAAAGTATAAAATAGCCACTCGCAGTAGCCACCGTACCTCGCGCCGTATTACTGAACATATTGATTGGTTTACGGTGCTGATCTATTTTTTATTAGTGGCTATGGGTTGGATGAATATCTATGCTGCTGTTTATAGCCCTGATAACATAGTTAATATCATGAGTTTTGATATCAACTCAGGAAAGCAGTTGGTATGGATTGGTGCCTCTCTTTTGCTCATCCTGGTGTTGCTTGTAGTTGACTACAAAGTGTATGAACACCTTGCCTACCCTATATACGGAGCTATAATCCTGCTGCTGCTGGTAACACTGGTCGTAGCCAAACCTATTGCAGGGTCAAGGTCGTGGCTTGATTTAGGAGCCGGTATAAGATTACAGCCTGCCGAACTCGCAAAGTTCGCAACCGCACTTGCCGTCTCAAAATACCTGAGCAATGTGAATTTGAGTCAGCAGAAATTTAAGGACCAGTTGGGTCTGGCTGCATTAACTTTTCTTCCTCCTGTTATTATCATTCTTCAGAACGAAACGGGATCGGCCCTGGTATTTGCCGCGTTTATACTTGCTTTCTTTCGTGAAGGCATGTCACCGATGATCCTTATTATCGGAAGTGTTGCTGCAGCTATTTTTATTTTAACACTGCTTGTCCCCAAGCTCTACCTTATAATTGGAATTACTGCTCTAATGGGGCTTGCTGTTTGGCTGGACTACCGTCTGCTCCGACGCATTAAAACGATGGCTGCAATGCTCCTGTTAATTGTCGGGATGATCTTCAGCGTTGATTACTTTGTAAATAATATTCTGCAGCCACACCAGCAAAACCGAATACAGGCACTTATCAACCCGGAAGCAGATCCCCTTGGCTATGGCTGGAATGTAACCCAGTCTAAAATTGCAATAGGCTCAGGAGGCTTCTGGGGCAAAGGGTTTTTAGAGGGCACCCAGACAAAATTTGACTTTGTCCCTGAGCAAAGTACTGACTTTATTTTCTGTACTATTGGTGAGGAGCACGGCTGGATTGGCAGTTCAATCCTGATTGCCCTTTTCATCTTCCTCCTTATCCGGATAGTAAAAATTGCGGAACGCCAAAGGTCAGTGTTTGGCCGAACGTATGGTTACTGCGTAGCCTCCATTATCTTCTTCCACTTCCTGATAAATGTTGGCATGACAATAGGTCTGGCACCGGTAGTGGGTATACCTTTACCATTCTTTAGCTATGGCGGGTCCTCACTTTGGTCATTCACTATCTTACTATTTATTCTGATAGCCTTAGACGCTAACCGGTCCAAAGATTTAGCCAGGTAATCAAATTAGGGAGCAGAGGCTTCATTTGCCTGCTTAACTGAAAGCCCATCTACAACAGCAGGCTCTACTTGTACAGATTCTGCAGCAACTGCCACTTTTCGCTTCCAAAAAAGCTGCGGGAAGAAAATATTGTCTTTGTACAGGTTCATTAGCTTCCGCTTGACATATCGGGATGTATTATGCTCAACGTAACGATTTATGATTGTAGCAAGCAAAGCAATTCCAACAAAGACAACTGCCACTACCGCTATGTGCACGAACAGGTTATCAGTAGTAAACAAGCGCCTGAACGTCAAACCAATCTCCTGGTGCAAAAGGTAAAACGGATAGGATATCTCCCCTAAGAACAACATCCACTTATACTTCTGTAGAAAAGCAAGCTTTCCCATAACCAATAAAGTAAATAACCCAAAGAAGGCACAAATTACCCCAATCTCAATCGTATGGTTAAAATAGGGAAGATAGCTTCCGTAGCCATATTGTAAAGATATTCCAAGGCAAAGCAAGAGTGCTGCTACGTACTTCACACCAACTTTTTGGGCCAGATACATGTGATAAAAAATAACCCCGGCTACAAATAAGCTAAAGTATTTTACTACAGCCTGTATGTTCTTTTCCATCCCTCCAAGTTCAGGGTTCAAGAATAAGCCTCCCATTGCTAACAGAAGCATAACCCCAGTCCAAAGCTTTACATGATTGATGAGCCCGAGCAGCAGCGCAGTAAATATGATCACATAAAACACCAGTTCCTCTGTTAAGCTCCAATAAGCACCATCTATATTCTCTACACCTATAAACTCCTGGAACATGGTGAAATTATAAGCCAGCTGGGTAAAGGTTACATCGCTTTCACTGACAAACAAGACAGCGAAGGTAAGCAACAAACATACCCAGTAGGTGGGGTACAGCCTGGAGAAACGTGCTATTACGAAATCTGATGGCTGCTTTACACTTTTTGCACTCAGGAAGATCACAAACCCTGAAATGATAAAGAATAAATGTACACCAAGATATCCATAGTCAAATAACTGAAAGTGAAACAGGAAAACAGCAAAAGCTGCAAGTCCACGTAACGCATCAAGTTCTTTTATCCTCATAATATATAAAGTGATATAAACACTGTTTAGAAGTTTCCATTTCCAGACAAAGGGTAACCTCCCAACTTGTATAAAGTAAATTTTATCGACTGTTATACTGAAAAAGTCCAATTACGTTGTAGCTGTAAACAGGAAATCCAGGAAAGACAGAAAGCAATTGTCCTTACTGTACACTAAGAACCTACTAGTGAACCGTTTAAACACATATACAGTTGAGGATGCAAGAAAACAAATAGCAGCTTCTTTGCTTTAAGAAGAGGCCAAAAACGCATTAACAAAAATTTGCACTTTTTTTCCGTACTTGGGCAACTTATACAAAATCGTCCCGTAAATAGAGACGGCTAAAAGTTGAAGAGTCTTTTGAAAAGAAAACCTTCTCAATAAAACAGCAAAGGCTCCTTGGCGGGAGCCTTTGCTGTTTTTAAATAGTGATTGCACGTCAACTCTAAATAAATATAAAAGAAGCCCATGCAGATTAGATGTGTATGGGCTTCTTTTATCCCAGCCAGCACCAAAAGTAGGCTATAAGAACAGCCAAAGAAGTGAAAGGAAAATAATAATATAATTAAGCTAAAAGCTAGTTATAAGTAAATAACATTGTTTAGCCTATTGCTGGAGGCCCTTCACCTGATAAAACCTTATATCCTCACACATAGAAGTAGAACCTGCAATGCAGGCAAACCTACACCGAATGGCAGGCACACAGGCAATTGAAAAAGAAAAAGGGAACAACTACATGAAAAAGCTTCCCATTTTTTCCCCTAGATTAGCTCTTAATTCTGCGCCTAATTGATGGAGTACTTCAGAATTCGATGTTTCATTTATTAGGCTCGGTTCTGACAGATAAATTTCCTCTTTTCCCCAATACTTTCTAATAGCACTGTTTTTAAGTAGGCCCCTATCCTCTAACTTATGTGTGAGGTCATAAATATATAATGTTTTGGGCATCCCTGATAAAGGCTCTACAGCACAGACCTTACAGTCAGAAGTTCTTAAAAAGGTGTACCTCTTATTGAGCTCCTTATCATGTCTTGTGGCTTTACCTGATAATAGATCCAGGTAAGCAGTACTAACATTGTTGTCAATGTTGAATATGAGCCGAGCAAATAGAAGCATTACTGGAATAGCAAGTACAGAGGGAAAGCCAATTTGCTGGAAATGTGTTGGAAATCTGTTTATCACCACGTGTAGGTTGTAAAACCAACCCATTATAAAGTAGAAGTAAATTACATTTCCTACGCTCCCTTTTGTCTCTCCCCCTGTCGACCAGGAATATGCAAAGCTCATCAGAAAGAGAGTAGTTATAAAAACTGCTACAGAAACCGGTAAAGGTATATCAAAAGCATTATTGAACCTGTTGCTAAAAGAAATGCCCCTTTGCCAAAGAAGCATGTACAGGATAGAAGCGACTGTTAGTAACGCGCCCCATTTATAAAAGTATTTTAAAATAAGTATAGCAGCTGTCATAGAGGACCACATTATATTCCCCGCCCCACTTATAGTGGTTTCCATCCTAACATAGTTGCCGGGAGCTAGCACTACACCTAAACTTGCAACAAGACTACATATAAAAACTACCAAGATAAAGTTGAATGCCTGATGTTGGATTCGCCATAACTGGAGTAACAGCAGAGACAGAGTTGTAAGAAGATAAATAAGGGATAGCTCATTTGTGCCAATAATAGATAAACAAGCCACAAGGATACCTATTTTACATAGGAACTTAGCTGTTTTCCCTCTTAGGCTAAAGAGCATAGTCAGCAACACCAGTAAAACAAGGGTTAGGATATTAGGCAACTGATAAACTAGGTACGCTGTCATGTAGTACAATCCCCGTGAAACATCTGGCATCTGTGAAAAATACAGGGCAGTTATAAATAGCGTTAATGTTAACTTTTGCCTTGACGCAAGTTTATAAAACAGGGAAGAAACAAATACATGCAAAGTTAAAATGAACGCACAAAGGAACAAGAATGAGCTAATTTTATACCCTATCCATGATCCCACCCTTATAGGGTTTATTCTGGAAATTGCTGTTGAAAAATATCTGCCTGACCAGTTGTAGTAGGTCTCTATCTGTGTTGCTACAAAGCTATTCCTGTTATCTCTTACTGCATATTCAAAATCGTCTACTGATGGTTGGTTAAAAATGCAAAGCACAAAAAAGGGTATGATTGTGTAAAGGCCAATAATGATTAAGATATCATAATAGCGATTATGAGGATAGCTGGATGTTGATGACATTAGTCTCTAATATGATCATAAATATAAATAGATCTTGCCTCAGTTTGAAAGATGCCTTCATATAATGTATAACTTAGGGGTAGGACCTGCAAAAGTCTTCAAGGCAGGCAGACTTAGATCGCATGACAGCAATCAGCCACACAAGCAACTGTGAAAGAAAATGCAAGTAGCTGTTTACCTGTACATTCATTTCAACAGCTATAAAAAGTTAATTTTAGTTACAAAAATGACTTTCAGTATTGACAGGAAGACAAGGAAGATAAAAGCAAAGAAGCCCTTGCAACTTACGTTACAAGGGCTTCTTTGAAAATTAGTACCAGGAGCGGGAATCGAACCCGCACGAGCTTGCGCTCACAAGATTTTAAGTCTTGCGTGTCTACCAGTTCCACCATCCCGGCAACTCTCTGAAACGTTCTCCAGAGTAGTTCTTGCAAAAAACAAAGACGTTGTTTTAGACAACGTCTTCTGCCGATATTTTGCTGAGCGGGAGACGGGATTCGAACCCGCGGCCTCGACCTTGGCAAGGTCGCGCTCTACCAACTGAGCTACTCCCGCTTTTGTTATTACCAAACCGCCGTAGTGATTTAGT
Organism: Pontibacter locisalis; assembly: GCF_042684605.1. Taxonomy (NCBI): domain Bacteria; kingdom Pseudomonadati; phylum Bacteroidota; class Cytophagia; order Cytophagales; family Hymenobacteraceae; genus Pontibacter; species Pontibacter locisalis. Next base: position 182,912 of record NZ_JBHULU010000004.1, read on the forward strand.
GTTGCAAAGATAGAGACAAAATCTCACATGTCAATAGTCTGCTATAAATTTTTCATGCATTTTAAGCTTTACAGCTGATTTTCAGGCAGAAAATTTTTATTGATCTTGGAGTTGCCTGCTCCAACTCCTGTTAAACGCGTAAGCATGAATCGAAAATATATGTAATAAACCCTACAGCTTATACTATAGACCTTATCGGACTGCCTCCTTTGTCTTGTCCTGCATCAGCAGCTTTAGCTCATTCAACTTTAGCAAAGCCTCTACAGGGGTAATGGTGTTTATGTCCAATTGCTCCATCAACTCCTTTACTCGTTGCATTTGAGGATCATTTACCTCGAACATGCTTAGCTGGTAGTTATGCTTTGGCGCTGACTTCATTCGCTGTTGCGGAGCGTCTTCAGATACCTTCTCTTTCTCCAGGTGATGCATGATCTCATCCGCTCTTAACACAACACTGTTAGGCATACCCGCCATCTGGGCTACATGTATACCAAAGCTGTGCTCACTGCCACCTGGCACCAGCTTACGCATGAAGAGTATCTTCCCTCCCGCCTCACGCACTGAAACATTGTAATTCTTTACACGCGGCAGCTCCTCTGCCAGCTGATTCAGCTCATGATAGTGGGTGGCAAACAGAGTCTTGCCTTTATACTTCGGGTGGTTATGCAGATGCTCCACAATAGCCCAGGCAATAGAAATACCGTCATAAGTACTTGTTCCACGACCAATTTCATCCATAAGCACCAGACTACGGTCTGATAGGTTATTTAAGATACTGGCCGTTTCAGTCATTTCCACCATAAAGGTAGATTCGCCTTTAGACAAATTGTCTGACGCCCCCACACGGGTAAATATCTTATCAATGATGCCGATACTGGCTGCTTCTGCCGGCACAAAGCAGCCGATCTGTGCCATCAGCACGATCAATGCTGTCTGCCGCAGCAAGGCACTCTTACCAGCCATGTTGGGACCTGTAATAATGATTACCTGCTGCTCCTCCTTATCCAGAAATATGTCATTTGGAACATAAGCCTCTCCAGGTGGCAGCTGCTTTTCAATTACCGGGTGGCGTCCTTTCTTTATGTCAAGCGTATAGCTGTCGTTAACCTCCGGCTTAATGTAATGATTGACCTGCGCTATTCCAGCGAAAGAGGACAGGCAGTCGATTACCCCTATTACTTTAGCATTTTGCTGCACCTGCGCCACATAGTCCATCGCATGCAGCACTAGCTCGTTAAACAAACCAAACTCTATGCTAAAGATGCGCTCCTCTGCGTTCAGAATTTTCTCCTCGTACGTTTTCAGCTCCTCTGTTATATAACGCTCCGCGTTCACCAGCGTCTGTTTCCGTATCCAGGAAGCAGGAACCTTATCTTTATGCGCATTGCTTACCTCCAGGTAATAGCCGAACACTTTGTTATAGGCAATCTTAAGCGAACTGATTCCTGTATTCTTTACCTCCCGCTGCTGCACCTGCGCTAAATAATCCTTGCCAGAGAAAGCAATAGCCCTGAGCTCGTCAAGCTCCGCATGCACACCATCATTGATCATGTTGCCCTGGTTTGTGAGCATAGGAGGCTCCAGCTTCAGCACATTTTTGATCTCTTCACGAAGTCCGTCGCAAGGCGCCAGCTGAGCAGCTAGTTTTTGCAGAGCAGGGATATCGCTTAGTGCTAAAGCTTTTTGAATAGGCACAATAGCATCCAAAGCCTTAGAAAGCTGGACCAGTTCACGTGGGTTTACCCTTCGTACCGCAACTTTAGAAATAAGGCGCTCCAAATCATTGATCTGCTTCAGGTGCTGTGTCAGCTCCTCTAACAACTCCTGGTGTTTGGTAAGAGCCTCAACTGTATCCAGTCGCCGACGGATCTGAACCACATCCTTCAGCGGCAACACCACCCACTTCTTCAGCAGGCGTGCTCCCATAGGAGTTATGGTGTGGTCAAGCACCTGTATCAGTGGCACACCCTCCTGGTGTTGCGGGAACAGCAGCTCAAGGTTACGAACCGTAAACCTATCCAGCCACACGTATTTATCTTCCTCCAACCTGGAGATAGCAGAGATGTGGCTGATCTCGTGATGCTGTGTTTCTGAGAGGTAATGCAGTATGACCCCGGCAGAGATAATGGCCTCAGCCATACCTTCTATACCAAATCCTTTTAGCGAGGCTGTTCCAAACTGTCGTGTGAGGGATTCATAGGCAAAGTCATACTTAAATACCCACTCATCCAATGCATAATACCTGAAATCAGGACCATAACGCTCTATAAAGGTTTCCTTCTCACGTTTACAGAACAGCACTTCCGACGGAGCCAGGCTTTGCAGCAGCTTCCCAATATAGTTTCTGTCGCCTTGTGCTGCAATGAACTCTCCAGTGGATATATCTAAAAAGGAAACGCCTGTTTCAGTTTTTCCAAAATGCACTGCAGCCAAATAATTGTTGCTGCGCCTTTCCAGCACCTGATCATTGAAAGACACGCCCGGTGTTACTAACTCCGTCACCCCTCGCTTCACAATGCCTTTTACTGTTTTGGGATCCTCTAGCTGATCGCAAATAGCCACACGCTCTCCGGCCCTTACGAGCTTTGGCAGGTAAGTATCAAGAGAATGGTGAGGAAAACCTGCCAGTGCAGTTTCGGAAGCAGAACCATTGCCTCTTTTCGTAAGTACAATATCCAGTATTTTACTCGCCTTAATGGCATCCTCGCCAAAGGTTTCATAAAAGTCACCTACCCTGAACAACAGCAGTGCTCCCGGATGCTTCACCTTAATAGCATTATACTGCTTCATAAGCGGGGTAACCGTGCCTTTGCCTTCTCCTTTCATACTGCTTTATACTTTACCGGACGCACAGCATCCGCAATTATGAATTCTGAACTATGTTTAGAAGAGGTTCTTACCACTCCTACCCCTACTGAAGGGGATTTATACTTTGCCAGCCGACCTGTAGAACCTCACAAACAAATCATCAAGCTACCAACAACAAGCTTCGGTTGACTTTTGGAAAAAACCGACTGACCTTTGCAGCAGCGCTGGCACAACAATGTCTGATATCTAAAGCCTGCGTTTAACATCTATAATAATGCGAAAGCTTTCGATGGACGACCTCAACCGTGATTCGGTTGAAGAATTCAAAAATAAGAAAAAAATACCGTTAGTTTTGGTGCTGGATAATGTGCGCAGCCTGAACAATGTTGGCTCCGTATTTCGCACTGCTGACGCCTTTATGGCCGAGAAAATATACCTATGTGGTATAACCGGCACCCCACCTCACCGCGACATAGAGAAAACAGCGCTTGGAGCCACTGACTCTGTAACATGGGAGCATGTTCCGGACACACTGGAGCTTGTAAAAAAACTACAGACAGAGGGGTATAAGATATGCTCTGTAGAGCAAGCGGAGAACAGCACCATGTTAAATGACTTTGCTCCTGCACCTGGACAACATTATGCATTTGTGTTAGGAAATGAGGTTTTCGGGGTGGAACAGGAAGTTGTCAGCGCCTCTGATATAGTACTGGAAATCCCTCAGTTCGGAACAAAGCATTCCCTTAACATCTCAGTAGCAACAGGTGTTGTTGTTTGGGATTTTCTTAGCAAAACACTTAGCCAACAAGGTTAAAATTCCTCTAGTAGAGCAGATGAAAAGGAAGGCTTATAAACAAGTGCTTCCTTTTTCTGTTGTTCCCATACCTGATTCAGAAGCGCCTCTATTTTTCCACAGCATTAAACCCTTTGGCCCGTAAACAGTCAATTATAACAGGAGGGCCTGCTAACGAGAAGCTTAAGCTATAGCTTAGGCTATGAGGGATACACTTTTTGCAGACCCTATCGATGTTTAAACAAAAAGCTCTTTTGCTTTCGCTCTACTATTAACTATGAAATACAGTTTATTACGCATATTACTTTTTCTTACCAGTACCTGCCTATTTCCTATAGCCTTACGAGCACAACAGTCACCAACCTCTACATCAGGAAAAATTTCAGGCACATTAATCGAAGGTGACTCCAAAGCACCGGTAGGCTTTGCCAATGTGGTGCTGCTTACAGCCAAGGATTCCAGTTTAGTTACAGGAGCCACTACCGATATTGAAGGTTATTTTTTGCTTGAACGAGTACCAGCTGGCCGTTACACCCTTCGTGCCTCCAGGGTAGGCTACCCCACCAAATTCATTCCTAACATTGTTGTATCAGCTCAGAATCCAGAGGTAAAGCTGGGGAACATTCCTCTGAAAGCCTCCTCCACGAAGCTAAGCGAGGTGGAGATCGTGGCAGAACGACAGATAGTGGAGTATGAGCTTGACAAGAGGGTAGTAAATGTAAGCCAAGATATTAATGCACAAAGTGGCTCTGTGGCTGAGGTCATGCAAAACCTTCCATCTGTCACAGTTGACATTGATGGTAATGTAAGTATGCGCGGAAGCTCCAATGTCACGATACTCATAGATGGTAAACGGTCAGCATTATCCAATCTCACCCTCGATCAGATTCCGGCCAACCTGATTGAAAGCATTGAGATGATTACCAACCCCTCTTCAAAATATGACCCCGAGGGCACATCAGGCATTATAAACTTGGTGCTAAAGAAAGAGAAGAAACCCGGTTTTAATGGCTCTGCTTCTGTAACAGCTGGCACCTACGATAACTACAATGCTTCGCTTAACCTGAACTACCGCTACGACAAGTGGTCTCTCAACGGCGGGTATGACTTCAGACAACGCAACAGGCCTGGTATCCGAAACAGTTTTACCACCAACTTCTTCTACAACGATCTGGAGCAAATAGACAGCGTCAGCTTCCGGTCGCAGACTGGCGATCGAAGTAGTACGGATATTTCTCACAGCTTCCGCTTTGGGGCAGACTATTATCTAAGTCCTAAAAAAACAATATCAGCCTCAGGAATTTACCGGTTTGGCCAGGATGAGGACAATAACACAATTTTATATCGTTTCCTGAACGAGAACCGCCAGGAGACAAGCGCCAGCCTCCGAACTACAAGCGAGACAGAAGATGAGCAGGCACTGGACCTGACACTTGGATACCGGCAAACTTTTGGGCGCGAAGGTCAGGAGCTAACGGCAGACATAGTGTACAATACCAATGTAGATGATGAGTTAAGTCTTTTTGATGAGGCTGACTTAGTTTCCTCTGCCCTACCCGAGGTACAGAGAACGTTGGTTGATGACGGGAATCTGGAATTTGTCACCAGAGTTGATTACGTGCACCCTATCTCTGAAGACAGCCGGTTTGAAACTGGCTTTCGTAGCTCATTTGAACGCCTGGATGAGGATTCTCGCTTCTTTAACTTTAGTAATCTTACGAGAGATTTTGAGTATGATTTGTTACAAAGTAACCGCTTTGTGTATGATGAGCAGGTTTATTCACTCTATAGCAACTACAGCAACAAGTATAAATCGATAAGCTACCAGGTAGGCGTTAGGGCAGAACAAACTTACACAAAAGCAGACCAGCGTACGCAGTCTACTGTATTCAACAACAGCTACTTCAGCTTGTTCCCTACCGTATTTATAACAAATGACTTTAACGATGACAATAAGATCCAGTTCAGTTACAGCCGTCGTATAAACAGACCCAGAAGCCGCTTTCTAAATCCTTTTGTGGATAGATCAGACCGGTTTAGTCTTAGGTTTGGTAACCCGGACCTAAAGCCGGAGTTCGTTAACTCGCTGGAGCTAGGCTATTTAAGATACTGGGGAAACACATCTTTAAATGCTACTGCCTTTTTCCGCCACACCACCGATGAAATTGAGCGCTTCAGAACCGCAACGATCGTAGTGGTCAACGGAGATTCCATTCCGGGCACAGAAGTTACTTTCCTGAACTTATCGAGCAATTCTTCTTATGGAGTGGAGCTCGGATTCAATCATCCTGTTACTAAGTGGTGGCGCTTGAATGGCAGTGCTTCTGGATTCAGGACACAATTGAATACCACACAAGGTGACACAGAACTTAGCAGCAGCCGCATCAGTTGGAATGCTAAACTTAACTCAACCATGACTGTTTGGAAAGACCTAGACATCCAGCTTTCCGGGTTCTACCGTGCACCCATGGCAGACATTCAAGGCCGAATGGAGCAAATGTACAGCGTGGACTTAGGGATGAAAAAGGATATATTAGACAGTAATGGCACTGTCTCGCTACGGGTTTCTGATGTTTTCAACACACGGCAGTTTAACTTTCTGAGCTTTGGCCCAGAGTTCAGAACAGAGAGTGAGAACCGCAGGCAAAGCCGGATCATTTTTCTTGGTTTTACCTACCGCATCAACAGTGATGGGGAGAACCAGCGTAGAAGGCGCGATCAGCAACAGAATGATGGTGGTGGCGATTCGAATGATGAATATTAAACATGCCTAGCCTACTCCTGCAACTTCTAGCTTCTTACAGGATATTATATTAAACCTTAGCTCCTCTGGCATAGGTTACCTGTGTCATTAAACAAATCCAAATTCCCCCATTTCAGTACAAACATCAGCTTCCGTATATTTATATATACAACTTAAAATCAGCTATTTAAAAAATATAAAACCTTTGCTTTTTTGAAAATATATCAGAAAACCCGTCCTAGTTTCCGTATACCTGAACGAAAACAAACTTAAGTATAACTAAAAATCGGAAACTATGAAGAAGCTACTTTTATTGTTTTGTGCGCTTGCCACTATGCAGCTGGCTGAGGCGCAGGTCTCTTTTGGCGTAAGGGCCGGCGCTAACTTATCCAATCTTTCAGGTGATGTCAGGGACGACAGCCGCTTTAATAACAAAGTCGGGTGGCACGCCGGCGTGACGGCAAATTTCGGCATAGTTGAAGACTTCTTTTCTATTCAGCCTGAGCTGTACTATACAAACAAAGGCTTCAAGAATGAAGAAGAGGAGTTCGAATTAGACAACCTGACCTACCGCAGAGAAGGCAGCGTGAATTACAATTATCTTGAACTACCTGTTTTAGCCAGAATAAATGCAGGCCCACTGTATTTCGAGGGTGGACCGTTGGCATCGTACCTGCTTAGCGTAAACAACAGAACCGACACGTTTATTAATGGGGCGCCAGAGCCCGAAGCTGTAAACCGCAGCAGCACTGATGGCCTTAAAAAGTTTGAGTTAGGCTACGCTGCCGGCATAGGTTTTGGAACACCCGGCGGGCTTAGTATAGGAGTACGTTATGCCGGCAGCTTCACAGATCTTGTTGACGATGCCCCTGATGATTACTTTGAGGGAGATCTAAGAAATGCCCGGCACTCCGTTTTTATGCTTACGCTGGGATTCACTCTGCCTACACGATAGGGAACATCCTCGAAACAAAAACAGCAAAGCCAGTCCTGCCGGATATGCGGGGCTGGCTTTTTACTAAATTTAAACAACAGACAGTGCAGCGGTTATAAAAAATATCTACTAAAGCTGCTCTTTTCCGTAATCAGGCAACAGAAAAAACAGACATAAATATGACTTCCCGCTTACCAATCATCGACATGCACTGCGATTTGCTTGTGTACCTGACAGACGTACCTAATCCTGACATGAATAAAGTGGAGGAAATAGGTTGTGCCTTGCCTGCCCTTACAGAGGGCAATGTGAAGTTGCAGGTAATGGCTATGTACAGTGCCACAGAAAGCGGCAGCACCAATTACGCAGCATTACAGCGCGATATGTTCAAGGTGTTGGCAGACAGTGACAACTCCCTGACTTCCGTAACCAACAACAAAATACTACAGCAGGTTATGCGGCAATCAGGTTCTGTGGGCATGGTGGCCGCCGTAGAAAATGCTTCCGGCTTTTGCGAGGAGAACGAGCCGCTGGAGGATGGTTTTAAAAAGCTTGAGAAGATGATCGAAATATGCGGACGCCTCCTGTACATCAGCTTCACCCACCACACCGGCAACCGCTTCGGTGGAGGCAACATGACAAATGATGGGATTACCACAGATGGCAAAATGCTGCTTGACTACCTGCATGGCCGCCATATTGCTGTTGACCTCTCACACACCAGCGATGCCCTCGCCTTCGATATGCTCACCCACATAGATAAAGAAAGACTGGATATACCAATCATCGCCAGCCATTCCAACTTCAGACCTGTATGGAAACATAACCGTAACCTGCCTGATGAGTTAACTCAGGAGATCATCAGACGCAAAGGGCTTATAGGAATGAACTTCTTAAGGGCGTTTGTGAATGATGAAGACCCAGAGGCACTTCTTAACCACATCCTGTATGGCATCAGCAAAGGAGCCGAAGACGTGATTTGCTTCGGAGCAGACTACTTTTATACCGCTGACAGCACCGACCTTAGCCGTATTCCTTATTACTTCAAGGAGCATGAACAGGCAGGCACCAGTTATAACTCCATTTTAAGCCGGTTGCAGGAACAGCTTTCTCAGGAGCAACTGGAGAAGTTAGCTTTTGGAAACGCGAGACGTTTTATCACTAATCTTTGGAGTAAAGACTAAAGCTTATTTGGCTGCAGGAAACTGAGTTTACACTCTTGCTTGTCTTTTACTAAAACAAAAAAGACCAGGAGCCATAAACTGGAAACCCGCACTTCCCAAACCTGCTGCCCTGCATAGACTTATTGCACAGAATTAGAGAGGTTCAATAAATTTTGTTAAAATCATCAGTGTTTTTTCTAAAGCTGCACATCTACGTTCAGCAACAAAAGCAGCATTATAAACAAAAGATTATCAATAAATTACAAAATATCCAGATTGGTTCATTCAGAAAAGCCAGTATAAGCAGATTTAACTAATGGGTAATTTTTGTGTCAGAAACTGGTTAAAAGTCGTATACTATCTAACAATAGCTGCCCCTTAACGTACAGGCAGCTATACAGACTGGTACACTCAAAGGCAACGCCATGGATGCTCAGGAATACTCGCCGCTCTACGTACAAATCAATGAATTGTACATCGACACTGTTGTAATAGATGACACGGAATTTATTACGCTCTGGTGTTTCACTGTGCTCGATGAGGAATATAAATTTATCTACATGGGCTGCGACTTCACCCAGTTCAACCAGATACTGATTGCAGCCGGAGAAAAAGGCAAGGAGATCGCCCTGCACATGGCTGATGTACTCAACAAGCCGTACGACACACCAACCATTATTTCTATCAAAGAAAAGTTTGACGAGTACCTGGAGCTAACCTGCCACGACATCATTGTATATGAGCCTTTGGCCGTGGAAGACGATTTTGAGGAGTTCGAGGATGAGGACGACATGGACATTGAGCAACTCTTTGGAAACCGCCAGAACAAAACACAGCAGAAGTACCTTATTTACCAACTCGACAAACTCTACCCATCTAAAGTATTTGAGCCTAAAAAGGCTTCGCAGGAAGAACTGGTAGATTGCTTTGAAGATGACTCCCTGGAAATGGCTCAGCTGTACTATGATTACCTGAATGCGGTAGAAAATGGCTACACCGAGTATGAGGCACGCCAGGTAGCAGGCCTTGAACGTGAACTCTTCTTCCGGATGGCTCGCAAAGCCTCTGAGATCTGGAAGTAATTTTGCTGCTACTGCCCCTTCACTAAATCAACATTCCCTGCACCTGTTTATTGTATTAACTACTGCTGCTTCACAGAATCTATGTTGGCAACGGAATTAAGCTCCTTCCGAAGGTGCACTAGCATTGCCTGCAGCCAGTCCAGGGTTCTTTTATTTTCAGCTCTTCCCAGAGCTTCTTTGTAACGCTCCAGTTGCACCGTGTGCGTGTTAAGTATAAAATCACGGTAGCGGGTATTGAACTCTTCTCCTTCAAGTAATTTGAATTCTTCCACCAACGCACGATCTGCGCTGCCCAGGCTATCTGGTATTTGTACCTTTTCCTGATTTGCTACCAATGACCGTAGTTGCTGCATAGCTTTGCTATGAAAATCAACTGTTTTTTGGCCCATGGTTTTTATTGAGTCGGAAGTAGCTTTTTCAGCAGCAATTCTGCCTATTTCTGTTTGCAGCATGTTACTACTGGCAGCATAGTCCCAGAAAACAGGATCATCCTGAAGAGCCTTTCCTCCAACAGCTGTCGCCTCTTCTTCGCTAACTACTGAATCAGAGGAAGGTCCATCGCAGGACAGGACGAAAAGAAAAACTAAACCAAAAAGAATTGATATTGCTTTATCTATAAACATTGTAAGGGTGCGTAGTATAAGTCTTTATATAACCTATACTACGCACCTTTCTAATTTAGTTGGCGCGAAAACTAAATTCCTCTGAAAAATACAGGCTTACCTTAACAGCCTACTATCTATTACCTACAGTTAACTAAAAGGTGTAGCTTTTGCGGACGACAGTCAGGTTACTTGTTGATCCCTGCTCTGCGATAACATGGGAAGGCTTTTGTGTTTTTACCAGTTCATCAGGCAAACCGATGCTTTGGTCGTATAAGTATAACTTTAAAGGCGAGTTTGGCTCCAATTGCAACTCCAGCTCTGTTTGCTTTTCCTCAGGTAAGCCATGCAGACGAACAAAATAAACCTTGCCTCCCTCTGCCTCAATAGGCTCCAATTGCAGCTCCTCACCAGCCAGCTTTATGCTTTGCAACGCTTCTGGCGTTTGCGGCTGAAGAGCCAGCTCCATATGGGCGGCATCTCTGGGTGAGGACAGGCGCAAACGAAGCAAGCGTTTATTGCCTGCTACTGAATCTGATAACACTTCCGCTACTGGTGCAGGCACAGCTATGGCTTTAGCATCATTCTTTAGGTATTCCAGTGTAGCATGTGGATAAATATCATTTAATGCCCCTTTGGAGCTTTTTGAGAAGAATTGCTGATTCCAGTCATCAGTAGTTTGATAGTAAGAAGCCCAAAATGCATTATCAGTGTCGGCGTTCAGGTAGTAGCTTACATGGCTGTGCAAGGGTTGTTCTTCGGATGGCATCTCACGTCCTATCGCACTATACAATAGGGTCCCACCACAAATTAACAGCACCAGCGGCAGCAAAGGAAGATTGCGCCAGCTAAAGCTACGCTCTATGATCCAAAGCAATGGCAGTAACAAACTCAGTAGCAGTATAAACAAGGCGACTGACCCAACAGGTAACTGTAACCCAAAAGCAACGAACACTACCTGCACAAGTGGCATTAAAATAAAAATGGCCGGAACAGAGGCCAGTAAAAGCACCAAAGCGAAACGCAGGTTCACTCTCGGCGCATCATAAATCCTTGTTAAGAATAAAGCTAGTACTCCTGCTAGGCTGAACAAAAGGGGGAACATCAAAAGATATGCAGCATTGGGAACTAGCAGGAACAGCACGATCATAAGCACGAACTGCAACACAAAAACTCCCATCAGCAAAGAAAAAAGGCGCAACCAGCGCAGAGCAATCCAGCTAAGCAGCAGAAAAAGGCCCAGCGCCAGCAGCAAATAAGCTATAAAGAAGTAGTCAGCGCTGTACACCCCATTCATACGGTGCGTGAGCGGAAGCATGTCCAGCACCAGGTTGTTTATAGGAATGAACAACGCAACAGTTACCGCTACAATAAAGAGGTAAACAAAGAAGCTGATGATTAGCTGCCGTACATTATAGGTATTTTTTCTCAGACCTATTCGCAATGTAACCACCAGTAAAAGGGAAGTAATTGCTACCCATAAAATGTTTAGCCCCTGCGGATAGTTGATCACCCAACCACCAATAAAGTTAAAGAAAACAGAATCGGGTGCCTTTGTTTGGCTGAGGGAGGTGTTGGCAAAGTGCCGGGTTAGTGCCAGCATGTTACTTCCATGCTGCTGCAGGCTACCCAAGTCAAGATTTTCGGGAGAATCTGTGGCTTTATGATAGTGTACAAATCCATCGATAAACGCAGAGTTCACACCACTATAGCCGGCATCTTTGAATACAGTAAAATCAGTGTCATTGGGCATGCGGCGGTATATTTCATAGGCCAGTGAACTAACAAATGGATAGGGTGCCTTTTTAATGTACTGCTTTGCTACCCAACCGTTTTCCGGGCTTAACTCAAAGGTCATACTTGGGCCCCGGTTACCACGTGCCTCCACATTCAGTACCATCGCAACTTCCTTCGCCCAGGGGTGCTTCATAAAAGCCCTTGCACCGTACAGGCCATACTCTTCGCCGTCTGTTAACAGCACAACCACATCATGATCGGGCTTGGGACCTTGTTTTAATGCCCTTACTGTTTCTAGAATAGCAGCCACGCCCGCGCCATCGTCGCCGGCTCCACGTGCATTAGGTTGCGAGTCATAGTGCGCCATAAGAAGAACGGCTGTGCTATCTTTACCTTCTCCTTCTAGCCTGCCGATTAGGTTATAAACATACCCCACCGTAGCGGCACCATTCTTTCCGTTTACTGCCGTTGTCTTCTGCACCTGCGGATTCAGTCCCAGTTCCTGCATTTCCTGTAACAGGTATCTTCGTAGCCTTGCGTGTTCCGCTGTACCCATTGCATGAGGTTCCTTAGCGATTTGCTCCACATGCCTCATTGCACGCTCAGCAGAGAAGGCTGTTAACGGCGCATTTGCGGGAACTGGCTCTGGAGGCTGAAGCAAATAAATGCTAAGTAATGCCAGGCCTGTAACAGCCAAAAACAAAAAAGCAGCAATAGGAATGCTTCGGTACTGCATAAACCGGTGATTTAGGAGGTTTGTATATCTAGCCTAATGTATAAATAAATTCGATCTAATGTTTTATACATCATCCGTAAAAACAGAAGGGGCAGCACCTTTGCCTGGTGTTGCCCCTTCTGTGGCTCATTATTTTCAGGCTTATACAACCTCTTCTTTCTCAGGTTCCAGCACCTCGTTTTGGCGCAGGTGCACAGGAGTAGTTTTTTTGCGTAGCCGCAGATTCAACATCTCTACCATCAGCGAGAAGAACATGGCAAAGTAGATGTACCCTTTTGGTATATGCTGGTGCAGTGCTTCCACAACCAGCATAAAGCCGATTAGAATCAGGAAGGAGAGTGCCAGCATTTTAACGGTTGGGTGTTCGTTCACAAAGTCACTTACATACTTGGCAAACGCAATCATGATACCCATTGCCAGAATAACAGCGATGATCATTACAAGTACTTCCTGCGCAAGACCTACAGCAGTCAGGATGGAGTCAAAAGAGAAAACAATATCAATGAGTACAATCTGAACCAGGATTTTACCCATGGTAGCATGCACTTTTGTATTTCCATGACCTTCTTCCTCTCCTTCTAACTTGTTATGTATTTCGGTAGTACTCTTGGCCAACAGGAACAGGCCTCCAACAAAAAGAATAATATCACGCCACGAAACAGCAAATTCGTTTTCCGTAAAAGGCAGATTTATACTAAACAGCGGCGCACTTGCCCCTATAATCCAGGAGATAAACAATAACAGGATCACACGGAAGATCAGTGCCAGGGCTAAGCCGATATTACGGCCTTTTGCCTGCTGATCCTGAGGCAGTCTGCCAACCACAATAGAAATAAACACGATATTGTCTATTCCCAGCACTACCTCCATAAAAGTAAGTGTCAGTAAGCTTATCCATGTATCCGGATTAGCGAAAATTTCCATAGTCTATTTTATAAAACAGTTATAAGTAATTATTAAAAATTATTTGTCCCTTCAGTACATATTAATTTTCTCGGTTGCCTGGTTCTTTACCAGTCATGAGTAAGCCTGGCAGGGACACTCAACTTAAGCTATCATGAACAACAGGGGCCAGATTAAACCATCAACCTGATCAATATTTATTAAGACAGCAATAAGCAACAAAATTTAGCTTTTCATGTTCACGTACTGCAGTGGCATACCTATCTCTTCGCTGTTGCTGCGCATTAAGGCCATTACCTCCTGTAGGTCGTCTATTTTTTTGCCGGTTACCCGAATGGTCTCATCCATCATCGCCGCAGACACCTTCATCTTGCTGTCTTTGATGATTTTCATGATCTTTTTGGATGTCTCCTTGTCAATACCCGCCTTCACTTTAATGTCTTTCTTTACCATTGCACCTGACTGGTAGTGGTCCTTTGAGAAATCAAGAGCTGTCGCATCCAGCCCCTGTTTCACCATTTTACCGATCAGCACATCCTCCGTATGCTGCAGGCGCATTTCATTCTCCATACTTATGTGCACTTCGCTTGCCTTCTTGTCATACTCCAAGGTGCCTTTGGTGTCGCGGAAATCGTAACGGTTCATGATCTCTTTGCGCGCAACATTCACTGCATTATCCATGATCTGTGGATCAACTTTACTTACAATATCAAAAGATGCCATAGTGGTTCTAAGCTTTATACTTTAAAAATTGATTTTACCTATCTTGACACAACAAAGTTATCCTTTTGCTAATAAGAAGCTATATAGTTAAATGCATATAATTGAACCAAACACTCCAGCTCAATTTGAAAAATATTTCCGCCTTCGCTTTGATACACTACGTCAGCCCTGGGGAGAACCTGAAGGCAGCGAGCGAGCGGAAGATGATGCCACTGCCACACATGCCATGCTACTAAATGATGCAGGTGAAGCTATAGGAGTCTGCCGCATGCACCTGACTACACCACAGGAAGCACAAATCCGCTTTATGGGCATCCGAAATGACATGCAGGGCCAGAAGTTGGGCGACCAGTTAATTGAGTACATGGAGAAGCGGGCCAGGGAGATGGGTGCAACCAGAATGATGCTGCACGCACGCGAGAATGCTGTAAACTTTTACCGCCGCAACGGGTATGAAGTAGAGGAAGAATCATACCTGCTGTTTGGCACCATCCAACACTATAAAATGGCCAGGCAGCTTTGAAGCTGTTTGGAAAATGAAGAAGAATACTAAAATACTTATTAGTGCCGGTGCTTTGGTTTTGGGTGCCTGGCTTATCAGTAGCTGCAGCAAAAACAATATGCCACTGGAAACGGTACCTGGTGTTGACCTGAATAAGTATGAGGGCCGCTGGTACGAAATTGCTGCACTGCCCCAGCGTTATGAAAAGGGCTGCCACTGTGTTTATGCTGAGTATACTCAAAATCCTGAAGGGTATGTAGAGGTATTTAACTACTGCCGTAAAGGCGGACCAGAAGGCAAAGAGGAAAGTGTTAAGGGTAAAGCATTTCCCGTTGAAGGCAGCAACAACAGTAAGCTAAAGGTACAGTTCTTCTGGCCCTTCAGAGGCGACTACTGGATCCTGGAACTGGACCCCGATTACCAGCACGTTCTTGTTGGCTCACCGGACCGCGAAAGCCTCTGGATTCTCTCCCGCACGCCTACGCTGGATGATGCCGTTTATAACCTGATGGTACAGCAGGCAAAGAGCAAGGGGTTCCCTGTAGAGCAATTAGAGAAAATGGACCAGAGCTGCTATAAATAATCTATAAATGTAAACTACAGGAGCACTATTCTTAGAAACAAGACAGAATGTAATTTTCATTTGCCCTCTGATCAGGTAGTACTACCTTAACCTGCTTCACAACAATAACTTGGAGTGCATTCATTAATAGGAAAAAGTTTTTATGTCGCAACTTTCCCCACTTTTAAAGGCTACATCAGTTTAATAAGGGCGTATAGTAGTATAAATCAAAGTAGACAAGTTAATGAAAAAGCTCCTCACCCTTTACCTGCTGCTGACTTGCATACTCACTGACATAGCTTTTGCTCAAAATCCCTCTGTAGAAAACGGACATATAAAGCGGCTGGTAAACTTCCCCTCTAAGTTTGTTGCACCACGCAACGTGGATGTCTGGCTCCCATCAAGCTACGACCCTAGTAAAAAATATGCAGTGCTTTATATGCACGATGGGCAGATGCTGTTCGATTCCACCCTTACCTGGAACAAGCAGGAATGGGGTATAGATGAGGTAGTCGGCAAGTTAATTCTTGAAAATAAAATTGAAGACTGTATTGTAGTAGGTATCTGGAACTCGGGCAGCAGCAGACATTCTGATTATTTCCCCCAAAAGCCCTTTGAGGCACTTCCGACGGCGTACAGAGAAAACTTAGCCAAGCTGCCCAGCACTGTTAAAGAAATAGCTTTATTTGCCTCTGGGGTGCAATCTGATGATTACCTGAAGTTCCTGGTAAAGGAGCTTAAACCCTACATCGACAGCAACTTCTCAACCAGGCCGGAAAGGGAAAATACCTTTATAGCCGGCTCCAGCATGGGCGGCCTAATCTCGTGGTATGCCATGTGCGAATATCCTGAGACTTTTGGAGGGGCGGCTTGTTTATCCACACATTGGGTGGGTATATTTTCAACTCAGAATAACCCCATACCTGTCGCTTTCATGACTTATTTGAAGAAGAACCTTCCGTCGCCTGTTACCCACAAGCTGTACTTTGATTATGGAACCGAAACGCTCGATGCCCTCTATGAACCTTATCAGAAACAGGTAGATGAGATTATGAAAGAGAAAGGCTACACTTCCAGTAGCTGGGTAACTAAAAAGTTTGTAGGGGAAGATCACTCAGAAAGAGCATGGAGAAAAAGATTGGCTATCCCCGTCACTTTTTTACTTGGCCAAAATAAATAGCAATAGTAGAACCTATGCAAGTTATTTGTAAATTTAACCACACAACACACTGTGTTTGAACTCTAAGGGTATTAGCACGTAATAACTATTCCTTCTTTCAAATGCACTATAGCTGATTAACACATATTTACTTATTGTTTACCCTTTACACTTCATGATGAAAACATCCCGTTTTTTACTGGCTGCCGCTATTTTAGGCTTCGTAGCCTGCTCTGAAAAAGAGCCAGGAGCTACTACCACAGCCCCTCTAAATCTACCCGCCGCACAGCCTGCAGGCAACACTGCTCAAGCCGCAGCAGGAGCGCTTAACCCGGAACACGGACAGCCAAACCACCGTTGCGATATACCTGTTGGTGCACCGTTAAGTACTCCTGCTCAGCCAAACCTGAATGTGCCGCAAAGCTTTACGCCTCCACCAATGCAATCATCTCAGGCGGTAGCTGCATCGGGCATTAATCCTCCTCACGGACAACCAGGACATGACTGCTCTGTTGCAGTTGGTGCACCATTGAATAAATAGGCTACCGTCGTTCACAAACCAATCTTTACGGGCATACGCATCAGTAGATTTTTTCTGATGCGTATGCCCGTAATGCTTTCAAGCCTGCAGTACCCTTCTAAATCAACCTCTTAACTCCTTGCTTATATTTCCCCTTGCCCTTGTATTATTTCATTATTTAACATTGAAATAATACAGCATTTGCTACCTTTGCGGCCTGAAACGCAAATAACCACTACCAAAATAAAACTATGAAGTTAAATTACTACCTCATGCACCTGCTTGGGCTGGTGCTGCTGTGCCTCCCTTTTGTTTCTACAGGGCAGGAACTGACTCAAACTATCCGCGGCCGGATCATTGATAAAGAGTCGCAGGAGCCACTGATTGGCGCTACCGTTGCCATTGTTACGACCAATCCTGCCATAGGGGCCTCTACTGATGCAACCGGGGCTTTTCGCTTAGATAAGGTGCCTGTAGGACGACATACCTTGCGTGTAAGCTACGTTGGCTACGAAGAGCAGGTGCTACCTGAACTTTTATTAGGATCAGGCAAGGAATTAGTACTCAGTATTGGCCTGAGTGAATCTTTCAGCAAGTTACAGGAAGTTGTAATTAGTGCTGAGGAGCAAAGCAAGGGGAATCCGCTGAACGAGATGGCTATGATCAGCTCCCGTTCTATAGCAGTGGAGGAGACCAAGCGCTATGCCGCGAGTATAAATGATCCTGCCCGGGCTGCCCAGAACTTTGCCGGTGTTGGCACTTCAGATGATCAGAGCAACGAGATTGTAGTACGCGGGAACTCTCCAAGAGGAGTATTGTGGCGTATTGAAGGTATAGAAGTACCTAACCCAAGCCACTTCGCGGAAGAAGGTGCAGCGGGTGGTGCCATCAGCATACTAAGTGTAAACATGCTCGAAAATTCCGATTTTTACACTGGTGCTTTTCCCGCTGAGTATGGTAACGCTCTCTCCGGAATCTTTGATATCCGGTTGCGCAATGGCAACAACGAAAAACGTGAATATGCTTTCCAGGCAGGTTTGCTTGGAGTGGATTTTGCCGCTGAGGGACCTCTTAAACCAGGCTCAAAGGGATCTTACCTGGCCAACTACCGCTATTCTACTTTAGCAATCCTTAATAAGATAGGAATAAAAATAACGGGTGATGCCTCCCCTGTTTTCCAGGATTTCTCTTACAAAGTGTTTCTGCCAACCGAGAAAGCAGGCACCTTTTCTTTCTGGGGTATTGGAGGCCTGAGTGAGCAGGACATGAAAGCCTCCCGAAACGTAGAAGAATGGGAAAGCTACTGGGACCGTTTTGACCAGAGCTTCAAAGGAAACATGGGAGCAGCGGGGATATCGCACATGCTCTTCCTGGACAAGGACGATTACCTCGAAACTTCTGTAGCCATATCAGCGAACAGCAATAAGATTGCTGTGGATTCTTTAGCGACAGACTTTAGCTCCACGCCCTTTTATCATCAGCGCTTCCTTTACAATACTGCCCGTTTTTCTACCTTGTACAACCGTAAAGTCAACAATCGCCACACTTTCAGAACTGGCCTGATCCTGAGCCGATTGGGTTTTGACGCTTTTGCAGAGGGACCAAATGAAGACGACCAGCAGGAACGCCTGGTAGAACAGACAGGAAATACTTATTTATCACAAGGGTACGCCCAATGGAAGTATCGCCTGACAGAGGAACTCACCCTGAACACTGGTATACACGCCCTTTACCTTGGCTTGAATGGGAATACAAGCCTTGAGCCCCGCCTTGGCCTGAAATGGCAGGTAAATGCTGCACGCTCTTTTAGTGCAGGCTTTGGATTGCACAGCAGACATGAAGCTATGTCTACTTATTTTGCGCAGCAGCGTCTGCAGGGAGATACGTACACGCAGCCAAATAAGAACCTTGGCTTCACCCGTGCAGCACACTATGTTCTTGGCTATGACCAAATGCTGCGTGAAGACCTGCGCCTGAAGGTAGAAACGTACTACCAGCACCTGTACAAAGTACCAGTTGGGGCTGAACCGGGCAATTCATTATCAACTCTTAATTATGAAGACGGATTTATTACCGACAGCTTAGTAAATACTGGCACCGGCCGTAACTATGGCCTGGAGATGACGCTGGAGAAGTTTTTTACCAACAACTATTATTTCCTTGTTACATCCTCTCTATATGACTCCAGGTATACAGGTGCAGATGGGATAGAGCGTGACACGCGTTTCAATGGCAACTATATTGTCAACTTATTGGCAGGCAAGGAATTCAAGGTAGGAAAGAACAGGCAAAACCTGATAGGCACAAGCTTTAAAATACTTTCTTCGGGCGGCAATCGTTTTACTCCTATCAATCTGGAGAAATCAAGGGAAACCGGCCGGGAGCAACTACAGGAGGATCAGCGATATGCCATTCAGGCCGACAATTATTTCCGATCTGATATAAAGGTAAGTTACCGAAAGAACAAGCCTAAAGCTTCTTATATCGTTTCGCTGGACATCCAGAACATCACAAACCGCCTTAACATCCGTGGAATTCACTATGACCGTACAAAAGAAGAAGTTGTGACAATCTATCAAAACGGACTTATTCCAGTGCTTAACTATAGAATTGAGTTTTAACTATCTCTTTCTCACGCAAAACGGCAGAGCTTCGGTTCTGCCGTTTTGCTTTTTCTAAATTCATAGCTTATACTGCTTGAATTCCGTTACAGAGAAATAATACCTTACCCACATGAAGAGTTTAAATCTGTATCTGCTTACAATAACCGCTGCTTTTGTACTTTCCTGCGGGACTGAGTCTGGTAAGGAAGAGGCTGCCTCTGAAGAAGTAGCAGCAGAGGAGGTCTTGCCTTCTGAACCTGAAAACCCTGTAGATGCTATTAGTTACCAACAAGAGTTAAAAGCTGGCGGTATGCAATTCGACGTTAGCACAACGGGCCTTGGCTCTATGCGCACCCTTACAGTGCTGGTAGCACGCGAAGACCAGCAGCCTACCCGTATCGATGAACCAATAGAAGGCACGGTAATGAACACAACGGTAACTGACCTGAACCAGAACAAGAAGCCGGAGCTGCTGGTTTTTGTAAATAGCGGCGGTACCGGCAGCTATGGCACTGTGTACGGTTATGAGTTTGAACGGGAGTATTGGGGACAGCTAAAGATGCCAGAGCTAAGTCCGGAGCTGCAAAAAGACTATATGGGCCACGATAAATATGAGGTGGTAAATAACCGCCTCATCCGCACTTTTCCCATTTACCTCGATACAGACCCTAACTGTTGCCCTACCGGGGGCCAGCATACCATTGTGTATAAGTTAGATGATGCGCTAAACCTGCAAGTAGAGAAGGTGGATTAATTTTTCCTGAATCCGTACATAAAACTATCCCTTTCACACTTAGCACCTACCCCATGTCAGACGAAGAATTAGAGCAACTGCGTTATCCTATTGGTAAATTTAATGCCTCGCAGCCGATTACCCAGGAAGCTGTGGAACAGTTCATACTCTCTATCGGGCAGCTTCCGGAAAAACTCCAACAAATGGTAGCCAAGTTAACCCCTGAGCAGTTTAATACACCTTACCGTCCCGATGGCTGGACAGTCCGGCAGGTAGTTCATCACCTGCCAGACAGCCACCTGAATGGCTATGCCAGGCACAAATTAGCGCTCACAGAGGAGGTGCCTACCATTAAAACCTATAACGAAGGAGAATGGGCTGAGCTATTAGACAGCACGCAGGGAGACCCAGGAATTTCGATTTCTTTGCTGGCGGCACTGCACCTGCGTTGGGTGCTACTCCTAAAAACTCTGACTCCTGAACAACTGGACCGTAAACTAAATCACCCATTATCCGGGGAGTGCAGCATCCGGCAAAGCATTGGTATTTATGCATGGCACGGAGAGCACCACCTGGCCCAGATACAGGCACTGATTAATCGTAAGAACTGGAAAGCGGCAGAGCAGGAAACATAGCGATAGGTTTCAAAGCTTTGACTACTTCACCTTCTCACCTGGAATACTGTTGCCATTCTGCTGCAGTACAAGGGAAGTAACTTTGCCATTTTCTTTCTTGAACTCCAGCTCCGCATCTACAACCTTCATAAAAAAGCTGGTCTCTGATGCTGGATATATGGCTACTGCTGGCTGGTTTGTTGCCTGCGCCTTCAGTTGCCCATCCTGCAGCGAAATGGTAATGTTAAAGTTTGGGGCCAACTGGTAGACACCTGTATACTGTTTCAGAATACTATCAGGCAAATTAACAGTTTTACGGATTGACGGAAACTCAGGAGCAAAACCAAGGGCATACGCTGCAATCTGGTCTACATCATAAACTGAGTTGGCTAAGATCACTACTGCTCTATCTTTTCCGGGTATAAAGCCGGTAAAGGACCTGAAGCCACCTGTGCCACCATTATGCCAGTACAGCGTATCCCCGTCTTTTACTTGTATCTGCCAACCTAAAGTCAATCCACCTTGCAGCCCTTTATCGTTGCTCATAATCTTTTGCACACGCAGCACCTGCTTCGCGTGTGGTTTTAGCTTTGATCTGCCAGTACCCATATAGGCTAATGTATACTGCATCAGGTCTTTTGCACTCATATCCAGGGCACCTGCCGGAGCAACCGCTTTAAAGCTCCAATCCTTTACAGGTTTGCCGTCCAGATAACCCTGTGCTCTTGTATAGGAGGGATTTGCCCCTTCTAACAGGGCACTTTTCAGCTGCAACGGCTTTAAAATTCGCTCCCGCACCATTTCCTGATAGGTTTTGCCGGTTGCATTTTCCAGCACCTGCCCCAGCAATGCCACTCCTGTGTTGGAGTAATTTATTTTCTCACCGGGTACTGTTTGAATTGGCACCTGCTGCAGATAGGCATAAAGGTCTTTTTTTGTATAATCGGCGTAAGGATCATAATTGTCCTTTGGCTGAAGATTAGAAGGCACTTTAGGTAGGCCGGCAGTGTGGGAAGCCAAATGCCGCAGTGTTACCTTCTTCCCATCTTTTTCAAGGACCTTTAGTGAGTCCGGCAAGTATTTATTAACAGAATCATCCCAATTAATCTTCCCTTCGCTTATGAGCATTTGCGCCAACAGCGTTGTAAATGTTTTGGTGATTGAGCCTATTTCGAAGATAGTGTTTTCAGTTAAGGGGACTTGTTTCCCCTTATCAGCTACACCATAGGTATAAAATTGTATCTTCCCATTTTCATAAACACCCAATACCACTCCCGGAACCTGGTTCTCCTGCACCAATTCCTGTAAATAAGACTTTACTGAATCCTGGCGGCTACTGGTATTTTGCTGTGCCTGGACATGAAGTGCGGGCAGGAGCAGAAAGAGAAGCAGTTGTACCTTTTTCATAGTAGTTAAAAGTTATTTTAGGTTTCTTACTTTAGGCACTAACCCAAGGTTATTTTATTTCTCCAGAAGCTACCACCGCTTTCACTGCTTCTTCCGGGGTAACAGGTGTATAATTGAAGCGCCTTTCAAACTTACTGCTGTCAAACAGGTAGTCACGGTCATACTGGTACAGCATCTCTTTAAGCTCTCGCATGATCGGCATGAACAGGCCCAGCATACTTACCATCCAATTTGGCAGCACCGTAAGCTTTGGTTCTGTGTTAAGCTCTTTTGCGAACAGATTCACCCAGTCTTTTCCGGTTAAGGGTTTTCTGCTGGTTGGCAGATGCCATACCTGGTTGTAGGCATCTGTTGTGTTGCCAAGCATAGCAGTGGCTATGGCTGCCTCAGGAGTGTAGGTGAAGGTATGTATCTTGTCTGCAGACCCAAACCACATCGCTTTCTTTCCCTGCTTTAGATTTTTAAACACAGTCTCTACTAACATGCTATTTTTAGTAGGCCCGATAAAGTCAGCGGCACGAGCAATAAGAGCTGTCAAATCTCCTTTATTTACTTCGTCAAACAACATTTTATCGACTCCGGCCCGTACTTTCCCTTTTTTGCTGTTAGGGTTAACCGGTGTTTCTTCGGTCATGTGGTGCATGTACGCAGGGTCGTACATATATACATTATCAAAGAACACCAGCTTTGCGTTATTCTTTTTGCAAGCATTAATCACATTGCGCATCAGGCGGGGCCACTGCTCCTGCCAAACACTGGCCTTGTATTCTAAACCAGCAGTCAGGTATACTACTTCAGAGCCAGCCACGGCCTTTTCTACCTGTGCGGCATCGGTGAGGTCTGCTGGGAACAGTTCGTCTGTTGGATTTACTTTTTCTGGATTGCGGTTTACCAGCCGGATTTTATCTGTATAGGCAAGAAGTTCTTTGGCAAGCGGTGTGCCGATGGCGCCACCTGCTCCGAGTATAGTTTGCATAGAACTGTGATTTAAAACATGGTATTGTTATTTGCTGATGTTTCCGGTACAACCTGCAACACATCCCAATGCTCTACTATCTTTCCATTTTCATCGAACCGGAAAATATCCATGCCTGCATAATTTTGGTCGCCAGGCCATTCCTGCAGGCAATGTAAAACTACATAATTTCCCTCAGCTAGTGCACGCTTAAAAATTACTTTTTTGCCCGGATACTCCTGCGCCATCCGGTTAAAGTATTCAATAAATGCCTGCTTGCCGTCACCTACGTGTGGGTTGTGCTGAATATACGCCTCTCCTACAAACTGCTCTACCGCCTCTTCTGGCTGGCATTGGTTGAACATCAGGTCGTAAAAGGCTAATGCATTTTGCTTGTTCTTTTCGAGTGATGTATCCATAGGAGTAAAGATTAATAGTGTTTGATTTCTGTCTGATCACGCAGTTCTATTCCCAGGTCATCGGATATCTTTCCCATCCGCTTTAATGCTTCCTCTTTTGACTCATCTTGTACCAGGTGCAGCTTGGTATTATCCGCCAATTTGATGAACCCATCATACTTAACGCTGCGGAACCTCATCATGGAAGCTCTTAACTCTACTTGGCCAGCATATTTGTTTTTGTTCAGGTACAGGAAATCAATACCTGGCAGGTGCAGTATTTTACCAAACGTCACTGTACCAAATCTCACGCCTTCTCTGTAGGTTCTTTTCAAAAGATCGAATTCGGTGCGGCAATGCGTAAATTGTGTTATGACACCTGAAGGCAAAAACAAATATGCTGCAATAGAACCATCTATTATCTGAAACAGCGCAAGAGCAGTAGCACCCAAGCCTAACAACCTCGCGGCAGTACTGAAATAGTAACCTGTGTTGTAAGAGAAGTTGTTTCCTCTCATTTAAAATAGGTTCTTACTCTTGTAACCCATGGTCTGATTGGATCAACTGGCGGTGTTCATCATACAGCCCTATTAGTATGCTGTTTCCTTTATCATCTACTTTCAGGCCGCCATACCTGGCATCCCCGAAAAGCTCCGCCTGTCCCTCCTGAAAAAAGTATGACTCTGCCCCAAGATTTAAACTCCACTGGCCCTTGGTATACTTCAGCAGAAACTCCTGCGGGTACAATGGTGTCTCTTCTTTTTGATAACGCACCAGCTGGGCTACCTGCTTTTCATTCAGCTTCAGCACCGCATAACCTCTGGCCGGAATACTGTCTAGTTTATCAGTCTGGCTAACAGCATAGCTCAGGCGCATATAGTCACCCTGCATCAGGGAGCGGGGGTCTACAGGGGCCAGTTCCAGCAACACCAGCTCTCCTTCAGCAAGCACCTCCTCTTTCTCTGCTACTGACAGGTTAAACAGAACCAGCACGAGTACCAGGTTTACCAATATGATGATTCCTCTTTTAGTCAGCATAGCTTCTCAGTTGTTTGTTGAGTAATACAAAACTGCCAAGGAACAGTAACCCACTCGCCACCAGCACTCCCGATTTCGCAAGTAATGTCATGTTCAGGTCGTAATAGTAGAGAATGACAAAGTATGCCAGCGCCAGCAATCCAACCCAAAAGCCAGGTCTATGCCCGATGTAAAAGCTTGTCAGCAAAATGAGCAAAGCTCCGGGAATAGAGGGTGTAAGTACAGTGGGAATCAGTACAAGGATACAACAGCTATAAACTACGGCTTTGGTCTTACCTGCTGTGATCGCAGCGTCTTTAACCACATGGTGTACCTGCAAAAGCAAGCAACCCATCAGAAGCAGGCTGGATACCCAGAAGTGCTCAATGGTAGTGGACAGGAACTTCTGGTGCACAAAGAGCGCCAGCGTTATCACTAAAGAAAATATTACGCCCATTCTTACCGGCCCATATTTCAGGCTTGCCTTTTCCGGAGACGCAGCTAATAGCTTTGGCTCGCTCAGGCTCATGTAAGTCAGGACAACACCAAGCACGGCAATCAGGGCATGAGACAAGTCGTATAGCTTGTTTGTGAAGATCAGCGCCAGAAAGCTTCCATTAAGTACCAGTATGGATATAAAAACACAGATTGAGCTTCTTGAAATAATAGCAACCAGCACAGATGCCAGGGCAAGTGCACCAGCAACGGCTGATGTACTTTCGGTTAGAAGGCCAGTGCCCATCGCAAACAATACATACCCGGTTATATTCAGAGATACACCAATCGAATCTGATGTAGAATCCATTTTGGCACGAATCAGCAGCTCTGCTCCTACCAGCAGGCACAGGCCAAGAAACAGCAGACCAACACCAGATTCATATATTCCGGCAGCCAGGAAAAAGCCCATAAAAGTACCAGTAGCCAGAAAACCGCCAAGAATGGTCAGTATTTTGATCGGCAACTTTTTAAGCACCGAGCCCCCCTGTGCAGCCTCTTCTTCTATTGCTGTCCTGTCATAGGTAAAGCCTTCCTGTTCCTGCTCTATTTTCTGCAGCAGCGTATCCAATTGTTGCATATCAGTATTTGCCATGCCACTGTCGGTTTAATTTGCCTAAATATTGAACAAGCAGGGTAATGCTGCCCATCACAAACAGGGTAGCCAACAGCATTATAAATTCAGGCACGTTCTCCCCCATCCGTACTATAACTGCTGTACCAACAGAAATAGCACTGAAAGGAATAGCAGAGAGGTAAAAAAGGTCCCTGACCCTGTGTCCGTACCAAACAGCAGCCCCATACACACTGAAGCCAAGCAGGTATGCTAAGCCGTAGCCCTGTTTAAGGCCTGTGAACAGCAGTGAGATCATACTTATTGTTATCACTACAATTGCAACCAGCCCCACAACTCTGGGAAACCACCTGTGCTGCTCCTGCACCCGCCCCTTTGCAGCCAGAATCTCCCAAATAATAACTGCTACTGCATTCAGAAGAAACAGCACATCAAGCACAATCTCAAAGGTCCAGTGGGTAGCTACCTGCTGCGTATACAGTACAAAAGTAGTGTTGACTAATGCCAGAAAAATGAACCACAGCGGCTGAAAATTTGCCACCAGCACCCACAGCACAACACAATAGGTCCAGCCAAAGAAGAAGTCGAAAGCATTGGCTCCTGTCTGGTAGATCTGACCGAAAACAGCGAACAGCACACCTACCAGCACAGCACTGGCGGTTAACAATACATTTTTGATCGTCTTATGCAGCTTGGTAAAAAGGGCAGTAGCCGTAGTAGCCAGGAGCAGGAACTCCAGAATTCCGAGCTTCAGGAATTTGTGCATTTCATCCCAATTATAAGCAAAAAAGAAAATGATGCCGGCTATGGTAAAACTGGCACCAACGCTAAGAAGGAAAAGCCGGATAAAGTTAGCCCAGCTGCGGGTTGTGGCGTATACCCCTTCGCTCCGCAGCGTTCGTTCCATGCTCTTCTTCTGCCAGTTACTGTGCCTGGCAATGGCATAGATCAACTCCCGATTGATATTGCTTTTCATGGCGGTGCACTCGCTATTAGTAAATTACGAAAGCTGATCTATAAAAACAATGTAAGAAGCTGGCAATCAATCTTACCTGAACTCAACAAGCGCCCGCTCTGCTAAAACCTTCTGCCCTTGCACTACCAGGCCATACTTTGATTTCAGCTCCTGCTTCAGCTGTTCAAAATCGCTTTTTTCGAACTCAAAATTATACTTGGAAGAGCTTTCAGCTTTGTTTACAAAGGTTACATTGTAGGCTTTGCCAATCGTTTCCAGTAAATCATTAAGTGTAACGTTCTCCAGCGTTATCGCTTTAGAACTCACCACTGTTTTAAGCAGTCCCTCTTCTGGCGCAGTGTGGCTGGCAAGCATGCTACTATCTTCTATTTCCAGATACCAGACTTCGCGCTCAAAGTTGGCAGTAGTTACTTCAAAATTATACAGCTTTTGTAGCTCTCCCAGAATATTCTGGCTGCTCTCGGCGCTGTCTGCGGCATAGCGCTTATAGCTTAAATTTATAGTTCTGTTAAGTTTAGCTTTTTCACCAAACTGCACAGAGACCTGCTCTTTCTTTAACAAGTGGGAAATAACCTCATCCAGTTTCTTGTTTTCAAAGCCAACAGAATCTTTCGCAGTGTACATCAAAGTGGTGCTGTTATTTTTAACGGATGGCATTCGCATGTATTCCTCTACCTTTAAGGAGTAGTTATCGTTGCTGATGTTCAGCTTCTCTTCAACTTCCCCTAAGTATAGCACACCAAGCGTCAGGAATATGGCATTGTGACCAGCATGTAGAAAGTAGCCCCAGAAAAAGCCATGTTTCACGCGCATATAACCGAATAACAAGCCGGCCACTATTTGCGGGGCAACAAGAACAGGCGCCAGTATCAGAATAGCTAAGGAATATTCAAAGTTAGTGAGGTGCACCAATCCAAAAAGGAGTGCCATCGTGTAAAATACCACCTTATATATCCTGGCCCAGCTCTGTTTTAAGAACCTGCTGACTATAGCAGAGGAATTGAGGAGAAGCAATGCCAATAAGGTGCCTAGAGCCACCATTGCTGCCAAAGCCCACCACAGTGGTAGAACGGAATAGGCGAAGGCTGCAACGAGCAACAGTATTGCGGTAAAGAAAAACACCAGATACCTTTTCTTAAACCGAAGACCATACCTGAACACATACTCTTCTAATAAAGGCAGTAATATCACTCCAACTAAAAGGAAGGTCCAAACTGGCATGGTGCGCATCATCTCTGCCACAGCATGGTTATCTGTACTGTACCAGCCTGTTTTTTCCACGAGTCCGATAACTCCGGCTAGCACTAAGCTGATGGCTACATCAATAAGTAGCACTGAAAAAAACACTTTTACTTTACCCGGGGTGCCTGTTTCGGTATCCGGATTGTCAGAAGGATTCTTAAGAAAAGCTTTAAGATCTGTAACAGTTTGTTTTAGGTGAAGTGGTAGTGTTTTAAGCATGTGCAAAGGTTAAAGAAGGAGTAAGATTAGATACAGTTTGGCTAATATATAAATAATATCCTTTTTTATTTCCTTAAACAACAAAAAAGCGGCTGCTGCTGGAAAGCAACTGCCGCTTTTTTTATTACAACTTTTTTCTACTCCTTCACTTTCACCGAAACCGGTACTTCCATCTTTTCCCAAATCAATACAATGCCATCGTCTGTTACGTCATACTTCAGACGCTCATTCATGGATGCAGTTTCCCGCGGCTTAACATTTACGCGAAGTGCGTCATGACGATCATCATATTCAGTACCCCACTGGTTAGCTACCTTATTGAAGATGATGGTCCATTCTTCTTCTCCCGGTATGGTATAGAAGCTGTACTTACCAGCAGGCAGAAGCTTCCCCTCAACCATTACATCCTGATCAACCTCAAAAGTGGTAGCCTCATTAGCACCAGCACGCCATACTTGCCCGTACGGCACAAGCTCACCCCAGATGGTGCGGCCTTTAACTGCAGGACTGCTGTAGTTAATTGTAATGTTAGCAGGTCCTATTTCCCCCGTGGCACTGGCCGGAGGACTTGGCCTGTTTGCTTTATTATTCTGAGCGCACGCACCAAAGGACATGAATACACAGATCAGCAGAAAAGAAAGCGGTGTTAGCAGATGTAACTTTTTCATTGACAGAAACATTAGATGAAACAATAAGGTTTTGCCAAAACCTTACCACATAACGAAAGCCCACAAGCAAAGTTGTACTCAAAACATAACAACTAAGAATATTTCAACACATCAAAACCATCTTTCGTAGCAAGTGTTAAAATCAGAACAGGAGTTAACGATACAACGCAGGCCATAAAAGTATCAGCAAGTGTTTGTTCCTTCCGTATAGGTGGTGCAGCAGGAATGGGCAGACTGTATCAAAACCACGTACTTTCTGTTAAATCATCAGCCTAAATAGTTTTATATGCCTTCCTATAACAGAAACAGGAGATTAAATACAACATCCCGCACCGACAGGACGCGTGCGCAGCAAACAGGCCAGGCATCTTACCGGAAAAGGAATGTAAGGCCCAAGAGCAACAGCAGGATCAGGGGAAGAGGCAGGAGAAGAAGAGTGTCTGGCGAAGCCGCAGTGAAAGGTGCCGAAAACAGATTGAAAAATTTCAGGCAAGCCTCTATCCTGGCGGTGGCCATCACAGGTTTTATCATGTTGATGTTTGCCCCAAGCGAAGCAGGCTTGGCCCAGGGCGACACAGCACAGACTGAAATAGAGGACACTGCAGCTATAGAGGACACAGCTCCCACAGACACCACAACTATTGCCTCTAGTAAAGAAGCCGCTGATGAAGCTATCGGAGCCTTACAAGGCCTCTGGGATGGCTTTTTCTATAATCTCCCCAAGATATTGATAGCTCTTGCAACGCTTGTGTTTGCCTGGCTACTGGTAAAAGGCATCAAAGCCCTTCTCCATCGTACGCTTGGCCGTTGGCAAAGCTCCAGCGCTGTTATTTCTCTGGTATCAATAGCCGTTTGGTTGCTTGCTATCGGTGTGGCCTTAAGCGTGGTAGCCGGCGATATACGTGCCCTGGTAGGTTCCTTAGGTTTAATTGGCCTGGCGCTGTCGTGGTCGTTGCAAACACCGATAGAAAGCTTTACAGGCTGGCTGATGAACTCCTTCAAAGCATATTACCGCGTTGGGGACCGCATTCGGGTTGGTGACGTGTTCGGGGATGTATACCGCATTGACTTCCTCACAACCACAGTCTGGGAAATAGGCGACCCCTATCAGCCAGGGTTCGTACAGGCGGAGCAACCTACTGGCCGGCTGGTCACTTTTCCGAATAATGAGATATTGACTGGCACCGTTACAAACCTCACTGGTGATTTCCCTTTTGTATGGGACGAGCTATCAATAGCCGTAGCTAATGAATCAGACATTCCGCTCTCAATGGATGTACTGCAGCGTGTAGCTGAAGAATTGCTGGGAAATTACATGGTAGAGCCTGCCCGTAGCTATGCTAAACTCTTAAAACGATCCGGCCTAGACTATAATGTTCCGGACAAACCGCAGGTATTTATCTCCCTTGCCGATTCCTGGACAAACGTAACGATTCGTTACCTGGTAGGTGCACGTGAAAGGAGGAAATGGAAAAGCGAATTAACGGTGCGCATTACAATGGAAGTGAATAAACCAGAGTACCTTGAGAAAATCATTCCTGTTTACCCTCGCCAGCAAGTGCAGTTTATAGACCCGGATGGTGTACCTGTAGAAGCAAGATTTATTGAGGATGGCAGAGAAAACTAAATTTGTTCCCAATTTGATGACAATTGTCATTTCAATCAACTGCCGGATACACTTATTTTGCAGGGATACAACAAATTACTACTTCACCAAATGAAAACATACTACTTAGCTTTTGCTGCCTTGGTCGCTCTTTCTGCCTGTGGTTCCGACTCAGCTGACAGCAACTACAACCGCGCTGCCAGCGATGAACTGATAGAGGAGCAGATTGATGCCGGAACAAAAAACTCTGTAGACAGTTTAGCAGAAGCGACTGCTGAGGGTAAAATCCTGTATCCTATACCGGATACTTTAGCAACCCTGCTTGAGCAGAAACAGCCTAAGGCTAAGATTGCCACCCTACCCGATCAAACGATGGCAGAAAACCGCCTGCAAGTCCATAATCCGCTCTTCCTGCGTGGTGATTTCAATGGGAATAATACGCTTGACTATGCTGTACAGGTGATACAGAATGACTCCATACACATCCTGGCATTCCTGGATTATCCTGCTAGAGCCCGCGAAGTAAAGGTTGCAACATATCCAGCCACCAGGTTGGTTGGAGAATGGTACAGCACTTACCAGTTGAAACTTGCTGCAAAGGACTCACTGGTCTTGGATAACCGACAGCAAAAGAAGGTGCCTTTAAAAACTGATGGCGTTTCGGTTGTAGGTGAAGACCGCACCGTCTTATATATACTGGAAGGCAACCGATTTGTACCTCTCGATGCGAGGAAGGAGAGCAATGTTTTATAGTTCCTGTTTTACGCGCTCTTTTAATTCCGGCCTCACCAGCTTTGCCAGTGTTTTGTCATAGTGGGGGTGCGTGGTATGCAAAAGCTCATCCCAAAACCTGAAGTACAGGCCGTAGTTACCTTTAAAGTATTTGTGGTGCATGTTATGACTCGTGGAGGTGTTTAACCATTTGCCCAGCCGGCTGTTCACTACCCTGGCAGGGTATATTTCGTAGCCCAAGTGCCCGTACACGTTGTAGATTGTCATCAGGAGCAGGAACAATAGGATAGCATATTTGTGAATCGGGATCAGCAGCACAATAAATACTATCACGCCTGCCTCCACCACAGCTTCTAAGGGGCTAAAGGCAAAGGCTGCCCAAGGCGAGGGGTTGGTAGATTTATGGTGCGTGAGATGAAACAGTTTGAACAACCGCGGGTGGTGCATCAGGCGGTGCGTCCAATAAAAATATGTATCATGCAGCAGCAGAGCCAGCACCACACTAAGCATGAAATAATCCCAGCCATAGTCTGAGATGCTGCTGTAAATTTGTGTGTAGGGCAATACGGCCTTAGAAGAAATCACCACCCCCACCAGCGCAAAAACGAGAAAGGTAAAAAAGGAGTACCCCACCTCCCGGACATAATCCTTCTGCTTTGGAAACAGCGCCTGTACCTTCCGCGCCAGAAGTCGTTTCGGCATCAGCACGTAGAAAATCAGAAAGGCAAGCCCCGCAATCAGCACGTACCGCAGCGCCAGCAAAAGATAAAATCCCCAGAACAGCTTTTCCATTGTTCTCTGCCTGTTTAAAACCGATTCAACTTGCCGCTAAACGATAAAGCCGCTATACCCGAAACACTATTTATAGCCCAATAAGTTTACATGCTTAACTATCATATCAGCACCGGCTTTTCTTCGTCCGGCAAGAAAAGCTTGATCATTCCGTCGTGGGAAATCTTGATGGACAAGCCATTTCTCGATAGCACCTCAGCAGCAGCTTCGCCGGTACCTTTTATTTGGGTAACGCGCAGCTTGCTCGTATCTACAATACAGCCAAAGTACCTCAGATAACCCTTTGGATCTATCACAGCGGCTCCATCGCTGGAGATGAAACGCAGGATCTGGTTTGTATACTTACTTTCAAGTATAGATATAGGCTCATACACCAGCGTGTGCAGACTTTCCGGCTTTACAGAATTGCTGATAGCATCCATATCCTCCGGCACCCAAATTACAGAACTTATACCCCGTTTGGAGCAGTACAGTGCAAAGTATAAAATTCTATCCACGGCCCTGGCATCTTTCACCAAAGTACGAATATAGCTTTTGATGATGTTATAGTCCCGGATGCGCCAACGGTTCTCCAAATAAACAAACTCCACCCCATTGGAACACAGGATCGAGAACAGCTTATTATTCTCTATCCGAAACATCACATCTCCTTCTCTAAGCGTGGTAGATAATACGTTGCTATCCAGGTATTCCTGCTCCTGTTCGTTTGGCTCCATCACCATGATATGCTGTATCTCCAGGTCCTTGGTTGCCACAAAGTAGGTGTACTTTCCATCTACCAAATACCAGAAGCGCCGGTCAATGTCCAGGGTAGATCTGATGTTCTTTTTTACCGTAAGGGGGATGATCTCACGGTAAGGTTCTTCCTTGCCCCGTTTGGTGTTTGCGTAACGTGCCCTGGTAATGATGAGCCCGGTACTGAAAGGTTTACCCTCAAAAGTGGTGGACTTCAGTTTTTGGAAAAATAGCAGCAGGTGCTGGAAGGTCTGGTAATCGATGTGCCCTCGCACAGAGTAGTTGGCAATGGTATGGATGATGATCTCATCGCCGAACAGGCTGCTGCAGTCTTCAAATCCTTTCCCGTAGCTACTACTAAGCTTTTCAGAAATAGACTTTTCAAGCACTTGAATGATACCCCTGTACGCCCCGATTGTTTTGCCTTTCAGCACAACTCCAATGCTGGTAACTAATTTGCCTTCATCAATCACTTTGGCGTAGACAAGAAACGTACCGGCATCAATAGGAAAACAGCCCCTGCCGGAGCTATGCGGAAGATCAAGTCCGTACCTCTTCCTGGCCTGCTCTATAGGATTAAGAAGATAAGCTACCTTGCAATTCAGGAATGTCTCTATGGACTCCTTCAGCAAGGGCAGCCCCAGCTCCTTTAGGTGCTTAAAGTAGGCAAGGTGCTCAATAACTTTATAACTGTCAGAGACTTTCATGTGCAAGTACGATTTTCTCCGGGAGGTATAACCCTATAGAATTATACTGTGCTGGTGACAGATCGTTGAGGAAAAGCCAAAGCAAGAAAATGGAGAAGCTATAGAAAGTTTCTACCTGGAACAGGAGCAATTTTTCAGGTTAGAAGCTGCCACAGCATCTTGCATGCGGATCTGGTAGACCATCTATCATTAAAAAGCCATACTTTCGTATCTTAAATAAAACTACAAGCACGGTTCATTAACAGTCTTCTCATGTCTCAAAACAACACGCCGTCACCTTTGCGAATCCCACAGATTTCCATCCAGGACAAAAGCAAACTGAGCAAGTTACAGCAGGAGTTTAATCAGAAGACTACGCTGATAGACCAGTTGAAGCAGGATTTAGCTGCCAAGCGTGAAAGTATGAATCTGGCCCAGAAACGGATTGAAAAAGAGCTACGTCCCATTATTAAGCAGCAGCTTGAAAAACGGGTGGAGCTAGCAAAGCTGCTGGATGAGGCATATGCACTACCCATTTTCAGCTTCAGGGAAAAAGAAAAACTGGCTGCGCTGATAGAGAATATTACGTTTGATTTAATCGTCAACTATGAGCGCCGGGATATGGTGGAGCTACACGATAGATATGCAGAGTTCACTTATGCAGAACGAATAGCCTATATAAAAGAAGACGAGGAGGATCTGGATAAAACCATAGTTGATGATGTACCTGATGCAGACAACACCTTCGAAGATCTGGATGAATTCGAGCGTATACAGGCACAACTTGACCGGGAAATGGAGAAGCGGGAACAGGAAAAGCAGAACCGGCAGAAGGGCCGGAAAACAAAAGCTCAGTTAGCGAAGGAGGCTCAGGCAAAAGCCGAGCTCAACAACATCAGCAAAGCAAGCCGCCGCGTTTACACCGAACTAGCCAAACTACTGCACCCCGACAAAGAGCGCGACGAAACTATGCGTGCCTGGAAAGAAGAAGCCATGAAACGCGTTACGCAGGCTTACCATCAGGATGATTTTTTTGAACTACTGCGGTTACAGCTGGAGTTCATGCAGGAGCAAGGCCAGGCACTGGACCAGCTGCCCGACGAACGGCTTGAATACTATGTAAAGATTTTGACCGAACAGGTTGATGAGTTAAAAACTGAACTACAGGAGTTCATCTCCGGCCCAAATGCTGGTTTCTTCACCCGCTTTTGCGGCACTCCCAAGCAAATGGACCAGAAGTTTAAATCTGCTAAGGAGGATTTAAGTCATGAGTTGGAGCAATTAAAACATAACCTCCGCTCCTTACAGGATCCGCAGATAATCAGGGTGCTGCTGAAGTAGACAGACGGCTCAAGGTGCTTAGAAAACTTGTTACTTACGGTTTAACAGCCAAACACCACCTGCTGCCAGCGCAAGACCTATCCCTAGCACAGCTTTCCAGTTACCGGAGGTAACACTGCTAGTTTCAGTTGCCGAGACTAGACCCTCCAGCTCCTTGCCGCCGGTTGCAGCCAGGATCAGGCGCACCGTTTCCTTAGGCACATCCCATTGTGGAAAATGGCTGCTGTCTGAAAACCAGTACAAGCGTGCATCCGGAAAGGCCTCTAACGCCCTTGAAGCTTGCAGCGGGAGGCACACCCGGTCGTGGCGCCCCCAACCAATGACAAGCGGCTCTCTTATGCTGCCCTTTGGCGCTCCCTCCTGTTGCGGGTTTTTATAGGCCAGGTTGTACAAGAGCTCGTCAAAGGAGGGCGATGCAGCGAAACTCTCCATTTCGTCCAGCACCAGCTCAGGCGAAAGCCTCCAGGGGTGAGCTGAAAACTGGGGTAGCAGCACTGTGCGGCCTATAGGGTTAGCCGTGAGGGCTGGCATAACCGGCTGTAGTAGGCGCACTAAACGGACCGAAGCCGCAATAGAGTAGTAGAAAAAGGGAATTTCCCATCCTCGCCAAAAGCCACCGGGGTCCAGCGAAACGACTGCACCTACTACTCTGCCGCGCCTTGCCAACTCCAGCACAAGGCGTGCGCCCATAGAGCTACCTACCACATCGACACCTAGCAGGTCGTGCGTTTGCAGAAAGTCCGTCACCGCATTGGCCATGGTGCGTATGGACACCTCGCCAGAGAGCGGAGGTGTTTCCCCGTGGCCGGGCAAATCGACTGCAATCACCTCACGGCCTGCGGCTACTAAATCCTCTATAATAAGTTGCCAGGAGCGCCAGCTACTTCCAATCCCATGTATAAGCAAAAGCGGCTTTCCTGTGCCGCGGCGGATGTGGTGCATATCCATAAGCAGTTTGTCTTGATAGTGCCCCTTTGTTGAAGCTGCTTTTTCTTACGCAGCAGCATCTACGGCGTTGTTTGCCCTTATCCGGCACAGCAACAACAGACCCTTTGCCACACCCGGCGCGTATGCAGAATTATTTTACAGAACCCGCTAACTCTGCTCCGAATGACTAACAATACGAAAAGCTCCTCCAAAGGCCGTCCCACCGTTTTGCTGTTCGATGTAAACGAAACGCTACTTGACTTGTCGCACATGCAGAAGGCCGTGAACCAGGCCTTCGATAATGAACTAGCTTTTAAGCTGTGGTTTTCGCACCTATTAGAGTATGCGCTGGTGGAGAACTCCACCGACACCTACCACGACTTCAGCGAAGTGGGGAAGGCCGCCATGCAAATGGTTGCGAAGATTATTAGCAAGGATGTATCGGAGGAAAAGCAGAAAGAACTGGTGGGGATGGTAAAGGAGACGCAACCGCACCCTGACGTAATACCGGGTTTGAAGAAGCTGAAAGAGGCTGGTTTTCGGATGGCGACACTCACCAACTCTCCCGCCAAGTCAAGCATACCACACCTGGAGAAGGTAGAGCTGAAGGAGTATTTTGAAGAGACTTTCAGCGTGGACAGCGTAAAAAAGTTTAAGCCACACCGCAGCCCTTACCAATATGCTGCCAATCAATTAGGTGTTAAAATTAGCGATATGATGATGGTAGCCGCCCATGGTTGGGATATGGCCGGGGCTTTGCGTGCCGGCATGCGTGCTGCCTTCATTTCCCGTCCGGGCCAGGCATTATATACGTTGGCTCCCGAGCCGGAGTTAACTGCCCCTATCCTGCTGGAGCTGGCGGAGAAACTGGTGAAGATGGAGTAAATGACACTTACAGCATGCACAGCTCCTGTAGTTGTCTGGTGGATAGCTAATCATCATAGCTTATGAGATTCTTGTAGGTTAGGAAGACACTGTGAGAACATTTCTCTGCCGCAAGCGTAGCGGGTAGAAACCTTTAGCTATCCATCAGGTAATCCTGCAACTTACGAACATAGTGCCGGTATAAGGCCTCATGAGCCGCAACTACAAAATCAGCAATCAAACTGAGCTTCACTTTATTTCCTTTGCCACCGTCTATTGGATAGATGTTTTCACAAGATCAGCCTATAAAGATGTTATTGTAGATAGTCTGAACTACTGCATCAAGTATAAGGGACTGGAAGTATACGCCTGGTGCATCATGTTAAACCACATACACCTGATCATAGAGGTTCGCAAATAGAAAACCAGTCTGGCATTATCTGCGACCTGAAAAAGCATACTTCCAAAACAATCTTAAAAGCCATTGCCGATAACCCGCAGGAAAGCCGGAGAGAGTGGATGCTCTCGATGTTTGAATGGGCAGGGAAGCAAAACACCAATAACAAAAACTACCAGTTCTGGGAGCAGCACAACCAACCTATCGAGTTAAATACAACCCTCCTGATGGAGACCAGAGGGAGGAAACTACTTCTGCAACATTAGCTTTCGATTGATTTCTTTGCCGGCAAAGTTAACACGCAGCACGTAAAAACCACTTGGCAAATCGGCCGTTGTTAACTGGAAACCAGACTCTAATTGGTTTACATATACTTTTTGCTGTTTTACGATCTGACCGGTACTATTTGTAAGAGTCAATTGTAGAGCATCAAGACCTGCTTTTACATCATCAAAAATAAAGTTAAAGTTACCACTACTTGGATTCGGGTAAACTATAAAATTTTGCTCTTCCTCATCCAATGAAGCTGCATTAAGTATGCTTACATTAGCTTTAACTATCCAATAATCCTTAAGTCCTCTTGAGGCTTCAGTTTTGTCATTACCTATGCCTGAATCAGAAGCGCCTCCAAGCAAAAAATCATCATCTGAAGCACTAGCCATAGATTCTATCCAATCATCCCCGCTGCCACCAAAAGTTTTATCCCATACTTTTGTACCGTCAGCATTTAACTTCACCACCCAAAAGTCTTTACCTCCCTTAGAAGCCTCTGACTTGTCGCCGCTAACTCCTGAACCTGAGCCACCCCCTAACAAATATCCTCCATCTTTAGTGGACATTAAAGAACCTATCCAGTCATTACCGCTCCCCCCATAGGTTCTGTCCCAGACCTTCGTTCCGTCTGCGTTCAGCTTCACCACCCAGTAATCTTCTCCTCCTCTGGAGGCTTCGGTCTTATCATTACTAATTCCTGATACTGACAAGCCACCCAATAAATACCCGCTACCGTCCGAAGATACAAGGAGGGATTTAAGATCGTCTTTACCGCTCCCCCCGTAGGTTCTGTCCCAGGCCTTGGTTCCGTCCGCGTTCAGCTTCACCACCCAATAGTCTTGACCTCCTTTGGAAGCTTCGGTCTTACTTCCTCCTGCGCCTGATTGTGATGTCCCACCCAACAAAAAACCACCACCTGAGACATGTTTTACAGTATTTAATAAATCTTTACCGCTCCCCCCGTAGGTTCTGTCCCAGACCTTGGTTCCGTCTGCGTTCAGCTTCACCACCCAGTAATCTTCCTCCCCATTAGAAGCCTCTGACTTGTCGCCACTAACTCCTGAAAAGGAATAGCCACCTAACAGGTATCCTCCATCCGAAGCTGTGGTTAAGGTCGTTAATTCATCATATGCTACCCCTCCAAAAGCCTTATCCCATACCTGATCACCGTCTGTATTCAGCTTCACCACCCAATAGTCTGCATCGCCTCTTGATTGATCGGTTCTTTCGCCGCTAATCCCTGAAAAGGAGTAACCGCCCAAAAGAAAGCCTCCATCAGGCGTAGAGATTGCTGCAGCTAACCAATCATCACTGCTTCCCCCGTAGGTTCTGTCCCAGGCCTTGGTTCCGTCCGCATTCAGCTTCACCACCCAATAGTCTTGCCCCCCTCTTGATGATTCCGTCTTGTCGCTGCTAACACCTGGTTCTGTTGTACCTGCCAGTAAATAACCACCATCTGAAGTGGCTATTACTGAGGTTAAGTAGTCTAACTGGCCACCTCCATATGTTTTATCCCAAACTTTGGATACAGAAACCTGAGCCCTTAAAGATAAAACACTAGAGATAAGAAATATAGCTAAAGTTAAAAGGCACTTCAACTTTTTATTTGAAAGGGTAAGAGTAGTTGTTGGATTCATATCAGGTACATTAATTGAGTGAAAACTGCATCTGTATTTACAGATGTTTTAAATTTTGAGAGACAAATTGCTCCTTAATTTACGACATCAAAAACCAATAGTTTATAAAGGAATAACTATATTTTAATAATATTGAAAAAATTATATTACATTTAAACATTACTATTATCCCAAGCTTAAACAATTATAAACTCTAACCTAAAATACTATTTAGAGTAGGCAGCTTCATAATTACAGCAGTTGTTTAATCCTGCAAATCCTGATTCAGACAAAAGCGCAACCTTCTCCTCCTCCCTCCTGTTCAGGTATAGACAATTGTTTATTTGTATCTTTGTAAAAGAGAACAGCAGAACACGGCTAATAAAGAAGCCCTGTGTTCTGCCTTTGCCGTTTTGTTAGAACCAGATGAAAGTTAAAGATTTCTTAGAGCTTTACCGCCTCGATAGCGTGGTGCAGACCATTGCACAGCGCCTGAAGGCAGATGAGCCTTACCGACTTCAGATTAAAGGCATGGCGGGTAGCATGGATGCTGTGCTGGCGTCGGCGGTGTATACCCTAAATTACGGGCACCAACTTTTTGTGATGCATGATAAAGAGGAGGCAGCTTATTTCTATACTGATCTGAAAAACCTGCTTGGAGAGGAGAAGGAAATCCTGCTCTTCCCAACATCCTACAAGCGCCCTTACAGCTTCGACGATACCGAGAACGCCAACATCCTGATGCGTGCAGAGGTACTCAACCGCCTGAACCAGAAAACCGGCAAAGGTGAGCTGATCGTGACGTACCCGGAGGCACTGACGGAGAAGGTGATCAACAAAAAATCACTGGTAGAGAATACGCTGGGAGCCAAAGTGGGCGAGAAACTGGACACAGCTTTTTTAAGCGAGATGCTGGCGGAGTATGGCTTTGAACGCACGGAGTTTGTATACGAGGCGGGTCAATACGCTGTGCGCGGGGGTATTGTGGATGTGTTCTCTTACGCCAATGACCTGCCTTACCGTATTGAGCTATTTGGCGACGAAATAGAAAGTATACGCACCTTCGACCCAGATACGCAGCTGTCGGTGGAGACGAAGAAGGCCATCTCCATTATTCCTAACGTACAGACGAAACTGCTGCAGGAAACACGCGAGGCTTTCCTCGACTTCTTACCAGCAAACACTACGCTTTGGTTTAAAGATGTGCGCCTGACACTGGACGTGATTGATGAGTATTTCGACAAGGCATCGCACAACTTCGAGAAACTGATGGCAGGTAGCGGCGGCACACAAATCGTGTCGGACCCGGAGCAACTGTTCCAGACGCAGAAGCAGTTCAAAAAGCTACTGGAGAAGTATACCGTGGTGGAGATAGGCAAGCGTTTTCATTTTAAGAACACAGAAGTACTCCCACTACAGGCCAAGCCGCAGCCTTCCTTCAACAAGGATTTTAACCGATTGGTAAAAGACCTGCACGAGCAGCAGGGCGCAGGCTTTGTAAATATTATCGCTACTGATTCGCCGCGCCAGATCAACCGCCTGACCATGATCTTCGATGAGCTGGACCACGACGTGCGTTTCCAGCACCTGCCGGTTTCCTTGCGCGAAGGCTTCATCGACCAGACGCTCAAGATAACCTGCTACACCGACCACCAACTGTTCGACAGGTTCTATCAGCACAAGGCCAAAGAAGGGCATTCTAAGTCTAAGGCTATGACGCTAAAAGAGCTGCGTTCGCTGCAGCCCGGCGATTATGTAACCCACGTAGACTATGGCATTGGCCGCTTTGCCGGACTGGAGAAAGTTGAAGTAGGCGGCCGCCTGCAGGAAGCAATTCGCTTGGTATACCGTGATGATGATTTGCTTTATGTGAGTATTCACGCACTACACAAAATTTCAAAGTATAGTGGCAAAGAGGGCGGGCCACCAAGTATGAGTAAGCTGGGTTCGCCGGAGTGGGAAAATAAAAAGAAGAAGGTTAAGAGTAAGGTTAAAGACATTGCCCACGAACTCATCAGCCTGTACGCCAAGCGTAAGGCTGCCCCGGGTTTTGCCTTTAGCAAAGATGGTTTTCTGCAGGCAGAGCTGGAGTCATCGTTCATCTATGAGGATACACCGGACCAGGCAAAGTCCACGGAAGATGTAAAGTCTGATATGGAGCAGCCACACCCGATGGACCGCCTCGTGTGCGGCGACGTTGGCTTCGGTAAAACAGAAGTGGCTATACGCGCTGCTTTCAAAGCTGCCTGCGACGGAAAGCAGGTTGCCATACTCGTACCTACCACTATTCTGGCTATGCAGCACTACCGCACCTTCCGCGACAGGCTGGAGCAGTTTCCGGTTACAGTGGATTATATCAACCGCTTTAAGACTACGAAAGACACAAAGGATACATTAAAGCGTGTAGCCGAAGGCAAAGTAGATATCCTGATTGGTACGCACCGGATCGTTAGTAAAGATGTGAAGTTTAAGGACCTCGGGCTGCTGGTAATTGATGAGGAACAGAAGTTCGGCGTAAAGACAAAGGATAAGCTGAAGGAGATGCGTATAAATGTAGATACCCTCACGCTAACGGCTACGCCTATCCCGCGCACGCTGCACTTCTCGCTGATGGGCGCCCGCGACCTGAGCGTGATCGCCACACCGCCGCCTAACAGACAGCCGGTAAAAACAGAGCTGCACGTTTACGACGAGGGGCTGATTCGGGATGCTGTTGTAAATGAAATGAAACGCGGCGGGCAGGTGTTCTTCGTGCACAACCGCATTAAAGATATCGAAGAGATTGCCGATATGATCCTGCGCCACGTTCCGGATGCAAAAGTCACGTATGCTCACGGGCAAATGGAGCCGGAGAAACTGGAGAAGCGCATGATGAAATTCGTAAATGGGGAATATGATGTGCTGGTATCAACCAACATCATTGAATCAGGTCTGGACATTGAGAATGCCAATACCATCATCATTAACCGGGCGCACATGTTCGGTTTATCGGACCTGCACCAGATGCGTGGGCGCGTGGGCCGATCAAACAAAAAAGCGTATTGTTATCTGTTAACACCACCTGTAGCAGGCTTACCTTCCGATTCCCGAAAACGATTGAGCACGCTGGAAGAGTTTTCTGACTTGGGCGAAGGTTTCAAAATCGCAATGCGTGACCTGGATATCCGTGGAGCGGGTAATTTGCTGGGTGGTGAGCAAAGCGGCTTTATTACCGATCTTGGTTTTGAGATGTACCACCAGGTGCTCGACGATGCCATCAAGGAGCTGAAGGAGACAGAATTCCGAGAGTTGTTCCTCGGCGATAATCTGGAGCAGTTCATTGAGCCGGTGCGGGAGTGCAACATTGAAACGGACATGGAAGTGCTGATTCCGGAGAGCTATGTAAGCAACATTTCGGAGCGCCTCAACCTTTACAGCAAACTGGACAGCACCAAAGACCTGCAGGAGCTGGAGAAACTAAGAGCGAGTATTGTAGACAGGTTTGGCCCATTGCCTGAGCAGGTACAGCAGCTTGTAGAGATTGTAAAACTACGTTGGCAGGCACAGCAGTTAGGCTTTGAAAAGCTTACCATCAAGAAGGAGGTAATGAAGGGCTACCTGCCAAGCGAGAACAACGATAAATACTTTCAGTCCGATACTTTTGGCAACATCCTGAAATATGTGCAGCAGCATTCAAGACGGTCACGCCTGAAGGAGGCAAAGAGTAAGTTGATCGTGATTGTGGAGGATATTCAGAACATAGAAGATGCCAAGGAAGTGTTTGAGGGATTTGGAGTAAGGGAAGCCATCTCTGCATAAGCTTAATGTAGTTATAAATCAATTTGTTTCAGGATCTAAACCATTAGTTCTGAAGCAAATTGCATTTGCTTAATATATTCTATTGCAACGCTAAGTGATTTTAACTACTTTAGCTACGACTTTTACATCTCTCCTCACCAAAATAGTTTAACATGCTGTTGCCCGACGCAAATTTAACATCGGCCTTAGGTCCGGTTTTCAGAATACTGCCGGGGCTATACCTGGTCCTGAAACCTGACCTTACAATTTTCGATGCCACAGATGCTTACCTGCGGGCAACTATGGTTGCACGTGAGGAAATATTAGGAAAGTACTTCTTTGACGTGTTTCCTAATAACCCCGCTACCCCAACCCGTGATTCAGCCAGTGAGTTTGAACACTCCCTCCGGTATGTGTTACGTGAGAAAAAGCCACATAACATGCCTTTGCTCCGTTACGATTTACCTTCCCCTGACAAACTAGATCAAACGTTTGAAACACGTTATTGGAGCCCAACAAACACACCTGTTTTTGATGAGTGCGGTAACCTCATTTACATCTTACATGAGGCACGGGACATAACAGAGGAAATAGCAACAGCGGAAACGCGGGAACATCATGATGAGCGGCTTATGTTACTCACAACCGCATTAAATGCCGTAGCCTGGGAGTATGACATGGTAAACAACAGGCTTGCATGGGGTAAAGGGCTGTTAGAAGTTTTTGGTTACCAGCCAGATGAAATGGGACCTGGAGGCGAATCGTGGGATAGTCGCGTTCACCCTGAAGACTTTGAGTGGCTCCAAAAATCTATCACTGATGCGATTACCTCCAAACAAAAGATATGGACCGGAGAATACAGGTTTAGGAAGGCCGACGGCACTTATGCACATGTACTGGATCAGGGATATCTAATTTATGGCAGTAACGGAAGGCCCATCCGCACAATAGGCTCCATCATTGATCTGTCGCATAACAAGCGTATAGAAGAAGACTTAAAGGAGAGCCATGCCCGCTTCAGACATTTACTTGAGAACCTTCCGCACATGGCCTGGACAGCAGACCGCAGAGGTAAAGTCCTATACTTCAACGACAACTGGTACAGTTATACAGGTATGCCGAAGGGGCAGACGGAGGGTTGGATACATTATATTCACCCTGAAGATTCGGCAGCAGTACTTGCCTCCTGGTATAATGCGATCGCTACGGGTAGCTTATACGAAATTGAATATCGCATCAAAGACCAAGTTACCAACACCTACCGCACTTTCCTAGAGCGGGGTGTACCTATGTATGAGCAGGATGGCAGTGTAAAACTGTGGATTGGCACTTACACCGACATAGAAGACCAGAGGCAAATACTGGAAAAAATACTGCTAAAAGACCAGCA
The DNA here is from genome assembly GCF_042684605.1 of Pontibacter locisalis. NCBI lineage: Bacteria > Pseudomonadati > Bacteroidota > Cytophagia > Cytophagales > Hymenobacteraceae > Pontibacter > Pontibacter locisalis. Next base: position 226,916 of record NZ_JBHULU010000004.1, read on the forward strand.
GATGGAAAAGATTCTGCAGCTTTCACCAGCACACCTGTGCCTACTGGAAGGTCCCAGACATATCTGCCGCTATGTTTCACCGGGCATCTATAACCTGTACGGTAATCGCTCTTATATCGGGAGAACGGCAAAAGAATTATGGCCAGAGTTCCAGGACTCAGGGCTGAACAAATTGCTTGACAGAGTATACCAAAAGGGGAAAACCATGCACCTCAAAGCATACCCATCCTTATATGACCGCTTCCAGAACCTAAAACTGGAAGAAGCTTATTTTAACATTAAATTTCAGCCAATTTTTGATAACGAAGGAGGCGTAGAAGGCGTATTGATATCGGCAATAGAGGTAACAGAAGCTGTAGAAGCTAAACGTACCGCCGCAGAACTTACTTTAAAGCTACAAGAAAGAGCATAGAGCATATTTTGAAGCCAATTGGCAAAACGCTGCACTTATTCTTAAATTTCGTGCTGCCTATTAAGTTTTACACCTTATCTTACAGTAGATACAGCTCGTTTACTACACGCTGCAGCAACAGGGTTAAAAGCCTACACTAAACATTATGGAAAGCTCACCCGCTTTACACCAGACTCTGAACTTCGAACATATTTTCCTCGCTTCGCCTGGGCTTCTCACTGTACTATCTCCTGATCTGTACATTGTTGCGGCCACTAACAGCTATCTGAAAGCTGTAAACAGAACGCGCGAAGAAGTAATAGGCAAATATTTTTTTGATGCTTTTCCTGACAATCCGGATACACCAGATGTAAAGACTTCTCAAAGAGCAAAATCATCTTTCGAAAAGGTGATAAAGTCTAAGGAGAAGATTTCTTCACCTATAGTTCGCTACGACATTAAACAATCTGGTGCACTTAACGGGGGCTTTGAGGAAAGGTATTGGGAAAGCACTTATATTCCAATACTGGACAATACAGGGGACCTGATCAACATCCTGATTGAGTTGCGCGACTGCACAGCACACATAGTGGCCGATCGTGAGGTAAAAAAATCTTTTGACCATATCCGGGAAATAACTGAAGTAGTTGGTGGCGTAGCATGGGAATGCAATGTTGCAGAGAACAAACTTACCTGGAGCGCCGCTTATAAAGACACTTTTGGTTATACTGACCAAGACCTAAAGACAACACCAGACGCCTGGGATGAGCGAGTACACCCGGAAGACTACAAACGCATCAGAGCAAGTCTTGATCTTATTAAAGCTACCAGGAGTAAAACTTGGACAGGTGAGTACCGTTATTTAAAAGCTGATGGCTCATACACAGAGGTGTTGGACCACGGGTACATATTCTACGACGAAGAGGGTAACCTGACTCGTATGTTAGGTTCTATGGTAGACCTGCGCCAGCAAAAACAGCGCGAACAGGAACTAAAGGAAAGTAATGAGCGATTTGAACGCATTGCTATGGTCACCAATGATGTGATCTGGGACTGGAACCTGCGCAACGATTCTCTTTGGTGGAACGAAGGCCTTTTCACCTTGTTTGGCTACAAAGTCAACTCACGGACAAATATTAACTTCTGGAAAGAAAATATCCACCCGGAAGACCTTCCTCGTGTTCAGGCAGGTATTTATCAGGCAATCGCCTCTGGTGAAGTGAACTGGGAAGATGAGTATCGTTTCAGGAGCGCTGACGGCAGCTATGTATTGGTGAACGATAAAGGCTACGTCATTTATAGTGAATCGGGCGCACCTGTTCGTATGCTGGGTGCAATGCTGAATATCACTGAGAAGAGGAGAGTTGAGCAGGAGCGTGAAAGTCAGTTAAGCTGGATGCAAAAGCTGCTTGACTCACTTCCCCACATGACGTGGACTGCCACTCCGGAAGGAGTGACAGAATATTTCAATGAACGTTGGCAAATCTATACAGGACTCTCTCAAGAGGAAAGTTGCAAGATGGAGGCATGGCTCAGCGCCATTCATCCAAAGGATCAGAAACATACAATAGAGCGTTGGCAGCATGCTGTTCAAACCGGAGGCTATTATGAGATCGAGTACCGCATCAGGAATGGCAGAGAAGGTTCTTACCGTTGGTTCAGGGGGCAGGGCATTCCTCTCCGGGATGAGGAGGGGCGTGTAGTGCAGTGGATAGGAACCTGCACTGACATAGAAGATCATAAAAGAGCAGAAGAAGGACTCGTAGAGAAGAACCTGGAACTAGAGCTTATTAATCAGGATTTGGATAGCTTCGTTTATACTGCTTCTCACGACCTTAAACTACCAATTATAAACATGGCCAGCATATTTGAGGAGCTGGTATGCATGGCCGAATTCAAAGATCCCGATGCCCACACCATGATTGGCATGTTTAACAGATCACTGCAACAAATCCACAACACGATTCACGATCTGTCTGAAGTGGTAAAGGTGCAGAAAACGAAGAAGCGCGATCTGGAGGATCTTTATTTTATGGAAGCAGTGCAGGATGTCACACTAAGCCTGCAGAGTATGATTAATGACACCAACACCCAGCTAATTACAGAATTTTCAGAGGCACCCTTTGTTCCATTTACAAAAGGTAGCCTGAAAAGTATACTTTATAATTTAATAAGCAACAGCATCAAGTACAGATCGCATGAACGTTCACCGGTTATCCTGATAAGCTCAAGAATAAAAGATAACTTTGTGGAGCTCACAGTGAAAGATAATGGACTGGGACTGGATATGAACAAACACCAGAATAAGCTGTTCCAGATGTTCAAACGCTTTCATAACCACGTAAACGGCTCCGGTCTCGGCCTTTATATCGTAAACAGGTTACTTACCAACCATGGGGGTTATATTAACATAGATAGTAATTTGGGCGAGGGCACAACCTTTACGCTATACTTCAAATATAAATAAGAAATAAGGTTCAAAGGAAATAGAACTATGAAATCGCTGAACACTATACTGCTCATTGATGACGATGAGACCACCAACTACCTGAATCACCGCCTGCTCACCCGCCTGGAGGTAGCACCAGATATAAGGGTAGTTACTAACGGCGAAGAAGCGCTTGACTATTTAAACAAATCATTTGCAGGTGAGCCTGAATACCCACGCCCTGACCTCATTTTTGTAGATATAAAAATGTCGGTAATGGATGGCTTTGAGTTTTTGGAGGAATACCAAAAACTTGACCAGTATGATAAAGACAAAGTAGTTATGCTAATGCTTACCTCCTCAGCAAGCTTCTATGACCTGGAAAAACTCAAGCAGTTTCCGGATGTTCGTAAACATTATTCCAAACCTCTAACGGAAGGCGATGTCCGGGATGTAATGCAAGAATACTTTTAATATATCCTTAAAAGTATTTAACCTGCAGGGGCACATCTTTTAAAAAGATGTGCCCCTGTTTTTTTTACCATACCTGCCGCTCTTTAACTATACCCCCTGCAATACCGTAAATATAAACCCGTACTAGGCGGAATTTAACTTGTAACAAACTTAAAAGATAAAACTATGACAAACACTGCAGGACGCTACAGAGGCTATGAAGAAGAGAACTGGCGCATGGGTCGGAAACTAAACGAGGAAGATAAAGAAAAGCAGAAACGCTATGGCTACCGAGGCCATGATAATCGCGAATGGGACGAAGGCAACTATTTCCACACAGGGCCAAGCCCACGCGGAGCACAAGATACACCTGAACGCAAGTATGGCGAGAATTACCAGCACGACCGTAACAGCACCTATGCGAAAGGCCGCAATGCACATCTAAATGACCACTACGGCAGCCGCTCCGACAGCGCTTACCGCAACGAGAAGTCTTACCTGGACCATGGTGACAGCTATCAACACAGTGAACAGCACAACATGCGTCGCCCTCACACATCGGGAGGCTCCTTACAAGGGAATACAACCGACAGAACAGATTACCAGAACAATATCTGGCGCGAAGGGCCAGGCAGCAGAGGCCGTTATAAGGAAGATGACTACAGATATGGTAGTGGCTCCCACAACTGGTACAGAGAAGGACGCTATACCCCAGATGAGGACAGAAGATCTCCTGAGCACCGTGGCTTCTTTAACAGAGTGAAAGATACCTGGAATGATATCTGGCATTCAGATGATCCGAACTACCGTCCGCACAGCCGTCCTTCACAGGCGCAGCGCATCGACTCGTATGAGCGCCATGGTTCAGAATCCTACCGTGACCGCAGTTTTGATAAAGGCTATGAAGGAGGACCTCGCTGGGCAGATGAAACTGATTCAGGCAGAGATGATTACTATAAAGATTCTGACAGAACCCAACGCTACCGCAGATAAGCCCGTATAAATGGCAGATTAGGTAGAATTGGTAGTAGATTAGTTTTAGTTAGTGAAGAGCAAAGCCGGCCATCAAAGCCGGCTTTGTTGCTTTTATCCGGTTTTTTGTTTATATTCTCTGCAAACATCCTGATTATCAGAGCGTACATCTAAGTATGAGCTAAACAGGAATTGATTGTCACACTTAAAAGATATAACATGCATCACGACGAACACGACCCAAGGCATCCTCATCACAATAACCTGCGAAACAGAAGAGAGCAGCATCCCCGCCATCATCATGATCAAAATTTTAATGATTTCAGAAGCCGCTGGGGCGAACCTAATCCATACATTCACCTGAACCACCAGCATGACTGGCACTCAGAAGATGTAGGGAGGTTCGAAGATCAGGGCCGGTTTCACAAAGAGGACTGGCTACCAAACCAGCAAAACAGGCAGTACCAGCAACGGCACCATGAGCACCAGCAACGGCATCCGGATAAACACTCCCAGGATCCTTTATGGCGCCAACGCGATGTACACTTCGACAGCAGTAACCAGCGTGTAGAAGACCGCTGGTATGAAGATCCACTCATGCCACACCCTAAATCTCGCCGTCGCAGTCGTGACCCGCGTGATGAGTATTGGAATGAGCGCAACCGCTAGAATTATTTTCCCATAGCAGAGGGCCGGAGTTTTTTCTTCCGGCCCTCTGCTATTTTTATCAAACCTAAAAATGCTTTCGTACCCCTACTCCCAGTGATACCAACTCCGGCAACCCAGGTACCAGGTTCACCGAGAGGTCAGTACTTTCATTAAGTTTATAGTTGTATTCGAACTCCCCTCCGTACCAGTAGAACTTATACTGCCACTCACCACTTCTGTTAAAGTAACCATCATCCTTGTACCCTTCTATCTTGTTCCAGTCTTGCCGGTAAACTAAGGTAGGTCCAAATCCTCCGTTTAAGGAGTGCCGGTTCCTTCGGAAGATAATGCCCCGCCAACCCAAATGCGTAAAGCCTGCCAGCTCGCCTGCACAATCTGCATACAGTCCCTGCTCTACCCGCACACTTATCGCATCACGCACAATAAAACGTTCATACCCAGCAATGCCGCCATAGTTGAAAGTGGCATAGCCTTTTTCATCTAACCTGTTAGGAAATATTTCAGGGTAAGGACTCTCTTTAAGATGCATGGAAAGCCCGAAGAACTTCACCGTAAAAGCGTTTTTATAAACTGCTGATTCCTGTGCCTGCACTGCAGGATGGAAACAGTATGCCATTAAAACTATTAACCAGAATTTCCAATACTGACGCATTGCATTTTACTTTCTACCCGATAATTGCCGCCACTCTTGCGGTATACTTTGTACCTTTGTGGTACTACTACTATACTATGGAAGCACTGGAAAGTTTGTTGCAGCAAGTTCGGGCCTGCCGCATTTGCGAAGAGCACCTGCCACTGGGTCCACGCCCGGTATTGGCGGCTAGCACCAGTGCAAAACTCCTAATTGTAGGACAAGCCCCTGGCACTAAAGTACATGCAAGCGGTATTCCCTGGAACGACCAGAGCGGCAAAAGACTGCGGGAATGGCTGGATATGGATGCTGAAGTTTTTTACGATGCCTCGAAAGTAGCCATTGTACCCATGGGCTTCTGCTACCCGGGTAAAGGCAAAAGCGGAGATTTACCCCCACGGCCGGAGTGTGCACAGCACTGGCACCAGCAACTGCTACATCTTCTCCCCAACATAAAGCTCACCCTGCTTGTCGGAAAATATGCCCAGGATTTTTTCTTAGGTAAAGCTGCTAAACCTACCTTAACCGAAACAGTAAGTAACTGGCACGAGTATTTACCTGATTATATGCCGATGCCTCACCCTTCTCCTCTGAACCATTTCTGGCTACGGAGAAACTCATGGTTTGAGGCAGACGCCGTACCAGTTCTGCAACAACTCGTAAAAGATTTGCTTAACCGGACCTAAGGCTGTAACTTCAATTAGCTCCTATAAAGTAAACTATGATGAACTATCCCCACAGCAAACTGCCTGATGTCGGCACCAGCATCTTTACCATTATGTCTGGCTTGGCAAACGAACATAAAGCAATAAACCTGTCGCAGGGGTTCCCTGATTTTAACTGCCCGGAGCCTTTGATAAACCTGGTAACACAATACATGCACGAGGGCTTTAACCAATATGCTCCGATGCCTGGGGTGCTGAAATTGCGGGAGAAGATCAGTGTGAAAACAGAAAAAATGTATGGCTACCTCCCTGACCCCGAAACGGAAATAACAGTAACAGCAGGGGCAACAGAGGCACTTAATGCAGCCATCACCGCAGTAGTTAAGCCCGGAGACGAAGTAATTGTACTGGAGCCCTGCTACGATTCCTACGCACCAGTTATCCGGCTTTGTGGTGGCCTTCCGGTATATGTCCCGCTAATGCTGCCAGACTTCAGCGTTGATTGGGACCGGGTAAAGCGCAGCATCACGTCACGTACCCGCCTGATCATCATTAACACGCCGCACAACCCGACAGGTGCTGTGATGACCCAACAGGATATGAATACGCTTGCCAAACTTATTAAAGACACAGACATACTGATAATCAGCGATGAGGTATATGAGCATATGGTATTTGATGAAAACGTGCATTACAGCGCCCTGCAAAACGCCCAGCTGCGGGAACGCAGTTTTGTAATCTCGTCCTTTGGAAAAACCTACCATACCACCGGCTGGAAGACAGGCTATGCTGTTGCTCCTGCCCGGCTTACCGCTGAATTGCGCAAGATGCACCAGTTCATAACATTTTGTGCTGTTACTCCGCTTCAGCTAGCCATTGCCGATTTTATGGATGAAGAAAGCCATTACCTGGAGCTACCATACTTCTACCAGGCAAAACGTGATTTTTTTATTGAACAGCTAAAGCAAACGCGCTTTGAAGTTATACCATCTTCAGGCACCTATTTTCAGCTGGCAAAGTACAGCAGCATATCTGATGAGCATGATCAGGATTTTGCCAAACGCCTGACAAAGGAAACGGGCGTGGCAGCTATTCCTGTGTCAGCTTTCTACCATGATAAAACGGACAACAAGTTCCTCCGTTTCTGCTTTGCGAAAAGTGAAGAAACACTTAGAAAAGCCGGTGAGAAGCTGGCGAAGCTTTAGCGTTTAGCTTATCATTCTTTATCCGAAGTTTTAATTCATTATTTCAGCAACAAGTATGGACTTACGCATCACCATCGTACAAACAGAACTATACTGGCAGGATGCCGTGGCTAACAGAAAAATGTTCTCTGAAAAACTGGCTGCAACTGCACCTAAGACAGACCTGATCGTTTTGCCGGAAATGTTTACCACCGGCTTCAGCATGAATGCTCCGGAGTTAGCAGAAGAAGCAGATGGATCTACGCTAAGGTGGATGCAGGAGGAAGCACAGAGACAACAGGCTGTGTTAACGGGCAGTGTGATTGTGAAGGAAGCCGAAAAATATTACAACCGCCTGTACTGGGTGAGGCCCGACGGAAGCTATGAAAAGTATGATAAAAGGCACCTCTTCCGGATGGCAAAGGAACACCATACTTATACTGCCGGAAAAGAGAAGCTTTTGGTTGAATTAAAAGGATGGAACATCTGCCCGTTAGTGTGCTACGATCTGCGCTTTCCGGTGTGGAGCCGAAACAAAGACAATGCTTATGACCTGCTGCTATATGTGGCAAACTGGCCTAAAGCACGTAACCAGGCCTGGCGTACTTTACTGCAGGCCCGCGCCATTGAAAACCTGGCCTATGTGGCGGGCGTGAATCGTGTAGGCACTGATGGGAGCAGCCATCCCTACTCCGGCGACTCCGCCATCATTCACCCTAAAGGTTACCAGTTACTGGAAACCAGTGAGGTGGAAGGAATCCACACTATAACGTTGAGCAAAAAGGAGCTGAAGGATTTCAGAGAAGCTTTCCCGGCACATTTGGATGCGGATGCATTTAGTTTATAAGCTTAAGCCACACTTCTTCAGTTTTAGAACAGGTTTGTCATGCACCTGCCCTTCATTGTAAAGAAGGGCAGGTTAATAGCTATGCAGAAACTTCTCTGTTTCCTCCACCACTTCCCCCTCTCCCACTACCTTAAAGTTTACCTCTGGCCTTGCTTCGAACATGCGACTTAGCCTTGTATGGTGCCCAAGCAGCAAAACCAGCCTGTCTGGATTCTCCTGAAAAAGCTCTTCTAAAAAGGGCATGAGTACAGCTATTTCTGTAACTCCTTCATCAGCCTTAATACATACAACCAGCTTTCCGGAATTTCGAAGTAAGCGCAAAGCATAGTGCTGCATCATCTCATCAGACTCAGCGTCTAAATCCAAGACCGATACTTTGGGTAAGACTGCCTTAACTCGCTCCAGCACCGGCTGATGATAAGAAGCCGGTGTTGTAAGATCTATAAAGAGGAAAGCCTGCATTAGTACACAACCAGTTTCGCAGAAGCCTTTGCCCCGGTTTGCGTGGTAGCCCTGATGATGTATACACCTGACTCTAAATTACGAAGCGATACACTATGGCTGCGGCTGTAAGTACCTATTTTAGCTACCTGGCGGCCAATTACATCATACACGTTTAATTGAACTGGTTCTTGTGCTAAAACAGAAACAGTTCCTCGTTCTGTTTTAGCAACAGGATTAGGATACACTTCCAGCCTTAATCCTGCTTCCGGATCAGAGGGCACAGCCATGTTGCCAGAGGTTTGCTCCAACAGGTATACTCCCCCTCCCAAAGAACCGATAGCCGTAAAAAGCTTATCCTCACCGCCCAAAGGAGCCACAGCTATACTAGCTCCTTTGCCAAATCTGCTTGCCTGCAGTTCCTGTGTCAGGTCATTTTCGATGAGTTGCGTTTCTGCCGTAAACACCCCGTTCAACTGTTGCGTGAAGTTCAGGTAAATACGCATTATACCGCTGTTGTCTACTGTAAGTAAGTCAGGACGACCATCTCCATTTACATCAGCGACCGTTGGATGGAGCATTCTACCAGCAGGATTAAAGCCCAACCCACCCAGACTACTGTTCTCCAGAACATAATTTGGTGTAGAGATGCTTCCTGAATTCCTGTAAAAGGACATGCTCCCATCAGGCATGCCTACCAGCATATCTAAGTCGCTATCATTATCCACATCAGCAAAGGCAGGAGAAGCGCCGTCTGGCAAATTCTGCACGATCTGCACATTGGCAAAGTCATACTTTGCAGCCTGTCCTTTTGCAGACTTGTTCGGAATATAGCTTACCCGGTTAGTACCTGCGCTTTTCTCTTTGTACGTCAGCACCATGTCAGTTAAACCATTACCATTTATATCTGCGAAAGCAGGCTTTATACTAAAAAGCTGCCTGTTTTTTAGTCCCAGGTAATCATCCGTCACTAGTTCATAAGCTGGCGCCGTCACAGTACCTGTATTGCGGTAAAAGCTGATGGAGGCACTATACAGGTTGCCTGAGAAAGACACTGCGTTACCAACTAAGAGATCCAGATCGCCATCAGCATCTAAATCTCCAAAAGCCGGGTAAGCCCCTTCGCTTAAATCAATCATCTGCCCTTGCAGAAAATCATTCTGTACAAAATTGAAGTTTGGCTTGTCTACAGCCCCTGTATTTCTGTAAAGCCAGGTAGAGTTCTGAAAATTGATGTCATGAAGGTCCTGCGTAGCCTGTGGCGCCACAAGCAAGTCAGGGACACCGTCGAAAGTTACATCTTCATAATATGCAGCAGGGTATACCCGAAAAGTTGCAGGTCTGGCAGCCGGAAAAGCTGGGGTAAACCCTGTCATTAGTGCATCTCCGCTGTTGCCCTTGTTCTCCATCAGCACCAGACTCTCGCACTGCACGGCTCCTGATATCAGATCTTTGTCACCGTCGGCATCTACATCTATAAGCAGGAGCGAAGAACCGTCATGGCCTGTATGCTGGGGAGCAGCTACACGGCAATGGGCACTAAACAAATAGTTATTACAGCCTTCACACTCTGTAATGCGGCCCCACCAATTTGTTTGCTGCACAAATTTTAAAGAACCGCACGCCAGCCCTTGCTCAGCCTGTGTGTTGCGGTAAAACTCCATGGTGTTTCCACGGGAGAATTCTGATACCAAAATATCCAGGTCACCGTCACCGTCAGTGTCTGTAATGGCCGGGATATCTGCGCCGTTCATTTGTATGTTTACGTTGTTACTGTTGTACAGCAGCACTTCCTCAGCCAAGGTGAATTTCAGCTTCCCGCCAGTTGCCGGTTCCTGCTTAAACACACGGATACCCAAGGGAGTGCTGGTAAAGATATCTTTCAGTCCATCACAGTTATAATCGCGCAGCAGTACCCAGTGCTCCAGGTCTGCGGGGAAGAACACCTCATAGTCCGGTGCGTAAGTATACTTCAACTGGCCGTTTTGCTGCACAGCCAGCCAGGCAAAGACCTTCTTCAGCTGCCTATCGAAAATAAAGAGATCCTGTTGTCCGTCCTTGTTCAGGTCAATGGTAGAGAACTGCGGCGTGTTAAGCCCCCCGCTCCAGGGGCTGGCTAACTTTCCTGTTGCTGTAGAGACAGGCACATCGTTACGGAACCGGAAAGCTAATTTATCAGCTTCCTGGGCTAAGGCCTGCACCAAAGGCAAAAGCAGTAATAGCAGTGTAAGGAGTAATCTCATATTATGGGTTAAGGCGAATTCTAATGTAGGCTAGCACACTTACATATAATCAGATGGAAAGAGCTTTGTTTACCTAATTTGCTGTTTTGGATGTATATTGCCACACAAAGGCGGGTTGATATCATAACGTAATTTGCCTGCGTAATAGCATATTAGATATAAAAATACGCGTTTTATGCCGAACAGCATTGAATTTCTGTACCAAAAATACCTGGAGTGCCGCCATGTGAGCACCGACTCTCGTGCGGACCAGGAGCAAAGTATGTTTTTTGCCCTGAACGGCCCTAACTTCAAAGGTGCTAAGTTTGCCGAAATGGCGCTGGAAAAAGGTGCGAAGTATGCCGTGGTAGATGATCCGGCTATGGCCTCTGATAATGTGTTTGTGGTAGAGGATACGCTGCAAACGCTACAGGACCTGGCGCGCCACCATCGCAAACAACTAAGCATACCCGTGATTGGCATTACGGGCAGCAACGGCAAAACCACTACCAAAGAGTTGATCTATGCTGTGCTTAGCCAAAAGTTCAACACGCTGTACACACAGGGCAACCTGAACAACCACATCGGGGTGCCGCTCACGCTGCTGCGCATTAAGCCGGAGCACGAAATGGCGATCATCGAGATGGGAGCCAACCATATCGGCGAAATTGCCTTACTCAGCAGCATTGCCCTGCCAACCCACGGCATGATCACCAACATCGGTAAAGCGCACCTGGAGGGTTTTGGTAGTCTGGAGGGAGTTGCCAGAGGTAAAAGCGAACTCTATGTGCATTTGGATAACCACAAAGGCACTGTTTTTATAAATACCGGCAATGAACACCTGATGCGCATGAGCCGCCGCATTGAAAACAAAGTAACTTACCCTTCCCCGAGAGATTACTACCACTCTGAGTTACTGGAGGCCTCACCATTTGTGGTGTATAAAGATGAAGAAGGAAACGTGGTAAAAACGCAGCTGGTGGGTAGCTATAACTACGAAAATATGGCTGCAGCTGCCTGTATCGGTAAATACTTTGGCGTGCCGCTAGCTAAAGCCAACGAAGCCATTGCCAACTACAGCCCGGTAAACAACCGTTCGCAGGTGGTGCACAAGGGCAGTAACACTATTTTACTAGATGCCTACAACGCCAACCCAACTTCTATGGCTGCCGCCGTGCGCAACTTCGGAAGCATGACAGCAACACATAAGGTGGTTATACTGGGTGATATGTTTGAGATGGGTACAGAAAGCGCCGCCGAGCATAAAGCATTAGGCGAGGTAGTGGCTTCTCAACCCATAGACAGGGTACTGCTCTGCGGAAAAGACATGAAGTATGCTGCAGAGATAAATAGCGACTTTTTATACTTTGAGACGAAGCCAGAGCTACAGCAGTGGCTACATGACCACCCGGTGTCGGATAGCTATGTGCTGGTAAAGGGCTCCAGAGGTATGGGCTTGGAAACGCTGCTTGATGTACTGTAAAAATTCGGCTAATAAGGAAAGTGAGTTATTCCAGTATAACTCTCAGTATGTAATTCATAAACACAAAAGCCGGAAGCATCAATGCTTCCGGCTTTTGTGTTTATACGTTTAACCTTCTTAAAACGGAGAATCAAAGTGCTTCAGCACCGGCAGTACCTCATCCTTCGGAGACACTAACGGCTCGTCAACTCCCCAGTCAATGCCAAGTGAAGGATCGTTCCAAAGTATACCTCCCTCTGCTGAAGGCTCATAAAAGTCTGTGCATTTATACAGGAAGGTAGTGTTGTCTTCCAGCGCAACAAAGCCATGCGCAAAGCCTTCCGGTATGTAAAACAGGTTCTGCTTCTCAGCATCCAACACACAAGCTATATGCTGCCCGAAAGTCGGGGAGTCTTTGCGAAGGTCCACTGCCACATCAAGAGCTTTACCAGTGCTTACTCTTACCAGTTTTCCCTGCGCGTGCGGCGGCTTCTGAAAGTGCAGTCCGCGTAGAACCCCTTTTGTAGACACCGACTGGTTATCCTGTACAAAGTTGGGCTGTATGCCAAAAGGGGCAAACCACTTCTCACTGTAGGTTTCTAAAAAATATCCCCTGTCATCTCTGAACACACGCGGCATGAACTCTATCAGGCCTTTAATATGGAAAAGCTTATGATCCATTTACTCTTTATGAAAATATATTTTATGTTTTTAAAACCGCTTTAATAAGTAAGATAAGAACAACGCATCTGATCTCAACACCATTCACTAATTCACTCAACCACTCATTCAATACTACACGATCACCTGATTCCCCACCTCCTCTATAGCCTGCAGGTATTTTTGAATCACGATGCGATCATCAAAACGGGTGACAGCTACTTGTCTGCTGGATTGCCCCATCTGCTCCAGTTCCTTGTCGCTTAGCTGAAGCATTTGCATCATCTTCTCTGCCAGATTTTTCGCATTCCGTACACGGCAGAGCAGCCCATTTACCCCATCCTGCACCACCTCACGGCAGCCCGGCACATTTGTGGCTACAATCGGCTTTGCCATCGCAGCGGCCTCCAGTAAAGTCCGGGGAGTACCTTCGCGGTACGATGGCAGCACCACGCAATCTGCACCAGCTATTACACTAGCTACATCGTCAGTGGCACCCAAGTATTCGATCACGCCTGTCGCAAGCCACTCCTGCAGTTTCTGCTGCTTGATGCCGGAGCGGCTCCGCTCATCTACCTGGCCCAGCAACTGGCACTTTACATGTGGGTACTTCTCCTGAATCAGCTTGCTTGCTTTTACAAACTCCACAATACCCTTATCATAGAGCACCCTCGCCACCATCAGGAAGGTAAATCGCTTGTTCCGCTTAAACTGATCTGCTGGCAGGAACTCCTGCAGGTTAATCCCTGACCCCGGAAGCACTTCTGTTTTGCCGGCACTTACCAGTTTGTTGCGCAGAAATAAGCGCCGGTCATCCTGGTTCTGGAAAAAGACTTTTGCAGGAAAGCGAAAAGAGAACTTGTACAACTTAAGAGCGATACCAGAAATATAGTCTTTGGTAATAAAAACCGTACCCAGCCCCGACACATTATTAATAGCAGGTATACTTGCCCAGTGCGCCGCAATGGCCCCGTATATGTTGGGCTTGATGGTATAGTGCAGCACCACATCCGGCTTTACGCGCTTGTATGTTTTGTAGAGGCGGCTTATCAGTAGCAGGTCTGTGAAAGGGTTTGTTCCCTTTTCCATTCTCACAGGTACAAACTTACAGCCAGCAGCAATCAATTTTTCTGAGTAAACATCCTGCGGTGCAATCGCCACTACTTCGTGCCCTTCTGCCAGCAAAGCCCTGATCAGGCTTAACCGAAAGTTAAAAATATTCCAGGAGGTGTTTATAACAATGGCGATGCGCATAGGTGCTGTCTGGCAAACAAAGATACAATTCTTTAGCTCAACTTTCTAAGTTCTATACTTAAGAGGTGGCATCAGAAATTTTAAAGTAAATTGCGTCTGTATTTTTCAAACACTACAAGGCACCCTAAGAAAAAATGCAAGAAACGGTCACAGCGCTGCACACGCATGTATTAGTAGTTATCCTGTTCCTGATTCTTTTCACAGCGAAGGCAATCCTGTTATTCCTGAACAAGCACAAGCAACTTGAGAAGGCAAAGCGCTATACTAAAGCCCTGGATGCGGTTTTTGGCATCCTTATTTTGGTTAGCGGCGGCTATCTGCTGTACCTGTACAATGGAATGCCAGGCTGGTTAATTACAAAGGTGATACTGGTGCTTTTGGCTATCCCTATAGGGATTGTCGGACTCAGGCGCCACAGCAAGTTACTTACTATCCTGGCACTGCTTATTTTCCTTTACGTATATGGAGTGGCAGAAACTAAAAGCCTGACCATGCAGCAACCTGGCCCTGTTCGAAACACCACGACTGCACCAGTGCCAGGTGAAACACCAGAAACAGGTGCTCCCGTAATTTCAGACGCAGGTGCTCCGGAGGAGATAATTTCTTCCATGAATGAGGCACAGTTAACCAATGCAAAAGCAATCTATACGCAGGTATGTGCTACCTGCCACGGCACTGACGGAACAAAAGGTTTAGGCGGTGCCGCCAGGCTTACAATTAGCAACTTAAGCCTGAAGGAACGTATAAACGTAATCGAGAACGGCCGCGGCCTGATGCCTGGCTTCAATGAACAGCTAACCGAACAGGAAGCTGAGGCACTTGCGGCCTATACCATGACGCTTAAAAATAAATAATGGGTAAAAAGAAATATTACGAGACCGCCAAACCACGCGAGACCGCCGTACTTGTGGCCGTACCCGGCTACCGCCAAACCGATGAGCAAACCAACGAGTACCTCGATGAGCTTGCTTTTTTAACTGAAACTGCCGGAGCAGAAACAGTAAAGCGCTTCATCCAGAAACTGGACAAGCCAGACAGAGCCACTTTTGTCGGAAGTGGTAAGCTGGAAGAGATCAAGGCCTTTATACAGGAACATGCTACTGACATGGTCATCTTTGATGATGACCTCAGCCCTTCCCAGGTCCGTAACATCGAGCGTGAACTGCAGGTGAAGATAGTAGACCGCAGCTTGCTGATACTAGACATATTTGCCTTGCGTGCCAAAACTGCCCAGGCACATGCCCAGGTTGAAATGGCGCAGTACCAATACCTGCTTCCCCGCCTTACAAACCTCTGGACGCACCTTTCCAAGCAAAAAGGTGGTATCGGTATGAAAGGACCAGGTGAAACGGAAATCGAGACTGACCGTCGTATTGTGCGCGACAAGATCTCTTTGCTGCGCGAGCGTTTAAAGAAGTTTGAAAAGCAGAATTTTGAACAACGGAAGGCACGTGCCGGCGTTGTGCGGGTAGCTTTGGTTGGTTATACCAACGTAGGTAAGTCCACGATCATGAACCTGCTCTCCAAATCCGAGGTGTTTGCAGAAAATAAGCTATTCGCAACCGTAGACGCTACTGTCCGCAAAGTAGTGTTCGAAAATGTGCCCTTCCTGCTTTCTGATACGGTAGGGTTCATCCGTAAACTGCCAACCAAGCTGATCGAATCATTTAAATCCACGCTGGATGAAATACGTGAGGCAGATCTGCTGATGCATGTAGTGGATGTATCACACCCTTCTTTCGAAGATCATATCGCCGTAGTGAACGAGACACTAAAGGATATAAATGCTGCTGATAAGCCTGTACTGCTGGTATTCAATAAAATAGACCAATACCTGGAGCAGCGTGAACAGGAGCTTAAAGACGAAGGAGCAGACGTTCGCCCGTCTATCGATGATCTGAAAGCCACTTATATGGCAAAAGAACATGCCCCGGCTCTTTTTATATCCGCCACAAATAAGCTGAACATAGAGGAACTGCGTGAGGAGCTGCTAAGAAGAGTATCTGAAATACACTATGAACGGTATCCGAACAATGTTTAATGTTTAATCTTTCTGTTTTAAGAGGAGTCGCAGGTAAACGGCTCCTTTTTTATTTCTCTTCCTAGGCAGAGCCGTTCACCCCTGCCGGCACAACCAATTACCCATAGTTTCAGTAATTAGCAAAGCTACTGTTGTTGTCATTTCTGTAATAACGGTGGCTACGAAACCAAAACAATATGAAGACGCTATATATCCTCAGGCACGCTAAATCGAGTTGGGAGTTCGAAGAACTGAGCGACCATGATCGCCCTCTAAACAAGCGCGGCCGTAATGATGCTGAATTAATAGGCCAGGAGCTACACTCAAGAGGTGTGAAGCCCAACATGATTATGTCCAGTTCCGCAGTAAGGGCTATCTCTACGGCTACGCTAGTAGGCAAAGAGATGGACTATGATGCAGATGATATTGTTGTGAAAGAAGAAATATACGGAGCAGGCAAGGAAGAACTGTTGGAGATAGTACAATCTGCTCCAGCAGAGGTGCAGTACCTGATGCTGGTGGGGCATAACGAAGCTATTTCCGACTTTGCTAACACACTTACCCCGGATCATGTAGCCAGTTTACCCACCACAGGCGTCGTTGCACTGGAGTTTAAGTGCGATAGCTGGTACGACATCAGCAGAAACAACGCAACACTGCTGTTTTACGACTTCCCTAAAAACTACAAATAACTACCGTTGCCTCTTTCTAAATAACACCAGACTTACTACAAAGGTAGATGAGGCAGTTGGAGGCACACACGCAAAAAAGATGGAAAAAGAGCAAAAGAAAGAGCAGAAAACCTCTCCGGAATTTCCCCTTATCAACCGGGAGCTTAGTTGGCTAGCTTTCAACTATAGAGTGCTGCAGGAGGCAAAAGATAAACGCGTACCCTTGCTGGAGCGCATAAAGTTTATGGCTATTTTCTCATCTAACCTGGATGAGTATTTTAAAGTACGGGTTGCCACCATGAAGCGCCTGATTAAACTAAAGAAGAAGACCCGGAAAAAGCTTGATGAAGAACCTTCTGAAACGCTGGACCTGGTAATACAGGAGGTGCGCAGGCAGCAGGAGGAGTTTGGGAAGGTGTTCCGGGATGGCATACTTGCTGACTTGCGTGAGCACGATATTCACCTGCTAACCGAGCACGACCTGAATAAGACGCAGCAGACCTGGGTAAAGAACTACTTTAAAGAAACCCTCGAACCTCTATTATTACCTATTATACTCGATGAAACAGAAACACACCTGTTCCTGAAAGACCAGACAGTTTATTTAGGGGTCCAGATGCTTGACCCAAAGAAGAACAAAGATTGTAAGCCACAGCGCTTCGGCATGCTGGAGATACCAACTAAAAAGCACGGCAGTCGCTTTGTAAAGCTCCCTACTGTTAAAGGGCATCGCCATGTGATGTTTATAGACGATGTAATAAGGTTCTGCCTGCCATTAATGTTCCCGGACTACACCACATTTCATGCGCATGCTGTTAAGGTATCCAGGGATGCTGAATTAGATATAGAGGAAGAGGTATCGGGTAATCTTATGGCTAAGATCAGAAAGAGCCTTAAAAAAAGAGAAACTGGCTACCCTGCCCGTCTCCTGTATGATCCTGAAACGCCTCAGGAATTACTGGAAAGGATGATGAAGCATACCGCCATCACAGAAGAAGAACTGGTGGAGGGCAGCAAATACCACAACTTCCGGGACTTTTTTGATTTCCCTGATTTTAACCTTCCTGACCTGAAGTACACCCCGCAGCCTACGCTGGTGCACCCTCAGCTGGAAAAGGAGCCAAGTATGCTGGAGGCCATGAAAAAGAAGGATTACCTGGTACACTATCCTTACCAATCCTTTGATTATGTGCTGCGCCTGTTTAACCAGGCTGCTGTTGATCCGAAAGTAACGGCTATGAGTGCAACTTTGTACCGGGTTGCCAACAAATCTGCCATTGCCAAAGCCTTAGTAAAAGCAGCTAAAAACGGTAAGCTGGTAACGGTGGTTGTGGAGCTAAAAGCGCGTTTTGATGAGGAATCTAACATTTTCTGGGCAGGTAAGCTACAAAAGGCAGGTGCCAACGTAATTTTCGGCCTCCCTGATCTTAAAGTTCACTCCAAGTTAGGGCTGATCACCCGAAACGAGAAAGGAAGACTGGTAAACTATGCCTATTTAAGCACAGGTAACTATAACGAGGATACTTCAAAAATTTACGCTGACCATGCCCTGTTCACATCAGACCCAAGGCTTACGAAAGACATGGAGCAGGTATTTGAGTTCTTCATTGACCGGCAACCCGACAAGGAGTTTAAGCACCTGTTGGTGGCACCGATCAACATGCGCCAGAGCTTTGTGAAAATGATTGACACAGAGATAAAGAATGCTAAAAAAGGCTTGCCTGCCCGGATGATTCTTAAGATGAATGCACTGCAGGATGAGCGCATGATCAAGAAACTTTATACGGCGAGCCAGGCAGGTGTGAAAATAGACTTACTGGTGCGGGGCATTTGCTGCTTACAGCCAGGCGTAAAAGGTATAAGCGAAAACATAACAGTGCGCAGTATAGTGGACCGCTACCTGGAGCATGCACGTGTTTACATCTTCCATAACAACGGAGAAGAGAAATACTATATAGCGTCTGCCGACTGGATGACACGAAACCTGAATCGCCGCATAGAAGTGGCTTTCCCGCTACTGCAACCTGACTTAATCAAGGAGATTAGGGGAATCATCGATATTCAGCTATCTGACGACATAAAGGCCCGAAATGTAGATAACAGCTATTTCGAGCAGGAATCCCCTACTAATGTACGGTCTCAATATGTCTCTTATGAGTTTCTTCGCGACCTGGTGCCTGAGGGGAAAGACCCAGCCTGCGAAGTATAATAGCAACAAAAACACCTCTTCAAACAGCGGGGCCAGCTATGTAGTAGCTGGCCCCGCTGTTTGAAGAGGTAATATTTCTAATGTTTTTAATTGCTACGTTCTGACCATTTTCGTGGCGGAACAAGAAATAGCTGCACTTCCACATAGCCGGCACCTTTAAGATCGTTTGTTATTAGCTCATCCGTAGAGCCTATTTCGTCAAAAATACGGTGCCTGTAGTACCTTCGGTAGCCGCTTTCTACAGCAAACCATAAAAAGTCATAAATCTCACGTTCCATGCGTACCAAGCCTTTTATATCCGTGCGGCGAAGCTCTATCTCTCCGAATTCTGCCAAGGCAGTTCTGTCAGCAATTATATTATAACTAGCACCTTCCAAACGATACCCTGTATAGAACAAGGTTTTCTCATTAGCATTGTAGCGCAGTCTAAAATTAGCCGGGAAAATAGACTCTATGCCCCAATTAGGATTGAAGGTGCGGTTGTACAAAATACCAGGGAAAATTCTCTGCCTTCCAAAGGTGTAACCCCACTGTAAGCCTACACCAATAGAGTAGTCAGGAGTTTTTTTCCAGCCGTAAGCCACGTCCACAGTAGCTTTAATGTAATCAGAGACTTTAATGTTGTCTTGTGTATAGTCGCCATTTAGTTCTCCCTTTAAGCGGATCAGGTAAAAATTGCGTTCACTTATCGAGCGCAGATAGGCCAGTTGCACTCCAATACTCTTTAAGTTTTTATCCTCCAGGTAACGGTACAGATCGTAGGAAGTTTCGTTCAGTCCTTCGAAGTTAAACTCCTCTAACTCATATTCGAAGCCAAGAATGAGCTTTGTCTGGGGCTTATTTAAAAGTGGGGCGAGAGCACGTACGGCAAATTTATTGTGCCGCCTTATTTGTCCTTCTCCGTCCCCTAGCCTGGGATCATCAGATTCAGATTCTAAACCAAAATCAGGCAGGCGCTCATACCTGATCACTACGCCTTGCGGTTTACCCATGCCACGTACACCTGGTGAGGCATACAAATCCAATGACTCAATTTCTGGCGGTTGTGCTAAGACTTTTGGGAATAAAGGAAAAAGCAGACAAAATGTTATCCCTAGTAAAAATAGTTTTTTCATAGTTTCTTTTCCTGCGTTAGCAGAGTTGATGGCGCTCGCAATTGTACATTAATTGGCTAAAAGAAGAATCCAAATTTGAGCATCCACAGTTTATCAGTTTCGCCAACGGCATACGTAAGCGATACTACCGAACTGTTTAAGGCATCTACCCAGATACCTCCTCCATAACCAGTATGTAAACTACGGAAGAAAGTATGTTTTGGGTCTTCTTTGTAGTAGACACGCCCCAAATCTAACAGGCCCAGCACTCCAAATTTTCCCGGAGCCAGGTACATATTAAAGTTAAACAGCTCTAATCGTGCTTCTCCATTGGCATAAATGCTACTTGTTCCGGAGAAGCGGGCACGGCGGTAACCCCTAAGGTTCTCTGTGCCTCCCAACGTATTAGCTTGATAAAAGCGATAGTCTCCAAAATTGTGTGCTCCACCTATTCTGCCCGCCCACGTGAGTTGGAAGGGGAAATTTGGACTGATATAAAAAGTAAACTCTGAGCTAACACGTGTATAGCTTAGCTGCTCCCCTCCCAACTGGTGGTTATAGCTGATGCGGTTAGACCAGCGCATACCTATGTCTGGGTTTGCTACTGTGCTGCCACCACCAAGCACCACCAGGTTAGCATAAGCTGTTGCCCCTCCGTAATGTTGTACCTCAAACTGACCTTCTACAGGATCATAAGTACCTTCCCGCAGAATTCCCTGTCTTGCCTGTTCCAGCAGGAATGTCTCATGCGATGGCATCTCTACTTCAAAACGGTCGTAAGTCGGGCCAAACCCTACCTTTAAAAATGAACTGATGTCTTTATAGATAGAAGCCCGGAGGTCTACACGGCTGTAGCGCACCCGATAGAACTTATCACTCAAATCGGGAGCCTGATCCGTAAAGTTGCCTAGCCCATAAAAGTTACGCTGGTATTGTGGCCCTTCAAGTAAACCATCTAAAGCCAGGCTCCACCTACCCATAATATAGCGTACATCACCAGTGTACTGCACATTGAATGAGTTTGTCAGAAAAGCAAAGTTTGTCTCCAGAAGGTGCTCCGAAGCATAAGGATTTTTGCGGAACCCGTGCGTTCGAAGCAAAAGACCTGCACCCAAAAACACCCCATCATCCACGTTATATTCTGCAGAAAGCCTTGGCCCCAGGTATGGTATTTTATAGTTGTCACGAACGTACAGATTGACTTCCTCCTGCTCATCTGTCTTGTCTTTTGTCTCGGAGCTGAAGTTAAACTCATTTCCTTCCTCGGTGTCGTATACAATAGTGTGTTTTTTAAGGCCGCTTACATGAGAGGTGTCAATAATTCTATCACTATCTCCTCCTCCGATTATGCGCACAACGATACTTTCATCCACATCACCGGTGATGATGAATTCATCCTTTCCATCCATACCATAAATCCGCACCTCCTCGGTCTCATTTGTGTAGAAGGTGCGGCTAAACATCTTCTCTAGTATTTCCCCTTCCTTAGACAGTTTGTAAACTGTCACTTCCAGTTCCTCGTTGTTCAGGCGCTTTATCTCAAAACGCTCATGCTTGTCACTGCCAGACAAATCAATGTGCTGTACCAGAAAATCAAAATATTCTTTTGCAGCCTGCGGCAGCTTATCTCTTCTTGACTGAAGCTTGGCAATAATCTCATCCCCGGAAATCTTCCGGATTTCTTCCGGCCAGGTGTTCACGGCTTCCCGTATCACTTCATCCGTTATGCTGGCTTTAATGTCTTCTGCTATGCGCATCCATTCCTCACGGGTTATGCGGGAGGTTAGAGTACGGTCTAAGGTGAGTCCGTTTAGGTTCAAGCCGATAATATCCCGGTATTCAAAGGCAAAGTTCTGCACTTTTCTTACGCCCCACTTGCGGGTAGCTAACCAGGGCAATATCCCATCTATTTTAAAGAAGGCCTGATCCCGGTCTTCCGGTACAGGTATGTAAACTTTTCCCTTGTCATTTTCCTTCTTTTCCTCTACCCAACGCCACTGTCCTTCATGCCGGTCCCAGTCCCCGATAAGCATATCAAACAGGCGCGCGCGTACATACTCTTCCTGGTCTACCTCATTATCGTTATCCTGCTCCAGTTCCTCCAGCACCTTGTCGGTACCCACAAGGTTTTTTGCGTAACCAAGACTTGCGATTTCTTCATGATTTTCGTCTGCGTCTTCCTCTAAAAAAGCAACTGTGTTTCCAAACTCGTCTCTGTACTGCCGCAGGTAAGGCGTGTCAGGAATAAAAACCAAGCGAGGGTTTGTGTGATATACACCTGCCGCATCAGCTAGCTTTGGAACAATCAAGGCGCCATAAGGGTGTTGAGCTGATATTTGATCTTGCAGCAGGTCTTTTGCAACAGTCTGCCGCAGGAACATAGGCAAGGCCATGGTAGGATCTTTGTCTACAGCACGAAGTACATATTCTTTTGCATCCGGATTTCGTACTTTTAATGTCGCCGTTTGCTTACCACCACCTTTCATATAAGGCCGTAGCCCACCCAGTTCGTTTTTCATGTCAAGCAGCGGCACCTCTACCTCTGTAGCCCATTCAGTACGGTAATGGTCTCCCAGTATTTTTTTTCTAAAGCTGGAGGCTTTGTATGCAGGGTTGGCAGCAAGCGTTATAGTACTGTCAGCATAATCTGTTCTATCTACAATAGGGGGCTCTTCTTTACGTGGCTTTTTAGTATAAACCGGTGTTCTGTAGGTGACTCTACCTACCTCTCCGCCTTCCTCCGGAACCCAAAACTCTGTCCACACCTCTCCATTCTCATAGTATAAGAGCTTTGCGAAGCCTTTTATGGACTGAAGGTACTTTGTATAGTCACCGCCATTGTTTAAGTACTGAATTTTACAGCCAGACCCACTGACAATTAACGGCACATCCTGATACTCGAAATACTCAAGGCCATGCTCATGGCCTGCAGCATAAACTACGTTATCATACTTCGTGAATATTCCCATTAAACCTTCTACAAGAGCTGTATAACGCGGGTGCGGAATATCTTGCAGAATGCCCCCATATTTCCTGGCAAAGGGATAGATTGAGCCAATCACTGGCATTGGTAAATACATCCACTTGCGGAGCATGGTAAAAGGGAAGAGGTGATCCCGAAGCGTGAAAAAGCCGCCATGGCTGCCCCTTGTCATTAGAGGGTGATGCCCTACAACCACAATATCACTGCCACTGTTCTTCTCGATGATGTCCTCCATCTCTATCAGGAAATCCAGCTCTGTTGCAGATCCACAATTACTGTTATCTCCGTATGGTCTGTCAAACGGGTGCAGCCACCATTCAGAATCTATTGCTATTAGTACAAGGTCATCGCTTATCTTCACTTCATAAGGACCTGGGCAACCATCACCGGGCACAAAGAAGTCTCCTCCCACTACAATGTTTTCATCTGAGAGATATTCGTTCACATAACGCTGCTCCCGCGTAACCGCATCGACGCCACCACGGCCGCTGTGGTTCCAGTCGTGGTTTCCCGGAATCATGTACTTCTCCCCTTCATAGCCTTTCAGAATGTCCAGCTGAGCGTTAAGACGCTGCTCGGATATTTCGCGATCGTATCGGCCTACAGGTGGTAAACCATTGTGGTAAACATTGTCTCCCAGAAAAATGGTAGCACTTTGTGCACCAGCCTCTTCCATTTGCTTCCGCATCAGGATCATGGAGGGTTCTCCATCCAGATCAGGTGCCCCTACATCACCAATCAGGAACACAGTGTAAAGAAGCTTATTTTCAGGATCAGGCTTTTCCCTCTCCCAATCCTGTATATTTTTGCCGTAGTATGGTTCTGTGGATACACACCCCACCATCAGAAATATCAGACACACCTGACCAAGGTACTTCAGGTAAAACCGGTGTTTTTTCTGCAGGTTTTTAATCATAGTTAACTCGAAAGCTTTAGCAGTCTTGCCCGATGGGAGCCTTTTGTTTATGTTTATTTACAATATCAGAGGCACTGGGACTGCACTTTTTAGCAGCACAGATCAGCATGTTGCACAATACCACGGTTGCGGCAAGATCGGGTTTCATAAACGTAATGAAAATGTATTAAGTTGTATGCTCCAGGCGGTGCACACCTACTACCAGTATAACGGATTTTACTAACAAAAAGCTGTTTTCAACGTAACCGCAAACATCATGTGTAGCGCATACACTGTATTTTAACTGTGCCGGGAATTTCCCTTATGCCAGCGCAGAAAACAACAACTATGAAAGACGCAAATATTGTAAAACAGGCCGGGGAATATGTCTTCAAGCTTTTTAAGGGGAGACTATCGAAAAAGCTTGTATACCATAACTATAAACATACTTTCGAGACAGTTGCAGAAGCCGAAGATCTGGGTAAACTTAGCAAAATACCTGAAGATGAGCTTCAGGACCTGCTATTAGCCTCCTGGTTCCACGACACAGGTTACATAAATACCTATACAGGCCATGAGGAAGAAAGTATAAATATCGCAAAAGACTGGCTACAAGAGCAGCAATACCCGGAAGAACGGATAGACCGCATTAGTGGACTTATAAAAGCAACCAAGCACGACCAGGAACCTGAGGGGCTCCTGCAGGAGATTATGGTAGACGCCGATATGGCGAACATTGGCAAAGAAACTTTCTTTGGTACAGCAGAGCTACTCCGCGTGGAGTGGGAGATATTTAAGGAGAAGTTCTTTACTGACCGGGAGTGGGCACAGTTTCAAATTGACTTCCTGCTTACGACTACTTTTCATACCAATCAGGCGCAGCGAAAGTTTGCAGGGCAGCTTGGGCTAAACATACAGGAGCAACGAAATCGCTTAAGCAAGGAAGTAAAGAAAAAGAAAAAGGCGGATAAAAAGCACCGGGAAACACTGGCGCAGCCAAAGCGGGGTATCGAAACCATGTTTCGTAACACCTATCGCACACACCTTGACTTAAGTGCCATGGCCGACAACAAGGCCAACATGATGATCAGTATCAACGCGATTATCTTGTCGGTTGTAATTACATACCTCAGTGCAAAGACATCTGTTACCGGGACTGAGTTTGCGCAACACCGCACACTTATCATACCAATTGGCTTGCTGCTGCTTACTACCTTAGGTTCCATTGTGTTTGCCATTATTTCAGCTCAGCCAGAGGTAACCAGTTTTACATTCAATAAAAATAGGATCAACAGCCGTAAGGTAAACCTGCTTTTCTTTGGAAACTTTACAAACCTGGAGCTCGAGGAATTTCAGCATGGAATGCACGAGATCATGCGCGATAAAAAGTCTTTGTACAACAATATGATCACGGACATATATTACCTGGGGGAGGTACTCAGGCGGAAATATAAGATCCTGCGCGTTTCCTACACAATCTTTATGGTAGGCCTTGTACTCACAGTTACTGCCTTCGGAATCGCAGTTTTATATTATGGGCCTTCAGAATAAAGTTTAATCGCCTTTTTTACTTTTGCACAATACTTTATTTGGCTTAAATTTGCCTCTAGCACCTGGCAATCCGGCCCTGTAGTTCAATGGATAGAATAGGAGTTTCCTAAACTCTAGATCCAGGTTCGATTCCTGGCAGGGCCACTACAAATTACCTGACTCACAAAAACTTAAATTGCCCGGTTGTAACATTATTTAAAGTATTAGCATATACATAGAACCATATGTATATGTGTCCCAGATGAGAAAACTCTTAATACCATTTCTTTCTGTTTTGCTTCTGTCTGTCGCCTCTTGCAGGGATAGCAGCCATGAAGAAATTGAACAGGATGCTTCTGAGGCTACTGTAGCCAGTGAAACAGGCGAGCAGGCTCCGCTGCCAGCTGATGTGATCATGGTTACGCAACCCCTGATCAGCGGAGAACTTTACGCCAGCCCCGCCTTCGAAAGTAAATCAATTACCAGTTTCGACACTTCTCAACAGATTCAGGTTCTGGATACATCACACAATATTTTTGTGCGTGCCAGAATCCGGAAAGATACCATATCGATGACAGGTTATATACCTAAAACTATCCTCCCGGAAAAGAACTAGGTCTAACAGGAAATTGGTCAGCTGACCAGTTTAAAAGAAAACCTATCAAACGCTAAGCCTGATAGGTCTCCGGGACTTTTACATCGCAATGACTTTTTAGGCAGCACCTCGTCTGCTATCCTGCTTTGGGTAAAACCGTTTTTGAAAGCCAGTTGTTAATGATAGCTAACAGTCTCCTTTAGCAGCACTTCACCTCCCTCGCCTTTTATCAGCATATCAACCTTTACAGTATTATTGCTCCAGTCAAAGTTTAGCACCCCAAAATTCACCTGCTTTATCAACACCCCGACACGGTATTTATTCGGCTCCACATTACTGCCGCTATACACATGTGTAAGACCGCTGCTTGTTACCTCATACAGCGGATAGCTCATACCTGAAACAGTTGTTTTTGATATCTCAGCAATATGGCGGTCTCCGCTCAGCAGAATAACCCCTTTCGCACCAGAGGAGGCAATCAGATTTAACAGGCGTTTGCGTGCAGCCGGAAAATTATCCCATTTCTCAAATACCTGTTCCTGCGGCAGTATCTGTATACCATTACCGATAATGTTGATTTCAGCCTTGCTGTTTTTAAGCTCTTTTTCAAGCCACTCCCATTGTTCCTCCCCTAGTATGTCACCAGTTCTATTAACCTGGTAAACTTTGTTAATGCGCGCGAGCGAATCGCGGTGATAACGGCTATCCAGTAAAATTACTTTTACCTGCTTTTCATCCGGCCCGAATGTATGAGAACTGTATACGCCTTCCTGCTGCCGCCGCGGACTATTGGCAGGTTCTCCTATAAAGTCCCAGAAAAGCTGAGCGCTCTCCTCTTTCATTTCATACTCTTTGCCTGCATCATTTTTACCATAGTCATGATCATCCCATACGCCAATAACCTTTGCATTTGCCTGCAGTTGCTGATACCCCGGCTCCTGTAGTACCATGTTATACTTGCGCTGTAGTACCGCCATGGTGTCGGAGTCACCGTAAATGTTATCTCCTAACCACACCCACACATCCGGATTGCTCTGATTTATAGCAGCCCAAAGCAACTGCGGCAGATCCTCACGATTACAGGACCCAAAGGCAACCGTATGAAGTGGCTCAGAACTAGCAACAGGTGAAGTTGTACCAGGTTTTTGGCAGGCAGTAAACAGAAGCAAAAACCATATAAACAAGTTTAGTTTGCAGGTGATCTTAAGCATAACAAATTTAGGTGGTTGTCTGGGCAAATATAGTGAAAGTCGCTTTTCAGTTCAGCAATAGTAAGTTAAAGAAGCGATAAGTGGGGTATAAAAAAAGCGACTGTCTTGTTCTGACAGCCGCCTTCTTCACAAATTTTTAAAATTTATTTTATAACTACCCTGCGTACAGAGCTGTAACTGTCAGTTTCCAGTTTAATATAATATAATCCTTTCGCTTTTCCGCTTAAGTCTATGGTTTTGGAAAACTGACCTTCTGTTCGGGTCAACGTTTCATGGTATATCTCATTACCGATAACGTTTATGATGCGTAACTCTGCCTTCTTTGCAGAGAGGTTCGCAACAGAAATGGTAAACACGCCATTACTAGGATTAGGGTAAATTGCAATCTCCTCATCCTCCTGCTCCTGTACCTGCACTTTGTCAACAGGTCCGGCCTGACCAACTACAGGGCTCCTGGCCTGTGCCTGACTTAAAAGCACTGAAGTACAAGCAAATAGCGTAAGTATAAGTTTTCTCATATATATGTTAAATATCGTAGCGTTCTAAATCAAAGGTACAAAAGGTGTACCACTTATTAAGAACGGCTGTAATATTAATTTGTTCTTGTATTATACACTATAAAAAAGTGGTGTTCACTAAATTCTAAGCTTTCTTTTTGGACTTAAGGTATAATCTTGTTCATTATTAACAACTAAATGATGTAATCGTTTTCAGAGGTGGTTTGTGAGGCCTTATAGCTGCATTACGTGTGGCATGTGCAGGCTATGCTATTCACCCCTTATTTATTTTATCGTTACTACCTTCACTTGCTGTTCGTATGTAAAAGCAGCGCCCTTTACTGTGTACCCTTCAATACAGCAGATGCACAAATGAATACTCTAATGTGCCTAATGCACTGCTATATATCTATTCTTCCGCTGCTTTCGTACTTAATCCATACCCGTTGCTCATTGTTGCAGCACTGCTTACCACTATAACTTTTATGCCTGCTCTTTGTTAGTTAAGCCCGAAGCGGTAACAGGTAAAGAAAAACAGACGAAACCATGAAAAGCTACATTTGCGCCATAGGCACTGCAAACCCACCTTTCAAAATACCACAGATGCAGGTAGCTGATTTCATGGCTAAGGCACTACAATTTGATGAACAGGACACACGTAAGCTAAAGGCACTTTACAGAGTATCTGGCATTGGTCAGCGTTATAGCGTGCTGCAGGATTATACAAGAGAAAACGGAGACTTTACATTTTACCCCAACACACCTTCGCTGGAGCCTTTCCCGACAGTGCAGCAACGCATGGAGCTTTACAGGAAGCATGCTGTTGATCTCTCTGAAGACGCTGTCCGCAGCTGTCTTGAAAACTCTTCTGTCAACTTACAGGACCTCACGCACCTGATCACGGTAAGCTGCACGGGCATGTATGCACCCGGGCTGGACATTGAGTTGGTGGAACGCCTGAGCCTTTCTTCCTGTGTGCAACGCACCGCTGTGAATTTTATGGGATGCTACGCTGCTTTTAATGCCATAAAGCTGGCTGACGCTATTTGTAAATCAAATCCTGAAGCAAAGGTGGTGCTAGTTTGTACAGAGATCTGCACCATTCATTTTCAGAAACACGCCGAGCAGGATCACCTGGTATCCAACGCCTTATTTGGTGATGGTGCCGCAGCTGTGTTAATGCAGGGGCAGCCTTGCCAGGAAGTTTGCCTGGAACTACAGTCTTTTCATTGCGACCTGGCACCAGCGGGTAAACGCGATATGGCCTGGCACATTGGCGACACCGGTTTCGAAATGACCCTCTCCTCCTATGTGCCTGATCTCATCAAGAAAGGCATCAAAGAGCTTACAGACCGGCTACTGCAGGGACTGAAGACAAAAATATCCGAGATCAACCTTTTTGCCATACACCCAGGCGGCAGACGCATTCTGGAGGTAATAGAGCAGGAATTAGGAATGACTCGTGAAGATAACCGGTTTGCCTATCAGGTGCTCCGGGACTTTGGGAACATGTCATCAGCCACAGTGCTTTTTGTGTTAAAGGCATTGATGGAAACGCTTACCTCAAAAGAGCAAGACGAGCCAGTATTAAGCTTTGCCTTCGGCCCCGGACTTACCCTTGAATCTATGCTGTTAAAAGTGCACTATGCTAAAGCTACGGTCTAACGAACCTGAGTTGATGGACGACCTGACTTTGTCGGGGGATGAGCTGCGAAAAAATATGGAGGAGCTGGAGGTTATCAACAACTGGCTTGGCGGATACAAAGTAGTACTTGATGCGCTGGATCAGCTCCAGGTGCCTGAGAACCACACCTTACGCATTGCCGATATTGGCTGCGGTGGCGGCGACACACTAAAAAGCATAGCTAATTGGGCAAGGCGGAAGAAGATAGCTGTTGAACTGGAGGGCATAGATGCAAATGACTTCATGGTGCAGTATGCCAGAGAACACTGCGCTTCTTATCCCGAGATAAGCATCGTTCAACATAATGTTTTTTCAGAGGCCTTTGCAGAAGAAAAGTACGACATAATAGTCTGCAGCCTTTTTTGCCACCACTTTACAGATACTCAACTGGTGCAAATGTTCCGGCAACTGTACCAGCAGGCACGAATAGCTGTAGTAATAAATGACCTGCACCGGCACTGGCTTGCTTATTACTCCATCAAGTATATTACAGCAGCTTTTTCCGGCTCCCGACTTGTAAAGAACGATGCCCCCCTTTCAGTATGGCGGGCGTTCAAGCGGGAGGAGCTGCAGCGCCTCATTCATACAACCGGCATCCATAATTATTCTTTAAGATGGATGTGGGCTTTCCGGTGGCAGTTGATATTAAATAAATAGTTAAATTGTACTGCAACTAACCAGCAACAGCATGAATAGAATTAACTACGTGTACCTTATCTCTGTAATAGTTGCGGCCCCTATTCTGTACTTTGCCTGGACCAGGCTACCAATTTCTCCTGCCATATTCCTTATAACTCTTGCTGCACTTCAGCCAGCGCTGTATTATACCCTAAAACTTATCCTTACAAAACTACAGCGTTAGTGCCTCACCAAATAGAAAGCTGATGCTGTCTGATCTCAACCTAACCATATGTATTGAGGTATAAAAAGGTATGAAAAAAGATCATATCAGGTTTTGGCTCCTGTTTACACTGTCTATTGCCATCTCAGCTGTAGTTATCTCCTTTTTTGTGGAGGCACTAAAAATTGTATTATACATTATACTGGTGTTGGCACTGGCTCCTATCGTTTACATCATTTTACGGAGCATCATACCCGGACGAAAGAAAGGCTCTGATAAGCTTGGTACCAGAGAGTAACGATCCTACTGTTTAAAACCAGATTTGCTGTGCAAGCCTGAATGTATTAGCATGAGCCTCTACAATATGTGCTATCTGCTTTGAGTAGCCGCCTCCCATGCTAACGGCAACAGGCAGCTTATTTTTATGGCACAACTCCAGCACCGTCCTATCCCGCTCCTTACAACCTTCGATCGTCATGCCCAGCCTTCCTAGTTTGTCTGTTGCAAGCACATCTACACCCGACTGAAAAAAAACAAATTCCGGTTGCTCCTGCTCCAACAGGCGCGGCAAAGTGTTATTCAGCAGCTTGAGGTACGTCTTATCATCTGTGCCCTCTTCTAAAGGAATATCCAGGTCCGACTGCTCCTTATGAAACGGATAGTTGTGGCCGCCATGCATACTGAAGGTAAATACCCTCGACTCATCCTTGAAGATTTGTGCGGTACCATTTCCCTGGTGCACGTCCAGGTCCACTACCAGCACTTTTCTGATACCTTTATGATTCAGCAGGTAATTAGCCGCGATGGCAATATCGTTGAGCAGGCAAAACCCCTCTCCCCTGTCAGTGAAAGCATGATGGGTACCTCCTGCAATGTTCATTCCAACACCAAATTCAAGAGCAAACACAGCTGCCTGTAAGGTGCCGTTCATAATCACCACCTCACGGTTTATCAGTTGCCTTGATAAGGGAAAACCTGTCTTACGAATCTCAGACTTACTTAGCTGTAAGCTGTTTAATCGCTGCCAATACCCAGCATCGTGTGTATCTAAGATATATTTCTCCTGCAGCGGTTCCGGTGCAAAAAGATTACTGTCAGTGATGGTACCCTCATACAACAACTGCTCAGGTAACAGGTCATACTTTGCCATCGGGAAACGATGCCCCTCCGGAAGGCTATGTGCGAAAATTTCAGACCAGGCAATTTTAAGCATAACACAAAGTTAACAAGAAACCTTCAGCACAGGTTTTCTCCTGAAATACTTTGAACCTTCTACGAACTAAAGTATCGTGAAGCAGTGCAAAAACTAATATAATTAGTAGCTGTTTATACCATAGTGGATAAATATATTCAGAATTCTAAATCTATTGATGGAGTTAGCTTTTGACTGTTGATAAGTGTGGATAACTATGTTAATTACCAACAGTTATCCACCAACAACTACCAAATTTATGTTATCACAAATCAAAAATATCAATATTTTCATAATACTATCCCAAATAATCGCATTTTATTAGCAAACTGTGCTAAAATATTTACCAACTGCCACAGTTAATGCTTTTATTCCGTACTACACTAACAATCAGCAACAAGTGTATAAATGCAAGATTGAGCCTGTGTGTGAAGATTTAGTAACTGTATACTTCGTAAAAGCAGTATAACAGGTACAATCGGCAAGGTTTAGTAGCAGCCGTACTGGCTTAAGTGCTGAGGAACAACAATGATACTACAACTATGAAAAAAATTATATTCCTAATACTGCTCCTGTTAGGCTCCTATGCAGGGCAAGCGCAAATAAGTGACACAACTGTACAGGTTGCAGACACTACTTCTGCTAGTTTATTTAACTCTTTATTCGGAGTGAAGGCGGGCTTGAACTTTTCCAGCATTTACGGAGATGATGAAGAACTTCTTGGAAACTACAGCGGCCACAGAAGCTATCATGGGGGCGTGTTTGCTCAAATTGGTTGGAAAAAACGTCTTGCCATACGAACTGAATTATTGTACTCCAGAAAAGGGTATGAGCGGTCAGATTCCGTATTCAGGTTCGATTACCTGGAAGTACCAATCCTGCTGGTGGTTAACCTTAACGAGAATATAGGTTTTCACCTGGGACCTCAGATAAATGTCATGGTCTCAGCAACCGAGGAAGGAAAAGAAGTGAGATTAATGGATTACAACACGTTTGATTATGGGGCTGCGGCTGGATTTGAAGGGAGACTCAACAGGTTTATAGCTGGAGCCCGTTACAACCTAAGCTTCGAAAACCTTATAAAACAGGATGATGCAGGGAATACTGACTTAGCCGTACACCCTAGGGTGCTACAGGTATACTTAGGCATAGGATTCTGACGTTAGTACTAAAGGCCAGAGCCATAACAGAAATGTAAAACAAACAATTAAGCAATATAACTATCATCAGCACACCAATTTACCAATATACCGTATTGCAATTACCATCGAAGGCTGCATTACTTAATATAACTCAAGCTACATGAGCAAGCTACATTTGCGCATATCACCCCATTTAACTTCTGCTGCTTTCGCATGCCTTTTCACTTTTTGCTCCTGCGATACGACCGTAAAAACAGACACAGCAAACGTAGGAGAGGCAATTCATAAAACAAACAAAATCACCCCCTCTGAAACCTTTCAGATCGATACAACAAAAAGTGAGATAACCTGGATCGGAGCCAAAATGACGGGCAGACACAACGGCTATTTTAAGATAAAGGAAGGGGAACTATACATGAATAATGGTCTGCTATCCGATGGCAGAATAGTGATAGACATGGCCAATATGCGCGCTGAAGATAAAAAGATAGATCAGAGCAGCAATGAAAAGCTTACCAAGCACTTAAGATCACCTGATTTTTTTGATGTTGAGAAGTATCCTACGGCTGTGTTTGAGCTGACAGGAGTAGCTCCTTATGATAGCACTAAAACCAAAACTCAAGCAAAAGCAGTAAGAAATGCTGATGATGCACTACGGGTGAAACACCCGACTCATCAGGTTACGGGTAACCTGACGCTTAAAAACAAAACGAAAAGCATATCATTTCCGGCAAAGGTTACCATGGATGACAGTGTACTAAAGGCTAAGGCAAACTTTAATATTAACCGCACCGACTGGGACCTTGTTTACCGGTCTGATGAATCTCTTGGTGACAAAACCATTTATCCCGAAGTAAATATTGGTTTCAATATAGTCACTAAACCACAATCCAAAACTAATTTATAATCAGTCTTATTCCACTAAATATGCCGGAGTAAAGGCTCTCCTACGCCCATAAACTGCTGTGTGCCGTTACAGCACTATATTAGCAGAACAAGCTTTCACAATGAAAAAATTCTTTTACCTGTTAACTCTACTACTCTCCTTTAGTTTTGCTGCACAGGCACAAAGCAGCACCCTTGCAAATTTTAACCTGCACCAGGAAAATGTACTCCGGGTAGGTATGCTGATATTAGGAGGGTGGGCCATCCTGAACATTTTACTAAGCAGCTTTAAACTAACAAACACTACGAGGGCGCGCAGATACTTTTTCCAGATGAACCTGTACTGGAACGTTGTAAACCTGCTTATAGCCGGTGCTGCATTACATACTATCTTCTCTGATGATGCCGTTACACGTACCCTGGCAGAAAGCGTGCGCCTGCACAGCTGGAATAAGACTATACTATACCTGAACATTGGGCTTGACTTCGGCTATATCATGTCAGGGGTTTATCTGAAGGAACGCTCTAAGAACTCGGCAAAAAGTGAACAGCTTTTTGGTTGGGGACAAGCTATTGTACTTCAAGGGTTCTTCCTGCTTTTGCTGGACGTGGTACTGGTAATCCTGCTAGAGTATAATGCGGATCAGCTTTTTGGTCTTATACCTAAAACATAAAAAGGAGAGCCGCACCTTTACATGGTGCGGCTCTCCTTCTCTAATTATATTAGCCTAACGGTCATGTTTACCTTCGGCAAACTCTTCTATCATTTTTTTATTGAAGGCCGGAATGTCATCTGGATTTCGGCTGGTAACAAGTCCATTATCCACCACTACTTCCTCATCCACCCATTCGGCACCAGCATTTTTTAGGTCTGTTTTCAGGGTATGGTAGCTGGTCATTCTCTTTCCTTTTACTTTGCCTGTCTCTATTAATGTCCAGGGACCATGACAAATAGCCGCTACCGGCTTACCAGATTCCATAAATTTATTCACGAAGCTAACGGCATCTTTATTAGCACGGAGGTGGTCCGGGTTCATAACGCCTCCAGGCAATAGCAGTCCGTTATAATCTTCAGCTTTTACTTCATTTAGCTTCTTATCAACTTTAAATTTGTCTCCCCAGTCTGTATGGTTCCAGGCTTTTATCTCACTGTTCTTATTTGGTGAGATAATGTGAGCCTCTGCACCTGCATCTTTTAATGCCTGTAGCGGCTGTGTTAGTTCTACCTGCTCAAATCCTTCTTCCACAAGTATGGCAATTCTCTTGCCCTCTAGTTTATTAGCCATTTGTAAGTTTGTTTTATAGTTCTACATTAATTCGCTTTTACAATAACGACCTTATAGCTAAATTGTTAATAAATCGTATAAGCAATAGCCATTAAAGAAACTTCGTTACTTATCTATGAGAACTATCCTGACAAAGCTATTCGCTCCTTTTGCCCTGGCTATGATCATCGCCACTGCTGCCTCGGCACAAGATGTGAAAGTGATAAAATTTAATGAACTACAGGGCCTGCGTAATAGTGCAGCAGACACTTTATATGTTGTAAATTTCTGGGCCACATGGTGTAAGCCCTGCATAAAAGAGATGCCTTACTTCGAGGCTGTTACTCAAGAATACAAAGACAAGCCAGTACGCGTAGTGTTGGTAAGCATGGATGCTGCGGAGGATCTCGAAAACCGTGTTAAGCCATTTGTAAAAAGACGGGAGTTAAAGTCGGATGTAATGCTTTTAGACGAGGTTGACGCCAACTCCTGGATAGATAAGCTGGAGCCGAAGTGGTCGGGTGCAATACCTGCCACCATGGTGTTTAACAACAAACGCAAGCAGTATGAGTTTGTGGAGAAGGAGTTAACAAAGGAAGAACTACAGAGTCTGATTGAAAAGTATAAACCATAACCTTAAGTCCTATGCAAAGAATGAAACTACCTTTCGTGTACCTGTTTTGCCTGCTCTTTGCAGGCGTTTTACTCGCCGCTGTTCCTGCTAGTAACGATGGCTATCAGGTGGGTGACACCGCCCGTGACTTTAAACTTAAAAATGTAAATGGTAAAATGGTGTCTATGGCAGATTATAAAGATGCCAAAGGATTTATCGTCACCTTCACCTGCAATACCTGTCCTTACTCAGTTGCTTACGAAGATCGTATCATTGACCTTCATAAGAAGTATGCTCCCAAAGGTTATCCTGTAATTGCGATTAACCCTAATGATGTGAATGTTTCGCCAAAAGATTCATATGTCGATATGCAGCAACGTGCTAAAGAAAAGAACTTCCCGTTCGCTTACCTGCACGATGAGAGCCAGGAGATAACCAAAGCTTATGGCGCTACCAGAACACCTCACCTGTACATTGTACAAAAGCAGAAAGATGGCAAATTTAAGGTAGCTTATATTGGGACCATTGATGACAACTCACGCGCTCCAGAGAAAGTAGAGAAGAAATATGCGGAAGCAGCCCTTGATGAATTGGTTTCCGGCAAAGCAGTTAGTCAGCCTACCACCAAAGCTATTGGCTGCACTATAAAATGGAAGCAGGCGTAGCATTCGGAATTAGGATCTTCTTTTCAAGTCCCTGCCATGCTCTGGCAGGGACTTTTTTTTATTTTGTTGCTGTCAGACCTCCAATACTCGTTCCCTTTCGAACTACCTCACCTTAGGAACAACTGTTAAATATATATTTATTAAGATTTTCTTATCTTGTTAGGCAAAGCAGCTTGTTCGCATTGAGATGATGTGAATAGGTTGGATTGTAGGTTAGTACAAGTAATATATAATATAGGTAAATAAGCATTAAGTCAAATAACTCCGTTTATCCGCTCGTTAGGCTATATTGATAATAACAGAAAACTTTCATATTTGGAGATAGATGGTTATGAAATTAACACAAATTATAATTTTCCTGCTCATCTCCATTTCAGTAAAAGCGCTACACGTAGACTCTACTCACTCGCCAATAAGTAAATTATATTTGGGAATTAGCTTTAGTTCTGTTTCACATCATATTTACTATAGGACATCAAAAGCTCCAGAGCATGTGCAGTCAGTTTACTTTGCACCTTTGGCTTTGAATTTAGGCTATCAACTAACTGATAAGACTCGTTTACAAGCTGGTCTTGCCTATGGGGGAAATAGCGACAGTTATGACTGGGTAAACGGGCAGACTGAAACAAATCATAAACAAACAGGACACGCAGTAGCTATTCCTTTAACTGTTCAACATAATGTCCTAAAGGTATGGCGTCGGTTTCCAATTTATGGGACTGCTACTCTCATGCCAGCATGGGGCATAACTAAATATGAAACCAAGGAAATAGTAAATGGTACTACTGCAACTATAAATAAGGGTAAGGTTTCTGGTGTCGATGTTTTTTTTACTGCGGGGGTAGGATTTAACTATAAAATAAGCAACCGATTAGAAGGTCTGGCTGAGTACGTCCCCTTTAGGCATAACTTAACAGGAGAGAATTCTATTTTCTATGATTGGGATTATGGACTTCGTGGCTCTTTGAAAATAATTAAATCTCTAAAAGTAGGTGTAAACTATAAGCTATGAATTATATAGGTAGCGTAATTACCTAACTCTACCTTAGTACAAATCACCCTTAATGAGAGACTGTTCGAAGTGAAGACCCAAAAGAATAATTAAGACTAACAAAACCTAAATCACACCAAGGCGTGCCTTACGAGCACGTTATCACAGTTCAAATTATAAAACCCAAAAATATCTTAAAATCCACCCTACCACTAACTATCCGGTATGCACTCAAAATTCATATTAAGCCTTATATCCATTCTTATACTTTCCGCTACACAAGTATTTGCTCATGGTGACTACACAACAGAAGAAGTTAGCAGAACCGTGGTAAAGAACGGGGTGGGATTGGGTGCTGTTATTGCTGTCGTTGCTTCCTGGTCCAGAAATGAGTCAGTCCTATGGGCGATAATCCATGGTATCTTCAGCTGGTTCTATGTCATCTACTTCGTTATTACCAGAAGGTCCTACAACAGATACTAGCATAGTAAGCCTTTCTCCCTACTGTGTTTCTTTTTCATCCCCGGGCAACGGCAAACCTGTGGGCGTGATAGTACTGGCTGCACGTTGCGCAGGGTTCATGTGCCGGCGGTGCTTCATTCCCTCCAGACGAGCCTCTACCTCATACTTGTTGTTGTAGTAGCCCACCCGCCACGACTCTACAAGGTACAACCACAGAAACCGTAGATAACCATGCTCTTTAAACTGCCTGATATGGCATAACTCATGCGCCACCCACCCCTCATCTTTCAGGAAAGTATACCGATCTACTCCACTGAGGTGAATTGTTTTACCCAGCACCATGGCAACATTACTGCTCCTTAACACCATGCGTGCTATTCGCGCAAACAAAGACCTCTCTACAATTTTAAAATCCATTGCTTTATGTACTGATTTTGCACTTTTAAAAATTTTATTTCAATTCATTAGCTGCTATTCACGGTAAAGGCACTCCAGAAGCTCTCAGACAGACCACATTTACAGGCACATAGCAAACAGCAACTGTTTGGCACTTTAAAAAATAGTACTTATTTTTGCCCGCCTTAAGCTGGAAAGTATAACAAAAGCTTACCAGTTGCTATTTTAGTGCAATTTTACGCTGCCCGTGCAGCAGAGGTGACATTGTTTATGCCCATTGTGGCAACAAACAAGCTAAACCCTATGATCAGAGCCATTATACTTAGTGCCCTTGCGATACTTTCGCTCACGCTGTCTTACTTCTACGAGGTAAAGCCGGCTAAGTCGGCAGCAACAGACGCGACTTCTACTGCTTTTAAAATCACGCCGTATGCCATTAATTCTGGCGAAGACATGGTTCGTGCTCTTGAACTGTATGAGCCCCTGGAAGAGAAATCAGCAGAAGAGTTTTTTTCCCAAAAGCTTAACATGCGTTTCGCAGAACCTGAAAAGTGGCAGTTCGCAGAAACCGTTGCACGTTGGATAGGGACTCCCTACCGCTACGGCAGAAGTACCAGAAAAGGAACTGATTGCTCAGGCTTTGTTACCAGCATCTATCGTGAGGTATACGGCATCAAGCTTAGCCGTAGTTCCCACTC
Source organism: Pontibacter locisalis (assembly GCF_042684605.1). Classification (NCBI taxonomy): domain Bacteria; kingdom Pseudomonadati; phylum Bacteroidota; class Cytophagia; order Cytophagales; family Hymenobacteraceae; genus Pontibacter; species Pontibacter locisalis. Next base: position 265,734 of record NZ_JBHULU010000004.1, read on the forward strand.
TATGTTCCGCGATGTGCAACGCATCAACAGAGAGGAAATGCAGACCGGTGACCTCGTTTTCTTCCGCCGCAGCCCTAAACAGCCTATCTTCCATGTAGGCATTTACTTAAAGAACAACAAATTCATACACTCGGCTTCCAACGGGGGGGTTATGGTGAGTTCACTTAAAGAGCCATTCTACCGCAACCACTTTTATGCCGCCGGGCGTGTTAATTAAGCTTTAACCTAATCCCATCAGGAGGCCCTGCAGCAAGCTGCCGGGCTTTTTTGTTTACTTCAGATTATAACAATTTTATCCGCTTCAAGTATAGGTAGGTTAGCATTACTTTAAGCAAATTGCACCCGATTTGCCACTAAAAACATTGGCGGTCTTAAAGTGTTGTCAGAAAAACGCACCAAACACAAAGAGTATAAGCACGTACACAAATATGGAGAACCAGAAAACAGAGGGGAAAAACATAGCACAGAGCCCCATCTTTAAAAAAATATTAGAGAAGGCTGAATCGTACCTGAAGCACCCGTCACAGGTAGCAAAGCTTTTGAATGATACTTTTAAAAAGGCCACAGCTAAAAAAGGCGTAGGCGCACTGGCTGGGGAAGTATGGGAGAACCTGCAAATTTTATCCCGGATGATAAAAGCCGCAACAACCGGCGAATACAAAGGTATCCCGACTACAACTTTAGTAAGTGGCATTGCCGTTATCATTTATTTCCTCACTCCAATTGATCTCATTCCGGATTTTATTCCAGTGATAGGCCTGCTTGATGATGCTAGTTTACTGGCTTGGTTTATGGCCAGCACAAAATCAGAACTGGATAAGTTTAAAGAATGGGAGGAACAGAGGAAAGAAGAAGAGAGACACATGCCGCATACAGACAATGTACACCATGCCGACTCTTCTTTTGGAACTCCTAAGTACAGCAACCAAACAGAAGGCACTGTACAGATAGAAACAAATAAAGAATTATAAATTGATCAAACCGTTAAGAACTATGGAAACAAATAAAGGGAAAAACACAGATAAAAAAGATTGGCAAAAAACAGCTCAGGATGCAAAGGGCGATTTAAAAACAGGCCGGATTCCTGATAAGCACACCGATGAACAGTATCGCAATGTAAGTGACAGGAACCGGAATGACCCAAATCCTGTAGAAGGCGAGCCTAAGAATCAGAAAAAGGAAGGGCCTACTAAAGATCATTCCTCTCAGGGCCATTCCACTGACGCTAAAGGCTCTGCAACAAGTAGCAAAGAACCAACTTTACGCAATTCTACCACCGATAGCAGTCGTACGCATAAAAATGCCAACGACGACAGACCTACCGGCGGAAACGTTCGCTAGAAAGTTTACAATTGAATGATAGCAAAGAAGCGCCGGCTGTACTAGTAGCTGGCGCTTCTTTTTTGTACTATTATTGCTTTTCTCGCTTCCTTTCGGCCTTTTTATACTTCCTTAAAACATTAAAATATAGTACAATACAAATACTAAAATTTAAATAATTTCACATAAAAGCCCTGTGCACTATAGTTTTCTAAGGAAATTATTCTTTATATTTGGCCAGAGGATTTTGTATTTTAACTTTTAGCCAAAGTAAAGTGTCTTCATCATTTTTACGACTTACTTCCGTTAATGTCCACATCGACGGTATCGGGAAAGTTCTGATTGAGCGAAGCGATAAAGCAAAGCGTCTTAGCATTAGCGTAAGGCCTTTGAAGGGTATACGGGTAGCCGTGCCCCCACATATCAGCTTCGAAAAGGCAGAACAACTTATCTACACCAAATCAGATTGGATAAAGGAGCACCAGGCACGGATGCAGCAGCATGAGCAGCAGCTAACAGTGTATGATGGCTCTTCTGAATTCCGAACGAAGCACCATACCCTGCGCCTGCTCACCCATGCCCAGTATACAATGCGCTGCGTTATTCAGAACGGCTACATCAATGTGTTTTACCCGGCCTACAAAGATGTACGCGATAACGATGTTCAGAAATTTATCCGCCAGTCTATTGAGGATGCTTACCGCAAGGAGGCCAAGCAGTACCTGCCACAGCGTGTAGCTTATTTTGCCGAAAAGTTTGGATTTGAGTATCAGAATGTATTCATCAAAAGCGCAAAAAGCCGTTGGGGAAGCTGTTCACACACAAACAACATCAACCTTAACTTACACCTGATGCGTCTGCCAGAGGCACTCTGTGATTATGTTATCCTTCACGAGCTGGCCCATACGGTAGAAAAGAATCATGGTCCGCATTTTTGGGCATTGCTCGATAGCGTTTGCGGCAACTCCAAAGCACTGGACAAAAAACTGAAAGCTTATCGTATTTCCATCTTCTAAGAAACAAGCTATAGCGAAACTTTACTATACTCCAATAACCTGCTGCTAAAGGCCTTGACAGAAACAAAGCTGAATCATCAGTCAAGAGAACAAACAACTCCTCTGCAGCACAAAAATTGCATACTAAACAAAAGCCCCGGAGCATATCATGCTCCGGGGCTTTTACTTTTAAATCTGTTTCTTCTTAACTGGCCTTTCTTAT
>NZ_JBHULU010000004.1:268367-343692 GCF_042684605.1 Pontibacter locisalis
ACCTCATCCGGAATGGTGATCTTAAAGTTCTTCTCCAACTCCAGAATTATATCCACTAAATCAACAGTATCAAAGCCAAAGTCCTGCAGCAATCTCTCTGCATACAAACGATCCGCTTTTATCTCTTTTGTTTTGCTAATGATACGGATAACCTCTTTCTCAATAGCGTTATTTGTAGCAATCATAGTAGTTTAAACTGTGTATTCTTCTCTAACTTTTCCGTTCAGGTGAAGCTCGCGCTGCTGTTGTATCTTTTTCTCTTCACGCTTCTTCTTCCCGATCAACTTATCTTTCAGATTCTCATTTAACAAATACATTACCGGCACGACCAGCAAAGTGATAAGAGTAGCAAAACTCAAACCAAAAATGATCGTCCAGGCCAAAGGCCCCCAGAAAGCAACACTGTCACCGCCCAGGAAGAAGCCGGCCTCAAACTCTCTGAACAGCGTAAAGAAATTCAGGTTCAAGCCTATTGCCAAAGGTATAAGACCAAGTATAGTAGCCGTGGCTGTAAGCAACACCGGGTTCAGACGTGTTTTACCCGCCTCTACAATGGCTTCTTTTAAGGTCATTCCCTCTTCCAGCAGCTTGTCCGTGAATTCCACGATCAGGATACCATTCTTCACCACGATACCAGCCAGCGCCACTATACCAACACCTGTCATTACCACTGATGTATCCATCCCGAAGATCGAGAAGCCTAACAGCACACCAATGATCGAGAACAACACCTCAGAGAGGATAATAAACGGCTTGGACACTGAGTTAAACTGTGTTACCAGGATCAGGAAGATGATCAGGAAAGCTGCAACCAGTGCAATTAACAGGAACTGCATTGTTTCCTGCTGCTCTTCCTGCTGCCCGCCCATTCTAACTTCATATCCCTCTGGCGTCTGGAAGCTCTGCAGCGACTCTTCTATCTGCTGCACCACTTCGTTCGGGTTATAGCCATCCAGCACATTAGACTCCAGGGTTACCATCCGCTTCAGGTTCTTCCGCTTAACACCACCATAAGTAGTGGAGTAATCTAAGGTAGCCACCGATGAAAGCGGAATCTGACGCACCTGACCGGAGTTCATGTCACGGTATGTGATACGCATATCCAGTAACGCATCTATGTTATCACGATAAGGCTCTGCATAGCGCACTTGTATCGGATACTCTTCTTCATCCAGCTTAAACTTAGATGCCTCTGCACCGAAAATTGCTGTGCGCACCTCCTGTCCAATCTGGCCGGTACTAATGCCTTCGCGGTTAGCACGTTCCCTGTCAATGTTTACCACTATCTCAGGCTTGCTGTCTTCCAGGTCGGAGCGGAGCTCTTCAATGCCTCCAATGCCTTGCTGGTCTATGTACTGCTCTACCTGCTTCGACAAAGCAATAAGTCCTTCGAAGTCTTCGCCTGCTATTTCCACAGATATTGGTTTACCAACCGGAGGGCCGCTTTGCTCCTTATCCACTGTAATATCAGCTCCGGGAATTCCCTGCACAGCCTCTCTGATCTGGGTCAGGTAGTTACTGGTTGAAACGTCGCCTTCACGGTCTTTATACTCAACAAAGGCAACGGTAACCTTTCCTTTGTGAGATTGTGGTGTTGCACTGCGGTCATTCTGGTCGCCGGCACCAATGGCTACGTTTGAAATTACCGATTCAACGTTCGGGTTATTTTCCCCTATCACATTATACACGCGCTTCTCCACAATCTTCGTAACAGAGTCTGTCACAGCCTGATCTGTACCTATCGGCATGTTGATGTAAGCATACACGAAGTTTGGATCGCCTGATGGGAAGAACACCATTTTAGGAGGATTGATGGCCGTTAAAACAACTGAAAAAATCAGTAAGCCGATCACTCCTAAAAATACGCCCACCGGCCTTTTACCTATCAACATCCAGCGCAACAACCTCTCATAGCCTGTCATGAAACGAGGCAGTATTTTGTTCTGGAAGCTATTGATCATGCCCGTGAACACAAACTTGTTAAGCAGCACCAATACCACAATGAGCATCACCAGGTTAGCTGTACCAAACCATCCGGTAATGTAACCGACAATAGCTATGGCAAAACCGATTGCGATCAGTACCCAGAAAGCCTTGCCTGAGCTTGGGCGACTCTCCGCATGCTCATCCTTCTTCATGAAAGACACTGCAAAAACCGGATTAACTATAAAAGCAACCAGCAGTGAAGACACAAGCGTTACGATAAGGGTAATAGGCAGATACTGCATGAATTTACCCACTATACCCGGCCAGAACAGCAGCGGGAAGAAAGGTGCAATAGTAGTTAATGTACCGGCCAGAACAGGTATGAATACCTCTCCGGCTGCCACCTTTGCCGCCTTTACAATACTTAAGTTAGTAGTATGATAGATGCGGTGCGTGTTCTCAATCACCACGATGGCATCGTCTACTACTATACCCAGGGCAAGCAGGAAAGCGAACAGCACAATCATGTTCAGTGAAATACCCAGGAAAGAGAACGTAAGAAAAGCCACGAACATGGATATCGGCACCGACAGACCTACGAAGATAGCATTGGTTGTACCCATAAAGAACATCAGCACCAACGTTACCAGCACAAAACCGATAATGATGGTATTGATCAGGTCGTTCAGGGTATGACGCGTCATTTTTGACTGGTCACCGGTAATCGTGATCTTCAGGTCTTCTGGCAATACAGAGCCTTCCATTTCCTCAATCGTCTCACGAATATTGTCAGATGCCTCGATCAGGTTCTCACCACTACGCTTGATAACCCTTAATGTAATTACAGGCGCATTATCCAGGCGGGCAAAACTTTCCTGCTCCTCAAATCCTTCTTTTACCTCGGCAATTTCTTTCAGCTGAATGTTCGCTCCGGACAGGGATTTCACTACAATGTCTCCGATTCTATTTGGGTCTACATACTGTCCTACCACACGCACTGATCGCTTGGCCTCGCCAACAGTTATGTTACCGCCTGATATAGTTATGTTCTCACGGGCAATGGCATTTGCTATATCATTGAACGTTACCTTGGCAGCCTGCATCTTGTACAGGTCCACGTTCACCTGCACCTCTTTATCCAGGGCACCTACAATATCCACACGGGTAATCTCCGGGAAAGCCTCCATCCTGTCCTGCAGGTCTTCGGCATACTGCTTCAGCTTATCCAGGCTGTAGTTTCCTGACACGTTCACAAACATGATCGGAATTTCGGAGAAGTTTACCTCCTGCACATTCGGCTCCTGGGTAAGGTCTGTTGGCAGGTCTACGCGCACTTTGTCTACAGCATCTTTTACCTGCTGTTTTGCCACCGCCACTTCTACATCGGTATTAAATTCCACGGTGATCATGGAGAAGTCCTGTACCGAGTTAGAGGTTACTTTCTTAACACCATTTATACCTTTAATCTCCTTTTCAATAGGACGTGTTACTAGGTTCTCCATGTCGGAAGGTGAGGTTCCGGCATAAATGGTACTCACAAAAACCGTTGGGATAACAATATCAGGGAAATTCTCTTTCTGAAGATTTATATAGGAGAATATACCCGCCAGTGTGATAATGATGGTTACGATATAGATACTCGTCTTATTATCGATAGACCAACTGGTTGGCTTGAACTGTTTCATAGTTTATACTTTAAAAGGCACTCTTACTTTTTCGTCAGGCTGTTGTCCTGCGTAAAAACAACAGGCTGCCCCTCATTTATATTCTGATATCCCGCCGTAATCACCTGATCGTTTGCAGACAATCCACGCAGCACCTCTATTTTTCCTTTGTAGCTCATACCCGTTTCTATTTCCTTTCTGGCCGCCACATAACGATCACCCTCTTTTTGGGCAACATATACATACTCTGTTTTCTCATCCTTCTGCACCAGGTTTATCGGAAGTACAATTGTGTCTTCGTTCTTGTAATCCTGGATGCGTACAACAGCTACCATGTTAGGGCGCATGTTTATGTCTTTAGCATCCTTCAGGCGCAGCTCTACGGTAAAGGTTCGGCTGGTAGGGTTAATATAATTTCCGACAACATCCACTGTCGTTTCTACTTCCTTGTTCAGGTCAGGGAAGTATATAACAGCTGCATCGCCTTCATTTATTTTCGCCTGGTAAGCCTCTGATACTTCAGCCACAATTTTTCCACCCTGTGTGTTCACGACACGGATGATACCCATACCCGGAGCGACAGACTCACCTGTGTTCGGCACCACCTCGTCAACAACTCCTGAGATAGGAGCCTTCACATTGTATTGGTCACGCTGCTGCTGCAAGGTGGCCAGACTACGCTCTAAAGCTTCTTTGTTATTCTTGGCTGTCAGGTATTGCATTTCAGTGCCAATCTTCTGATCCCACAGGTTCTTCTGCTTTTCGAAACCAATTCTTGCCAGTTCCAGCCGTGTTCTAAGTTCAGCTATATTCTGCTCCAGAACCTGTGCATCTATGGTAGCCATGGTTTGTCCTTTAGAAACACGGTCGCCACGCTCCACGCGCACACTTGTTAAAACACCCGGCACTTTTGCACTAACCAACACGTTCTGGTCGAAATCTACTTTACCCTGTACCTCCAGGTAATGGCGGAAAGTATCTTTATCTACAGCTGCTACACTAACCGGCACTGTCTTCTTTTCTGTGGCCACAGTCTTTCCTTCTGCTTTCAGATCAGCTTCCAGCACCTCAATCTGCTCCTGCAACTTAGCCTGCTGCTCTTTCAGCTCTTTTAACTGTGCTTCTTTATCATTACCACCGCAAGAGGCAAGACCAAGCAGGATAGCCATAGATGATATTCCTAGTATTCTTTTCATTTCAGTTTTAGCAATTAGGTAGTTCTTCAATAGTTTTATTTAGTCAGTAATGATCCGGTAGCTTTTTCCAGGTTTACTTTAGCAATCAAGGCGTCGTAAATAGCGGCGTAATAGTTTGTCTGGGCCTGGCGAAGGTCTGTTTCTGCCGTAATTACCTCCAGGTTGGTGCCTACACCCTCCTGAAACTTAATTTTAGCAACTCGTGCGATTTCAGCTGCCAGCTCCAGGTTCTCTTTCTGCGAATCCAGCACGCTTAGTGCATTGGTAAGCTCAGTAGATGACTGCTCTATCTGCAGATCTATGCTTTGGCGCAATGTTTCAAAGCCATACTTGGTGTTCTCCAATGCCAGCTTCGCCTGCTGTATCTGGTAGTGTTTGCGCAAGCCGTCAAAAATCGGCACTTGCAGCTGCCCTCCTACATAACCATACTCTAACCAGTTACCAGTCTTGGTTACCTCACTGAACTCGTTACTTGCAGCATTGTAGCCATAGCGCGCATTCAGGTATAGCTTCGGCAGGTAGCCTGACCGACGATTGCGCAAATCCAGTTCAGCCAGATCACGTTGCGTCTCAAGTATTGAGTATTCGATGCGGCTACCGTAGTTAAAGTTCTGTGGGGCAAGCTGCGCAATATCCACTTCTACTTCGGCAAGATTACCCGTTAACAGAATAGGCTGGTTCTGCTCCAGGCCTATCTGAAACTTTAGCAAGTCTTCACTTAGCTCCATCAGGCGTTCTGCTCTCTGCTTTTCAACCTTCAGGTTGTTAAGCGACACGCGCAGACGGTCTACGTCCAGCTTCTCTGCCACACCATTTTCAAACATTACACTTGTCTGGCTCAGCAGTGTATCCAGCCTTACCAGGTTCTGGTTGAGCAGTTCCATACGCTCACGATTAACCAGTACCCCATAATAGGCCTTGGCCACTTGCTCTGCAATTTCAATTTCGCTCTGCAAAGTGCTTTTGCGTGATAATTCAGTATAGGTTTTAGCGGCCTTCAATCCAATCAGATAGCTACCGTCAAATAAAAGCTGATTACCAGTTACAATGGCATTTGCGGTATAGGCGGGGGTGAAAGTAACCGGAACAAAGGTGCCTGGCGGTGGAGAGTTAGGGTTATCAGGATCCTGGAAGAACTCGGATGGCAGGAAAGACTGTTGCTGAATGAAGTTATCACCCACATCCAATGAACCATTGATCTGTGGTAAACCCATAGCTCTTATCTCGCCGACACGTGCTTTCGCTATCTTTTCTTCGTTACGGGTAGCTTTCAGGCTAGCGCGGTTTTGCAGCGCATAGTTTATACTTTCCTGCAGGCTAAACGGCCTAGCGTTCTGGTCTTGTGCGTAAGATGTGCCTAACAGCGCAAAGCAGGTCGCTATCAAGCTTATTGTCTTTTTCATAATTATAGGTAGTAGTCTGGTAGTTTATTCTTCTTCAACTCTATGCTTGAACTCGTTTATCATTTTGTGCCCTCTAAGCGTGGCCATCCCCAGCATATAATGCTCCAGCATGTCTATCTGCACCTTTTGAATATTAAACTCATGAGGAGGGAACAATTTGCTATCGTATGCCATCTCGATCATCCCTAAGCGCATGCGGCCCATTATCTCCACATCCAAATCGCCCCTGTACAATCCTTCTGCCACACCACGAAGAATGTTCAGCTTTATCTTGTCCAGGATAAAGTCATACTTGTGTGCTACCCAAAGCTGCCAACTGTCTCGGTGATACTTCTGGATATCATGGAAAATAGAGGGATGGACTCTTGCGATAACATGCTTTGTCATCTCCATAAGACCCCAAAGCTCCTCAATGGCATTTTTTGCGCCAACCATGGAGCATTCACAATCCTGCTCCAAAGACTGAAGAAAATCCCGACAGGCATCATACACTACTTTGTCTTTGTTGTCAAACCACTTGTAGATTGTCTTCTTCGACATAGACAAGTGCTGCGCAATGTCGCTCATTGACACGCTTTTGACCCCCCTCTGACAAAAAAGCTCAAATGCCCCCTGCAGGATCTTCTCTTTGATTTCTATGCTCTCTTCTGTTTCCATTGCAATGCAAAACTATGGAAACGTTTTCAATCACCAAAGTTTCCAATGTTATTTTTTAGTAACCAAAGCAGAGCCCACATGTTTTAAAAACTGCTCCTAAGCAGCAAGATTTTTCCCAACCTGTACAGCCGTTGCAGGGTGTAAAATGAAGCAAAGACGCAGTTGCGGGAGCTAAAGCCAGGAGGAAGTATAGGCAAACAGGGTGGTTAAGGCTAAAAACCATTTTATGGCATTACAGCCCCAGTACTGATCTTAACCTGGTATAGCCGCTTTTGCTTAAAGGTATTCTTATACCACTTTTTAGGAGCGCTATATGATTGTCTTTTTCAAGAGGTTCTATTCGGGTGAGTTGGGAGAGGGCAAGAATATAAGAACGATGTACCCGCACAAACTGGTCCGTAGCCAAGGTATCTTCGTAGTAGCTCATTGTTTTCTTTTTCAAAAACATACCGTCCTTAGTATGAATCTTCACATAATCGTCATAGGCTTCCAGGTACTGCACATCAGACACGGGTATGATTCTAATGTTGTTACCTGCTTTTACCACAATTCGGATTTGTTCTTCAGGCTGTTTGACAGGAATATCTGTTAACTGCTGCAGCTTTGACTCCGCAGATGCAGCACTTCGTTGCTCCTGCCACTTGTGTACAGCCGCATTAAAACGATCTTTGCTGAAAGGTTTTAGAAGGTAATCTACAGCACTGGCTTCAAAGGCTTTTAATGCGTACTCATCGAAAGCTGTTGTAAAAATCACCGCAGGAGCTTTATCTACCAACTCCAGCATTTCAAAGCCATTGATCTTGGGCATCTGAATATCCAGAAAAATAAGGTCTGGTTGGTGTTGCATAATAGCTTTTACACCCTCAAATCCATCCCCGCACTCCTGCACCACTTCTATAGAAGGATACTCCTGCAGGTATTCCGCCACTATGCTTCTGGCTAGCGGTTCATCATCTATTATCAGGCACTTGTTCATAGTTTTGTGGTATTTTGATGGTAGTGATAAAAGTATGATCCTGCTGCTGCGTGCGGAGCAGGTCCTGTCTTGCATAAAGTAAATAAAGCCTTCTACGCACGGAGCTAAGCCCAAAACCGGTGCCATGTTGTGGTCGTACTGTTTCAGGATCGAAAGGATTTTTAACCTGCAGCAATAGGTGATTGTCTTCAGCGGAGGCTTTTATAGTTATCTCAGTCTCACCAACTGTGTCGTAAAGGCCGAACTTAATAGCATTCTCCACAACAGGCTGCAGTAGCAGAGCAGGCAAGCGCATGTTCATTGTTTCATTTTGTACTTCAATGGCTGTTTTCAGGCGGTGCCCAAAGCGCACTCTCTCAATATCCAGATAAAGCTGAAGGTGCTTCAGTTCATCTGCCAGGGCCATTACTTGCTGATTGTCTTTCCTGAGGGTGCCTCGCAGGAAGTCCGAGAGTTGTTGAATCATAGTTCGGGCCTGCTCCGGCCTTGCTCCTATCAGAGCACTGATTGAGTTAAGGCTATTAAACAGAAAATGAGGCTGCAGTTGCTGGCGCAGGTTAAAAAGTTCTGCCTCGCGAGCCATTTTTTCAGTTGTAGCCCTTCTGTCTTCATCCTGCTGCCTGTTTTGCAAATAAAACCACATCCAGCTAAGCAGTAAGATCAGCAGCACCATCAGCCAGGAGTACACAAAACGTACCGGCAATGTCGTATCAACAAACTGCAGGTAATCAGCATAACCTGCATATACTTTACCAATCAGCCAATAGAAAACAGCCACACAGATGCCTGCCAGTGCTACACTCCAACCTAGCAGGTGCGCAGCTTCTCTTGCACTAGGTTGATAGTAACGCAGCCCTTTACTCGTAGCATACCCTCCTCCAACCAGCAACAGATTAGTCAGCAGGGCATCCGTTGTTGCTACTCCCCATGCCGTACCAAAGAACCTGAGCAATATAGTTTGCACCAGAACCCACAACAGGGCCCACCCCAGGTAAATGGATATGATTCTTAAAGAAGGCATACGAAGTCTGTTTATAACTCTTCCCTAGTAGCTTTTTATTTGCAGTCCGCCAAAGAAGGTGGTTCCTTTCAAAATCAACACTTTCTGCGGGTCATACCCACCAGGCATGATCGGTCGTTTATCATCTATTCCACCCAAAATGGCTACCATTTCAGATTTTACCTCCCAGTGTGCAGGCACGATCAGTGTAGTGCCTCCAAATATTTGAGTAGCCTCCAACACTACAGGCTGCTGCATATCTGCCTGTGTCATATTAAGCTCGGTGCCCCCAAAAACACTTACCACTTCTCCGCCCCTGAAATTTTTGGAAATTATGTTTTTCTTCACCCCTCCGAATACGGCAGTAGAGTCTACATAGTCTTCTGTGGAGGCATCATTGCCCAATCCGTAAGAGCCTGTATCTGGCTCGGGGGCAGCATCAGCCGTGTTCATGTGGTTGTGTGGTACAGGCCTTGGACGTGGCGGCATATAATGTGTATGGCGCCCCTTAGGCTTTAGCATAATCCAAAGGCCCAAACCTATCAGCAGTATTGGCCAGAAATAGAACTTAATGTTAAAGCCGGTTATCAGGTCATTTAACAAAAACACTGTGCCTATGATTACCAGTACCAGCCAGGCCGGTTTTCTAAAATTATGCCGGAAGCCAACGAAAAGCCCCAGAACGATCAGTAGCATCTGCCATGAAAACACCCATCCTGGCAGAAAAAAATAGTCCAGTTTTGTTGCCAGCACTACAAGTCCTACTACAATCAGTAGCAGGCCTGCCATTACTTTACCACCACCTCCACGTTGCGGAGATTCCCAGTTGCCGCCGTAGTTATTCATGTGTGATTCTTTATTTTCCATAGTTCCTTCTTGTTAATTTATATTTCAAAGGTACTCGATACAGCTATCCGCGTCTATAGGTAATAGGCCACCCCCAAGCAGAAGTCGGTAAACGAAGGGTTTTCGTCGGTAAACTTACAAACTATATTAAGGTTTTACTATGTATACTTGTACTGACAAGGCTACAGGCTGTATCAATCTTGTTCTGCCCCTCCTGCTAAGAGAAAGAGAACAAACGGAGGCAATTAGCCCATAGAAAATACGTAGATTTCCTTGGGTAATTTTATCTTTGCATATTATGGTGGAGAACATACAACGAGTAGCACAAGAAATAGAGGAAGCACAACTTACCAGTGCTGCCGAACTGGAGCAATTCCGCATAGCTTATATTGGCCGCAAGGGCCGCATAGCCGATCTTTTCAATAACCTGAAAGAGGTAGCACCTGAACAGCGCCGTGAGGTGGGTCAACAGTTAAATACATTAAAGAACCGCGCCCAGGAACGTTTTGACATGGCGCAGGAGCAATTAGCAGGTGCAGCCGACACAGCTGGTGACACCGGTTTTGATTTTAGCCTGCCTACTGTACCTAACACGCTTGGCACGCGCCATCCGCTATCACTGGTGCGCCGCGAAATTGTTCGCATTTTTGAGCGTATCGGATTTAATGTGGCCGAGGGTCCTGAAATGGAGGACGACTGGCACAATTTCTCTGCCCTGAACTTCCCGGAGAACCATCCTGCCCGCGAAATGCAGGACACTTTCTTCCTGAGCGAAAACAAAGATAAGCTGCTTCGCACCCATACATCTACAGTGCAGGTGCGCCTGATGGAGAATAACCAGCCACCGCTGCGCAGTATCATGCCAGGGCGTGTATACCGCAACGAGGCTATTTCGGCACGGGCTCACATGGTGTTTCACCAGGTAGAAGGCTTGTATGTAAATACAGGGGTTAGCTTTAAAGACCTGAAGGAAACACTCTATTATTTTGCCAAGGAAATGTTCGGACAAGGCACTGAGATTCGTTTCCGTCCTTCGTTCTTCCCGTTTACTGAGCCAAGCGCTGAGATCGATATAACCTGCTTTATTTGTAAAGGCGAAGGCTGCAACATCTGCAAAGGCAGTGGTTGGGTAGAGATCGGTGGTTCCGGTATGGTTGACCCTGCCGTACTCCAAAGCAGCGGCATTGATCCAAAAACATACTCGGGCTTTGCTTTCGGCATGGGTATTGAGCGTATCTCCATGCTGAAGTACCAGATAAAGGACCTGCGTCTTTTCACTGAGAATGATGTGCGTTTCCTGCGCCAGTTTGAAGGCGTTATTTAACTTAAAGCCATAAATAAAGGATGAGTGAATGTTTTGACGTATAACCGCAGCAAAGCATTCACTCATCCTTTTTACAGCAAATAATAAGAACTATGAAGCTAGAGGATATAAAGACTATAGGTGTAGTAGGAGCCGGAACCATGGGTCAGGGAATCGCACAAATTTGTGCGCAGGCTGGTTATACAACCCTGCTTTTCGACATTAATGCACAGGTGCTTAAAAAAGCGGAGGCCACAACTATAAAGAATCTGGACAAAGGGATTGAGCGCGGCAAATTAACACAGGATGATAAACAGACAGCCATTAGCAACCTTACCTTCACGGGTGATACGCTACAGTTGAGCTGTGACGTGATCATTGAAGCCATCGTGGAGCGCCTGGAAGTCAAACAGAGCATTTTCAAGGAATTAGCTGCCATAAACACACCAGACACTATATTAGCCTCTAACACCTCTTCTATTCCAATTACCCAGATAGCGGCTGCCGTTCCTCATCCGGAGCGTGTGGTAGGCATGCACTTCTTCAATCCTGCTCATATCATGAAACTTGTCGAGGTAATTTCTGGTGCTGCCACATCACCGGAGACTGCCGAAACCATTAAGCAGTTGGCTGAGAAACTTGACAAAACAGCTGTCATGGCAAAAGATTCTCCTGGTTTCATCGTTAACCGTGTAGCACGCCACTTTTATGTGGAGGGACTGAAGTTGTTGGAAGAAGGTGTGGCCGATGTAGAAACCATTGATAAGCTGATGCAGGCAAGTGGTTTCAGGATGGGGCCCTTTGAACTTATGGACCTGATTGGTGTTGATACTAATTATTCAGTAACGACCTCCATGTTCGAGGCCTTTCACTATGACTCTAAATTCAGACCGAGCCGCATACAGCAGCAAAAAGTTGATGCCGGGCACCATGGCCGCAAGTCGGGCAAGGGCTTTTACTCTTATGAGTAGAATATGGCCTCTGCTAGTGCTGTTATTCCTGGTAAGCGCTTGCAAAGACACATTTAACGGTCCTGCCATACCTGAAGTACCGGTAAGCGAGCAGATAAATGTGAGCAGCTTACAGTACCCTGCCCTCCGCCAGGATGGCGGCTATGTTTACCTTAACGGTGGCTATAAAGGAATTCTGGTTGTTCGGCAAAGCGCCAGCTTGTATACTGCTTTTGAGCGTGCCTGCCCCTACGACCCTACCGCCGCCTGCTCTCAGGTAAAGGTAGATCCATCTAACCTGTTCATCGTGGATGATTGCTGTGGTTCGCAGTTTAACTTACAGGGTGGTGTAATGGCAGGACCAGCCGTTTATGGCCTCAAACAATACAAAACATCCTTATCTGGCTCTGTGCTGTATATTTCTAACTAAAAATTTCCGTTTGATTTACAGCAGCTTATGGTTTTATAGAAGATTTTTTTTGCAACACACTTGCGTAGTAATCAAAACCGCCGTAATATTGCACCATCAATCAGCGAGAAAGTCGCAGATGATATGTCGAGATTCCTCCTTAGCTCAGTCGGTTAGAGCACCTGACTGTTAATCAGGGGGTCCCTGGTTCGAGCCCAGGAGGGGGAGCTTTAAAATCAGCCACTTACGAGTCACATCGTTAAGTGGCTTTTTTGTTTTTATACATTTTGCATGCTCTTGTATCTTTTTTACTACTGAAGGCTCTGTTTTACTCTTCTCTGAAGGAATTTTTTACAACTTGTAACAGTTTGATTAGTAAGCCTTTCTCACTAAAGTTACCCTAATACTCAAAAACTAAGCTTTATTACCAATGCCCTGTTTATTTACATCTTCTTATCAGCTTTTTGCAGGACACTTTAGAACCTGACATATAGAGTCTGTGGTTGTTCCATAAAAAATTAGTGTACAGCGTATGCACAGGAAGCTAACCTTGGAAGCTTCTACAGTTAGTTTCTCTCAAGTGGTTTTAGAATATGATTATTGCGTTAACCACTATTTATCCCCTATTCTGCACCTTAATGCTTTAACTGTGCTATGTTAATCTTAATGGCGCCTGGTGTAATTCTATGAAGACTGTGACTTGTGTAAGATTAAAATAAAGCATAAAGCTTCTCCTAGGGAGATCTGATATATCCTGGCTGCATCAAGATTTCATTAAGTTGCAGCTTAACCTACCTGCTGGAGTAAATTAGTCTAACAAAAACATTGCACACATGGAGCACCCAGTCAGCCTGAAGAAATTTGATTTACCTCAGACTCCGACCACTTAAAAACCAGCTCCTGAAACCCGAGCCTATGTTTTTCTTAGCAGATCATTCCTCTCTGACCCAGAGAACGGTCTTCTACAGTTGAGTTGTTGGGCAGGTAGACAGGCACGATGGCGGCCGGAATAAAGCTAAGGACAAGGCGCCCCGCTGCTTTGGTCACTGCTTCCCTGCCAGCTTAAACCGTGCCCTTGCAAAGTCTGTCCCAGTAACCGATAAACAGCCTATCAGCATAAGGGCTGAAGCCTTTACCCATACCGGGGGTAGGGGTAAACTCCCCGAAAACGGCTCCCTTATCCGTGGCATAGAAATCTATCCTGACAAAGATTCCATAGGAGCGGCCTAACTCCTTGGCGCGCGCTATGATTTCCTGAAGGCACTCAGGCGGTTGCTGATAGGTCGTCTCCGGATACAGAGTGTTCATATTCTCCAGCAGATCCCAACTCTCACTGTAGAAGCTAGTGAGTCCTTCCTTACGGCCCAGCCTGTTTATCACTTGTATGCAGGCCACCTCACCGCCGAAAGTATAAACTTTATAGTCATCGGGAATAGTATACTCCCCCTTCTCGCTTCTCACGAACTCCTCAATAAGAAACTCCAGGTACGGGTTTTGAGCTAAAGCCTTGCCCAGTGTCTCTGTTATCTCCTCTCTGGTGTAGGAGCGCTTATCCATCAGGTTGACCGAGTGGTCCATCAAAAAGACCAAGTTGGCAGAGTGTCCTACCGTTGGCCTTATCACATACTGCTGAGGTAGCCTGTCGAAGGGTATTTCTTCCGTCTCCCTTCCCTTCCAGTACAGCTGAGGCACCTGGCACCCGTGCTTCTTAGCAAACTCCCTAGAGTTGTACTTATTGCTCAGCTTTCTTTGCCAATTTTCAGAGGTCCGCCACTTCTCCATCGGATCGCTCGCATCCATAGGAGCGTTCCTGATGGTTTCTGCGTCCGGCGCCTCCCAAAACGTGCGGTGCCGACGCTTCATACGCCTGTAAAATTCTCCGTTGCCATTGCCATTAAGCACCTGGACAATATTCCGTAGCTTGGACTTGGAGGTATTAAGGAGGAATCGAAGCATAGTCGCTGTGCTATGATGTGTATGTGATAATCTAATGCCGACTCTCCGCTGCCGGAACCTTTACTCCTTGGCTAACGCCGCACATGGCAATGACACGGAATCTAACAGACAGACGTACAGCCATTATTAATAAGTAGGTACCGGAAACTGATTATCTGTGAATGCTCTGCAGCCTATAACGCATCAAAAGACAAATTGTTTATACAGACGTCGCTTTCCAAAATATACGGACACCCTCTGTTTTTCTCTCAAGAACGAACCGCCAGCAACTCATTACCCGACCAGCTATGCTCGTTTTAAAATATGTAAGTGGTTGTTGCAAAACCTTTTTGAGAAAGCCGTCATATTATTGAAACCAACTTCTTGTAGTTTTGCAGAGCAAGAAAGCTTTCAAAGATGAGAAGGAGCTACATTTCTTTACCTTCTAGAGGTTCAGGAGAGTCTTTTAAACTAGAAACAACTCCCTTCAATTGCTTGGATCTTAGTATTCATGCTCTCTCACATCTACCTTCTATAGCTCAACCTCCTGCAAGTTAACCTGTAGCAGCACAGGCAGATTACTCCCTATCACTTAGGCATAATTCACCCTTTCCTTTCTATCAATCACCATTTTCACATGTAAATAAGACACTTTTATATAAATTAATTTACATAAAGTCGTAAACTCTTATACTATTCACCCAAGACCGCACTACCTTTTCTACTCTTGATCGACACTGAGCCTGCCAATCCGGAAGGAGCTATTGCTGTAGTTAAAAATTTGAAAACCTGACCTTTATAACTATGAACAAACATCTACTTTCTCTATTATCCGGCTTGCTGCTCTCCTTTTTACCAGATTCCTTTGCCCAGCAACCTACTGAAGAGTGGTCAAAAAGATACAATGGTGTTGGAACTGAAAATATAAGCCCTATTGCCATAGCTGTGGATGCTGAAGGCAACAGCTACATTACCGGTACAACCCGCCACTCATATCCTGATTATGATGTAGCATCATCCAGTATAATCACATTTAAAATCTCACCTGCAGGTGAAAAACTATGGGAAAAGGTTTATAGAAAAGAGCAAACAACGCAGGCCACAGCCATCGCTGTAGATGAGCAAAGCGGAGTTTATATTACCGGGATCATCGGAAACTGGGAGGGCGAAAAGGACATAGTAACCATCAGGTACGATATAGCGACCGGAGAAGAAAGCTGGGTGCAACGCTATGATGGACCTGCCGGTGGCTCTGACGAAGTTCAGGACATTGCTACAGACAACAAAGGAGGTATATATATCACAGGTTCAAGTTCAAATTTTCCCGGGGGAATTGTTATTAGTGATTTTATAACTGTACGCTACGAAGCAGCTACCGGTAAGGAGGTTTGGGTGAAGCGCTATAATGGGCCTGCTAATGAAAGCGATGGGGCCAGAGCCATTGCTGTAGATGGAGGCGGAGGTGTTTACGTTACCGGTTATAGTTACAGGGAAAGCTCTACAACTTTTGATGCTACAAGTGATTTTGCCACAATACGCTATGATGCTGCCACCGGTAAGCAGATTTGGGTGCAGCGTTACGACGGTCCTACAAACGGAAATGATGCGGCCACAGCCATCGCTGTTGACAACATGGGTGGTGTTTTTGTAACTGGTACCAGTTCCGGGGAGAATACAAATGAAGACTTTGCCACAGTGCGCTACGATGCTGACACAGGAAAACAGGCATGGGTACAGCGCTACAACGGACCATCTAGCGGATTTACTAGATTAAGTGGTATCGCTGTAGATAACCAGGGAGGGGTTTTTATTACTGGTTCCTTCTCAAACTTCTCAAAAGGAGCTGTTATTGCTGATTATACAACCATTCGCTATGAAGCTACCACTGGTGAGGAAACCTGGGTGCAGCTTTATGATGGACCTGCTAATGGTTTCGATCAAGCCAATGCCATTGCTGTAGATAACAATGGTGGCGTGTATGTTACTGGTTTTAGTTTCAGTAAAGATTCTTCTTATGATTACGCCACTATTCGCTATGATGCTCCAACGGGAAAACAGGATTGGATACAGCGCTACAATGGGCCCTCTAACAGTAATGATGGGGCAAATGCCATTGCTATAAATAATAGCGGTTGGGTATATGTAACTGGTGGGAGCACCGGAGGAAAAACCATTAGAAACATTGCTACTATCAGTTACAACTCAGCCACAGGTCAGGAACGCTGGGTAAATAAGTACGCACTAGAAGGAAACTTATCTGATAAAGCAATAGCAATAGCAGTGGACGCAGCAGGTAATAGTTACATAACAGGCACTAGCAGTTATCAGGAGGATGAGGAGCCATTTAATGGCAGATCTAGTATTGTGACAATTAAATATTCCCCTTCAGGCGAAGAATTGTGGATAAGAATTTACAGTGAAGATTTTAATAGTAGGGCAAGTGCTATCGCAGTAGACAATAAGGGCGGAGTTTACGTTACCGGCTACACCCCCACTCTTTTTGGTGAAAACACCTTAAGTGATTATGTTACTATTCGCTACGATGCTGCCACTGGCGAGCAGACTTGGGTGCAGCTATATGATGGGCCTGCTAACAGCTATGATGGGGCCAGAGCCATTACTGCAGATGGTCTGGGAGGGCTCTATGTTACAGGAATTAGCTATGGCGAAGGTACTGGTAGTGACTACGCTACTATTCGCTACGATGCTGCCACTGGCGAGCAGACTTGGGTGCAGCGTTATAATGGGTCCTCTAAGAGCTATGAAGAAGCAACAGCCATTGCTATAGATAATAGTGGCGGCTTGTACGTCACTGGTAATAGCTCCGGATACGCCACTATACGCTACGAAGCATCCACTGGAAGAGAAATTTGGGTGCAGCGTTATGCAGGTGAAGGACAAAGTGATTATGCAGAAGCCATTGCTGTAGACAATGCTGGAGGAGTTTATATAACCGGTACGAGTTATCGTAAGGGTATAGGAGCGGGCTCTGATTTTGCAACAATACGTTACAATGCAACTACGGGAAAGGAAAGTTGGGTCGCGCGTTTTAGTGGAGAAGAAGACGGTCATTGGTATAACAGTAATGATATTACTGTTGATAATCAGGGAGGGGTGTACGTTACGGGCTACAGGTATGGAGACAACGACACTGATTTTACCACCTTGCGCTACAATGCTGCTACCGGAAAGCAACAGTGGGTAAGTTATTTTGATGGAGAAGACGGGAGCAGTGATCTGGCTAATGCCATTGCTGCAGATGATAGAGGATTCGTATACATTACTGGCTACAGCTTCGGTGGAGGCAGCATCAATGAATTCAGAAGCGTGTTCAGCACGGTTAAATATAGTGCGGCTGATGGAAAGCTTGTATGGGACGCTCAGACAGAGGGACAATCAGACCGCGCTGTGGCAATGGCATTGGATAAGGATAACAACATAATTATCACGGGCTATAGCTTCAGTTCTACTACACGCGAGGACTTCCTTACCGTCAAGTATAGCCAACAGGCGGAATGCCCTGTTCTTGCAGACGCTGCCATTAAGGGTAAACCTACTGCAGCGGTTAAAACCTCCGGCTCTGTCTACTCATTGGCAGCATCCGGAGCAAACAGCTTTACCTGGAGTATCACTGATGGCAATGGCAACTCCTACACAAAATTTACCGGCCAGGGCACCGGCTCCATTTCCGTTGACTGGCCCTCCTCACCGCAGGTCTACAAGTTGAGCGTTACCTACGGTGGCACTGACGGTTGCCCTACTAAGACAGTTACTAAATTTGTTCATGTCTTTGATCCTGCTGCAGGCTTTGTTACAGGCGGGGGCTGGTCAGATTTCCCTGCAAATGCGGCTTTCGAGCTCATGCAGAGAGAAGGTAAAGCCCACTGGAGCTTTGTAGCCAAGTATAAAAAAGGAGATGTTACAGAAGGAGCTTTCCTGCTCAAGGTTAACGACTATACCTTCCACAGCACCAGCATTAAAGATGGTTCATTGGTTATCGCCGGCGACAAGGCCTATTTCCAAGGACAGGGCACCCTCACGTACCGGAATAATTCAGGCAAGTTGATCTCAGATACCCGCAGCTTCGGCTACTTAATAGCAGCCATCGATGCACAGTACCTCCAGAAAAGTAAAGGACAGAAAAAGAAGAATTCAGACAAGCTCCGTATCCTGATCTGGGTAATAGATAAGGAGAAAACACAGGGGGCGATTGTTTTTGACAGCCAACCCGCCTGCTCTTCAGCTAACCTTGAGTACAATGCCCCAGCCTGTGATGCCATTGAGCAAGGTTCCATCGTGATTCATAAACAAGGTATGAAGCACATGAAGAGTGAAAGCTCGCTTATCGCCGGGGAAAACACAGAGTCAGAGGAGATGGTAGTATACCCGAACGCATTCTCTGATCGTGCAATCCTGAGCTTTAGGATAACAAGCAGTAGCGCCTATAAGGTGGAGCTTTATGACCGAAGCGGAGCTATGGTAAAGCAAGTAATAGCAGGAGTGGCTCAAGAGAACCAGCGCTATGAGCACGAAATTAACGCAGAGGGCCTGGCAAACGGACTTTATTTTGCACGCCTGACCAGCGGCTCACAGGTGTTGACAGTAAAGCTGGTCGTGCAGCGTTAGATGGTTGGTGTAATATAGGGGTTACTTTAACAAGAGCAATAAATACTTGTAAGGCAAAGGTAGCCTTCAACACAACTGCTTCTTCAGGAACACAGGCACCTGTTTTGTACAGCATGAATCGGCAGCAGTAAAACGCATTTAGTTGGAATACTACAGGAACACTGTTTCGCCGATTGATCTTTAGGGGGAGCAAAAAAGCCACTCATATGGGTGGCTTTTTGTTTCTACACTTCTCCTACCTTATCATCCCTATACTACGGCAGCTAACCTTTTTCCCAAATTTCCAGTAACACTAATATGGCGATATTTTCATATTAGCGACATACAGTCCTTTGAAATTTTTCGCCTTTGTTAACCTAAAAAGAAAAAACTATGAAAAACATAAAGCCTTACTTAATGGCCATTATTATACTGCTAACCTTTACACTTAGCAGTTGTGAACTTGTAGGAGACATTTTCGAAGCAGGTATGTGGACGGCACTCATAATTATTGTGATCGTGGTGTTACTTATCACCTGGCTGTTCAGGAAAATAAGAAGATAACGTAAAATGAAAAAGGAGCCTTTCGGCTCCTTTTTTTATGCTTGATAACTCATGTTACTTTGATCTTTTTGGCATTGTGCCTAATATATAATCCCAGAGCGGAGAAGATACGCCATACGCTACGTTAGGATCTTTGTAGTGGTGTATGCTATGATGGATCCATAGCTGCTTCAGGAAGTTCTTAGGAGGCGTATAGGCATGCACAGCATAATGCACGAACAAATACATAGCATACCCAAAAAGCATTCCCGCCACTACACCAAAAACGAACTGTCCAAAAATCAGCTTGAAAATAAAGAAGAAAGCAGAAGCATAAAGTATACTTACCACCGGAGGCATTGCGAGCCGCTTTTTATCTTTTGGGTATTCATGGTGGTTTCCATGAAGGATATACTGCAAACGCTCTCTGGTAGGCGTGCTGGTATCAATGTGAAACAAGTAGCGATGCGCCATATACTCTAAAAGAGTAAAAATAAACCACCCTAAAAAGAAGAAGCCAACTGCCTCCAGCACATTGATAAAACTGTACGTTAGGCCGTAATAAATAAGCCCAGTGGCTATAATTAAAAAAATGGAGATGGGTATCGCGATGTGCGTTCGGGTCATCTTCTCAAGAATCGGATTCTGGAAGAGCTGTGCACGTCCTTTGTGGTTAGGTTTCATAGTTGAATTTTGCTGTACTTTTTAATGCTGCAAAACTACTTATTTTTTAAACAGGTGCTACAGGTTGTTATGCCTTGTATAAAGGTATAACGGGGTACTTCAGTTATGGTTGAGTAGCTTTTGCAAATGTATTGCAGTGATGTTACTGCCGCTCACCCTATACCTCGCCCGCTCATAAAACCTGATTCTACCCTCTAATGTTTTGGTTAAAAAAGACTTAACTTCCTCCTCACTTTTTCCGGACAGTAAGGGTCTTAGTGCTAAATCTGAGGCCAACAGCCTATTAAATATTTCTTCAACGGGCACATCTAAGAAAATATTTTCCCCATGCGAGTTCAAGAAATCGATGTTGTCAAAGAAGCAGGGGGCTCCGCCACCTGTAGCAATCACCGCTTTATTATGTTGCTGCACCAACTCCTCCAGTGCCTGGCGCTCAAGCAGGCGAAATTTATCCTGCCCTTCGTCTGCAAAAATTTGTGGTATTGTCTTCTGTGCCCGCTGTTCAATATACTCGTCCAGGTCGATGAAAGGATAATTGAGCAGCTTTGCCAACTGCCCTCCCAATGTGGTTTTACCACTTCCCATCATACCTGTTAAAAAGACTCTCATCCCGCCAGCAGTTCCTGCACTTCGTCTATTTCTGGGGTGTCATTGTGGTGCCATTTCCCCTTCACAGTGCCGTCCTGTAGTAACAGGATGCCTGGGTTAGATCGAATGATAGTTTTAAGTACAGTACCATCACCGTAAAAGTATGGCACTGCTAGGTTAGCCTCGTGTCGGAAAACCTCAAAATCCTGACCGCTGCTGCTCGTCACTACCAATGGTGTTATACCTTGTTTTTCTGCTGCCTTTACTAATTCATTGATATCATCCAGGTTATCCTTGTCTGCCTTAGCAACATTATGCACAATGATGATCAGTTTTTTGCCGCTTAATACCTCCTGTGTGAAATCACCCTGATCATTCCATACATTGAAGTCTGTGATCTTAGGGCCGTCTTCAGGATTGATGGCTACCATTTGCTTGAAAGTGTAGCTCTGATCGGTTGGGTACTCCTCAAATTCCTGCTCTTCCCCATTTTTCGTCATGATATACTTGTAACGCAGCGGAGCAGAAGCCTGCATCAGGCTCGGAATATTGTTGCCAACTTTGTAAGCCCGGAAGTCAACATAAGGCAAGTGCTCATAAGCGTACCAGCCAATACCAACTGAAAGTATAGCCGTGAGAGCCGTGACTGTAGCGCCAACAGTGGGCCTTACCAGCGGCTCCAGGTATTTACGGGTGAACAGCAGGACCAGGATCATTATCAGCAGCACAATGTCTTTTGTAAATGACTCCCATGGTGTTAGCTTTATAGCATCTCCGAAGCAACCACAATCTGTTACCTTATTAAAGTAAGCAGAGTAGAACGTCAGGAAAGTAAAGAAAACAATCATTACCAGCAGTGCCACCAACACCTCCTTTAACTTCCAGCGTATGAGCAAGGCCACTCCAAGCACAATCTCCAGGGCACTCAGGAAGATGGAAAAGAACAGCGCAAAAGGCTCCAGTGATTTGAAGAAGGGGGCAATATCCACTGAGAACACTTCAAAGTATTCTTCCAGCTTAATAGCAGTTCCTACCGGATCATTTATTTTGATCAGGCCTGAGAAGATGAACAGCACGCCCACAAAGAGCCAGCAAAATTTGCTTATGTATTTCATCACTAAAATTATTGGAGTTATCTCTGCTTTTCTATTTTACCGGCTCCGCGAAACCTGATTTAATTAGCGCAAAAACAGCATAATTGATCATGTCACGGTAATTGGCATCTACACCTTCGGAGATCAATGTCTGCCCCTCATTATCCTCTATCTGCTTGGTCCGGTAAAGCTTCATCAGTATAATATCAGTAATTGAGCTCACGCGCATATCTCGCCACGCTTCACCATAATCATGGTTTTTAGCGGTCAGCAGCTTTATATTCTCCTCAATATGATGGGTGTACTCACTCTCTACTTCCTCTGCCGTCAGGCTTAGCGGTGCATCTTTGGGCAAGTTAAGCTGCATAAGCGCAATTATACAGTAGTTGATGATGCCTACAAACTCACCGTTGATATCATCTTCCACCATCTGTTTGCCCTTCTCCTGAATAGAACGGATGCGCTGCGCCTTTATAAAGATCTGGTCTGTAATAGAAGGCAACCTTAGTACGCGCCAGGCAGTACCGTAGTCCTTTGTTTTCTTCACAAACGTGTCTTTGCAGCGATTTACTACCTGATTATATTCCTGTAGTGTTTGACTAATCAACTTTTTAGATTTAATTTTAAAAATAATTGACTCAGATGCCAACGTTGGAAGCGAAAGATACGCTTTTTAAGAAAAAAACCACACTCTACTGCCGTGGAAAAATCCTCTCTCTGGACTTACCGCGGGTGATGGGCATCCTTAATGTTACTCCGGATTCTTTCTTTGCCGATAGCCGTCTTCAGTCGCTGGATGAGGTGCTGAAACGTGCCGCAACGATGTTGGCCGATGGCGCCGACATACTGGATATAGGAGGCTACTCCAGCCGACCCGGTGCTGCAGATATTTCAGTTCAGGAGGAGCTTGACCGTGTAGTACCAGCCATAGAAGCTATCCACGCTGCTTATCCAAATGCTATCATTTCCATCGACACTTTCAGGGCGCAGGTAGCTGAAGCCGCCGTGGCAGCGGGTGCCGCTATCATCAATGATATCTCTGGCGGAAATCTTGACCAGAACATGCATGACACAGTGGCAAAACTGCAGGTTCCTTACATTTTGATGCACATGCGCGGAACGCCACAGACCATGGCTACGTTGGCTAAGTATGAGGATGTAGTGACGGAGGTGCTCGATGAGCTGCAGCTAAAGGTATACAGCCTCAGACAACTGGGAATAAAGGACATTATACTTGACCCGGGCTTCGGCTTTGCCAAAACAATTGATCATAATTTCGAACTGCTAAAACGTATGGATGAATTGCGTATATTAGGGCTGCCTCTGTTGGCAGGTCTTTCACGCAAGTCCATGGTTTATAAATCGCTCGGCATTAATCAGGCCGATGCTTTAACAGGCACAATAGCTGTAAACACGATAGCGTTAACCAAAGGTGCCGACATTTTGCGGGTTCACGACGTAAAAGAAGCTAAGCAAACTATACAACTTTACACGAAAGCATTACTTTGATATTTTTATTCAGCATAGGGTTTTTAGAGATTGAGCTACTTGATATTATTGATATCCTGCTCGTAACAGTGCTACTGTACCAACTGTACAAGCTTCTTACCGGTAGTGTGGCGCTAAAAATCTTTCTGGGTTTGCTTTCAATTTACCTGCTGTACCTTGTAGTACGCGCCGCTGGCATGGAGCTGCTGAGTATAATACTTGGCCAGTTTATGGGTGTGGGTGTGCTGGCGGCCATCATCCTGTTTCAGCCCGAAATAAGGCGCTTCCTTTTGCTTATCGGTAAAACCACGGCCTTTAACAACGATCGCTTCTTCCGTGGATTTCCGTGGCGCCGGGAGCAGTCAGACAAGCTTAGTTTAACACCTTTTATTGAAGCCGCTAAGTCTCTTGCCGGTAAAAACACAGGTGCTCTGATCGTTTTTGCGAAAAGCTCGGAGCTGAAATACTATGCTGAATCGGGAGACCTTATTGATGCTATTATTTCCAAGCGTTTGCTGGTATCCATCTTTAACAAAAACAGCCCTTTACACGATGGCGCTGTAATCATATCTGCTAACCGCATAAAAGCAGCGCGCTGCATTCTGCCTGTTTCTGAAAATCAGGAAATTCCGGCTTCCATGGGTCTTCGCCACCGGGCAGCTATTGGCTTAACGGAGATTACAGATAGTGTGGTGCTAGTTGTATCAGAAGAAACGGGGCAGATTGCTTTAGTACGCAACGGGGAAGTGTACAGAAACCTTTCATCAGCAGATTTGCGGGTAAAGTTAAATCAGTTTCTGTTTGACACCGATCAGCGTGCCGCTTCCACTGCTACCCCTGCAGAAAAGTCTGTCAGCGCTGCTTAAAGAGCGACTATCTGTCCCTCCTTCTCCAGAAGTACCAGTAAGCCATCGGCCCTAGTAAGGGCACTATCCACAGCACCACCACCCAGTTCAGGCGCTGCGCAAGGGTGTAATGTGTTTTAAAGATCAAGTGAAAAACGCTGTATACTACCAAAAGATAGTTTGCCACTATCAAGACAACAGCTAAAGGAAATTTTGCAACTAATTCCATTGGTTACAGCTCCTGCTTAAGATATATTGTTCTGTCTGGATTATAGACATTCTGACAATTTATAAAAAGTAAAGCCACTCCCGCAACAGGAGTGGCTTTTATTATACTTTGGATATTATATTACTTGATCACACCAAGCTCTTTGCCAACCTCTACAAAAGCGGCAATACACTTATCGATGTGCTCTCTGTCGTGCACGGCAGATATCTGAACACGAATACGCGCCTGGCTCTTTGGTACTACCGGGTAGTAGAAGCCAATTACATAGATACCTTTATCCAGCATACGGGCAGCAAATTCCTGTGCAAGTGGCGCATCATACAACATTACCGGCACGATCGGATGGTCGCCTGGTTTGATATCAAAGCCAGCTTCGGTTATCTTCTCGCGGAAATACTTTGTATTCCACTCCAGCTTATCGCGCAACTCAGTGGTAGAGCTAAGCAGATCGAATACAGCAATAGAGGCACCAACTATGGAAGGAGCCAGTGAGTTAGAGAACAGGTAAGGACGTGAACGCTGGCGCAGCATCTCAATAACCTCCTTACGGCCAGAAGTAAACCCACCCATGGCACCACCAAGTGCTTTGCCAAGCGTGCCTGTAATAATATCGATCTTGCCCATTACATTATGGTACTCGTGCGTGCCACGGCCTGTCTTACCCATAAAACCGGTGCTATGGCAATCATCCACCATGATCAGGGCCTTATACTTGTCAGCCAATTCCACGATCTTGTCTAGCTGTGCTACAGTACCGTCCATAGAGAATGCCCCGTCGGTTACGATAATGCGGTGCTTTGCACCTTGCGCCTCCTGCAGTTTTGCCTCCAGGTCAGCCATGTCGTTGTGGTCATAGCGGAAGCGCTGCGCCTTGCACAGACGGACACCGTCGATAATAGAGGCATGGTTCAGGGCATCTGAAATGATCGCAGACTCTGCATCAAACAAAGGCTCAAACACACCACCATTTGCATCGAAAGCAGCCGCATAAAGTATAGTATCCTCTGTGCCTAAGAACTCCGATATCTTACGCTCCAGTTCTTTGTGGATGTCCTGGGTACCACAGATAAAGCGAACGGAGCTCATGCCGTATCCATGTGTGTCAATAGCCTCTTTTGCTGCTTCAATTACTCTTGGGTGAGCTGATAAGCCCAGGTAGTTGTTGGCACAGAAGTTTAGCACATGCTGCATTTGCGTGGTATCGATGTCCGCTCCCTGTGGAGTGGTGATAATACGCTCTTGTTTATACAAACCCGCCTCTTTTATTTCGGCAAGCTGCTGTTCCAGGTCTGGTTTTAATGTCTCGTACATAGTTTCGTGTATCGTTATTCGTTATTTACAAATTTAAACTGATGTTCCCTCATCTCCTTCAGCTTTAGGCGGCGGACGACGTATGATCGGCCTTGGCCGTGGTGGTTTCGAACGTTCCTGCTCTTGTGGAGCATCATCCTGGTTCGCCTCCTGTTCAGGCTTTACGTCCTCTGCCGGGGGTGCTGGCGGAGTCGGTCTTTTTATGATCGGCCTCGGCCTGGGCGGCTTAGGCTTCTCCTCCGGCGCAGTTGGTTGTTCTGGCACAGGAGCCGCTGCGGCATCAGGCTCAGCCTTTGGAGATTCTTCTATAGGTTTCTGCAATGCAGTTGGCCGCCTCATCACCGGCCTTGGGCGTGAAGTGGCAGGCTTTTCCGCAGAAGTAGTAGCCTCTGCTTTTGATTCTTCTTCAGTACTAGTCGCTTCTTCAGCTTCCTGCGTCTTTTGCAGCGCTGCTGGCCTTTTGATCACTGGTCTTGGTCGGGCGGGCCTTGCTGCTGCTTCCTCAGATGCTTGTTTTGCTTCCTGTTGCTCTTCTGCGGGCTTCTGAAGTGCTGCCGGGCGTTTTATTACCGGACGCGGCCTGGCAGGATTTGCATTCTCTTCTGCAGGTTTCTCTGCCTCTTCTGATGCTTTTGCTACCTCTTCTGCAGGAGGTTTTGAGATAACAGGCCGTTTAATGACAGGTCGTGGTTTTGCAGCAGCTGGTTTTACTTCCTCTGCAGGTTTTTCCGTGGCACCTTCCGCTACAGCCGGCTTTTGCATGGCAGCCGGACGTTTTACTACTGGCCTTGGCTTTGGAGTATTCTCTCCGGCTTCCGGTGTTTCCTGTGGAACAGTAGGTGTTGCAGCAGACGCAGGACGAGGGGCAGCGGCCCTTCTGGCTGCTGGGCGGGGTGCAGCAGTTGCCGGCTCCGGTTTTGGCACATCTTCTTCTGCCAGGTGGTAGCGTAGGCGCACATTGTTTATCTGCATTTTAACAGCAACTAAAAAGCTATTAGGATGCATTTGAGCATACATGTCACGCCATACTGCAAAGCGCACAGGATCACCTGCCTCAAAGGCTTCCTTATTAATCCTTTTTTTTACCAGGTACTCTTCGTACGTCATATTTTGGTTTATTCACCTGTCGCTTTTACTGCAATTTAATGTTTTTGATCTAATTGCGTCCTTCATTCCGCGATTCAGAACTGTGTGCCACACAAAGATAAGAAAAACCTTTGCCAGATGCAGGTGCAGCGTAGTGCTGCATTATCTTATCGTTAAATCTGTTCTATGGCCTTTCAGCGCTTAGAACGTAGGCCTACCTTTGTTCCAAGGTGAGTGAATAATAGTTAAGTTAGTTAGATTAGATTGATGAAAAGGTCTGCCAGACGGCAGGCCTTTTCTCATTTTAACCATCTCTCCTCACTTTGTTTGCAGGTGCCACTCATTCTTACAGGTTAAATTTTCACTATTGCACTGAATTCGGTTACTTTGTACAAAGAATTACAATTAACTATGGCAAACACAACTGACACTGTATTGGTGATAGGTGCCTGCGGGCAGCTTGGCTCTGAACTAACCCTGGAGCTACGTAATATGTATGGAGGAGCGAATGTAGTAGCGGCGGATATTGCGGCACCAAAGCAGGCTGATCTGCGTGACTCTGGTCCTTTCGAGAAAATCGATGTACTGGATGTAAAAGCAATGGGTGAGTTAGCCTCTAAGTACAAGTTCAAGCAGATTTACCACCTGGCGGCAGTACTTTCTGCCACTGGCGAAAAGAACCCGAAGTTTGCCTGGAAGCTGAACATGGACGGCCTCTTCAATGTACTGGACCTTGCCCTGGAGCAAAAGGTGGAGCGTGTATACTGGCCAAGCTCTATTGCTGTGTTTGGTCCAAGCACCCCTCGCCAGAATACACCACAACAAACCATCATGGATCCTAACACAGTGTATGGCATCAGCAAACAGGCTGGTGAGCGTTGGTGTGCCTATTACTTTGAAAAATATGGGTTGGATGTACGTAGCCTGCGCTACCCTGGCCTCATCGGTTACAAGGCGCTGCCTGGTGGCGGCACGACGGATTACGCAGTCGATATTTACCACAAAGCATTAGAGGGGGAGATATTTGAATGCTTCCTGAGCGAAAACACATTCCTGCCTATGATGTACATGCCGGATGCTATCAAAGCAACGCTTGACTTAGTACATGCTCCGGCTGAGCAGATAAAAGTACGAGACTCTTACAACCTGAGCGCGATGAGCTTCTCTCCGGAAGAGATCACAGCTTCTATTCGTAAGCACATCCCTGACTTTGAAATCGTGTACAAGCCGGACTCTCGCCAGCAAATTGCTGACTCCTGGCCACAGAGCATTGACGACAGCACCGCACAGCAGGACTGGGGCTGGAAGCCTGCTTTTGACTTAGATGCCATGACAGAAGATATGCTTCTTAACCTGAAAAAGATGAAAGATGAGCAGACACTGGCTCATCAGTAGCAGATGCACATAAAAACAGAAGAGACTGTCCAAAAAGGGCAGTCTCTTCTGTTTTTATGTGCTTACAGTTTTCTAGTGTCTAAACCATATACTTATCTCCACCTGATAACATCCTAAAAACGAAGCTCTAAGTCTGCCATTTTATTTTTAACTTTTATGGGTTTAATATCTTTATATGTTAATATATTTGATAGTTCTATAACTATCAAATATAAAAAATGGTAAACAAGCTTATTTTAACTGCCTTTGCATGCTGCATAACTTTATTTGCAAGTGCACAGAACTCAGAGGAGTCGTTTAAACCAGTTGCGGGTAACAAAACTCTGGAAGTTGGTCTCAACCTATACGGTAACACTTTTGGTCAACTAAAACTTCGCAAGTTCTCAACGGAAACACTTGCTTTTCGCTACAGTACAAGTGTCTCCTACAACTATAGTAAGCCTACCGAAGACGCGAGCAGTTACAGTTTGGGTATAAGCTTTGCTCCTGGTTTTGAAAAACACTTTTCAGGAACTAAAAGACTTTCACCTTATCTTGGACTTAGCGTTCCTCTTACTATTAAAACAAGCCATTTTGAAAGTGACAATGTAGAGGTAAAAGGTGCTGCTTCAGATAATGGCTATGACAGATCTTATTTTTCGATTGGGCTAAATGGTCTTGCTGGTGTTGATCTATATGTTGTAAAAAACTTTTACATAGGATTTGAAGCAGGCCTTGGCTTGAGTTACTTTAAGAATGGAGAAGTAGAAGTTAATTATAGAAGTGACTTTAGAAATAATCAAACTATTGAGGGGTACCATAGCATCAATTTTAACAGCTTTACAACCGGAGGATTGCGGGTTGGGTTTGTGTTCTAAATCTGTAAAGTTTTGCATCAAGAAAAGGCCGGCTGGTATCAATACTACCCGGCCTTTATTTTAACCAATCAGTCTAAAGCCTCCTCACTTAGGTGTAGCAAACACCTAAGTGAGGTCTTATATCACGTAACATTTACCGGAACGGCACTCTTCTAGACTGTGGCATCGTAGCTTCTGAAGAAGGAATAAAAGGCATGTTACTAAAGCTAAAGCAACTCATTTACAATTTTTTACGGCACAGCTCTTGCTTGTTATAGCTGAAATGAAAAAAGGTGTTTAACTTGCGCCGCTTTTATAAAATCAGCAAACAACGTGAAGAAATCACCTCTACAACTTATTGCTTTCCTGTTATTTATAGTGGTTAGCGGCTTTACTATTCAAGCCTGCTCCAGTACTGATAAATTAGCCACTGCAGCGCCTGCTGCTACCGCTACAGGCACTCCTATGTATAAGCCACAGCTTTCATCTATTACAGTACCTGTCTCCATCTCTATTGCAGCCATGGAAGATAAGCTGAACAAGGAAGTTGCCGGAGTATTGTACAAAGACACTAACCTGGATGATGATAACGTAGCTGTAACTGTATCCAAAAACGGCAGAATGGATATTCGTGCCGAAAAGGATAAGATATACTTTAATGTTCCGTTGCGCATTTATGCCAAAGGCCGGTGGAAATGGGACCCTTGCAAGCTCTGCCCCACTATCGACAAGACAGAGGACACTACTTTTGATATGATCATCAAGACCGAAAGCCGGATTGGTTTAACAGAAGACTATCGCATAAACACCATCACCAGCGGTGACTTTGAATGGGGTAACACGAAACCTGTGATTGAACTTGGCCCTTTGAAAATAGGTCTTGCCCGCTTTGTTGAGCCTGCTTTGCGCAACCAGATGTCTACCCTTTCTAAGCAGCTGGATAAAGAACTCCAAAATCACCTGGACATGAAGAAGTATGTAGCTGATGCCTGGCAGCTAGTGCAGGAGCCTGTAAAACTCGACGACGCGATGAATGCCTGGTTAACAGTTGTTCCTAAAGAAGTACGCATAGCTCCTTTACAGGCAAAAAACGGAGTTTTAAGTACACGATTAGGTATAACTTCCTTCATTACTGTTACAACCAATGGTAAGCCACTGGTGCAGATTAATAAAAACCTGCCTAAACTTATCGTTGACAGCCGCCTTTCAGATGATATTCAGATAGGCATGACAGCCAACATACCTTATGAGCATGCCAGCAAAATGATTCAGGAGCAGATTGCAAATCAGACGTATAAGTTTGACGATGGGAAAAGTCAGATTACTGTGAACGATGCTACTATAACTCCGGGAGGAGAGCAGTTAGTGTTGATGCTGGACGTAAACGGTAAAACAAAAGCAGGCTTGTTTACAAAGAAGATTGTGGGCAAAGTATACCTTCGGGGTACTCCTTATTATGATGCGGCCTCACATTCCATTAAAGTTCGGGATATAGACTATGACCTTGACACAAAAGACAAGCTCTTAAGCACTGCCAGTTGGCTGGCTAAGAATAAGTTTAAAGATATGATTCAGCAGCAGGTAAGCATTCCTGTAAAAGGCGAACTTGATAATGCCCGTAAGATGCTACAGTCTACTTTAGATAAACAGGGCCGTGTCCACAACTCCGTTTTATTGCGCGGAAGCATCAAAGACATCACGCCTGACAACATATATTTAACACCGGAAGGAATTAAAGCGGTAGTTAACGCCAAAGGTTATTTAACGGCAACAATAGATAAGCTGTAAGAATAGTTATTCTAATAGAGTAAGAGTAAAAAGAAGCGGCTGCCAGTTCAAGGCAGCCGCTTCTTTTTTACTCTATAATTTAGGGATTGGCGTTGGGCTATAGAACACTGCATCCGGAACAGCGTTTGGTACTGCTATATCCGTAAGCTCAAAGTCGCTTTGAGGATTACTGCGGTTGCTGGCTAACTTAATGCCTGCGTAGCTTTGGTAATCGCTCCAGCGGCGGGTAAAGGCTGGTTCCGCATCATTGTAATTTCTAAAAAAGGCCCATTGTGTAATTAAACCTTTGTCTTTGTCTACCCATAATTTATACTTATTCTGCGGTGTAAGCCCTACATTTTCAAATGTCATCTCCAGTACATCCGCTTTAGCTCCATCCATAGTCTTTTCCTCGCCCATATACTTCAGGCTCACCCCAGGGTCCTGAAGTTTGAAGGGCATTACCAGCCAATAAGAGTTGTTAATCCATAAAGCATAGGCACGCTCCAGCAACTTTTGTTTCTCGGCTTTGTCCTCTACTTCTTTTCCGGCCACATATACTTTACCATCTTTGGTTTGTGTGTCTAAAACTGCGACTAGACTGTCTTTTTCCCACCTGAAGCGATTATGATGTTTATCCCAAACCTGGTATTGGTTGTTGAATGTCCAGGCGAGGTAACGGGTATCGTTCCATGCCTTTTCGCCTCCCATGTTCTTCATCACCTTTCGGGCTATATCATTCGCTCTTTTGTCAGTGCTGCTGGCTGAGGCATTACCCTGACTAAAGGCAGGAGCCAAAGGGAACAGTAGCAGCCACAATAGCAGGCAAAACAGGTTATTTTTAGAATAGTACATTTTGATAATTTTTCTGGTAAAACTACTTGTACGCAATTTGGTTCAACAGCAGAATAAAAGTACTGCAAAAAGGACTATTACAAGAGCCTCATGGCATAAATTTTAACTTTAAGAAGTAGTCGACGTATCAAAAGCATCATAACTAGAAACCGCGCCTATGGCTGATTTTACAATAAAAGAGACCTTCCCATTATTCAAGAACTCGGCAAGTGAGTTCATGGAGAACAACTCCTTGCGTTTAGCTGCTGCACTAGCATTTAATGCTATTTTTTCCATTCCTCCGCTACTGATCATAATCATTCGTATTGCCGGAGCAGTGTTTGGAGATAAGGCAGTTTCAGGGCAGCTCTCGCAGCAGATCTCTAGCGCCATCGGGCCAAGTGCTGCAAAAGAAGTAGAGACAATTATTCAAAACGCCCAGATGAGCGAATCTGGCGGTATTGCTCTATGGATTGGTATCGGCACATTAATATTCGCTGCAACAACTTTCTTTGTAACCCTGCAACAGTCACTGAACACTATCTGGAACCTTAAGGTAAAGCCCTCTAATGGATTTTTACGCATGGTCAAGGAGCGTTTATTCTCTTTTGGCATAATCCTTAGCATTGCACTGTTGATGCTGCTATCCTTTGTGGTGAGTGCTGCTGTCTCTTTTATGAGTGACTATATATCGCAGCTTTTGCCTGGAGTCGGAATCTGGGTTATCAAGCTAATAGATTTTATCCTATCTGTAGGCATTATCACCCTCTTGTTTACGCTTATTTTCAAGTACCTGCCAGACGCCACCATAAGGTGGAAAGATACTTTGGTAGGGGCTTTTGTTACCGCCCTGCTCTTTACTATTGGTAAGTTTCTGATAAGTTGGTATATCGGCACCAGCGATCCGGGGTCCGCTTACGGTGCGGCAGGTTCTATCATCATTATACTTGTCTGGATCTACTACTCTTCACTTATCGTTTTCTATGGGGCAGAGTTTACCCAGGAGTTTGCGAGAAAGTTTGGGCAACGCATTCACCCAAAACCACATGCAACCTTTGTGGAAGAGCGGGAAGTGCATGAAGATCCGTATGATAAGAAAAGCGGAAGACCTCCTTCAGAAGGAAGATTTGACAAGGACTAAAAGATTTTAAACAAGAATCCCCTGCTGAGCTTAAAACAGCAGGGGATTCTTGTTTTATGAAATTAGGCGTAGCTTACGCCGTCTTCTTCTCTTTCACCGCCAACTGTCCACAAGCGGCATCAATGTCTTTACCACGGCTGCGACGCACATTTACCTGTAAACCTCGGTCTGCCAGGTAGTAGATAAAGTCCTGGAAACGATCTTCATCTGTGTTCTGAAAGTTAGCGTTCTCAATCGGGTTGTATTCAATCAGGTTGATCTTGCAAGGAATGATTCTGGAGAAACGTAAAAGCTCCTCTGCATCCTGTAAGCTATCATTGAAGTTCTCAAACACAATGTACTCGTACGTTACCATACGCCCGGTAACTTCATGATAGTGCTTTAGCGCATCTGTCAGGGCTTCCAGTGAATTTGTTTCATTGATCGGCATGATCTGGTTACGCTTCTCATCGTTGGCAGCATGAAGCGAGAGTGCCAGGTTAGCCTTTACCCCGTCATCAGCCATTTTCTTGATCAGCTTTGCTATACCTGCCGTACTTACTGTTATCCGGCGGGCAGCCATACCTAAACCATCGTGTGCCGTAATACGCTCAATGCTTTTCATTACGTTAGCATAGTTCAGCAACGGCTCACCCATACCCATGTATACGATATTAGTTAAGCCTTCACCATACTGCCGGAGGCTCTGTTCGTTAATACGCACCACCTGATCATAGATTTCAGCAGCATCCAGATTACGAACACGGTCCATGTAGCCTGTAGCGCAGAACTTACATGTTAAGGAGCAACCTACCTGGCTAGAAACACAGGCTGTCTTCCGCTCATTATGCGGAATAAGCACTCCTTCTACAACATTACTGTCGAACAGTTTAAACGCAGATTTGATAGTACCATCGTTGCTTATCTGCTCGGTAGCCACCTGCACAGAGTTAATAGCAAAATGCTGCTCCAGCTTCTCACGAAGAGCCAGGCTAACATTATTCATTTCAGCAAACGACCGGGCAGAGTGCTTCCATAGCCACTCGTATACCTGCTTTGCACGGAAAGGCTTCTCCCCCTGCTCTACCAGCCATGCCTTCAGATCATCCAGCGTCAGCTTACGAATGTCTTTTTTATCAATAATATTTATATCTGCAATCAAACTCATACTGCAAAATTACAAAAATACTTAGGCATTAGTTTCAATCTTTGCCTTTACTTCTGCCGGTAAGCTCATAAGCTTACGCTCCTGGTAATTAAAACACAACATGCCCGTTTTAGCGCGTGCTATTTCCTTACCATTTTGGTTCAGGATAAAGTAGGTGATGTCAAAGCCATACTTGTTCAGGTCATTGAAAGCCAGCTTTATAGTTAGTTCATCGCCATAGAAACCCTCTCCTTTGTACTCTATAGCTACATCAGCCATAATCATACTTGCTCCGGCTAAACTAAGCTCGCTCCAGCCAAAGTGCCCCAACAACTGCATACGTGCCTCGTGCATGATGGAAAGCAGAGCATCATTGCCCAGATGATTTCCGTAATTCAGGTCCGTTACGCGCACGGGTACTGTGGCTTCAAAATGAACATGTTCAGGTATATCAACTTTTACTCTTGCCATAACTTTATTTATAACTGCAGGATTTTATATGTTGCAACACATTTTTTGTCATTAATCGTTACTAATTAATCATTAATTGTTGCAGCCTGTTCTTTGCTTTGCTTACTTTTGTAAAGTAACATAAAAAAGATGCACCTCGAAATACGACAGACCAAAGACGGATCAAACACCCTTTATGTACCGGAGCTGAATGAACACTATCACTCAGTGCATGGGGCGTTGCAGGAGTCGCTGCATGTTTTTATAAAACACGGGCTGGAGGATGTGCTCCAGTCGAAAAAAGACATTAAAATTTTGGAAGTAGGTTTTGGCACCGGACTTAATGCCATACTTACCTATCCTTTTGCATTAGCTAAGAAAGCATTTATACAATACGACACACTCGAGAAGTTTCCGCTAGAGGAAGAAGTGGTAAACCAGTTGCATTTTGAAAACGCAATTCTAAATCCTGAACTCTTTGAGGTGTTTCAGCAGATGCATTCTGCTCCCTGGAATGAGCCTGTTGATATTATTCCATACTTCACCCTCCAGAAGATTCATGAAACACTGGAGGAGTTTTGTCCGCCAGACGCTTACTATGACATTGTTTATTTCGATGCTTTTGCCCCTGAAAAGCAACCAGAACTGTGGTCTGATGAAATGTTTGCAAAGCTTTATAAAGCTACAAGACCAGGTGGTGTGCTAGTAACGTACTGCGCCAAAGGCTCGTTTAAGCGTAGCCTGAAGGCTGCAGGTTTTGAGGTTGAAGCGTTACCAGGTCCTCCGGGAAAGCGTGAAATGACAAGAGGCATCAAGCCTGTCGTCTAAACCTGTACTACATAGCCATCTTAAAGCAGCTACATAACAAAGTATAATTATACCTGCATTGGGTTTCATTTAAAAACTTATTTGGCCATTGCACTTTAACTTTCTCTACAATATGTTATTTTGCATGTGCATGAGAAATCCTTTACATTTTTATTCCTGATGAAGACACAACTTAACAAAGCACTAAAGGCAGTTGGAAGAGGCATTGCCAAACCCTTTCAATCAAAGTATGAAGTAGTTTGTACGACATACCAGGTAATCCCCGGTTTGCCGGTTAGCAAAAACGAACAGAAACATACTTTTGAACGTGGGGCAGCTCTTGAAGCTAAAGAATTCTACACAAAAGTAGTATCTTCTGACATGACTAAAACAATGGCCCCTGTAGAGGTGCAGCTACGTAAAATCTACCTGAAAGGCACCACAGTTGAACAGGCAGAATTTGGGCCGGTGCAGCAACTGAGAACTATGGGCTCAGGTAAGAAAAAGAAGTAAGCCACCTTCAACTTTGGTTTAACACAGGAAGCCCTTCCCATCTCAAACAGGAAGGGCTTCTTGTTTGGTGAAAGGTAAGAAGCATGGCCCCCTTATAATCGTATTCTTCTATTTTCTGACTTTCAACCTCCCCTCCAAAATTCCGTACGTTAACCATACAATTAAGAATCTTCACCCATTTCAAATGGCTGCTTCACTACCTACTTATACTCTTAAATGAAAAAAGCAGCGATTGTTGTAATTCAGGCATTAGGCTCCTTCTCAATACTTGCCACTGCTTTACCGTTGCTAACCCTTGAGGAATGGTATGTACGGGTGTTTGATTTCCCGCGGGTGCAGCTCTTTTTCCTTGCATTGTTCTGTCTGGTTCTATTCCTGTGGCTGGGAAGCAGGAACCGGAAGCGGGATAAACTATTGATTGCTGGCCTTGTAGTTACTGTTGTCTATCAGGCTATACAAATCTACTCTTACACAATCCTATCGCCTGTGCAGGTACAACAGGCAGAGAAGGATGGAACACAGGAAGCTGAATTAAGCATAATGGTTTCAAACGTGCTCATGACCAACACTGAGCACGGCAAACTTATTGCACTCACTGAAGATAAGAACCCTGACATCCTGATACTACTGGAATCTGACTCTGTGTGGCAGCGGGCAGTAAAGTCTGTTACTAGCAAGTATAAGTATCGGGTAGAAATACCATTGAATAACACGTATGGCATGCACCTCTACAGTCAGTTGCCCCTGCGCCAGAAAAGGATAAGTTACCTACTCGACGAGGAAATACCTTCCATTAAAACTTTTGTAAAGCTCCGCAATGGCACCTGGGTAGAATTACATGCGGTGCACCCTAAGCCTCCGGTTCCTACCGAAGATCCTAATTCCAAAAAACGAGATGCTGAGATTGTAATGATAGCCAGGGACATTTCTAATTCAAGATATCCGGTTGTAGTGGCCGGTGACTTTAATGATGTTGCCTGGTCCAGAACTACGGCTCTCTTTCAGGAAGTGAGCAGTCTTATGGACCCTAGGATCGGCCGAGGGCTATTCAGTACTTTTAATGCAAACTACCCTCTCCTGCGCTGGCCCCTCGACCATATCTTTCACTCCGACCATTTTAAGCTTGTTCAAATAGAGCGGTTGCCAGACATAGACTCTGATCATTTCCCGATCTACATCAAGCTAAGTTTTGCTCCGGAAAATAAATATGAGCAGGAGGAGCCAGAGCCTGACGAGGACACGGATGAAGATGCGATAGAAACAATAGCAGAAGGTATGGAAGAAGCCAGGGAGGTGAAAGAAGAAAACTAAGCTGTCACTTCTTTTCAGGCCACAGTCCTTCTGGTGTTATCGCATAATTCATTGGTATATCATAAGGATTGCTATCAGCAATGAGCTCTACGGGAGGCTCTAGTGACAAACCAATCTTTAGCACATCTGGTCGGCAGTCTGCCAGGAAGCGGTCATAGAAACCTTTGCCGTAGCCAACACGGTGCCCGACTTTATCAAAGGCCAGTAAGGGGATCAAAACCACGTCTACATCTTCTGCATGTATAATATGAGCCTCCTGGGGCTCCGGAATACCCCATTCGTTCTCTATCAGCACAGCTTCATCTGTTAGATGATGATGCGTAAGCACGTTCTGCTCTACATCTGTTACCGGTACAGCTACTTGTACCTTCGGGTGTTCCCGGCGCAGTCGTTCGATGATAGGCCAGGTATCCACCTCGTTGTTCCTCGTAATAGGCAGAAATACATGCACTGTCTGCCCTCCCTCCAGCGGAAAGTACCTGAAAAAAAGCTCTGCGATCTGGTTGCTACGCAACTGAACTTCCTCGGCAGATAAGGCTCTCCTTTGCTGCAGCATCTTTTTGCGTAGCTCCGCTTTCAGCATTATTCTTCCTCAAGTATGGTAAATTTCAGATCGAAGGGGTCAAACGCCTCGATCAAAGCAGGTATAAAGTCAGGATTGTTAGTTTTATATGTTAGCAGGTTATCCTGACGTTCCTGAAGGCTTCCGTTCGGGAATAGCTTGTCTTTTAGGTTTTCCAGTTGCTTGAACGTCTGCTCGTGCTTGTTATCACGCGCCTTAGATAGCTTCTTTTCCAGCATTTGCAGTGCGTTGTGCGCCTTTTGTTCTTCGGCTCCCACCGCTTTTACCAGCGTTGGATCAATCTCCTTAGCCATTTCCTCTACCTCGGCAAAAGCGGCAGCTACTTTCTTTCGTTGTACCTCCAGGTTAATTTCCTCTTCGTGTATCTGGCTGGACAGTTGCTTTTTCAGATCCTGGTAATCCTGAAACAGCTCCTCTGGCTGTACTCCCAACTTATGCATTCGGTTTGCATTCCCTTTGTTAATATACAACGCAGAGTTACGCAACATCAGCACCGGGAATGCTACTTTGAAAGCTTCAAACAACTGTTTCAGCTGGAACCAATAAGCCACCTCTGCCCCTCCGCCGATATAGGCCAGGTTCGGAAGGATGATCTCTTCGTACAGTGGGCGCAAGATCACGTTCGGACTGAAACGCTCCGGGTGTTCCTCCACTTCCTTCAGTATCTCCTCTTTGCTGAAGCTGATGTCTGTGTTCAGTATCTTATACCTGTCATCTTCAATCACAATTCGTTCACGCAGGTTGTCCTTCAGGTAAAAAAGATTTATCTCTCTGGAATAGACCTGTGACTTGTATCCCTCCTGCTCCAACTCGGCGCTGGCTTTTTCGACAAGTTTATTTGATACCTGGTCTGTCAGTTCCTTTTTAACTACAGGTATAAATTCCTGTTTCAGCACCTTATCATCCCCGTCCACACTCACTAACCCATACTCACCGAAAAGGGCATGTGTAATGGCACGGGTAGCATCAGCTAAGTTTTTATTGTTGCGATAGGCATCTTCAAAGATCGGATACTTTTCTGGCAGTTGCTCCAGCACCTCTTCCAGACCTTCTATTGAGAATCTTCCAACTGCTCCAGCTTGTTCCGTTTCCCATGCATACCTTTTGCCAAACAGATTGAAGTAATTTATCTCGGCAAAATCATGGTCTTCGGTAGCCATCCAGTAGACCGGAATAAAGTTATAACCAGGATATTTCTCTTTCAGCTGCTGGCAAGTATTAATAGCCGTGATGATCTTATATATAAAATATAAAGGTCCTGTAAAGATATTGAGCTGATGCCCTGTAGTGACGGTGTAGGTAGTAGGCTCCTTTAACAGGTCAAGATTCTGCTGCACTGCAGGATGAACTTCTGAAACAGATTTGTACTGCTGCTGTAATGCAGCAAACAAAGTATGCCGTTGTTCTTCACTAAAATCTTTTTCTTTCAGCTGGGCTCCGAAAGCTTCCGGACTTGGAAAGTGATTATAAAATGGTTGCAGCTTTTCGTTACAACAGAGGTAATCGGTTACAGTTTGAGAAAACGCACCTGTAGCAGCGTAACCTATCTTCGTGATTTTCATAGTTGTTGATACTTCCATCAGCATGTCGGGCTTTGGATATAGCCCTTTAAACAGTTTTGCCTGAATTGTGTTGCAGCGAAAGCCGCTTTGCCACAAAGTAAAGGTTTTATTTTTTGTTATGCAGATGATACGACAGAAAGCAGGCTGAGGAGGATAAAGTGCCCGAATAGGTTTATAAGAATCGCTGTATTCTTTTGGCACTGTAAACTAATCTTTGGTCAGCCGTAAACACCTTTAAACTTAATCAAGCCAAAAAAATATGGGATTTTTAAGCGGTATGATGGGGCACGCATCTGAGGTGTCAATTGAAAAGATAACTAAGGAATTTCAGCCTGTTTTAGTTGATGACGAACGTATCGAACGTGCCTATAAGCTGATCCGGGACATGCTGGTATTTACCAACAAGCGTCTTATACTGGTAAATAAACAGGGCCTTACAGGTTCGAAAGCTGATTATCAAAGCATCCCCTATGGCAGCATTAAAATGTTCTCGAAAGAAAGCGCAGGCATTGCCGACCTGGATGCGGAACTAAAAATCTGGTTAACGGGAGAGTTGGAGCCGACTATTAAACAGGATTTCAGGAAAGGGGACAACATAAATGAAGCGTATCGGGTGCTGAGCAAGTATGTGTTGAAGTAAGTCTTTAATAAATTTTCCACTTCTGCTAAAACAGGAAGGCCCAACTTATAATCGTTGGGCCTTCCTGTATTTATATGTTATTAGTGATTTAGCTTACCACCTCGCCATACAGGTCAAAATCAGAGGAGTCAGTAATTTTCACGTTAGCGAAGTCGCCCAGGCGCACATAATTGTTATCTGCAGGAACAAGTACTTCGTTATCTACTTCCGGAGAGTCATATTGTGTACGGCCAACGAAATAGCCGCTCTCTTTGCGGTCAAAAAGGACTTTGTAGGTCTTACCTACTTTCTCTTCGTTCAGCTCCACAGAAATTCCCTGCTGTAGCTCCATAATGGCATCGGCACGCTCCTGCTTCACTTCTTCCGGCACATTATCCTCTAATGTATGGGAGTGAGTGTTCTCTTCGTGTGAGTAAGTAAAGATACCTAAACGGTCAAACCTCGTCTCTTCTACCCAGTCATACAGCTCCTGGAAGTCCTGATCTGTTTCACCCGGATGACCTGCTATCAAAGTTGTTCTTAAAGCTATGTCCGGCACACGCTGGCGTATGGAATCCACTAATTCAATCGTGCGGCGCTTGCTGATACCACGACGCATCGTTTTCAGCATGTTATCTGAGATGTGCTGCAGCGGCATATCCATATACTTACAGATATTCTCACGCTCGTTCATCACATCAAATACATCCATCGGAAACTGCGACGGATAAGCGTACTGCATTCTGATCCACTCTATACCGTTTACATCAGATAGATTACGAAGCAGGTCAGCCAGCTTGCGCTCACCGTAGTGCTGCAGTCCATAGTAGGTCAAATCCTGAGCTATCAACACCAGCTCCTTTGTACCCATACC
This sequence comes from Pontibacter locisalis, assembly GCF_042684605.1. Classification (NCBI taxonomy): domain Bacteria; kingdom Pseudomonadati; phylum Bacteroidota; class Cytophagia; order Cytophagales; family Hymenobacteraceae; genus Pontibacter; species Pontibacter locisalis. The sequence goes on from NZ_JBHULU010000004.1 coordinate 308,924, forward strand.
CGCCAATCGCTTAGCCTCCTTTACCAGGTCTTCGATCGGACGATCAACGTGCTTGCCGCGCATCAGCGGAATGGCGCAGAACGAGCAGGGACGGTTGCAACCTTCGGCAATTTTAAAGTATGCGTAATGTGACGGAGTCGTAATTAAACGCTCCCCGATCAGCTCGTGCTTATAATCAGCTTCTAATTTCTTAAGCAGTTGTGGCAGCTCCAATGTACCGAAGTAAGCATCTACCTGTGGAATCTCTGCCTCCAGAGAATCCTTGTAGCGCTGTGAAAGGCAACCTGTCACATACAGCTTATCTATCTGCCCTGCTTCTTTTGCATCCGCATAGCGCAGAATGGTATCGATAGACTCCTGCTTGGCGTTATCAATAAAGCCGCAGGTATTTACAACGATTATGTTGGAATCATCTTTGTCAGACTCGTGTGCCACGTCAATTTCATTAGCACGCAGCTGCCCCATCAGTACTTCCGAATCCACCAGGTTTTTAGAACAACCCAAGGTGATTACGTTTACCTTATCCTTCTTTAGCGATCTTACTTTCACGTAGTATTAATAACTTGCTTGATAATTGATCAGAAACTCAACGTTTGTTACCTGCCCCTTCTTTACCTCAACCGGATAGATATTCATTTCACCGTCTAGGAGGTTTGCAAAAAGTCCCTTCTCTTCTTTCGAAAACAGACTGTACTTGCCGGGCTTCAGGCTAACTGCAAAGTTGCCGTTAGCATCTGTAACAACTTGAGTAACTAAATTAGTTTGAATGTTGGTGTGAAAAACACCGTCTGTGGTTTTTGTCTGATTGCTGTTGGTAAGCTCATAGATGTACAACGTGCGCTGCACGCCTCTGCCTTTGCTTGGCGGAGCATCAGGAGAAGGCATTTGGTTTCCTGCCTGCCACAAAACCTGACCTTTGATTCCTTGCTCAATTGGAGCCTGGTCCTGCTTCCCGGCAGTACCTGTTATTTTCTGCTGCTGTGCATTTGCCTGTTCCATATTGTTTTGAGGATCTGACTTTTGAGCAGATTTTGAGCCGTTGCAAAAAGAAAGCAGCAAGGCCATTGGCAGAAGCAGGAACTTGCCCATAGCTTTATGTTTTATTTACGTGAAAAGAAAGACTCTACGAATTCGTTTTTGTCGAATAACTGTAAGTCTTCAATTTTCTCGCCAACTCCAATGTATTTTACCGGGATTTTGAATTCATCTGATATTCCGATCACCACACCACCCTTGGCTGTACCATCCAGCTTTGTGATTGCCATAGCGGTAACATCTGTAGCTTTGGTGAATTCACGAGCCTGTATAAGGGCATTTTGTCCTGTACTTCCATCCAGCACCAACAGCACCTCGTGCGGCGTGTCCTCCGTTACCTTCTGCATCACACGCTTGATCTTTGAAAGTTCGTTCATCAGGCCGACTTTGTTGTGAAGACGTCCGGCAGTGTCAATAATAACCACATCAGCATTCATTTCCACGCCTTTCTTCACCGCATCATAAGCCACAGAGGCCGGATCGGTGTTCATGCCGTGCGAAACAACAGGCACTCCTACGCGCTCCCCCCAGATGATCAACTGATCTACGGCAGCGGCACGGAATGTGTCGGCAGCGCCAAGCACTACCTTCTTACCTGCTTTATGGAATTGTGCAGCCAACTTACCAATAGTAGTTGTTTTACCCACACCATTTACACCTACTACCATGATCACATAAGGCTTTATACCTTCCGGCAGCTCAAAGTTTGCTCCGTCGCCGGCACGGTTCTCTTCCAGCAGAGCGGCAATCTCCTCACGGAGGATCCGATCCAGTTCATCGGTACTCACATACTTGTCGCGGGCTACGCGCTTTTCAATGCGATCGATAATCTTTACCGTTGTACCCACTCCAACATCGGCATGTACCAAGATTTCTTCCAGCTCATCAAGCACATCCACATCAACCGTGGATTTACCAACAACGGCTTTGCTTAGCTGTCCAAAGAAGCTCTGCTTGGTTTTTTCCAGTCCTTTGTCGAGTGACTCTTTTTTCTTCTCTTTACTGAAAAAGTCAAAAATGCCCATACCGATTTATTTTGTAAGGATGTAGACTTCCGGTGATACGGTAATATACTAAAAAAGTCCCAAAATTGGGACTTCTTCATGTTATCTATCTATGTATAAGTAGAGTAGGCTTATTACTTTTTAAGGTACTCCTGCACTTTGTCAACAGGTACCATCTCTTCTTTAAAGCTATAAGCACCAGTCTTTGGTGATCTAACAGCTTTAATCACTTTTGCCCAGTCTTTACCTGTGGCGGTTTTTAGGGTTGCAACTACCTTCTTAGCCATGGTTATTTAATTTCTTTATGTACAGTTACTTTTTTCAACACTGGATTATACTTCTTAAGCTCAAGACGCTCAGGAGTATTTTTTCTGTTTTTGGTAGTGATGTACCTTGAAGTTCCAGGTGCGCCAGTCGCTTTGTGCTCTGTGCATTCCATGATTACCTGGATTCTATTACCTTTTGCTTTTTTAGCCATCTCAACAGTAAATTTTTATTTAGGACTGCAAATATAAAAGCTTAAATCTCTAATTACAAACAAAGTAAAAACTTTCTTGTAAAACTCTTGCAGTTGGCTTCTCAACATTTACACAGAAGCGTAACCAACAGGCAACTAGTCCAGTTTCGGGAGAACAAAACTGTCCAGTGCACTTGGCTGCGCCATTGTCTTCTCGATGTCTGCAACGGTGCGCGGAGCCATTTTTGAAAGGTTCTCCCAGCCTTTGTCTGTTATCAGGATATCATCTTCAATCCTAACGCCAATGTTCCACCACTTTTTATCGCAGGGGCTGCCTTCAGGAATGTAAATTCCGGGTTCTACCGTAATTACTGTATTGTGCTTAAAAGCACCGTAAGAACCTGGATCGTGAACGTCCAGGCCCAGGTAGTGCGAAGTACCATGTGGGAAGTAACGCTGCACTTCAGACTTGTCTTTTATTATACCGAGCTTTAGCAGGCCGTTGGCAATTACTTCTTCAGCTGCTTGATGGGGTGCCATGAAGTCATTACCTACTTTACAGGCGGCGAAGGCTGCCTCCTGTGCCTTGTAAACCAGCTCATAAATTTCTTTCTGTTCTTTGGTAAACTTACCGTTGGCTGGCATGGTACGGGTAACATCCGCAGTATAGCCTTTAAACTCTGCTCCTACGTCCATCAGCACCAGGTCGTCGCCTACAGTAGGTTTCTTGCTGTCTATGTAGTGCAATACACAGGCATTTTTCCCAGCCCCAACTATAGAAGGATATCCTACATGCTGCGCTCCATACTTTTTATGCACAAATTCGTGTATACCCTGCAGTTCCATCTCCGACATCTTTGGGTGCATGGCTTTCATCACCTCTATCTGCCCCATGGCAGAAATAGCAATGGCTTTACGTAACAGCTGTAACTCCTCCTCTGTTTTCACCTCACGCAGGTCTTCCATGGCACGCTTTAAGGAATAAGGATCAAACTTACCTTTTGGAAAGGCAGCTAACGCTTTCGCCTGGCTAGAGGCATCGTTGGCTTTAAGGTAGTTGTTCAGGTAGTTATCCTGGCGCAGCGAGGAGTTAGACTGCATCAATTGCCTTAGGTATCTTTTTACCGCCTCTGGCTGTGCCGCCCCCTGCTCTCGCACTGCACTATACAGCATATTACGCTCGGCATTAAAATCTGCCGGCACTTTAGCCTTTTGCTTAAACTGCTCTATTAGACTGTACAGGTCAGCCTCGTCGTTGGCATTATCGCGCACATCGCTGGGCAGTTCCTTAAATAATATGTGCTGAAGAGCGGCAGTATCGAGTTTAAGAGCGGCAAAGGCTGTGTTGGGCTGCGTAGCAATGCCTGTAGCTGTGGCTGCGCCCTCTACCCCAAGGCGTTCGCCGTTCCAGAGTTCCTCCTGCGGGTCGCGGGGCTGCACAAATAAAACTTCGTAAGCCTGTTTACCACCTATATTTTGCGGCTCTGAAAAAAGCACCAGTACCGAGTTTGGCTCCTTGTACCCTGTCAGGTAATAAAAATCAGGATCGGGATGGTAATAGTAGTCTACATCGTTGGCCCGGTTGCGAACGGGCGAGGCAAAAAAAACAGCAACGGAGCGAGGCGGAAGCTGCTTGCGCAGTTGCTCTCTCCGTTGCTGGTGAAATGTTTTATCTAAAGTATCAGATGGCTTATCCGGCTTAGTGCGTACCTGAGCCGTGGCAGCTGCAACAGTTGCCCAAACCAGTAGTAAGCACAGCCGGAAGGCTGCCATTAGTACATGATATAGCCTTGCTCTACTGCTTTCTTCAACACGGAAGAAATACCATTCTTGTTGATAGTTCTAAGTGCAGAAGTAGAAACTTTTAGCGTTACCCAAGCATCTTCTTCCGGGATGTAAAAACGCTTCTTCTGAAGGTTAGGGTAAAACTTACGCTTAGTCTTATTGTTAGCGTGAGATACGTTGTTACCTACGCGTGGTCTTTTACCTGTTAAATCGCAAACTCGTGCCATCTTGTATTTTCTTCTAAATTATTTCAATAGGGGTGCAAATATCTACAAAAAGATACAGAAATTCAAAAGCATAGAAAATATTTTTCCTCTAAATGTGTATTATGTCTCAAGGAGGCGCATTTTTAACACATATTTTATACTTTTTTATTCTCTGCTGTAGCGCATTTCACCTGCACCTAGGCGCTTACTGCTCCAGCCAATCGAGCCTGACTAGTCAGTCCGGCACCTAATACTTTTGCAAGCAAGCTAATCAGGCTGCGTGTGTTTTCCCCATCAATATCCTTTAGGGCAGAGAACTCTGTAATCTCCATTCCTATACAACGAGGGTCTGACACAAAACCTGTTAGCAACTCGCAGCATTCAACCATCGACAAACCTCTCTCACTAGGCGCATAAGCAGCCGGCATCTCTAACCTACCAACGCTGTCAACATCAAAATGAACAAGTATCTTAGCATCACCAGGGATTTGTGCAAGTACTGCCTTCATGGTTTGATCAACTTTGTCTTGTAACTGATCAAGCTTAACACAAGTGATCCCATAAGTTTCAGCAGGAGGCTCCTGGCAGGCTAACACAGTTATTTGCTCCGGGATTAACGATGCAGGTTTATTCCAAAAGCTGTTCTCACAACTTAAAAACCACAATCCCATACCTGCTGCGCCTACACACTTGTTGGGGTCCGGCTTAATAACGTCCACATGTGCATCTACTACCAGGATAAAAAGCTTATCCCCGTACACCCTTCCCAAGTAATCTGCAACACCGGCTATCATACTGCAGTCACCACCAAGCAGCAGATTAAACTTATTTGGTGCAAACCACTCTTTGGCTTGATCTGTAATGGCCTCCCACACCATACGGGGTGCGGGCCAGTTACGAACCGGAGGCACATCATGGCGGGGCAGGCAAGAAGGCATAGCGATGTCTCCCCAATCAGAAACTTGCAAATCCACCTGCTCCAGCGCTTCCTTTATTCCATATTTACGCAAGACGCCCGGAGTTTCGTCTGTTCCGGGATATAGCGCACCAGCAAAAGAAGGAACGCCGACAAGTTGAATCATACTATTGTGCTTTATAGTCTACAAGATTTTCTTTGGGACTTCCTTTTGATTTGACTCCCGCTTTTCATTAAAGCCATAAGGGCAATTTTTACAAGCATTCTTGCAGCAGTACCCACGCTTCAGCAGGTATTTAGCCGTCAGCACCATCAAGCCATGCTCGTTGAAATAAAAATCCTCCCCCTCTGTTAGTTTCTGGCTCACGCTGTAGTAGTTGGTTTATTACAAATTACGGCATTTACCCAGCATCCGCCAAAACTCCTGTAGCCAATACGCGACCTAATATCGTACAAAGCTGTATAGCTACGCCAACTGTGGTGCTTAAATGTCTTTCATTAATTCCTTTATGCCTATGCCTCGCTACCAAACTTTCAGCGAAGCCATCAGCGCTATGCGCGACCGTGGCTTCATAAATACATTCAGCATTCAGCATAATGAGTTGTTCTGCTCTGAACTAGACAAAGCCATTCCTCCTGAACAACTGACACTTGTAGAGCAGCACCAGGTAGCATCATCTGGCACCTCACCGGAGAAGTGTGAGATCTACGGATTCCGCACCGACGACAATGCATTGGGCCTTATGACAAGCACCTACGCAGCTTATGACCCGGAAGGATTTCAGGCCGTCTTTAACCGTTGCAGGCGGTCAAACAGCCCGCACAGTTAGCCTGTATTAACCATACGGTTTTTTAAGTAGCGCCTATTTCATTAAATTTACAACTATATACTACTGAATCTGTAATAATATAGCCCCGCTTTGAGAGTGCAGGATAAGGCAGAATTATTCAGAAGAACTTGTTAAAGAAAACTATGAGTACACAGACAATTACATCGAGCCAGCAGGCTATGAACACAGAGCACGAATTCGGTGCTCATAATTATCACCCGCTACCTGTGGTGCTAAACCGTGGCGAAGGTGTTTACCTATGGGATGTAGAGGGCAAGCAATACTACGACTTCTTATCGGCCTACAGCGCCGTTAACCAGGGTCATTGCCATCCTAAAATCATAAATGCGCTAACGGAACAGGCAAAGCAACTGACGCTTACTTCACGCGCTTTTTATAATGATAAGTTAGGTATAGCTGAGAAATATATCTGCGAGTACTTCAACTACGACAAAGCCCTTTATATGAACTCTGGTGCCGAGGCAGTGGAGACAGCCATAAAACTGGTGCGTAAGTGGGGCTACATGAAAAAAGGCATTGCTCCGCATAACGCTGAGATTATTGTGGTGGAACATAACTTTCACGGCCGCACAACCGGCATCATTTCATTCTCCACTGACCCGGATTCTACCAAGGGCTTTGGCCCCTACATGCCGGGTTACAAAGTCATTCCTTACAATGATATAGATGCACTGGAGAAAGCTTTGAAAGAGAACCCGAATGTTTGCGGATTCCTGGTAGAGCCAATTCAGGGCGAGGCAGGCGTAGTGGTTCCAGATGAGGGTTACCTTGCTAAAGCGCATGCCCTTTGTAAAGAGTATGACGTGTTGCTGATGGCTGATGAAATCCAGACTGGCATTGGCCGTACTGGAAAACTGCTTGCCAGCTACTATGACGATGTTCGTGCTGATATTCTTATACTTGGCAAAGCTCTTTCTGGTGGTGTACTTCCTGTTTCTTGTGTACTTGCAAACGATGATATAATGCTGTGCATTCAACCAGGGGAGCACGGGTCTACATTTGGAGGTAATCCTCTGGCTGCTGTAGTAGCCATAGCCGCTTTGGAAGTTATTAAAGAAGAAAATTTAACGGAAAACGCTCATGCCCTGGGTGAAATATTCCGGGATCGTATGCACCGCCTGATGGAGAAGCGTCCGGAGACCGTAACACTGGTACGTGGAAGAGGACTGTTAAACGCTATTATAGTTAACCCAAACAAAAAAGGCCAGACAGCCTGGGATGTATGCGTGGAACTTAAAAATAAAGGTTTACTGGCCAAGCCAACACACGGCGACATTATCCGCTTCGCGCCGCCGCTGGTGATGACAGAAGAGCAACTCCATGAGTGCTGCGATATCATAGAAGAGGTAATTATGAACTTCTAATTTATAAAGAACAATTCGATGAGGGGGTGAGGCTAAGCTTCACCCCCTCATTTTTTCTTAAGCAATACAGGCAAGTTTTAGCCTGACTGTGACACCTTACTTGAAAACTCAAAGAATACGACCATGCCACATCAGGAAGCATCTAAACCAGTAGTTATATTTGCAGGAGAATTTCACCGTGCCGCGGTTATAAAGAACATGCTGGAGAATGATGGCATACCCGTTTTCGTAGAAAATCAGCTCATGGGAAGCATTGCTCCCTGGCAGGTATCTTCTGGTGGCATCAGCCCTGTTAGGTTGATTATATCTGAACAAGACCATGATCAGGCGCTAAGGCTACTGGAAAAATTTAACAATGCCCAGGAATAGCTACTGCCCTAACCGTTCAGCTAATTGCAATTAAAGCCCCCCAACCTTCTAATTCCCCCGCTTTCACCGTACCTTTGCAACACTTGAACCAAACTATTTCTGAAAAATATTTTCATTATGATCAGAAGACCAAGACGTAACCGCCAGAACGAGGTGATTCGAAATATGGTGCAGGAAACAAGCCTGACACTGAACGACTTTATTTTCCCTCTCTTTATTATAGAAGGACAGAACAAACGTGTAGAGGTAGCCTCTATGCCAGGTATAAACCGTTTTTCTATAGATACGCTTTTAGAAGAAATTGACTCCTGCGTAAATCTAGGGGTAAAAGCTTTTGCTCCCTTTGCCAGCATACCTGACCAGTTAAAAGATAAGTATGCTTCTGAAAGTCATAACCCTGACGGACTATATGCCAGGGCAATACGTGAGGTAAAGAAGAACTTCCCGGAAGTAGTATTGATGACAGATGTGGCGATGGATCCTTATAGTTCTGATGGCCACGATGGCATAGTGGAGAATGGGGAAATCCTGAACGATGAGACCCTGGAGGTATTGGGCAAAATGGCTTTAATACAGGCACAGGCCGGCGCAGATATTGTTGGCCCTTCGGATATGATGGATGGTCGTGTGGCACACATTCGTAAAGTGCTTGATGGCAATGGCTATCATAAAGTGGGGATCATGAGTTATACTGCCAAGTATGCAAGCGCATTTTACGGCCCTTTCCGTGACGCCCTTGACTCTGCCCCTAAAAAAGGAGATAAAAAGACGTACCAGATGAACCCGGCCAACAGCCGGGAGGCACTGGTAGAGGCGGAACTAGACACGGCAGAGGGTGCAGACTTCCTGATGGTAAAGCCGGCACTCGCGTACCTGGACATCATCAAAGCCTTGCATGAAAGCTCTCACCTGCCTATTGCGGCTTATAATGTAAGCGGAGAATATGCTATGGTGAAAGCAGCCGCTGAAAAAGGATGGCTTGATGGTGAGAAGGCAATGCTGGAAAGCTTACTGAGCATAAAGCGGGCAGGTGCCGACGTTATTCTGTCTTATTTTGCTAAAGAATATGCGCAATCGCTAAAAAAATAATTTCTACTAATCATCAAATCAAAAAGGTGCACCAGTTATTTCTGGTGCACCTTTTTGATTTTTGCACTTTGCTGTGTGCCTGCTGCAATTCATAAAGAGCCAATGAAACTGAAAAATAGAAGGTGAAAATTTGAACTGCTTTGTCTTTATCATCATTTTGTTCTAAATTGAGAGACTGTAACATCTACCCTACTACTTTTTATGAGAAGATTAAGCCTTTGGCTTGTTGCTGTTTCTCTGGCAACGGCCTCAACTGCATTTGCTCAACGTGGCCAAACCACTCGTGCAAATGTTAAGGCCCTAGACCGTATTGCCGTTTCCGCAGAAAAGGATTACCAAGCCAGCCGATCCAAAGCACTTGCACTCGCCAAGAAGAATGGTTGGGTTGTCGAGAAGACGTTCTCCGACGGCTCCCATATTGCCTTACAAGGCCTGGATGCCAAAGGCATGCCGATCTATTACGTCACCTATAATAACACAAGAGCTGCAGCTACTACCGGTACAAATGAGGTTTGGGCAGGAGGCTCCTTAGGCCTTGCACTTAGTGGCGCAAACAGCGCTGTAAGCCAGAAGCTGGGTGTATGGGATGGTGGTCGTGTAAAGGAATCACACCAGGAGTTAAAAGATCGCGTAACTCAAAAAGACAATCCTTCTTCCACGAATGAGCATGCAACACACGTAGCTGGTACCATGATGGCAAAAGGTGTTAATTCACTGGCTAAGGGTATGGCATTCGGAGTTACAAAACTGATGGCTTACGACTTCAATGGTGACGTAGCCGAAATGGCCGAAGCAGCAAAGGATTTGCTTGTATCAAATCATTCTTACGGCACTATTTCCGGATGGCGCTATAATTCAGAACGTAAAGGCACTTCTGAAGATCCGTTCTGGGAATGGTGGGGTGATACTGACATCAGTTCTATAGAAGATTATAAGTTTGGCTACTATAATGAAACTGCTGCGAAGTGGGACCAGATAGCTTATAATGCACCGTATTACCTGATTGTAAAATCAGCCGGCAATGACCGTAGTCAAGTAGGTCCTCAAAATGGGCAACCGTACCACCAGCGCAACAGCTCAGGCAAATTTACAAGAGTTGAGTCTCGTAGTGCAAACATGAGCAGCAATAACAGCTATGATATAATCTCTACTTACGGTACTGCCAAAAACATATTAACAGTAGGTGCAGTCAACCCTATCTCGGAAGGTTACACCACTACTGAAGATGTCGTAATCTCTTCCTTCAGCAGCTTTGGGCCGACTGATGACGGCCGGATAAAACCTGATCTTGTTGGTAATGGCGTTAATGTTCTATCTACTTCTGATAAAAGTAACACAGCTTATACTACCTTAAGCGGAACGTCTATGGCAGCTCCGAATGTATCTGGTAGCCTTTTACTTCTGCAGGAACATTACGCTAACCTTAAAAACGGCAGCTTAATGCGTGCCGCCACATTAAAAGGTTTAGCCATACACACAACAGATGAGGCTGGTACAACGCCGGGACCAGATTATATTTTTGGCTGGGGCCTGTTGAACACAAAGCGTGCTGCTTCAGTTATTTCTAATCTTGATAACACTCATCTGATCCGGGAGAATACACTAGCGCAAGACCAAACTTTCACGCACCAGGTTATAGCATCCGGAGCTGGTCCGTTAGTAGTTACCATTTCCTGGACAGATCCAGAGGCAACTCCTCTTTCTATAAATTCTGAAGTAATAAATAACCGTACCCCGCGGCTAATTAATGACCTGGACGTTCGTGTTACAAATGGCGGCACAACTTTCCAGCCCTGGGTATTAAATCCTCAATCTCCGGCAAGCCCTGCTACAACCGGTGATAATATACTGGATAACGTGGAGCAGGTAAAGATCATGAATGCCGTGCCTGGTGAGACTTACACTATTACAGTAAGACATAAGGGCTCCCTACTAAAAGGGCCTCAGGCATATTCTATGATCGTGAGCGGAGTTGGAGGCACAGAAGCCTGTGAAAGTAAGCCATCTTCGGATGCAGGAGCAAAGATCACCTCCTTTACCTTAGGAAACCATACACAGGGCTTCGGGGAAGGCTGCACTACTTACCAGAACCTGACTTCAAATGTACTTCCCTTGGAACTAGGGCAACAGCAGCAGCTACGTATTGGACTTGGCTCGTGTGGTGCAGATGCCGCAAAAATGGCAAAAGTGTTTGTTGACTGGAATGGCAATGGCAGCTTTGAAGATGCAGGAGAAACTGTAGCTGTGTCTGAAGTCATAAATGGCACATCCGCTTTTGAGACCACCATTACGGCACCTTCAAATGCAGTGATTGGTAATAAGGTCCGTATGCGTGTTGTTGTACAGGAGACATCAAATGCAACGAATGTTACAGCTTGCGGTACTTATACCCGTGGTGAAACACAGGATTACCTGTTACAGTTTGCGAAGCCACAGAAAGATATCGCCCTAACGGCAGTTATGCCAGTTGGATCATCGCTTTGTGCCAATCCTACGCAGAAGGTACTTGTAAGCTTACAAAACCTTGGAGCCTCGGTGCAAACTAACATTCCGGTAACCATCAGCGTTCGTAAGAACGGTACGGAGATAAAACAGCTTTCTGCTACCTATTCCGGGGAGTTAAAAGCATTTGCAAAGGCTGAGCTCCTATTAACTGAGTCTTTTGCCACAGAGGAAGGAGCTACTTATGAGCTAATTGCTCTCTCAGGCCTGCAGAATGATGCAGTAGAGGCAAACAACAGGCAGGTACGAGCCTTTACGGTTGGTACTCCTCTGTCTGCTCCTACTGATGCCTCTGCATTCCGTTGCGGTACAGACCCGAATTACACTTTATCCGGAGGAGGCAATGGTGCTATCTACTGGTTTAATTCTGCTACAAGCACACAGCCTGTTGCTGTTGGCAATCAAATTCAGGTACCGGTTAGCCAGGTTGGCAGTAAACTCTTTGCAGCGTTCAATACTTTTGAAGGAACACTTGGCGCACCAAATAAAGAGTTTGCAACAGGAGGAGGATACAATGCCTTTTCACCGGATGTGCTAGTTACCACAAAAGCACCAGTACTGCTGGAAAGCGCACGCTTGTACATTGGACACAGTGGCAAAATCACTTTTACAGTGTTTAACGACCAGGGAGCTCCCGTATCAGCGAAGACACTTTATGTTACAGCAACCAGATCCACCCCGGCTCCAGGTCCACAAACCTACGACCCTAATGATCAGGGCGCAATCTACTACCTGGGTCTTGAGTTACCAGAAGCAGGAAATTATAGAATTGCTATTTCTTATGAAAACGGGGCTACTATTTTCAGGAACAACGATGGTGTAAAAGGATATCCTTTCCAGGCAGGTAATGTAGTATCTATTACAGGTAACACTGCCTCCACTACTTCAGAGTCCTTTTACTATTACTTCTACGATATGAAAGTACGTGCTCTTGGCTGCCCAAGCCCTCGCATAGAAGCTGCTGTAAAAGGAGGAATACCTCTTGAAAAGCCATTGGTAAAGCGCGATAAGCAGACACTGGTGTCTAGTGCCGCAGAAGGTAACCAGTGGTACAAAGACAATAGAGTAATCGAAGGAGCTACAGGCAAAGTGTTTACACCTTTAGAAAGTGGTAACTATTCTGTTATGGTTTTTAAAGATGGTTGTGTTTCTGATATGTCTCTTGCTTATACCTTCTCCTTTAAAGAGGGGATCCGTGAACTTGGTGTGGCGCCTGTCATTTCACCTAACCCAAGCACAGGCCGCTTCAGAGTTGAACTAGAAACAAGCCAGCCAGAGGATATTTTATTTGATGTGACGGATATGTTAGGGAATTTGATCCTGACCAGCACAGTCACCAACCATAACGGCCAGTATGAAGGCTTTATTAACCTTAGCTCTTATGCTTCTGGTTTATATGTCCTTCGTATCCGCCACGGTGATAAGGTGTACTCTGAGAAGATACTTGTACAACACTAGTCTTAAAGCTTTTTATATTTTTGCGTAAGAGCCCTGATTTACATCAGGGCTCTTATTTTATAAACTTTATAAAGCAGTCATTCTTTCAAATTTAAACTCTATCCTATGTATATGAAGCACCTTTTGATCCCGGTTTGCCTACTCCTGCTGATGGCTTGCAGCAAACCCTTGTACCAACTAAATAATTCCCAGGAGTCGTTTTACAAAAGCCTGAGCAAACACTGTGGCAACTCATACGCAGGCAAGGTTGTGTTTCCGGCTGATGATAAGGATCCTTTTGCCGGCAAACTTTTGACGATGCACATAAGTACCTGCTCTGATACAACTATTCGCATTCCTTTCCATGTTGGTGAAGATAAGTCAAGAACCTGGGTGATCAGTAAAACGGAGCAGGGCTTGCAGCTAAAGCATGACCATCGACACAAAGATGGCACTCCAGATGAAGTAACAATGTATGGAGGTGTTGCACTTGCTACAGAGGAAAAGCTGGAACAGCGCTTCCTGGCTGATGCTTACACGGCACAACTTATACCAGCAGCTGCCACCAATGAATGGACCTTAGCTCTAAGCCCTGATGGCCGCACGTTTAGCTACATTTTAAAACGTGATAACCAACTCCGCTTTCGTGCTGACTTTGACCTTACACAACCACTAAAAACTATAAAATAATAAACCATAAAGCCCCGACTGAATAGTCAGGGCTTTATGGTTTATGGAAAAATAAAACGTTATGATTTTTTCAGCTTGCTCTTAAGGGTTAAGTAGTCGAGATAATATAAGATCTTAAGAGAGAAGGTGTTGTTCTGGGGCGCAGACAAGGTGCGCGAGAAGTTATCGAAATACTGCGATTCAACCTGGCTACCTCTTTCCGAAATTGCGTTTTTCCAAACAACACTGATTTCACTGCCAGGAGCAAACCACCAGGAATAAACCACATCTACATTAAATGCATTGTAGTTAATATTATGATTTCTGTCTTCAAACCGTCCTTTATATCCCTGCGGATACACATCAGGCTCCAGCTGGCCAGCTAACGCTAAATTGTAAAAACGATCATACTTTGCACTAGACCAGTAATGACGCGCTCTCAGCGACAATGACATTCGATTGTTAAAGATGTAACTCCCCGAAATGGTATTTGAGGTGGTCAGAACATCGCGGAGCCCAAATATGACCCTACGCTCTAGCTTATCATCATTCTCCAGGTCAGGGTCAAAACTATTTGCATATCCGATATCATCAAACCTCATGTTGCGGCTGTAACTATAGTTGAAGGACAGCTGATTGTTAACCCGGTAACGTGGCGAAATAGCATAATTAAAAGTTTTACGCTCGTTCTCATTAAACACGCGGTAACTTGCATTTACATCCAATGCAAACTTCTTACGATAATCCGTAGATACCCAGGCTCCCACATTGTTGTTTGCAGGAAAAACATAGTGCCTGTTGTCCACTCGTGGCTCGAAGAAATCATTTGTTTTTACAGGCTCTACTTCTAACCAGGCACCTGCATTCCAGAAATTCTTAAACGTTCCGTTCACATTGCTATAAATCACAAAATTCTGAAACGCATCCGGCTCATACCTGCGTTCATACACAGCACCAACGTTCGTATACAGGTTTAGCATCTTCCAGAAGGGTTTGAAGATATTGTACTGCAGGTGAACCCTCTCTTCAACACTATTCGGGGTAAATAATAAACCCAGATCATTTGGGTTATATGTATCTGATTCTACAGTATGACTAAAGTTATAAGTAAAATTACCACTCACCTTACCAACTCCTATTCTATACATATACCCTAAATCTGTTTCTTCGGAGAAGTAGCGCTGGCTAAGAGCTGCCTTACCATTGATAGCGTACTTATTCCCTTTATTTGCCAACCTGAAAACAACACCTGTCAGGTTAGCATCATAGGTACTGCCCTGGCGCATTACGTTTGTATTTACCAACGTAACATAAGAGTTATTTTTCAGCGACTGGTCCAGCACTGTGATGTTGTAGTTCGTGAGCGGCTGTGTTTCTACTTCTATTCTTTCACCCTCTCCATTTTCTAGTGTGGCATATTGGCGGCCTACTACTGCGTTGAATATACCAACTCCTAAACCAGACTGCGTACGACCCGACACCTTTGTACCGTTTATCATTTTGGTCTCAAGTGGGTTTTCAATCACTTCATATCCAGCATATTTCACTTTGGTATCGATATCGTAATTTACAGGGATGCCACCAATACGACGTGAATAAAAGAAGTCCCCCTTATTAAACAATTCTGTTCCCTCCATAAAGAAGGGTCTGTTCTCGTTAAACTGCACTTCAAACGGGGTGAGATTAAGCACCTGGTTATCAGATTGCACCTGGCTAAAATCCGGAATAAGCGTCATGTCAAGTGTAAAAGCATCGTTGATCCCGTACTTAAGGTCCATCCCACCACTAAAGTTGAAATCCTGTTTATAGCTTACCTCTTCGCTTCCTTCTTTAAAGACAGGATAACTGTTTGTGATACCTGATAAATAAGGGGTAAAGGACAAGCGTAAGGGAGCTTCTACATTTTCGATACCTGTAAGCTTACCCCATTGGTTTACAAAACCATTATTTGCAGGGTCTACATAGTTCCAGAAAAACCCTTTGCGCGTGGATTGCCTGTTGCGCATAAAGTTCAGCCCCCAGAGTTGCTCGGGCTTACTGCTGAAACGGATAGCAGAATAAGGAATTTTCAATTCAGCTACCCAGTTTGTGCCTTCTAAACGGGCACTACTTTCCCACACAGCATTCCAACTAAAATCTTCACCGTTGGATGAATACCGGGCATCTAATTGAACACCTGCAGGAGTAACAAAAAAGCCGAATCCGTTAATTTCATCATTGTATGTATCCAAGAAAACGCCAAACCAATCCGTATTACCTAAATTGTCACGACGGCCCAGCTCCATAAAAATACTGTCTTGAGAAACATCATGCATGATAGCTCCTACATAAATAGCTGCATCATCGTAAAGAATTCGCACCTCTGTCTTATGCTTTTCCATTGGCCCTGGTGTTGGGCGGTTCTGAATGAAATCAGTAGCTATTTCAGCGTTCTGCCACACTGCTTCATCGAGCGCACCATCTATTTTGGGTGCCTCTGCTATGCGTAGTGCTTTTAATTTTTTTTGAGGATAGTTGTACTCTTTTTTCTGCTCCTGTTCTTTCTGCTGTTCTTGTGCAAAAACGTCAGAGGAGAAGCAGGAGGAGAAAAAAAGCAATAAAGCGAGTAGCTGTCGCGTATAAAGCGTCAGTGGTAATAGTTTCTTCATAGTTTTTGTTTGTGCGGTAATATAGCTGCTCCGACTTTTGCTCATCAGATATTAAATAGATGAGCTTAGAACCAGAATAGTTGCTTTTGCACTAAACATTTTTTCAAGTCAGTCTTTGCCTTGCGAATACACGCACCGTGCCAAACTACGAAAGTTCCTTTTGCAGAGACTTGAACGCCAATTTGGAAAATCCACGGCGTTTGAGATGCACGATAATGGACAATCAAATGCCCGATATCGGGCAATAAGAAAGGCGTCCCTGTACTGAGACGCCTTTCTTATTATTTTACGCTTTCGCTACAGAGCTATAGATCTTCCTCCCGAACCAGCATCAGCACAGCAGACTGCGGTACTATAAAGTACTTCTCGCCCAGGTAATTTATTTCGATTGCATCACGTTGCAGGTAAATGGCCAAATCTCCTTCTTTAGCCTGAAGGGGGATGTAACGCACCTCTTCCTCTTCCTGCCCCCAGGGTTCCTCATCAAATCCATAATCGGCGGGAATAGGATAGCCAGGACCTACCTTCATGATATAGCCTTCCTGTACTTTTTCTTTAGCCTGCACACCAGGAGGCAGGTACAGGCCGCTCTTAGTCTGATCACGCGCTGTTTTTGGTTTAATCAGCACGCGGTCTCCAACTATGATAATTTTCTCCAATGTATTCTTTTCAGAAATTCTCATCGGTAATGTATGCATTATTAAAATGGGTTTGCAGTTACCTTAAAGCGCATCTTTGCCTTAACGGTTACATCATTCGCAACAGCCTTGGCCAACGTGGCACGCGTGCTGATGGTATACGTTTCTCCTTTAATGTATTGATCCAGCTTCACGTTTGTTGTTTTTAATACGAGAGAACTCACACCTTGTGGTACCTCCTCCAGATAAGCTACCTTCACCTCATCTTTGTTTTCCGCTGAAATGTAGATTTCCACCTTTTTCAGAAAGTCAAAGTTTTCACCCTGCGGGTCTGTAATCTGAAGGTCAAGTTTATTTAGTACAACATCTTTTACTAAATCGGCACGTGTGTCATTGTTTTTAAACTCCTCACTTGAATTCGCATCAACCGTAATTGGGGTGACAGGTACTATTTGCCCAATTAAAGGGCTTGCAGGAATGATGAAGTTTTCTTCCTCCTCAATGTTAAAGGTAAGGATAGAGTCCCATTGCTCACATGAAGCAGTAGCAAAACCCAACAGGACTACAATGGCTAAAAGTAGTTGTTTCATAAAAGGGTGGTAATAAGGGTGAAAAAAGGGTATAAATATAATTGCGGCAGGAATAGTAATTATAACTACTTTTCCTGCCGCAATTTACAGAATAATAATTGGATTAATCAAACATATCTCCCTTTCGTATTTCCCCATTTCCGTTTTCATTCCAGCTCATCGGATAATTCTTGTCCAAGAACTGTAGAGCCTCCTCTGTCAGGTGCAATGGCTTAAACGTATCAATCATCACGGCATACTCGTGTGTTTCTTTTTTGCCTATGCTCGCTTCTACAGTGCCAGGGTGCGGGCCATGCGGAATCCCTCCCGGATGAACGGTAAAAGAAGCCCTGTCAACACCTTTGCGGCTCATGAAGTTACCTTCTACATAGTATAGCACCTCATCAGAGTCTACGTTAGAGTGGTTGTATGGCGCAGGAATAGCCAGCGGATGGTAATCGTACAGGCGCGGCACAAATGAGCAGATCACAAAGTTATGCGCCTCAAAGGTCTGGTGCACCGGAGGTGGCTGGTGTATACGACCTGTAATGGGCTCAAAATCATAAATAGAGAAGGCATACGGATAAAAGTACCCATCCCAGCCTACAGCGTCATAAGGACTGAAATCGTAATAGAACTGATGCAGTTCCCCCTCTTTTTTTACCTGTACGAGGTGCTCTCCCCGCTCTGTCTCAGTGATCAGCTCTACAGGAGGACGAACATCCCGTTCACAGAATGGTGAATGCTCCAGCAACTGCCCGAAATGGTTGCGGTAACGGCGTGGTGTCTCGATCGGACTGAAAGATTCCACAATGAGCAGCCTTACATCTCCTTCATCAAACCGGAACTTGTGTATTACTGTCCGAGGAATCACCAGGTAATCACCAGGCTTAAAAGGAATACGTCCCATTTGTGTGATCAAGTCTCCGGTGCCATCATGCACAAAAACCACCTCATCCGCCTGCCCGTTTTTATATGAGTAGCTCATCTCCCGTTCCGATGGATTACAGATACAGATAGCCAGGTCATTGTTAAACATCATGGTCTTGCGTGCATCCAGATAATCTGAGCCGGTAACCTTCTCCTGCAGTGTACGCAGGTGGTGTGGTGCCAACTTTACACCTTCTGCCTTTTTGGGGGCATAGGGCCTGGGTTCACCGATGCGGCTAATCTGGGTAGGCGGGTTTATATGATACAACAGTGATGACACGCCGCTAAAGCCTAAGGTGCCTACCAGCTGCTCTGAATACAGACTACCGTCTGGCTGCCTGAATTGGGTATGTCTTTTGTGTGGGATTTCTCCTAACTTATAGTAATAAGCCATGCCTGATTTCTATAGTTTATGATTCAGTAGATATGATCTGCCTTTGCGGGCAATTTACAAAGTTTATTCTAACAAGCTAAGCTCCGCCCTTTGCAAGGCCTTTTGCACGGCTAAATTGCTTCAGTGCCTCCTGAAACTCCTCATCCGATTCGTGCAGTACCGGGAAAAAACCACTGTTACCGTACAAGCTGCGGGCAATAAATGCTTTCAGGTTATTGCGAAGCAGGTTCTTTGAACGCTTAAATTCTTCGCCCTTATACTCCACCCCTGACTTGTTTGCCAACTGCACCAGGTCCTGCAGCATTTTATCTGTCACAACAAAACTCTTCCTGAACTTATCAAGCGACATCTTTTCCAGTTCTTTCCGGTTATCACGATAGTAGTTTAAAGTATACTCCCGGATAATGTTGTTATTGTATAGCTGGCTCAGGTAAGGAGACAACTCCATAGTATCGCGTGCCACAAAAACATCAGGCATAATACCCCCTCCACCGTAAACAGGACGGCCTTTCAATGTTTTATACTTCAGGGAATCAACGAAAAGTGAACTGTCAGGATGAAAATACTCGCCACTTTCCAGCCGGTGCAGCATGTCCATTTGATAGTCTTCAGCATCACCATTATAAGGCTTTTGGATAGACCGGCCACTTGGGGTATAGTAACGGGAAATAGTTAGTCGTAACTCTGAACCATCGTTGAGTGGAATTGGCATCTGCACAAGTCCTTTCCCAAAAGAACGGCGCCCGACAATAAGAGCCCGGTCATTATCCTGTAAAGCTCCGGCCACGATTTCAGAAGCAGAGGCGCTTCCTTCATCAAGCAATACCACTACAGGGCCGCTTTCGAAGTCGCCTCTGGTTTGGGCAAAGGTTTTTGAGTCATACTTCTCCCCTTTCCCATCTGTATACACTATCATTTTCTCGCCGGAGATAAACTCATCTGCCATCCGAATCGCATGATCCATGTAGCCTCCCGGGTTACCCCGCAGGTCAAGCACCAGCTGTTGCATTCCCATTTTGCGAAGCTCAGTTAAGGCCTCTTTAAACTCCTCGAAAGTAGTAGCTGAGAAGCGGCTAACCTTTATATAGCCGGTCTTTTCATCTACCATATACTTTACATCTACAGAGTAGGTAGGAATTTTGCTGCGCTGTATAGTAAAGTTGAGGAGCTTTTTATTCCCCTTGCGCTTAACCCCCAGATTTACCTTTGAGCCTTTAGGACCTCGGAGGCGCTTGAACACTCCCTCATTATTGATGCCGGTACCGGCAACAGTCTCTCCGTCTACTTTTATGATTTTATCCCCGGCCATCAACCCGGCTGCTTCAGAAGGGCCTCCACTTAAAGGAGTAACCACATAGATCGTATCCTTAAAAATATTGAACTCAATACCGATGCCCTCGAAGTCACCCTCTAAATAAGAGCGTGCCATCTCCATCTCATCAGCAGGTATGTAGGTAGTATGGGGGTCAAGCTTCTCCAGCATCTTGGTGATGGCATAGTCAGAAAGCTCTTCAATATCTACTGTGTCTACATACTCACGATCTATATAGCTGAGAATATCCCGAAACTTAAGGTAACTCTTAGCTGTACCCTGCGGGTTGTTAGACGATGGTGAAAAGGTTGTAGCACCAATCAGCACGCCCACCGTTAATGCCATTGCAATGAACAGTGGCAGCCTTATCTGAAATGGTGAATTGCGGATTTTATTTCTTTCTTCTCCGTTCTCCATCTTATCCATAGTTATATATAATTATGTGCCCTGCGGGTTATTAGCCAGAGTATGACAGTAACAGGTGCTACAATTTAGCAAATTCTACAGGGAGATAATCATCTATACCAGCAGAAAATGGTGAAGGTTGCAGTTCCTGAGTGCCTTGCCTTATCCCCGTTTCAGATATAACACCATCTTATTTAAAATAATTTTAAATAAGGCTTGCCTAATATTGATTCCCTCCTTAGCTTTGCCTCACTATTTAAAATAAGTCTAAATAAAAAGTACATCTTACTTATGACGCTTTCTGCACTAAAAAACAAAGCCTATGCTGTTGTTGGTTTAGCAGCCTGTATAGCATTCTCTTCCTGCTCAGACGACAAGGAAAATAATCCGTCTTATAACGTGCCTGCCACTTATAACTTTGCCAATGTTGATTACTCTGGCCAGGAGGCACGCATTGCTATGTTGGGCGAAATGGACACTTATATTAAGACAGGTAACAACGGAGCTGTACTTGATGCGCAGAAAATAAAAAACATGTATGCCAACGCTAATGCACCATTTGCGAATGCCAGCTTGAACGAGGCTACAACTAAGCAACTGAAGAATAAAACCATCTCTACTGCTGTAACTGAGTTTGAAGGCTTTTTTGATAAAGTTGCCACTGCCAGCCAGTCTGCTAACGCAGTTGCAAGCAATGGTACTGCCGGTATCAGTACATCATCTACTGATCCTACCAAAAAATATCTGCTAGATGCGAATGGCGTAGAGTATGGCCAGGTTATATCAAAAGGCTTGATGGGCGCTGTATTTTACTTCCAGACTGTAGAAGGATACCTGACAGCAGAGAAAATAGGCCCTACAGTGGATAACACGACAGTAGTACCAGGAGAAGGCACTAAAATGGAGCACCACTGGGATGAGGCATTCGGTTATTTTGGTGCACCTAAAGATTTCCCGGCTAACAAAAGCGGCCTAAAGTACTGGGCTAATTACAGCAACAAAGTAGATGCAGTTCTAGGAACTAACAAGGCTATCATGGATGCCTTTATTAAGGGTCGTGCCGCTATTTCTGCTAAAGACATGGCTGGTAAAGATGCTGCAACTACAACTGTAAGAGCAGAGTTGGAAAAACTTGTAGCTGCTTCTGCCATACTTGAGCTGAATGCAGCAAATAAAAACATGGGAGACCAGACGCTTAAAAGCCACTATTTATCTGAAGCACTTGGTTTCGTGATGAGCCTGAAATACAAAGGTGACCGCAAAATTACGGATGCACAGCTTGCGCAGGTTATGACCAAGATCGGTACTAACTTCTACAACACAAGCAGTACTGATATTGCTGCAGCTGCTGATATCATCGCCACAGCCTATAACCTGAATAATGTTAAAGGCCAGCTGTAGAAACTGCAAAAGATAAGTGTTTTAAACTGAAAGCAGCAGCAGCGGCACCACACAGTGTCTCCGCTGCTGCCTTTCGCGTTATAAAAGGACAAGAATGAAAGCTTTAAAAAATTATTCATTTGCTCTACTGGCCGGGCTGGCCCTACTCACCAGCTGCGGCTCAGATGGCGAATCCGGACCAAAGACAGAGTATGACCGCCAGGCTATGCTGACGAACTATGCTGAGAACTTGATTGTACCGGGATATCAGTCTTTTAAAACAGAAGCAGCTGAAATGGCTACGGCAGTCTCTGCTTTCACGGCAAACCCAAGTACGGCTGCACTGGCTACTGCCCGCAAGGAGTACCTGGACGCCTATAAGGAATGGCAGAAAGTAAGTATGTATGAGTTTGGGCCTGCCGATGAGCAAATGCTGCGAACAAACCTGAACATTTTTCCTACCACCACCAGCCAGATAGAGAACAATATTTCTTCAGGCACTTACGACCTGCAGACTACTGCGAACATGTCGGCCAAGGGCTTTCCTGCTCTTGATTACCTGCTTTACACCAATGCCTCAGACGCTGAAGTAGTAGCTCTTTACACCTCTGCGCCCAATGCGGCTAATCGCAAAAAGTACCTGCAGGATATTACAAACCTGATTAAACAACGCGCTGAGGCCACTTACAGTACCTGGACTACAAATAATTATAGCCAGACGTTTAAAGCCGCTGCCGGCACGGCCGTTGGTAGTGCTGTTGGCAATCTGGTTAATCAATTAAACTTTGACATTGATGTTACAAAACGGGCAAAGGTAGGTATCCCAAGTGGCCGCTTTACAGCAGGAAGCGCCTTGCCAGAGAAAGTAGAAGCTTTCTACAGTAAAACGTCACTGGAGCTGCTGAAAGAAGCGATACGTGCCGAAAAAGCAGTATTTATGGGACAGTCTGCTTCGGGAGCTAACGGTCCGGGCCTGGATGACTACTTAGACCATGTAGGTGCAATGTATAACGGCGGATTACTGTCAGAAGCCATTGAGGCACAGTTTGATGCTGCGCTAGCTGCTGCTAATGCCGTTCAGGGCCCACTTTCTGTAGCTGTTACTGCGCAGCCACAAGCTGTAACCAAGCTTTACGATGAACTGCAGAAGCTTATTGTGCTTACTAAGACAGATATGCCTTCCGCACTTGGTGTAGCCATTACCTACACAGACAACGACGGAGATTAAAACTGTCAGCCGGGGTAAAATACTATAAAGCATCATGCTCCAGAAGCTAAAGCCATACCTTACAGCACCTGTTTCCGCAGCACCACTGTCGGTGTTCCGCATCATTTTCGGAGGAATGATGCTGGCAAGCATCCTGCGTTTCATGCTAAAGGGCTGGGTAACGGAGCTGTATGTTTTGCCAAAGGTATATTTCCCTTACTATGGCTTTGAATGGGTGCAGCCTTTAGGCGAGACAGGCATGTATGCACTGTTCGTACTGATGGCGCTCTCAGCCTCAGGCATTATGCTGGGGCTGTTTTACCGCTGGTCGGCCACCCTTTTCTTCCTGAGCTTTACCTATGTGGAGCTCATAGACAAAACCAATTACCTCAACCACTACTATTTTGTAAGTGTAGTGGCTTTTCTGATGGTATTGGTGCCTGCGCAACGCCACTTTTCCCTGGATGTGTTGCGCAGGCCTCATACCTGGGTTAGCCACGTACCACGCTGGACCATTCTGATACTCCAGTTTCAGTTGGGTCTGGTTTATTTTTATGCGGGTGTCGCCAAGCTAAATGCTGACTGGCTGCTGGAGGCCATGCCGTTGCGCTACTGGCTACCAGCCCACACGCACCTGCCACTTATAGGTTCGTTGCTCGATAAAGTATGGGTAGCATACTTGTTCTGCTGGTTCGGTGCCTTCTACGATCTTACTATCCCGTTCTTCCTGAGCTGGCGCAAAAGCCGGTTACTAGCCTATGCAACGGTAATTGTTTTCCATGTGCTCACTGCTGTGCTTTTCCAGATAGGGATGTTTCCTTACATCATGATAGTAAGCACACTGATCTTTTTCTCCGCCAGCTTCCACGAAAGCATTCTTAGTTGGCTTCGTAGTTTTGTTCGCTTAAATTTGCCGGCGAAACCTGCTTTCGCCAAAGTAACGGCTCAGCCTATGCTGCTTAACCTGCTTGCGTTGCATTTTGTGCTACAGGTACTCGTTCCATGGCGTTTTATGCTGTACCCGGACAAGCTGTTCTGGACAGAACAGGGTTATCGCTTCTCATGGCGCGTGATGCTGATGGAGAAGACTGGTACTGCCTTCTTCTATGTGCAGGATCCGGGAACAGGAAGCGAAGTAGAGATCAACAACCGCGATTACCTGACTGTTACCCAGGAAAAGCAGGTAGCTACGCAGCCGGATATGCTACTGCAGTTTGCGCACATTATCAGGGAAGACTTTAAAAGCAAAGGAATACCTGATCCCCGGGTGCGCGCAGAAGTCTATGTAAGTATGAATGGCCGCGGCAGCAGGCTTTTAATAGATCCAGGTGTGAACCTGGCGAATGAAAAAGAAAGCTTTCTGCCGAAAAGCTGGATTTTACCTTTTGAGGAATATGCGTTGCAGCATGAGGCTGTAGGGCAGAAATAAGAACAGATGTATCGCTGTACACTCACTTTAATAATTTTTCTTTGTAGCCTGCACCTTGCGCTGGCACAAACATTTTCCATATCCGGAAAAATAACAAATACAGCCACTGGGCAACCTGTACCACAGGCAGAGGTGCTTTTGGTTAACACAGGAAACCTGTACCAGGCTGATGCTAAAGGGAATTATACGATTAACAGCCTTACCCCCGGCACCTATACTGTAACTGCCTACAGCGTAGGGTTAGGTTCTTCCACAATTCCAGCTGTTATCACCAACGCCAATGTTGTGTTAAACCTGGAACTGAAGCCACTTGAGGGACAGCTAAAGGAGGTAAATGTAAAAGGAGAACGCGAAAAGACTTTTGGCATTACCCGCCTAAACTCGGTAGAGGGTGCTGCTATTTATGAAGGCAAGAAGAGCGAGGTAGTTGTACTTAATGATATCACTGCTAACAAGGCCACCAACAACAGCCGCCAGGTTTTCGCCAAAGTGGCCGGCCTTAATATCTGGGAGAGTGATGGCGCTGGATTGCAACTAGGCATTGGCGGCCGTGGTCTTAGCCCTAACCGAACTTCTAACTTTAACACCCGCCAGAACGGTTACGACATTTCGGCTGACGCTTTAGGTTATCCTGAAAGCTACTACACCCCTCCTACTGAAGCCCTGGATAGAATTGAGGTAGTACGTGGAGCAGCCTCTCTGCAATACGGGACACAGTTTGGCGGAATGATCAACTTCGTAATGAAGGAGGGTCCGGATGATAAGCCTTTCGAGCTGACAACACGCCAAACGGTGGGATCATGGGGTTTATTTAACACTTTTAACAGCATCGGTGGCACAAAAGGTAAGATGCACTACTACGGCTTCTACCAATACAAGCGTGGCGACGGCTGGCGCGAAAATGCCGGTTTCGATGCACACACTGCCTTCGGATCGGTACATTACAAGCCCAGTGACCGGCTTGAGTTAGGTTTTAACTACACCTATATGGATTACCTGGCACAACAGCCAGGCGGCTTAACTGATGTTGCCTTCAATACTAATCCGCAACAGTCCTGGCGCGACAGAAACTGGTTTAAAGTAAACTGGAACCTGATGGCCCTGACACTGGACTACCGCATCGGAGAACGCACGAAACTTAACATACGCAACTTTGGTCTGTTGGCACAGCGCGATGCGCTAGGCTATATGGGCAAGATCAATCGCCTTGATGACATAACACAGCCGCGCACACTGCTACAGGACCAATTTAATAACTTCGGTAACGAAACGCGCCTGATACACCGCTACGACCTGGGCAACACCTTTTCCACGTTGCTTGTTGGAGGCCGCTACTACCGGGGCTTTACCGACCAGAAACAAGGAGATGGCTCGCCCGCCGCTAACGCAGATTTCAGGTTCTTCTCCGAAACAGGCGCTCCTAATTCTTCAAGTTATGATTACCTGAGCCGTAACGTAGCCTTGTTTGCCGAGAACATCTTTAACATCACTTCAAAACTGAGCCTTACTCCTGGCGTGCGTTATGAATGGATCAATACCAACGCAGACGGCAGCTATCGTGATGTGATGAAAGATCAGGCGGGGAATATCATACGTGATGAGGTAATTCCTGAAGATCGTGAGAGCTCACGCAACGTGCTTTTATTAGGTCTTGGCGTTAGCTATAAGCCTAGCTTACAAATGGAGGTTTATGCTAACTTATCACAGAACTATCGCGCCATCAACTTCAACGATATGCGCATTATAAACCCAAACCAGCTTGTGGACCAGAACCTGCAGGATGAAGTAGGGTATAATGCCGACCTGGGAATCAGGGGAAACATAAGTGGCTTGTTGAACTATGATGCCAGTCTCTTTTACCTTGCCTACGAGAACCGGATCGGCTTTGAAAGCAAGGTGATAGGAAACCAGATTTATAGCTTCCGTACAAATCAGGATTTCTCCCGAAATGTTGGGTTAGAGACTTTTATTGAGGCTGATCTGTTGAAGTTTTATTTTGGACAGGATCACCCTACCAGCCTGTCAGTTTTCTCTAATGTTACGTTAGTTAACACGAAGTACATCAGTGACAAGAAAGCAATAGACGGCAACAAAGTAGAACTGGCACCGGCAGTTATTGCCAAGGCAGGGCTTTCTTTTAAGAGGAACAACTTCAAAGTTGCCTACCAGTATGCCTACACCTCCGAGCAATACACCGATGCAGAAAACTCCAGGCTAGAGCCAACAGCTGTTGTGGGCCTGATCCCTGCTTACTGGGTAATGGATCTTTCCGGCAGCTATACTTATAAGCGATTTACACTGGAGACAGGGATAAATAACCTGACGAACAACCACTACTTTACACGCCGTGCCACAGGATATCCAGGCCCGGGCATCATTCCATCGGATGCACGCAATTATTATGTAACGCTTCAGTTCCAGCTGTAGGACCTCACGAAACAGGGCAACTAAACAACGAACAATTAAATTTCCTACCTTTGCAGTGCAATGCAAACACAATGGGCAGGATAATAGCAATTGATTACGGGACTAAGCGCGTGGGTTTGGCAGCAACAGATGTGCTGCAGATAATCGCGAACCCTTTAGAAACCGTTCATGCCAAAGATGTGTTAGCATTCCTGAAGGAGTATGTGCAGCGCGAGCCCGTAGAGGCATTTGTGCTTGGCATGCCGCGGCGCCTGTCAGGTGAAGACACACAGGCAACGCAGCATGTGGTGGGTTTCCATCGTACCCTGCAAAAGGCATTTCCTGGAATTCCGGTGCACTTAGTGGATGAACGCTTTACCTCTAAAATGGCACAAGCCGCCATGCTGGCCGGTGGCCTGAAGAAGAAAGACCGCCAGGACAAAGGCACTGTTGACCGTGTGAGTGCAGCCATTATTTTACAATCGTATTTAGAAAGCAGAACCATATGATTTACCCGATTACCGCTTACGGCGATCCAGTTTTAAAAGAAGAAGCACAGGATATTCAGCAGGACTACCCGAACCTGCAGGAACTCATCGATGATATGTTTGCCACCATGTATCACGCCCATGGCGTTGGTCTGGCAGCTCCGCAAATCAGCAAAAGCATTCGGTTGTTTGTGATCGACTCTGAACCGATGATGGACGAAGGTGACGAAGGCAAAGGTGTGAAGAAAGCTTTTATCAACCCGGAAATTCTGGAAGAAACCGGCGAAGAATGGGGCTTCGAAGAAGGATGCTTAAGTATACCTGGTGTACGTGAAGTGGTTTACCGCCCGGAGCGCATCGTCATCCGCTATTTCGACCAGGACTGGAATGAGCACACAGATACCTTTGATGGCATGACTGCCCGCGTTATCCAGCACGAGTACGATCATATTGAAGGTATACTTTTCACGGATCACCTGAACGGCCTGAAGAAGCGCCTGATTAAAAATAAGCTTAGCAAGATCTCTAAGGGAGAAGTAGATGCTGATTATAAGATGAAGTTCCCTGCTTTGGCTAAGAAGCGCTAATCATCATTAGTACACATTAAAATCAAAAGCCCCTGCCAAACAATGATTGGCAGGGGCTTTTGATGTATTTACTAATGACTAGTTCCTGTTTAAACGTGCTCCAACAGCAAAGCTTGCAGTCCACATACCTGTTTTAAAATTATTTCCGTTGCCATCCGCTTCAATAGTAAATACAGGCAATACTGTGCGTGCGAATCTAAAATCAAGATAAACCCTGTTTGGCCCGTCAGCATCATTCCCTCTGATCTTAAAGCCGAATGTAGGGCTCAGGTTAAAGCCTCTCACATTATATAAATCCTCACTCTGGGATGTCTGCTTTGCGTCAATAACTCCACTCCGCTCATAATTCGTGTATGTTATCTTTTCTGTTGTTGGAAAGCCTGGGGCTACACCACCATAAACAATCAGAGCAATAGAACTGGTGGCTTTCGAGCTCAAATTGTACTGCGCCAGTAATGGCAGCTCTAAGTAATTGATTCTATACTGGTAATAATTGTAAGCTTTCTCAGCCCCATTGTTTGTAATAATAGCTACAGAACTGTTTTCTACTCTGTAAGCACCACCTCGTCCGTTGTGAAGCAACTCAGTGCCCACAGTAAACGCTTTTGAAAACTCATAATCAAGTGTAATGCCAGCGAGAGCTCCTATTCTGAAGTATTCCTCGTATGCTGCATAGGGGGAGTTTCGATAGTTAGGAGAATTCTGATCAAAGAACCCCACATTCTTTGTGAAATCAGATAGTGTTATCCCTCCCTTTAAACCTACTTTGAAGTTAGAAAGCTGAAATTTTTGAGCAGTTGCACTACCAACCAGTATAAAAAAAGTAAAAGCAGTAATTAGTAAACGTTTGGCCATAAAGTCTGTCTTCGGAAAAAAGGTTAAAAGGCGTAGTCGCCAACCTGCCCTACACCCTGTGTTTTGACGCAAAGATAGAATTTTGTTTAAAGTATATCTGAAAATTATTATTTAATTATTCTGTAAAGCCTCTTCTGCAGGAAATCTTTGGCACTGGCTAAAAAGTATAAAGGTTATACAAGAAGTATCAACAGAACCGCCTGCTACTCTTACCTCCCTTTGTTGCCCTTTTTACTTTTCTCTTGCTGGCTATCGGTTTCTGTTTGCGTCACCATAGGTCCTAGCTTCTTGCCTCCCAGCAGGTGCATGTGTAAATGAAACACCGACTGCCCGGCATCTTCATTAATGTTCATGGCTAACCGATAGCCTGTTTCGGCAATTCCATTTTCCTTCGCCAGCTTTTTTGCGACCAGGAAGAGTTTCCCCAGCAGCATTGCATCTTCTTCGGTTATATCGTT
Organism: Pontibacter locisalis; assembly: GCF_042684605.1. Taxonomy (NCBI): domain Bacteria; kingdom Pseudomonadati; phylum Bacteroidota; class Cytophagia; order Cytophagales; family Hymenobacteraceae; genus Pontibacter; species Pontibacter locisalis. The sequence goes on from NZ_JBHULU010000004.1 coordinate 338,314, forward strand.
AATGGTGGGGATCTCTTTTTTAGGCACGATCAACAAATGCACAGGAGCCTGTAGCCGATTCGGCACAAAGGCAATTACATCATCATCCTCGTACACAATGGTGGCAGGAGCCTCTCTCTTAATTATTTTAGAGAAGATAGAGCCCTCAGCAATCTTCGCTGCTTTCTGCTTTTGGTATGTTTCGCTCTGGCTCCAGGCTGTTACGCTGACAAGGAGGAATAGCAGAATCAGGGGAAGTACTTTTTTCATAGTTTTGTTTAGGTTAATGTTCTTTATTCATGACGGATTGGGTTTGCGAAACGCGTCTTTGCCCCACGAGGCCAAAACGAATTTTGAAGACTAAATCTTATACCAACGCCTTACCCTAAACTGATATGAATACATTGTTGGCCCACCTTTTCGTTTACCGTGACGTAATGGGAATTCCATACTTATATTACTTGTCAGTCGATGATTCTTTGTCGAACGATGTTGGATGAATAAGCTTATACCCTATCAAACAGAATCCACCAGTCAGCACTGTTGCAATAATATCCCAAGGGTCAATAGGCTTACCTAGTAAAGGATGAGCAATTTCATATAAGGCCACACTTACTGTTATAGACTTGATTAAAAAGTAGTGTTGTGCTCTTCCTTGTCCGATAAAACCAATTAAAACAAAAACTGTCGCAATTGTTCCTAAGGTGTTTCCAATAGTGTCGGCTAAATGGAAGTCATTAATATGGTTTTTGTAAATGTATGGTCGATAAACTGGTCTTGCGAAAAACTCATAAATCAATACGGCAGATAGCCCAACTGTTAAGTTTATTATCCTTTCTCTGGTTAACTTCCAACTAGTTATTCCGTCTTTCAGGTCTTTAATTGTCATTTCACTAATTTTTTGCGGAATGAATATCCTTCTGTCATAACGGATTAGTATATGCGACATGCGAGGCCTTAGCCGAAGCGTGAAGTATATACAGGGTTGGGCAAAGGATCTTTTCCTATAAAGTGACCTCAACCAAGCCGAAGACCACTTTGTCTCCATACTTTGCCCGTGCCTTCGCTTTGTCTAAAAAAACTACCTTCTTTATTTGCTCCTGCCTTAGTCTCTCTAGCTGTTGGTGCCGCTCCGCATAGGTAGGGGCCAGCTGGCCATTGACCGCTATGGGCAACTTGTACTGCGTGCCAACTTGCTGCACCTGACTGTGCACCTGCCTATAGACGTAGTTCTCGATGTCCAGATCAGCCGATGACTTCACCATCACGCACTGCCCCTCCTTAAAGCCGAGCTTTGCCAGCTTCTCCTCGCTTGCCGCCTGCTCAAAATGCGCCAGTTGCTCCCGTGGGACCACGTCCGAATAGGAAGTGACCAAGCCGTCCACTACGTGGATGCAGTCTGGATCGTACATATCCACAGCTACGACGGCTTTGGTGACTGTCATCACCTCAAGGTAATTTGAGTTTGCCTTCTGGCAGATCCCCTTGGTATAAGCGGCCAGAGAAAGAAGGCAGAGCAAAGTCAGTTTTGTTTTCATAAGGACGGTGGTTTTCTCAATTTAAGTTACAGATTATTTTCAGGACGTGGTACAGGTTTCCGCTCAAAGATTTCCCGGGTGTAGAACAGGCCGTCCATGACTTGCGGAATCCGCATACGCATTTCCCTGTAGCCGAAGGGACGAGCCACTAAAGGCTCCTGCAGCCACTTTGGCAGGTCCGGCCTGTTGAGGTCGAGAAACAGGAAAGGGTAGCCTGTCTGCCCAAGTGCATATTCTATGCTGCCTTCTTTGTGCTTCTTCACGTTAATCAGGTGAAAGAAGAGCAGTTTGCCGATCTTACCTCGATAACCGGTAAAGCCAATATTGTAGTACGCCTCACCGTAGGCCTGCCTGATATGATCCCCAAGTCTTAGGTTATTTTGGTAGAACTCGCGCTCTATGTTGGTTCCGTTATAAGTAAGGTGAGAAGAGGCTGCCCAAACAATCACTTTACGGTCTTTGTAAAGCTCACGCTGGAGGAAAACGAGGTTTTCACCCATCTGCACGTCCCGCACCTGAACTTTTGTGAATTTCTTTCTTGCCTCTGTGAGCGTGCTGCGACAGAACTGCCGCCAGAAAAAGTTCTCCTGCACAGGCGCTCGCTGGACCTCTGCCTGATCGTCGAGCTCTACTAGTACTCTGTTTAGCGTGTTGTGCAGTGCAAGCGTGTCTGCCTCACTCAGCTTGTTTAGATAGTCGGAATAGGCAATGGCGTTTTTAAGCGCTGCCTTGAACTTACCCCACTCGGCTGTATCCTGTAGAGCCGTAGAGCCGGACTTCTGCAGGTACGCCTCAAAGTCCGGGAGAAGGTTTTCTCTGGAGTATGCACTGGAGAACTTACAGTCGATCCCGGCTATGACCAAAGGGTGCTCTGTGTTCTTTTGCCTGTCGATGTAGCGGAAAAGCTCTTCCGTTTCCTCGGATACCCAGAAAGGGTAGATGGATTTTCTGGCCGCCTCAATGGCCGGTTTCCCCTCCTGTATCTGCTGCCATGCTTTGTAGCAGTCATAGAAGCCGCTCTCAAAGGCCAGCACGCTGTAGCCCAGCTTCTGGTGCAGGAACTTGACCAGCCTTGTCTTGGCTTTGAAGGTCTGCCCGTCGTAGTGCGTCTGCTCTCCAAGCCCCACGACAATTTTGTCTTTCAGGGCTCCCTTCAGCGGGTCCAGGTCAGAATAGTCCTCGTTGTCCGGGTCTATGTTTTTGACAACGGAGGCATTGGCTTTCAAATAAGCGACCCTTTCGTCTGTGGGCTGGCTAAATCCCTGCAGGGACAGGCAGAGCAGCAGCATAAACGGGAGCCGCCTGATGAGCATGTTTGTTTTCATTTTCGATTAGCTGTCAATGAGTAGTTATTTCAAATGCGTCTATGTACGGTTGGGGTTGACATTAGCTTAGTTAAAGACTGAGACCGCTCCTGTCCTCAGTCGAACAGAAACGAATAGGTCAGCTATTGCCTTTTGCTGTTTCCCTAAGAAGGAGCCTGACTTTCCCGTCTCTTTTTTCAGTGATGTTCTCGTAGCCTTCGCCATAGTATTTAAAATCATCCAAGGCAACAGCGACACCGTTTAAAGCTAAATGTTCTATGGTCAGGTCTTTGACGTTGTTGCCTGAGAGGGTCAATAGCACCTTCTCTGTTCCGGCTGGAACCGGGAAGGACTGCAATAGACTGCTATTCCCGGTTAGCTGCACAGCACGGTACCCCACCACGTTTTTCTGGCTATCCACGAACAACAGTCCCAGGAAAGCGCCCTCGTTTGAAAGGGAAGTCCCGATGGTGCCAAGGGTGCTGTTCAGGCTCACCGCAAGCTGCCCTTGCTTGAGAGCTCCTTCAACAAACTCCGGGCTCAGGTTGAGGTTAAGCGAGAACTGCCTTATTTCTGTTTTGGGTTTTGTGCGCAGTTTCGGGGTTGACTCCCGCACGTAAAGGAGGGCATCGAAGGCAGTGGCCAGATTCACTGTTTTGGCCGGAAAGTTGTAAGTACCCACCAAGTTTCCGAAGGCCATGTACAGTGGCCCGTTAAAGTACTTTGTAAGGTCAGGGGTGGCGTTCAGCTCCAGCAGGCCAAGGGGAGCATCTGTCAGCCCTTCTATTACCTCCCCTATTTTGTCCTTTCTCCCTGGAATAGTAAGTTCACCATCGTCGTCTCCAGCCCAGTAGCTGCCAGACCGCACCTCTGTGCAAATGGCATAAAAATCCTTGCCGTACGTTTTGTGCAGAAGCTTACCTAACCTTGCCTCATACCCTGTCGAATGTTGGTAGCCGACATTTTTCTCCATGTGCCCGTTATGGGCATACACGATAAACTTCGCATCAGGCTTTACCTTCTGAACCCACTTTATGTTGGCTAGCATGGCCTCATCTCGGAACTGCCTGTCCGACCACTTCTTCAGCAGGTGATGATCGTAGAAAAAAGCAACGGCATTCTCTAAAGTGGCAGTACTCTGAAGAAGCCACCGCTGCTTATCACTTAGCTTATCTAATGGGGCCTTCTGTTGCAGTTCTTGTTGAAGAGAAGCAATGTTCGCGAGCGCAGATGTTATATCAACTCTCTTGGCGTAGTTTTCGAACATGGGCTCCGGGAGAACGGCAAGCTCCGTCAGGTAACGTTGAGTTTCTTCAGGCAATTTGATGTTCAGCTCTCGACAAAGCCGCAGCGCATCATGCGCTCCCCCGCGCGGTGACATAGCATCCACGCCCAGCATCCACACCCTTTCTTCCACGGGCCTGCTCTCATTGTAGGCGCGGATCCATTCGGCCAGCTTCCTGAACTCTTCCTCGATAAAGGAGGCAGGATAGTGGCGCATGTGCCGAATTGCAGTTCCCGCATTGCCTATCCCATGCACAACATAGTCATTCAGGGCGCGCGTGTCATAGAAGTTGGCCTCGGCAAGTACCACCACATTAAAATCATGCTCCAGAATCAGGCTCTTTGCCAACAGGGAAAACATCTGCTCAAACTCTGCTGTGCCGTGCGTGGCTTCCCCGAGCCCTACGATCCGTTTGCCTTTGAGCTTTTCCAGAATAGCTGAGGGAAGTCTTTGAGCAGCTCCATCGATCGGAATAAACTGCTGCTGCATATCCTGTTTAACATTTTTAGTAGGTTGCCCAAAGACTGCTTGATAAGAGAAAAGCAGCAATAAGAGCAGAAAGAATGTGTTTCCTGCAATTTTAGTGCGTATAGCTTTAGCCATTCTAGCTTTTTAAAAGCATTAATAATTGGATGATGGTGCGATTACTTACAAGAGGTAATGTCGGGCAAAAGGGCTTTTATTTTAAGCGCTGGCTCAACAAATTATTCTGGCTTTTTGACCCGAATATGGAAAAGGATGGTAGAATCAGGAACGACAGCAAGTATGTGAAACTTTACTGAAGAATCAGGTTGCATGATGGGCATTTCAGGACTTAGCTTCTCCGTCTTGTTTTGGTGCAGATTTGCTTCCTTATGCTTTTGCAGGTATCTGCTCGTCACCTCATTCTTATAGATGCGTTCTAAGACAGATGAGGAATCACTTCCCAGATATTCCAGATCAAGCTCCTTCTTCTTGATTGGTGGGAACTGCTTAACTGACCGTTCGGTAGTCTGAGCGTAGGAACCAGCCATACATAAGAAAAGGAATGCTGCCGTTAATATTAATGTTTTCATATTCTTTATAACTCTTGGTGGCAAAGAAAATTGTTTACCATTGCAGTAAATTTCAGGTTTATAATTTCATTTTATACTTATGTCTTTTGCCTAACGAAATAGGCCATAAGACGGTGAAGCTTGTGATGCTTGATTCAGTGTCTTATGGGTGTTGTTGGCCGGGGTTGTTTTTCCCTTTTTTCTCCCGGTACTGCGTGTAAAAATAAGGGAAAAACAAC
>NZ_JBHULU010000005.1:0-86692 GCF_042684605.1 Pontibacter locisalis
CACTTCCCCGTCCCTGCCGAACCGGGATGCAAAAGTAAGAAAGGTTTTTCTCTCCGCAAGGGGGAGAGGTGAAAATAATCCGCCGCCCCGGACAACCCCCTGAAAAACAGGGAGAAAAATTTCAAGTTTTCTGGGCCATCTTTCACCAGAGCCCTCCTAGCTCCTTAGCGAGAACAATAACACCCTCTAAATATTGTTTTGTTCCCTTCTTCAGCATCCTTTTATACCGTCTCCTTTTTCCCTTTACCTCTTGCGGCGCTATCCGCATAATCCTGCAGGTATGCATATGGCTCCGTCAGCTTTCCACCTTTAGCGATGGTTGCACGCACCAATATACCTTCTGCATCTCCATTAAAGAAATGTGGGAATACATTGTCTATTAAATGTCGGCCAAAATCCCTGGAGGCGTTTCTTGGTAACTCGCAAGGCAGGTTGTCCACTGCCATTATTGTTATGTTATCTGGCTTTGAATATGGCACCTCTATTTCCCCTGTTTCAGGGTTGTAATCGTAGGCAGGGTTAGGAATAGTGGTTGTTCGTTTGGTTGTCGGTATAGAACCATCCACATCACAGGTGATATCAGCTATCGTATCTATCTTGAATTCTGGTTTGCGTGTATCTTCCTCCTTAAAGAGCTTAGGTGCGCTCGGATCCCAGTACGCACAGGCAAGCAGCAGATCTGTTACTTTTGTAAATTTTTGGAAGGTACTCTTATATAAGTGTGGGTTCGCATAAAAGTCAGGGGAGTCCCACACTTCCACATCAGGCCGCGCATTATAATCGCCGGAGTGCAGCTGGGCATATACCGGTTCTGAAAACTGCTTATATAAGTAGTCAAACACGCTTACCTTCCGGATACCCATTTTATCGAGCACTTCCATGGCACCTCCTGCCACACGACCACCACCGGTTACGGCAATTTTGATTGGCGGTAGCTTCACCTTAAAGTATTCCTCCTGCATATCCTCCATCTCATGGCACTGGTAAGCAGGCTTCAGATCAAATAGCTTATGCTTTTTGCCATAGGTCAGGATACCATTGTAAGCCCCCACTATACCCGCATAGCGCCCAAAGGCTACCACCCGCTGCCCATCTGCAGTCTTTATCGTTTCATAGTCTATCAGCGTTATGTTCTTGTCAAGTATGGCACGAAGCAACTTCGCATTATGCGGCTGCTTCTTTATAGTATGCGAGAAGAACATATACGTCTTACCAGGAATCAACTGGTCTATCGGCACTTCTTTTACCCCCATCAGCACATCACAGTCACTTAGGTCTTCCTGCATTGGAATGTGCAGCTCGCGGTACTCAGCATCGGAAAAGCAGCGAATATTGCTTGGCTGCACAGCAATATCCATATCCGGAAATTCCTGCAATGCCTCCACACACTTCTTTGGCGTTAAAGGCACACGTTTATCTACAGGTATTTTACCTTCTTTTATAATGCCGAACTTCAGTTTGCTCATAGGTTTTACTTCCTTGAATTGTTAGCCACTTATTAATGTTAGACTGCTAAACAAAATCAGCCTGATGGTACTTATACTTCACGAGGTTAGGTCTTCCCCTGCACACTACGAACTATTTAGCTTTCATGCTTCAATATAATAAACTATTACTACTTTTGTAAAAAGAGTAGGAAACACGGTTAGATGCCTGTTGCCGAAGTAGCTTAAAACCCAAAAAATTCCAGACTAATATATCACCGCTATGATTTTTAAAACCAAACCTGCAGATGTATTTAAGGAGCGCCACAATGGCCCTGACAAAGAGCAAATGCAGGACATGCTTGGAACCATCGGGGTTAACTCGCTGGACCAACTAATTGATGAGACTGTACCAGCCGCCATTCGTCTGAAGAAGCCTCTGAATTTACCGGCAGCGTTAACTGAAAAAGACTTTCTGAACAAGTTCTCGCAGATCGCTAAGCAGAACAAGGTGTACAAGTCCTACATTGGCCTTGGTTACAATGATACAATTGTGCCTCCGGTAATACTCCGTAATATTATGGAGAACCCGGGCTGGTACACTGCCTATACACCTTACCAGGCAGAAATTGCGCAAGGCCGACTAGAGGCACTGATCAATTACCAGACAATGGTGATGGACCTGACAGGCATGGAAATAGCCAACGCATCACTTCTGGATGAAGGTACTGCCGCTGCTGAGGCTATGGGTATGTTCTTTGCGCAACGAAAAGGTGCACGCAAGAATGCAACCCGCTTCTTTGTATCAGATTTAGTGTTGCCACAGACTATAGATGTACTGGCATCACGTGCTACGCCAATCGGCATTGAGCTGGTAATTGGTGATCACCAGGAGGCTGACCTGAATGATGAGTCTTTGTTCGGTGCCCTTTTACAATATCCGGCAGCAAACGGTGCTGTGTATGACTATACAGACTTTATCAGCAGAGCCCATGGGCAGGATATTCTGGTAGCTGTAGCTGCTGATATTCTTTCCCTGACACTGTTAACACCTCCGGGTGAAATGGGTGCTGATGCTGTAGTGGGTACTACGCAGCGTTTCGGTGTACCAATGGGCTTTGGCGGTCCGCATGCAGGTTATTTTGCTACAAAAGATGCCTTTAAGCGTGTGATTCCTGGCCGTATCATTGGTTTATCTGTGGATGCTGAAGGCAACAGAGCCTACCGCATGGCACTGCAGACACGCGAGCAGCATATCCGTCGTGAAAAAGCGACATCAAATATCTGTACTGCACAGGTATTATTGGCTGTGATGTCTGGTATGTATGCTGTTTATCATGGCCCGCGTCGCCTGAAGTACATTGGCCTGAACGTGCATGCCCTGACGCAGCAGTTGGACAAAGGCTTGAAGGCACTTGGTTTTGAACAGCAGAATCAGCACTATTTCGACACACTTAACATAGTTTTAGGAAGTGCCGATATGCAGGAGGCCATTCGCAAGGAGGCTGAAGCAACTGGCATCAACTTCTTGTATAACGGAGACACGAAGATTGGCATATCGCTTAACCAGAATACAGACTTGCAAGACATAAAGGCGGTCTTGGCTGTGTTTGCAAAAGTGGCTGGCAAATCTGCAGATGTACTTACTATAGACACACTGCCTGAGGAAACCGATATTACGTGGGCGGACAGCCTGATCCGGAAGAGTGAGTATCTACAGCAGGAAGTATTTAACAAGCACCACTCTGAGCACGAGATGCTGCGTTACATGAAGCACCTGGAGAACAAGGATATCTCCCTGGTTCACTCCATGATTCCGCTTGGTTCCTGCACCATGAAGCTAAACGCCACTTCGGAAATGATTCCGGTAACATGGCCAGAGATCGGACAACTGCACCCATTCGCTCCTTCTGATCAAACAAAAGGATACGAGCAGATTTTCTCTGACCTGGAGGCCTGGTTGTGTGAAATTACTCGTTTTGATGCCGTTTCGCTGCAACCAAACTCTGGCGCACAGGGTGAGTACGCTGGCCTGATGGTAATCCGTGCTTACCATGAATCACGTGGCGACCACCACCGCAACATCGCCCTAATCCCTTCTTCTGCACACGGCACAAACCCTGCTTCTGCAGTAATGGCCGGTATGAAGGTGGTAATCGTGAAGTGCGATGAGAAAGGTAACATCGATGTAGCTGACCTGCGCGCGAAGGCAGAGCAGTACAAAAATGAACTGTCTTGCTTAATGGTGACTTACCCATCTACACATGGTGTATATGAGGAGAGCATTATTGAAGTTTGCCAGGTTATCCATGACAACGGTGGCCGTGTTTATATGGACGGTGCTAACATGAATGCCCAGGTTGGTTTAACTTCTCCGGCGCACATTGGTGCCGATGTTTGCCACCTTAATTTACATAAGACTTTCTGTATACCTCACGGTGGTGGTGGTCCTGGCATGGGCCCTATCGGTGTGGTAAAAGATCTGGCTCCATTCCTGCCGGGCCACGCAGTTAGGAAAATCAATGGCGAAAAAGCTATTCATGCCGTTTCGGCAGCACCTTGGGGTTCTGCTTCTATTCTGCCAATATCTTACGCTTACATTGCCATGATGGGCGGCGAAGGATTAACAGAGGCTACAAAAGTTGCCATCCTGAATGCTAACTATATTAAAGCTCGCCTGGAGCAGCACTACCCAGTACTTTATGTTGGCAAAAACGGACGCTGTGCGCACGAAATGATCCTGGATTGCCGTGAGTTCAAAAAGGTAGGCATAGAGGTAGAAGATATCGCGAAGCGTTTGATGGACTATGGTTTCCATGCGCCAACCGTGTCCTTCCCGGTTGCCGGCACGCTTATGGTTGAACCAACCGAGTCTGAGCCAAAAGAAGAATTGGACAGGTTCTGCAATGTAATGATTTCTATCCGGGAGGAGATCCGTGAGATTGAGTCAGGAAAAGCAGATCAGAAGAACAACGTGCTGAAGAATGCACCTCACACCGCTAAGGTGGTGATGGTAGAGAACTGGGAGCGTCCTTACTCACGTGAGAAGGCTGTATTCCCAATGGCTTTCCTGCGCGATAATAAAGTATGGCCAACTGTTAGCCGCATCGACAGCGCTTACGGTGACCGTAACCTTGTTTGTTCTTGTGCTCCTATAGAGGCATACAGTGAAAACGGAAATGAGATGGTAGCTATAGGCTAACTAACCATAAATTTAATCTGCAAAAAGCCTGGCCAGTAGTGGTCAGGCTTCTTTGTTTTTGAGCCACAACAGTAGTGCCTTTCAATGATTATATTAGGGCCAATGAATCTGAAGTGTGTGTTCTCCCCGTATAGATAAACATATTAATATGTTAACCATTAACCGCAAGATGACTATGAAAGATACAATGAACAATACAAAACTACTCCTGCTAGGGCTCTGCTTCCTCCTGATTACAAGTTGTGCTCCAGCAGTTGAGGTAGCTACAGACTTTGACCGTTCAGCTAACTTCAGCCAGTACCAAACCTTCAGCTTTTACCAGGACCGGCCAACACAGCCCCGGGATGCCTCAGGCAACTTTAACACCTTTCTGGATTTATATCTGCGAAACGCCATTCGCCAGTCGTTAACAAATCAGGGACTCCGTTTTGACACTTCAGACCCGGATCTAAAAGTAGCCTATGATATATCGGTAAACACAGAAACAGAAGTAAATACAAATTATGCATTCGCACCAGGGTTTGGCTATGGCTACAGCTACTGGTACGGATACCGCTACAATTATGGCTTTAACCGCTTTCCTACTACTTACAAAACAATTAACCAGTACAGAGAGGGTACAGTAGTTGTAGACTTAATAAATCCGGACACGAACGAGCTAGTGTGGCGTGGTATAGGCGAAGCAGCCGTAGATATGAGAGGCGACATTGAACAGGAGCGGATCAACACAATTGTTATGGAAATCTTAAACAGTTACCCTCCTTCCGGCAACTAATCTAAAATTAATGCTTTTAGTCACACCAGGCATTCTTCAGTAGGATGCCTGGTTCTATTTGAGCTGTACTTATCAACAACAGTAGAGAAGCTTCTGCTGTAACTTTAGTAAGTATACCGTGCAGTAGTTTATCCATTAGCACATTGATAGCGTATAGTTTCAGAAAGAGAGCTTAACCACCAAAAGATGTTTTCTCCAATCAAATTGATGCGAACAAAGTTTAAAGTAGCTGTGGCTTTACTCACAGTTTCTTTACTGATAGGCTGTGCTGTTATACCCGAAGTAGAAACTGCGTATGATCCAGCTATTACTACTTTTAAAATCTACCGGACATTTAACTGGTATCCCACAGAGGTACCGCCGCCGCCAGCTGAAGCAGGTTCGTTACCTTATAGTTCTCTGTTGGATCTGCGAATAAGAGAGGCTATTGCCAGTGAACTCGTAAAGCAAGGCCTAAACCCTACCACCAGAGACCCAGGTTTACTAATAGCGTATGATATTGCCGTTGACACAGCACAACTACCAGTAAGCGGTTTTACATTACCGCCAGGCTTCGGCTACGGTTACAGCCACTGGTACGGCTATCGCTTTAACTATGGCCTTGCAAATTTACCAGCTATACGTAACATCAACGAGTATCCGGTTGGTACGCTCGTTATCGATATCATTGATGAAAGCACAAGACAACTAATATGGCGGGGATGGTCTTACACAGATCTTGACCTAACATTATCAGAGCCACGGAAAATTAACCGTATCGTGGCAAACATTATGTCCAGATTCCCTCCAACACCGGAACTAACACGCTGACAGCATCTTTTAAAGGTCCTGTACATTATAACCTATAGCTGAGATTTATACCACCGTAGTAATTTCGATCAGGGGCTGGCTGAAAGTAGCGCCCCCCAAAGGCATTTAAATCATTGCCCAGGCTATACTTTTCATCTGTCAGGTTATCTATACCAGCGAAAACCTCCAGCCCCCATCGCTGGTGCAGCTGTCGCTTCAAACCTACTCGTGCGCCAAGTATAAAATAGCTGTCTGCATAAACGGTGTTCTCATCATTCAGCGGAATTTCATCCACGTAATTAGACGTAAAGTTCAGGTACAACCCAAATCTGGTGTTAAGGTCCAGACCTGAAGTAAGCACATGAGGAGCAACGCCTGTCAGTTTGTTCCCAGAAAGGTCTTCTTCATCTTTTTGATACTCATCAAAGCGGAAATGGCTATAGGTGTAGCTGCTCCATACCTTCAAAAGGCTGATCGGCTGCTCCGGCTCATCCAGCAGCGTGTACCCTACACTTGCCTCCAGTCCCTTCTGGTCCGTGGAGCCCACATTTCTAAAAACCGCCACACTTGATACATCCTGCCGACTTACAATCGTCTCCTTCAGCCTGAAGTAAAAAGCAATCACATCAAAACTTAACCTGTCGGCTAGCGCGAATCCCCTGATGCCCAACTCATAGTTTGTTCCTTTTTCTGCCTCCAGATCTTCATTCAATGTACCGTCTGATGTAAGAATCTCTTCTTCGGTAGGAGGGGAGAAGCCGGAGCTAACGCTGCCGTGTACTGAAATTTTGTTTGTCAGCTGCTTTAGCAAAGCAACCCTTGGCGATAGCACCGCTTCAAAATTGCGGATAAACCTGTAGTCACCGCTGCTTACTTGCTGTAAGCGGGTAATTTCATACTGTGTATCATTAAGGCTGAGGGCTGCCGTGGCTATGAAACTGGCAGGTAATTCAAATTCTGCCTGTGCGAATACAAATCCAGACTTGGCAACCACTTCGTCGTCTGTCCGAAGGCTGCCCGGAATTCCGCTGTTGTTATCGTAGGTTCGGGCTGTCTCAAAACCCCGCTGAAACTCGCCTCCCAAGGTAAAAGCTGCTCCAATACTTCCTAAATCAGCATCATACACAAAGCTGGTGCGCCCGCCAAACTCCTGGTTGGTATTTCGCTCATAGTCGGTATTAAAAGGGTTATCCTTGAACTTGTGCAACCCGTAAAGTGCTGTTGTATTCCTGAAATCACCTGTAAACCTGTATTCCTGCTTCAGACCAACATTAATCCCCTCCAGGTCTAGAGAGGCATTCTGCTTAACGCTGCTAAACATACCTCCCCGTGCCTGCCGTGGATTTTGCTCAAACTGCTCCTTTGTCAGGCCTCCCGGAAGTTCATAGTATAGGTTTGAATAGAGAAGGTTAGCGCTGACTGTTCTTTTATCGGAGGGTGTGAAAATTGAAGAAATCAGCAGGACATCCCGGTCTATGGCCGATTGCTCACGGTAGCCATCGTACTGTTGCCGCGTGTACTGCACCAGTAAGCTACTGTTTTCTGCTCCAATGCTTGCCGCTGCAGTATGCCGCCTGAACCCATATGAACCAATGGTGGTACCTGATTGCAACTGCTTCTCTCCCGGGAGCGCCCTGCGTGGCTCGAGCAAAACAGTGCCTCCGGTACCTGCTCCGTAGATGCTAGCTGTCGGCCCCTTGAGTATTTCTATTCTGCCAATATTGGCGGCATCTAATAAATTGAGTGCTGTAGTGCCGTTTGCCTCAGTAAAAGGAATACCATCAAAGTATACTTTAACATTTCTTATTCCGTAAGGTGAACGCAGCGTACTACCCCGGATCGATAGCCTGTAACTGGCTGGTGCACGTTCTTCCATGCGCACCCCCGGCACCGTGTTCACAGCCCTTACAATGGAACCTTCATCAAACCGCTCGATTGCCTCCCGCTCTATCAGGCTGAGTGCGCCCGCAGTTTGCAGCAACGGCCTGTTACTCTCATAGCCAGTAATAACAACCTCCTGTAGCCTTTCCGCATCGGGCTGCAATAATACGCGTAGCTCCTCGTCCGGCGCCGGAAATTCCATAGTGGTTGTTCTATATCCGACATAGCTAAATACCAGCTTGTCCGCGCCTTCTGCTGCAAGGCTAAAGTAACCGTTTTCATTGCTGATGGCCTGTGCACCTGTGCTAGCAGTTACTGTTACCCCTTCTAGAGGAAGCTCAGACTTTGCATCCAGTACATAGCCGCTGTAAAGTGACTGCGCCCAAAGCACCCGAGGGAGCAAAAAGATCAGAAGCAGGAGAAGCGGATAAAGGAGTAATCGTGCAATCATAGTAAAAGGTGATATCCATGTGAAAACGCAGAAAGTACTTCAAAGTTAAGGTTTCTGTACGTTCAGCGGCATATGTGGAAACCAGAGAAATGAAAACCAGCTCACTACAACAAAACAACTGTCCCGCTACAGAGTTTGGCCAACGCACATAAAAAAAGCTCCGACAGAACCTGCGGAGCCTTTCCAAACTATGAAAGCTAATGAGAATCTTTATATCAGTTTTTGATAATTCTAAATTCTGTTCGGCGATTTAGCTGATGCTCTTCTTCTGAGCACTCTACATTATCTGCACAGCTATTAACCAATTTTGTTTTACCATATCCTTTTGAGGTAAGCCTGCTTTTGCTGATTCCTTTCGATACCAGGTAATCTACTGCTGACTTTGCTCTACGCTCTGATAACCTCTGGTTATACTTTACACTTTCGCGGCTATCGGTATGGGCGCTCAGTTCTATTTTTACATCCGGGTTGTTTTTAAGTACTGTTACCAGTCTGTCCAACTCAGTAGCTGCATCAGGACGGATATTCCATTTATCAAGATCGTAGTAAATATTCTCCAGAACAATGGAATTGTTTACCTCATTCTTATCAAACAACAGAGCTACTACTACAGTGTCGCCTGCTGTTGCAGGTATGTTTGCCAGAGCTTCCTGCGTAAGGTAACCGTCTTTTTTGCCCAGGAAAGAGAGATTGTCTCCTCTACGGGCATCCAGGTAATAACGTCCCTCTTCATCTGTCATAACCACAGCAGGATCTTTTGAGTTCTCCTGTGATACAACAATTTGCGTATTTGGCAGGGGCACCTCTAAATTTTGCTGCTGCTCACCCAGTTTTCGCTCTATTGTGGTCACTAACACAACTACTGGACGTGCCAGCATCTTGAAGTGATAAATGTCATCGGTACCATTCTCGGCATCACGGTTTGAGGAGAACAGCCCCTCTTCCCCAGCCTTTGTGAACATGATACCATAATCGTTTTTGGATGAGTTGATAGGAGCTCCAACATTCCGTACTCTTGTCCAGGAAGCATGGCTTCCCTCGGCCTCGAATACATCCAGGCCACCAAAACCTGCATGCCCATCAGAAGCAAAGAACAATTTGCCATCAGCATCGATGTATGGGAAACTTTCACGGCCAGCAGTATTAATGGCAGGACCAGCGTTTACAGGCTCGCCCCAGCTTCCATCTGCGTTTCGCACTGTATAAAAAATATCTGTATCACCCAGCCCCCCAGGCATATCAGAGGCAAAGTATAATACGTCTCCGTTTTTGGATAATGCAGGATGGCCTATAGAGTACTCTTCTACTTTATTATATACAAAGGGCTGAATATTTGCCCATACCTCACCCTGTTTTTCTGCAGAAAAAATCTCAAGGCGGTTAACAAACTCTTTTACAGCAGGCTCTTTTGCCCAGCTTGTTGGGTCTGGGTTAACAGTGTTTCGCACAGGAACCATATGCGTACGGGTAAAAAACAATGTCTTCCCATCTTCAGCAGCAGAAGCTGTTGCATTATGATAGTCAGAATTGATCATTTCTTCAAGCGCCAGCGGTCTGCCCCAGTTCCCTTGCTCATCCTGTTTAGCTGTGAACAGCTGCAGGTAAGGCCGGCCGGTCCAGCCATACACACCATTTTTGCTGCTCTTTTGCGTTACCCCTCTATCCGAGGTGAAGATAATCTCGTTGCCGTATTGCATCGGGCTGAAATCAGAGAAACCAGCAGAATTCAAACCTGCCATCGGAGTAACCTCAGCTACTACAGGCTTTCTTTGCCAAGCCAATGCTCTTTCGCTATCAGCTATCAGTTGCTGGGCTCTTTTTTCATTCTCAGGACTCTCTTCCGCCCATTGCAGGTACTGCTCCATGGCTTCCTTATACTTCCCGTTGCTCCGTAAGGCATCAGCGTAAAAGTAGAGGTTTTGCGGATCGCGACCTGCAGTGTTTACCAACTTAGCATACCACTCTTCAGCCTGACGGTTCTGTCGGGTAAGGCGGTAAGCATCTGCAATGCGTTGCATGGTAGGTAAGTCAGGTTGTTTCTTTTGTACGGCCAACTGGTAGTTTTCCAGCGCCAGGGCAAACTCATAGTTCTCGTAGTGCTTGTTTGCCTTCCGCAGCTCCGACTGTGCCTGAACTCCTGAGCTCAGACCGATCATGGCCGCAATTACAAAGTATAAAGGTGTAAATCTATAGTTCATGGCGTAACGGGCTTATGATTAAAAGTATTGCGGAGTGATTATTCTAGTGTCTTTCTTCTTAAAGAAGTAGTAGCCAACAGAGATTTCGTGGGTGTTGAAGCCATCGAGGTTGTTCAGCATTTTATCGTAAGAATACCCCAGGCGAAGCGATTTATGTATCTGCAGCTCTGCGATCAAGGCGATAGCAGTTCTTCTGTCAGCGCCCTCCATGTCTGTTTTACTGTTAAAGAGGTTCATGCTGGTTCTGTAAGAGCTTCCTAACCAGATTCTGTCTGCAAGCAGCACAAAAGCGTTCAGGTCAACGTTGGCAGGTGCATGAAAGTCCTCCTTTACAAGTACACTTGGCTTAAACTTCAGGAAGCTGCTCAGATCGAATACATAACCTGAGGTAAAATAGTAGTGGCGCTCCGGCTCAATTTGCTGCATATCTTCAAATTGTAACAGATCAGAGGCCGACACACCTGCATAAAAGCGCTCTGTGTGGTAATAAGCTCCTACTTTAACATCTGGCTTTAACGAGGTTTCTATCCCGGCAGGTATGGATGGGTCATCTTCTATTCCCAGCTCTACGCCATCCAGCTTATGCTGTACCAGACCTGGTGCCAGGCCAAAACTAAGGATACCGTTCTCACTTACCTGCAGCTTTACGGCTATGTTAGCATAAGCTGAAAGTGAAGATTGTGCGCCCAACTTGTCCCGGGTAAGCGCAAGTCCCAGGCCCAGCCTGTCGTTGGCAGCAATACCATCAACGTTCAGCGATTGTGTAGTAGGTGCCCCCTCAATGCTGGTCCACTGTGAACGATGGAATGCATTGAGGTTGAGCACACTTTTACTACCTGTATAGGCCGGATTAATAGCCATGCTGTTGAAGATATACTGCGAGTACTGTGGGTTTTGCTGGGCACTAGCTCCAAAGGCGAGCAGTAGGGCCAGCAGGGTATAAAGTATTTTCATGGTATTGTTCTTTATCTGTTGATAAGGGTATCTTTTATCTGAAAATCGTCACGTACCCGGTGAATACTTTTTCTACACCGTCGCACATCGTTACACTTACTTTATAGTAGTAAGTACCTTGCTCCAGCTTATTGCCGTTCCAGTCGTTCTGGTAATTGTCTTTTTTGTATACTTCAGATCCCCAGCGGTTAAAGATTATTACCCGGTTGTTAGGATACTTTGTAATGTTAGCTATTACCCAGGTATCGTTCTTGCCATCTCCGTTCGGGCTAAAGGCTTTCGGGAATTCTAAGCCACCATCCAGTACTGATCTGTCTATTGGAAGGCTGGTTACAGGACTGGCACAGGTTCCGCTGTTTGCCACTACGCTTACTTCGCCGAATGCACTTGAATTGTCTGCCCTTACAGTGATGCTGGCTGTCCCTTGTCCGGAAACAATGGTGAAGCCTGCCGGCACTGTCCAGGTATAAGAGGTAGCACCTGGCACAGGATCAACTGTGTACATCAAGCCATTGCACAGCGAGCTCATATCATTTATTTTAGCTACTGCAGCAGGCGGCGCCGTGATGTTAACGTTAAGTGAGCTGGCCGTGCTGGTACCGCAGTCGTTTGAGGCAGTTACTTTCACTTCACCACCAGTGCTTCCGGCGTTTACTGTAATGCTGTAGGTACCCTGCCCGCTCACGATAGTCCAGCCCTCAGGAACTGTCCAGTTATAGGATTCAGCTCCCGTTAGCACTGTGATGCTATAGGTCAGGTTCTCCGTATTGGCGCAGGAGGCGTTTGGCCCATCGATAGCTCCTGGTGCATTTGGCGCTGTGGTAGGAGACACAGCCATACTTGCTGATGCACCAGTACCGCATTCATTTGTACCTGATACTGTGACCATACCTGCACCGCTACCTACTTCTACTTCTATAGTTCCGGTACCCTGCCCGCTCTTGATCGTCCAGGTTGCCGGCACAGTCCAGGTATAACCTGTAGCACCTGTTAATGCATCCACACTGAAAGTCATTGTGGTTCCGATGCACCCGTTGGAGCTACCATTTATAGTGAGTGGTGCCGGTGGTGCGTTGCTTATACTTGTTGTGTAAATCGCTGCTGAACTGGAGCCGCAGGTATTATCGGCTGTTACAGTAATATCACCAGAGCCTGTTCCTGCTTTAACTTTTATCTCTGTAGAGCCTTGTCCGCTTTCTATAGTCCAGCCAGCTGGCACTGTCCAGGTGTATCCTGTGGCGCCTGGCACTGCTGCTATGCTGTAAGTAAGGTCGCTGGTGCCGCCGCATGCTGCCGAAGGTCCTGAGATGTTACCTGGTTTTACAGGTGGCGTGTTAGGAGAAACCGCTTTGCTAACGCCAGAGCTGGCACCACACTTGTTTGTTGCTGTTACAGTTACGTCTCCAGGAGCACTACCTACTGTTACGGTGATCGTTCCGGTTCCCTGTCCGCTCGTGATTGTCCAACCGGCCGGCACTGTCCAGGTGTAACCTTCGGCTCCTGCCGCTGTGCCAGTACTGTAAGTTAGAGAAGAACCTACACAACCACTCGCGCTACCATTTATGGCTATTGGTGCTTCCGGTGCTTTGCTCACTGTAAGAGGCATTTGAGCCGGGGCACTGCTGCCGCATTCATTTTCAGCGACAACCGTTACGTTACCACCTGCTGTGCCCGCTGTTACAGTTATGCTCGTTGTGCCCTGGCCACTTACAATCGTCCAGCCTGCCGGTACAGTCCAGGTGTAACCTGTGGCACCATCAACTGGGTTGATTGTATAAGTAAAGCCTTCTTTGTTCTCACAGGCGTCTGCAGTTCCGGATATTCCACCAGGTGTCTGCGGTTTGTCATTAACGGTCACTCCGAGTGCAGTTCCAGTGCTGGCACCGCATTCGTTCTCTGCAACCACACTAACATCACCAGATGTAGCTCCTGCTCGAACAACGATACTTGCTGTTCCCTGGCCACTCACGATCGTCCAGCCTGCCGGCACGGTCCAGGTATACCCTGTGGCACCGTTCACTGCTGGAACTGTGTAAGTAGCTTCACTTCCTGAGCAAAGCTCAGTGCTTCCGGCTATGCTCGCAGGTGAAACAGGAGGTTGATTTGTACTGATAGTTATACTTGCCGCATCGCTTGTGAAGCATGAATTGCTTGTTTTTACAGTCAAGGTTCCTCCGTTGGCCCCTACGTTAACTACCACCGTTTTTCCATCCTGTCCGCTTACAATCTGCACATCGCCATCAGCAGTCCACTCATAATCAACTCCTTCTCCGGCACCCTCTACGGTATAGCTGTTGGTGGTGCTATTGGCACACACACTTGCTTTTCCTGAAATGGTTGGAGTTTCTGGTTTTGTAACAACAGTTACTTCTTTTTCTACTGTGTATGAGTTGCCACATAAGTCTTTGACTGTAGCCTTCACAGTACCAGGTGTAGTGCCTATGTTTACTGTGATGGAATTGGCTGATCTGGATACTTCGGTTAGTCCACCTGTAAGTTCGAAAGTATAAGTGGCACCAAAAACCTGTGTTAAAGTGTAAGTTGCATTGGCTGTTTCAGCGCACTGGGATGCGCCGCCTTCTAAAGCCAGTGTTGGGGCCGGACAGGTTGGAGTAACAACAACAATATCAGTGTTGTCTCCCGGATTCGGATCAGGCGTAGAACCTCCAGCTCCTGCCGTGTTTCTGATCTCACCTGCTGCTATTATTTTTGCTTCTATAGTAAGGGTGGCTGTTTCACCGTTAGCCAGTGCACCAACATTGTATATACCAGTAGCCGGGTCATAGCTACCTTTGCTTACTGTGAAGCTGATCAGTTCCAGTTGAGAAGGCAGCAACTCGTTTACAACAACATCCTCCGCTGCATAAGGACCATTATTTGTAGCCACTATGGTGTAAGTGATTTTCCCACCTACTACACGAGGAGAGCTGTCTGCTTTCTTGGTCACACTAACGTCCGCTGACACCACAGGCACCTCCACAGGATTTTCCCCATCGTTGTTACCTGGATTAGGATCAGGGTTGTTGCTGCCTACAGATACTTTGTTGACAACCTTACCTGCGGCAATAATTTTAAAAGTTAGCTTTAGCTCTGCCGTTTCATTTAGTTTAAGCTCTCCTATTCTCCACTCCTGCATAGTCGGATCATAAGTCCCCACACTCGCACTTTCTACCCGCACAAATTCCAGTTCCGCAGGAATCTCTTCACTTACAATTACATTATAAGCAGTGCTTGGACCAGCATTATGGGCAGTAATGGTAAAAGTCACCTCATCCCCGATCAGGTATTTACCTTCTGCGGCTGCTTTTTCAACAGCAACATCAGCTAAAACAACAGTAGGCAGGAAAACATTGTTAGTGTTCAGGCTTACTCCACCATTAAAAGAAATTGCCCTGCCAATCAGGTTCACACTTGGCTCCAGGGTAATGTCTCCCATAGAAAGGATGTTTCCCTGGAAACTCGTAGAGTTACCAAGATTTACTTTTCCCTTAACAATCCAGAAGATGTTTTGCGGCTGTGCGCCATTCTGAAGAAGAAGACCTGTGCCCTGTGCTGGCGGAGCGATAGAAGGTGTGGTCAGGTCCCCATCGATAATAAACACAAACCTTGCGTTTACATCTCCTTTCGCATCCAGAACGACGATTCCATCGATGTTTACGTTACCACTGTTCCGGAATATGCCAGGAGAACTGCCGTTGGCAACCAGACCTGGACCAGTAAAAGTGGGCGCCGTCATGTTACTGTAGTAATCATAAACGACTTTAGCGTCTTGCAAGGCTTCAGTTACCAGAGGTGTTCCAATGTGTTTAGAGCCCCGTACTAATAGCTGGCCGTTGTCTGTGTGAATTCCTTGTGGTGTTACCCCAAGATCTCCTGTAACACCGGTCGAACCAGTGTTGCTGACATAGCTCGAACCCATAACTGCAAACGTTGTTGCTTTTCCCAGGTTCGGTTCTGACTGCGCTAAACTAAGGGTTGTGGTGGCAATCAGAGTAAGGATTAGAAGCAGTAAATGTTTTTTCATACACTTCAAGCAGAGTAAAAATATAGGTAAAGTTTAATATTTATAGATTAGACTATATATATTGAACATTTTCCTTTACTTGAAATAGTAAAACAAGTTACAAAAAATTTAAAATATTATATATTTAATTCAATTTCAACATTAAAATATATGTTTATTTACATTTACCCTCATTACATACACCTGAGCAGCTTTTATACTATTAAATTATCAGGTACAATTTTTTAAAAGAACATTAACAACAAGCATAGTACTTATACTATATCTACAGCAGCTAATACCCCGATTTGTTACATTTACAGCAAAAAAAGACAGGTGAAAGGATGAGAAAGCAGGCTAAGAACAGCACCAGTCAGTGCAATAAAACAGAAGGCCCTGCTACTTATTAAGTAGCAGGGCCTTCTATGCTTCTTTAGTTTAAGATTTAAACGTGCACGTGTCTTTCAGCGTGGTAGGAAGAGCGAACCAATGGGCCAGACTCTACATATTTCAGTCCTCGCTTCAGACCTTCTTCTCGATAGTGATCGAATAAATCCGGATGAATAAATTCGGCTACTTCGATGTGAAGCTTTGTAGGTTGCAGGTACTGGCCTAACGTCAATATATCGCATCCATTGGCAGCAAGATCATCCATGGCCTGGTATACCTGCTCACGTGTTTCCCCTAGACCAAGCATAATGCCTGTCTTGGTACGCTGGCCATACTCCTTCGTCCTGCGGATCTGCTCCAGGCTGCGATCATACTTGGCTTGCGGACGCACACGGCGGTACAGTTCTTTTACTGTTTCCATGTTATGCGAAACCACTTCCTGGCCAGGAGAAATCATAGTGATCAATGCATCCCAGGTACCCTTTACATCCGGAATAAGTGTTTCTATAGTAGTAGTCGGTGACATTATTTTCACCTGCTTCACTGTCTCATGCCAGATAGCGGCACCGCGGTCCTTTAACTCATCACGATTCACAGATGTAATAACCGCGTGCTTTACTCCCATCAGTTGGATGGCTTCGGCCACACGCCTAGGCTCGTCCTCGTCGTACTCATTGGGCCTGCCTGTAGCAACAGCACAAAACGAGCAGCTACGGGTACAAACATTGCCTAAGATCATAAATGTAGCTGTACCGGCTCCCCAACACTCTCCCATATTCGGGCAGTTACCGCTCTCGCAAATGGTGTGCAGCTTATATTCGTCTACTATACTTCTAACTTTAGCGTATTCCTTCCCCACCGGTAGCTTTACCCGCAGCCAGTTTGGCTTACGAGGCTTACCTAATGCGTTCAGCCCCTCGGGGGTCGCGTTGGGCTGTATAACCGGAAGTGTAATCAAATCGTCCATGGTGCAAAGATAGGAAGTTATGCTTTAAGAGTTTAGCCATTGGCTAAGAATTGTGCAGCCATGCAGGGCACACCAACACTGCGTCCTTAACAATGCTGGAGTTGGAAATGTTCGTGAGGAGGATTATTTGCGGCGACCGTAGTACAGGTTCAGGTAAACGGAGGTGAAGAGCTGCTCATTTTCGGCTTGAGGTATGATTACCATTTTCTTTGTAAAAGCCTCCACCATAAAACCAACTTCTATACCTGCAATGCTTTCTCTGTAACGACCATACTCAAAACTAAGTCCAGCTTTTAAATGAAGGCCCACATTTACGTCTGCCTCTCCTAGCCCCTGCAATACAGAAGCGTTTCCCTGGATATTTTCTATGGTACGATGTTTCTGAGGGTCGTACTGCTCTGTGCGCACATCCTGACCTCCGAGGCCTCCTCCATAATTATAGCGGATGTAGTAAGGCACAAGAAGCCCCAGCGAAGGACCGGCAGCACCAATAGCATTTACCTGGACACCCGATTCAGCGGCTTTTCGGAACAGTACGATTTCACGGCCATACTGCGGACGAAGCACGAACAGGTAATTTTGTTTCCCGGCAACAAAAAAGTCTCCGGTTTCACCACTATATATCCTGTTTTCCTTCGGGTGCTTTACCTCCACCATTTCGAGGGCACCGAACTGGTACATCCGGTTGTTCAAAAAGTAGGACGAGCGGATAAAAACACCACCAATCAGGCCACCGTTTGAGTTAAAGTTAACGCCGTAGCTAAGTTCATTCTGGAAGCTTTCATCTTCATCATACTGTGCCAAGGCTGGCAGAGAGACGCCAAAGGCTAGAACAAGTACAAGTGCGAGGTATCTGACCACCCTGTTATTTTTTTATAGTTGTAACTAAAAGTAACTAAATTTACGCTGTATTCAAAACTATAGTTTGCACCCTATGATAACAGTTAAAAGCTCATATAAAGGCAACTTACGCACTTCTGCTGTACACGTAGCCTCCAACAATACTATCATTACAGATGCCCCTGTTGATAACAACGGGAAAGGTGAAGCCTTTTCTCCCACCGACCTTGTATGCGCTGCTCTGGGCAGCTGCATGATGACGATCATGGGGATTGTGGCAAACCGCAGCAACATTGATATTGAGGGCACGGAGATCGAGACAGTTAAGATCATGGCTTCAGAGCCACGCCGTATTGCTGAAATAGTGCTCAATTTTAAAATGCCGGCTAAAAACTATTCCGAAAAGGAAAAGGCAATGCTTGAAAATGCCGCCCGTACCTGCCCGGTAGCCCTAAGTCTGCACCCGGATGTAAAGCAAACGATTAATTTTGTATATTAAGTATCTTTCTGGCGGCATGGCAGCACAAGGCTACTATGCCGCTATTGTTTTCTTCAAAGCATCTACACTAATGCCCAAATGCGATGCATCGTAGGTGCAAACGCCATCCTGCACTAACAATAGCTGTGGGGATTGATGCGTAACATGCAACGCCTCCGCTACCTCATTTGAAACAGGTCTGTAGCTCAGCAGATCCAGGTAATAAGGTTTTACATGATCCAGCCCTGCGCCTTGCCACTGCCTTTCTAGCCGGCTTTTAGCGGTTGAGCTAATAGAACAAGCCGTGCTATGCTTAAAAATAACTATCGGAGTATTTTTAGATTCCTCCAAAACTTCATCTAACTGCTCTGTGCTGGTTAGTGGATGCCAATTCATATATTATTGGGTTAGTATCTTTTACTGGATTTTTTCTGTTGCTTCTTCTCTTTCTTTTTCCAGAAAAAGAAGCGTTTCTTCTTTTCAGGTGCGGTGCCTTCGCCGTACTGGTATTTCTCACTTTTTACCCTTGTACGCCCTGGCTCACCTTTCTTAAAATTGTAAGAGCTTACATCTAAATGTGTGTCTTTGTACTGTGTAACAGTGTTTTCAGCCTGCTTTAAGAACTGCTTGCGCAAATGCTTATGGTGCACCTTAGACTCGTAGGTGATTTGGGCAAGAGCAGGCGAAGACGCTGTTAGCAACAGCATAACAACAAGCCTAACTCGTTTCCGCACCTTATGTAAAAACAGGTATAACATCAGATATTCGCACCTTTCTGTTTAGTTATACTGTTTTTAAGAAAGCTGGTTCTACTGCCAGAATTTCAGGCGACTCTTCTTCCTTACCCGTCCTTTTTTATCATACGCCACACTTGTTGCCTGCACCGATTGGCCATTAGGAGCTTTTACCTCAACAGAACTTCCTTTGCCTCCGGTTTCCGGACAACGAAGAACACCTTTACGCTGGCAGCCGCTGACAAGGTTAATAATTAGCCACATTAGTGGCAACAGCAAAAAGTATCGTCTAAACTTTAAGTTGCCATTCATGTTTACGGCTTTTTATCAATAAGACAGCATTAACTCTACTTTCTCGCGCAGGCGCTGCTTTGGCAGAAACTCCTGCTCCAGTGGCGGAGCAAAAGGCACGGCGGTATCTAAGCTGGCTACGCGCGCCACAGGCGCATCCAGTAATTCAAAGCAATGTTCACTTATCCAGGCAGCTATTTCTCCACCTATGCCACCAGTCATAGTGTCTTCGTGAAGGATTAGCACCCGGCCTGTTTTCTCTACAGCCGCACGCACAGCGTCTTTGTCCCAAGGCAGCAGCGAACGCAGGTCCAGTATTTCCAGGCTTGCATCTTTCAGCTCCTGCTGTAACTGCTTTGCCCAATGCACTCCCATGCCATACGTAATGATGGTCAGGTCTGTTCCCTCTGCCACTGTTCTGGCTTTGCCTATTTCTATCGTGTAATAATCATCCGGAATTTCTTGCGTAATGGAGCGATAAAGCATCTTATGCTCGAAATACATGACAGGATTAGGATCTTCAATTGCGGCATTTAAAAGTCCTTTGGCATCATAAGGCGAAGAAGGATAAACGATCTTAAGGCCTGGCGTATGGAAGAACCACGCTTCGTTACTCTGAGAGTGGAAAGGGCCAGCCGCGGCTCCGGCACCCGTTGGCATACGCACCACTACATCCGCATTTTGTCCCCAGCGGTAGTGGCTCTTAGCCAGGTTATTCACAATCTGGCTAAAGCCTGCGCTCACAAAGTCTGCGAACTGCATCTCCACCATACTCTTTTGTCCACGCACCGACATGCCCAGCCCTATACCAAGTATAGCTGATTCGCACAGTGGGGTATTCCGAACACGGCTTTTGCCAAACTTATCAACAAAGCCCTCTGTCACTTTGAAAACGCCACCATACTCGGCAATGTCCTGCCCCATCAGCACCAGCTCCGGATAACGCTCCATGCTCTGGCGAAGACCATCTGAAATGGCATCCACAAAGCGTTTCTCCGTTTTAGTGTCTGCTGCTGGCCTGATCACCTCCTGGTTGAAAGGCTTGTACATATCCTGCAGCTCTTCCTCCCGGTTAACTTCCGGCATTGGCGTGTCGAAGGCCTTCTGCAGACCATTCTCAATCTCAGCTTTTATCTGCTCCTTTATGCTTTCCATGGTTTTCTGCGTCAATACCAGCTCATCCAGCAGGTATTTCTCGAAGTTTTCCACGGGGTCTTTTTTAGCCCATTTCTCGAACAGCTCCTGCGGCACATATTTTGTCCCACTGGCTTCTTCATGCCCACGCATCCTGAAGGTAATTGCTTCTATAAGCATTGGCCGCGGATTTTTACGGATGCTTATGGCCGCCTGCCGAACAGTATCATAAACCTCCAGGATATTGTTACCATCAACCTGCAGGGCATCTATTCCATAGGCAGGGCCCTTATCTATAAAGTGCCTGAACCTGAACTGCTCGTTACTCGGAGTAGATAAACCGTATCCGTTATTCTCAATCATGAAAATTACCGGCAGCCCCCATACAGCCGCCACGTTCAGGGCCTCATGAAAGTCTCCTTCGCTTGCACCACCATCTCCACTGAATACCAGTGTAACTTTTTCCTTTTTCTCCAGCAGGTCAGCCAGTGCTATACCATCGGCCACAGCTAGCTGAGGCCCCAGGTGCGATATCATGCCAACAATATGATGCTCATTTGTACCGAAGTGAAAAGAACGGTCACGCCCCTTTGTAAACCCCGTAGTCTTACCCTGGAACTGTGCGAACAGCCTGTCCAAAGGTACCTGGCGGCTGGTAAACACGCCCAGGTTACGGTGCAGTGGAAGAAGGTATTCATCCGAGTCCAGCGCTTCGGCTGAGCCGACAGAAATAGCTTCCTGACCAATACCAGAGAACCACTTGCTTACTTTACCTTGTCGCAGGAGCACCAGCATGCGCTCCTCTATCATTCGTGGTTTAAGAATGGCTTTGTATAAAGCTAAAAGTTGATCGTCAGTATAATCTTTGCGGTTATAATTCATCGTAAAAAGGAAAACCTCGTTATAGTTGGGCAAGTTAATGTATTAAGCGTAGCCCTGAAAATACGCAGCTAATTTATACATTTGTTCTTATTGAAAAGCCAGAGGGCTTATTGTTAGAAGCAACTTGACAATATAGCAATCTAAGATATAAAATATGATAAAGTTCAAAGAATTTACCCTCGACAATGGCCTACGGGTAATTGTGCACGAAGATCATACTTCCCCAATGGCAGTACTTAACGTGCTTTATGATGTAGGATCACGAGATGAGGATGAGGCGCACACCGGATTTGCGCACCTGTTCGAGCACCTGATGTTCAGCGGCTCCATTAACATACACAGCTACGACGAGCCGCTACAGCGTGTTGGAGGTGAGAACAATGCCTTTACCAGCCCGGATATCACCAACTACTACCTCTCCGTGCCTGCTCAGAATATCGAGACAGGTTTCTGGCTGGAGTCAGACAGGATGCTGGAATTGCTGTTTAACGAAAATGGCCTGGAGGTACAGCGCAAGGTAGTAGTGGAGGAGTTTAAACAAAATTACCTGAACCAGCCTTACGGAGATGTATGGCTGAAGCTCCGCCCCCTGGCTTACAAGGAGCACCCTTACAAGTGGGCCACCATCGGTAAAGAGATCTCTCATATAGAGGATGCCACGATGGATGATGTGAAAGCTTTCTTTAAGAAGCACTACTCCCCAACCAACGCCATACTGGTAGTTGCCGGTAATGTAACATTTGACCACGCAAAGGAGCTGACAGAAAAGTGGTTTGGGCCTATACCTGCCGGTGAGAAATATGAGCGCAAAACGCCAAAGGAGCCAAAGCAGACGGAGCCTCGTGTGCTGGAAACAAGTGCCGATGTGCCACTAAGTGCTATCTACAAAGCCTATCACATGCCTGCCAGAACGGAAGATGACTATTACGCCGTCGATCTGATCAGCGATATATTGGGCCGTGGCAAGTCGAGCAGGCTTTACGATAAACTTGTAAAAGAGCAGAAGTTATTCAACTCCATAGGAGCCTCTGTATCTGGTTCCATCGAACCGGGACTACTTATTATACAAGGAAAGCTGAACGAAGGGGTAGACCTACAGGAGGCAAATGCTGCCATCGAGGCTGTAAATCAGGAACTGATAGATAACCTGGTAGAGGAGCAGGAGCTAAACAAAGTAAAGAATCAGGCCGAGACGTCACTTGTATTTTCTGAAATTGAGTTGCTGAACCGCGCAATGAACCTGGCCTATGGCAAGTTGCTGGGCGATGCTAACTTTGTAAATACCGAAGGCGAGAAGATACAGGCTGTAACGCCAGCCGATATCCAACGCTGTGCAAGGCAAGTGCTTGATCCAAACAACTGCAGCACATTACTCTACAAAGCGGAGAAGAAAGAAGCGCCTGTAGAGGCATAGAGTTAGAATCTGTAGAAGAAAAAGCGGCCATGGAGTCGCTTTTTCTTCTACAGACAATAGTCAGATTACCTACCACCGCACCTACTGTAATTAATTTCCTGAACCTTTACTCCTTAACATTTGTATATACAAACAACGTGTTTATATTTGCACCCCTTTAGCAGGAACAGATGCGCATAGAAGACGAGATACATCAACAGGAGTTTAAGGATGACTACCGTCGTCTGTTGGCAAACCTGTTGTTCACAAACAACTGGGTAAACCAGCAGTTGTTGCCGTTCTTCAAGGAGCTGGGTCTAACGCTGCAGCAGCACAACGTTCTGAGCATACTGCGGGGGCAACACCCGAAGCCTGTTTGTTTCGGCGATATCCAAAATCGAATGGTGGATCGCAACTCCAATGTCACGCGTCTGATTGATAAGCTCATCGAGAAGGGATATGCTACGCGTGATATCTGCAGTTCGAACCGACGCATGATTGAAGTGCGCATCACTGAAAAAGGAATGCAGAAGTTAAAGCAGGTAGATGAGAAATCTCCAGAACTTTTTGCCCGCTTTCATAACCTTTCCAAGGAAGAGGCTGTTTTGGTAAGCGACCTGCTTGACAAGCTTAGAGGATAACGATTTTTTTTGCAGCAAAGCTTGTATATACAAGTAATGTACAAACCTATAAATAAATACTTAAAATGACACAAGCACTTTTAAAACAGATAAAACTACACGACTTAAAATTAGAAAATAGAGTAATAATGGCCCCCATGACACGCAGCCGTGCAGACAATGAGGGGAATGTGCCAACTGATATGATGGCTACATACTACCGCCAGCGTGCCAGTGCAGGACTTATCATTACAGAAGGCTCTCAGATATCACAGCAGGCTGTCGGATATGTTAATACTCCCGGCATTTATTCTGATGAGCAGGTAGAGGGTTGGAAGAAAGTTACCGAGGCTGTACATGAAGAGGGTGGCAAAATATTCCTGCAGTTGTGGCACGTAGGCCGCATGTCACACCCTGATTTCCACAACGGCGAACTACCGGTAGCACCATCTGCTATTAATCCTAATGATAAATCGTTTACGCCACAAGGTTTCAAAGATACTGTTACACCACGTGCACTTACCATTCCGGAGATAAAGCAGATCGTTCAGGACTTTAAAAAAGCAGCTAAAAATGCAATAGAAGCTGATTTTGATGGTGTAGAGATACATGCTTCCAATGGTTACCTGTTGCATCAGTTCTTCGCCTCTACCTCAAATACCCGTACCGATGCGTATGGCGGATCGATAGAGAACCGTGCCCGCATTCTGTTTGAGATAATTGATGCGATCAAAGAAGTTGTGCCGGAAGAGAAAGTTGGTGTTCGCCTGAACCCTAGCCTGAACGGCATTTTCGGAATGACTCTTAACGAAGACACAATTCCAACCTTCGATTACATTATAAAGAAGCTTAATGATTACAACCTGGCTTACCTGCATCTGTCTGAGCCATTTAATGACGTAAGCGACGTGCCACATGCAGAGGCAAACATTGCTAAGCGTTACCGCCCGCTGTACAAGGGTAACCTGATCATTAATGCAGGCTTCACACAGGAAAAGGGCAACAAAGTAATTGAGGAAGGCGATGCTGACATGGTGGCGTTCGGGATACCTTTTATAGCAAACCCTGACCTGCCTGAGCGCTTTGAGCAGAATGCTGAACTGCAACAGCCCGATAAAGATACTTTTTACACTCCTGGTGCCAAAGGCTATATCGATTACCCTTCCCTGGCGGAAGTGGAGGCCTAAGCCAAAGGCGCTTTTTCATATATAACTATTTTTGAAGCCGGCTACCTTTGGGTAGCCGGCTTTTGTTTTCCATATGTTGCTGCACTACATCGAAGGCTGAACATTAAAAAAGGAGGGTTTAAATAACACACAATCGTAATTTTAGATTAGATTTACCTTTTATACATCCCCTCTTGGCACAAACAGGGGCTCATTCTATAGCTTTTTACATGAAACTGAAAATAAGAACTGGCTTTGGGTATGATGTGCACCAGCTTCAGGAAGGCCTGAATTTCTGGCTCGGTGGCATCAAAATACCCCATACACATGGTGCTCTGGGTCACTCAGATGCCGATGTCCTGATCCATGTGATTTGTGATGCACTACTCGGGGCAGCCAACATGCGTGACATTGGTTTTCACTTCTCAGATAAAGATCCGAAGTACAAGGGCATTGACAGCAAAATCCTTCTAAAGGAGGTCATTCACCTGCTGGCGCTCGATGGTTATGAGGTCGGTAACATCGACACCACTGTCTGTTTACAGGAGCCAAAGGTTAACCCACACATACCTGCTATGAAAACATGCCTGGCAGAGGTAATGGGAATTCCTGAAAGTGATATTTCTATTAAAGCAACTACTACAGAACACCTTGGCTTTGTAGGCAAAAAAGAGGGAGTAGCCGCTTTCGCAACCGTTCTTATCTTAAAACAGTAAGAATAGCCGTTTTAGAACCGCATTTAACTAAACTAAATCTATACTTTAAACACACCTTACTTTTGACTATGAGACACCACGTCTATGGGTATTTGTTACTTGCCGCCCTTGGGTTCGGCTGTTCACAAACACCATCGGCTAGCAAAGGCCCGATAACCGATGCTGCCAAACTTCGCGAAGCTGCACCCAAATATGCAGCAACTGTAACAGCCGCTGACCTTTCCAAGCACCTCAATATCCTGGCCTCAGACGAGTACGAAGGACGTAATACAGGGGAGAAAGGCCAGAAGATGGCTGCCGAGTATATTGCCCGTGAGTTCCGTGAAGATGGATTGATGGGTCCGGTAAAAACAAACACCACCAATCCCTACTACCAAACATTTGACCTGGAGAAAAGCCAGTGGGGAGACGGATACATGACTGTTGGATCAGAGAAGTACCTGATGATGCAGGACTTCTTCATTCTGGGCAGCAGTTCACCGTTCCAGACAGAGCAGGCTGCAGATATTGTTTTCGCCGGCTACGGAATTGACTCTGATAAATATTCTGATTACAATAACATAGATGTAACAGGAAAAACTGTGGTAGTATTGGCCGGAGAGCCAAAAGACGCGCAAGGCAACTTCCTGATCAGTGGCACCCAAAAGGCATCTGACTGGGGAAATGATTACCGCCAGAAGCGCAATGCAGCTACCAAGCGCGGCGCAAAAGCAGTACTTATTGTTACAGGAACAAATCAGGGCGAGTTCAACAGCCTTACGCAGCGTTACAAGGCCTATGCTTCACGCCCTTCTCTGGGGTTAAAGAGCAATAAAAGCCAGCCAACTGCAGCATCTGTTTTTATTTCTCCTATAGCCGGTGCTGCTCTGCTTGGCACTACAACCGACAAATTATTAGATTACGGTAACCAAGTAGCTAAAACAGGCAAACCAGTGGCAATGAACTTCACGACTGCTAAAGATGTGAAGATCAAAACAGAACGCAAATCAGAGCCGCTTCCAACAGAGAACGTATTGGGCTTTGTAGAGGGATCTGATAAAAAGGATGAGGTGATTGTAGTTACTGCACATTACGACCATGTTGGTGTGGACACCACCCGCCAGGGCGACCAGATCTACAACGGTGCAAACGACGACGGCTCAGGCACTGTAGCAGTAATAGAGCTGGCAGAGGCTTTTGCCCAGGCAAAGAAAGAGGGCTTTGGCCCACGCCGCAGTATATTGTTCATGACAGTAACAGCAGAAGAGAAAGGCCTGTTGGGTTCTGAGTATTACTCAGAGAACCCGATATTCCCGTTGGAGAACACGGTTGCTAACGTAAACATCGACATGATCGGCCGCATGGACAAAGATCATGAGAAAACAAACGACAGCAACTATATTTATGTGATCGGCGCCGACAAACTTTCTTCTGAATTGCACCAGATAAACGAAGAAGTAAACCAGAAGTACGTAAACCTGAAGCTGGATTATACCTATAACGATGAGAATGACCCGAATCGCTTCTACTACCGCTCCGACCATTACAACTTCGCCAAGCACGGCATTCCAATTGTATTTTATTTTAATGGTGTGCACGATGATTATCACCAGCCATCTGATGAGGTAGATAAAATTCTTTTCGATAGTGCCGAGAAAGTTGCAAGATTGGCGTTCCACGTGACATGGGAGCTCGCGAACCGTGATAATAGAATTGTAGTGGACAGCAACAAAAAATAGTATACTACAACGGACATAACACCCGTTACAGGTATAAAAACATTGAGCTTTAGCAGCTTTCAGAAAAACACCCTAACTTTAAGGGTGTTTTTCTTTTTGTTGCACCTCCTGATGCAGCCTTTGCACTGAAAAACCGTAAGGGAGAACAGTATGAGTAAACTGAAACAGTTTCTGCTTGACGCAGAAACCAAAGCATTTGACCAGGGCCACCGCGCTACCATCAAGTTCAACATCGGCAAGTACAACGCCGCTGTTCAACGTGGCCTCACCCAATATTCCGATCATGAACTGGCCCGTGAACGCGGCTCTTATATAAAAACCCAGACCATCAATAACCTGGATAAGTACCTGATGGAGTTCGAGACTAACTTTACTGCCCGTGGCGGTAAGGTAATCTGGGCACGCGATGCGCAGGAGGCCTTGAAGGAAATCGGGGAGATCATGAAGCGCAAGCGCGCACGTTCTGTGGTGAAATCCAAGTCGATGATTACGGAGGAAATTCATCTGAACGATTACTTGGAGAAGAATGGCATAGAAACGGTTGAGACAGACCTTGGCGAATATATTGTACAGCTGGCAGAGCAGCGCCCATATCACATTGTAACACCGGCCATGCACATGTCCAAAAAAGACATTGCAGAACTGTTTGTGCGCAAGTTAGGCATAGCTCCTACAGATAACGCGGAAGAACTTGTAGGGATAGCCCGTAAACTGCTGCGCGACAAATACACTTCTGCGGAGGTGGGTATAACAGGAGGTAACTTTCTGATTGCCGATATTGGCGGCGTAGCTGTAACAGAAAATGAGGGAAACGCCCGCCTCTCTACCACTTTCCCTAAAACGCATATTGCCATTGTTGGTATTGAGAAGATGATCCCGTCAGTAATGGATCTGGACCTGTTCTGGCCACTGCTGAGCACCAGCGGTACCGGGCAGAACGTGACAGTATATAATACCATCATGACCGGACCACGCCAGCCAAGGGAGCAGGACGGACCGGAGGAGATGTATGTGGTACTGCTGGATAATGGCCGTACAGAGCTACTGGCTCTGCCTGAAAAACGTGAAGCATTGAACTGCATCCGTTGTGGTGCCTGCCTGAATGTTTGCCCGGTTTATAAAAATATTGGTGGCCACACTTACGAGAGCACCTATAGTGGCCCGATTGGTTCTGTGATAACGCCACACTACAATGGAATGGCCGAGAACAAGCACCTGAGTTTTGCCAGTTCCCTTTGTGGCGCCTGCACCTCTGTGTGCCCTGTAAAGATCAACATCCACAACCTGCTGCTGCTAAACCGCAAGCAGAGCGTGGACCAGGGATTAGCAGATGGCACGGAGAAAACAGCTTTCAAGTTCTGGCTAAAAGCCATGAAGAACCGCAAATTGCTAAACATGGCTCCTTCTGGCATTAAGAACTTTGTACTGAAACAGGTACTAAAAGATACCTGGAGCAAACGCCGCAAACCGTTGCATGTTCCTAAAAAGTCATTTAACCAGCTCTGGAAGGAACAGAGATCCTAAAAAGAAAAGGCCCGCATTTAGAAGATGCGGGCCTTTTCTTTTTAGGCAAGGGCAACGTTTCTTACTATAATTTTTTAAGTGCCTCTTTTAACCTTCCCAAAGAAGCTTTTATTTCATCCAGAGATGCACCCCCAACTGATAATCTGAACCAGTTAAGGTCGCGGCTGGAACCGAAGGCAGAAAAAGGGACCACGGCAAGTTTAGCTTGCTGCAACACATAAAACGTTATGTCCTGACTGGTCTGCAGTACCGCTCCACCTGGTGTAGTCTTTCCTGCTAAATCAATTTTAACAGAAAGATAAATAGCTCCCATTGGCTCTATGGCATCCACAGCAAAGCCTTCCGATTTCAGCTCCTGGAATCCCTTGTAAAGCACCTCCAGGCTGTCCTGTATCTTAGGCTTGAAGGTATTCATGAAGCTATCCACCTCATTGGGGTGCTGCAAAAACTCAGCCATCGCCATCTGTTCTGCCTTAGGCGCCCAGGCACCAATGTGGCCAAGAATAGACTTCATTTTATCCATCACTACAGCTGGTCCAAAGGCATAGCCTACCCGCACGCCTGTAGCGGCAAAGCACTTAGAGGTACCATCAATGTAGATGGTATAGTCACGGATTTCCGGGCGCAGGCTTACCGGATCGTAATGTTCGGCAGCACCAAAAGTCAGCATCCAGTAAATCTGGTCATAAAGCACGTAGAGTGGTTTCTCTCCGTCTGCACGATTTTGATTCTCTTCCAGCACCAGGTCACATATCTCCTCCAGGTCTTTTTTAGAGAACATAGTACCGGTGGGGTTAAGCGGAGAGCAAAGAGCCAACATAGTAGCCCCCTTTAAGTGTGGCTTTATATCTTCTGCAGTCGGCATAAAATTATTCTCCGGCCGCGTCTTTACCTCCACAGGAGTTGCCCCAGATAAATGGCAGTAGTGGTTATTGTTCCAGGATGGAGTTGGGTATACAACTCTATCTCCCGGATCTATCAGCGCCATGTAGGTTGCATAGATCAATGGGCGCGAACCACCAGCCACCAGTATATCATTCTCGGGATACGTTAACCCCAGGCGCTCCTTAGTGAAATCAACCACTGCCTTTCGCAGTACCGCCACTCCGTTTGCAGGAGGATAATTTGTGTGCCCCTGTTCGTAGGCTTTGGTTATACCCTTTCGCAGCTCTTCCGGAATAGGATAAATGCTAGGGTTAAAATCTCCAATGGTAAGGTTACAGATAGGTTCACCTTTCGCGATCATTGCATTTACCTCTCCGGCTACTTTGATGATTTCTGAGCCGATCAGGTTTTGCGCCATTTTAGAAACAGTCATGGGCATAGGGCTTTTTGTTCAGTACAAGATAAAGATTTGCCAGAACTAATACCCCGTACGCTTGAATTTATTAGGATAAATAGTGAATTTAAGGGAAACTTTACTTTACCTTAAATGATAAATAAAAAGCTCGTACTGAGCATACTTCCTTTTTTAGCTCCTTTACTGCTTCACGCCCAGGACCGAATTACCGGCTACAATTTTGCCACACGGTCTGAGGTGATCGCACAAAACGGCATGGCAGCTACCAGCCAGCCACTGGCAACGCAGGTGGCTTTGGATGTTTTAAAACAAGGTGGCACAGCAGTAGATGCTGCCATTGCAGCAAATGCCATGCTGGGGCTGGTAGAGCCGACAGGCAATGGCATAGGCGGGGACCTGTTTGCTATTATCTGGGATGCCAAGTCTCAGAAGCTGTACGGCCTGAACGGCAGTGGTCGTTCACCCTATTCTCTCACACTGGATTACTTTAAGAAGCAGGGCATCACGCACATTCCGGCACATGGTCCCTTACCGGTCTCAGTACCTGGCACCGTGGATGCCTGGTTCGAGATGCACAAGAAGTTCGGAAAGCTGCCGATGAAAAAAATACTGGCACCAACTATACAGTATGCCCGCGAAGGCTTTCCCGTGTCAGAGGTAATTGCTTACTACATGCAGCGCAGCGTTCCTGCCTTGAGCAAGTATCCGGGTTTCAAGGAGACTTATATGCCTGACGGAAAAGCGCCGGAGAAGGGGCAGATATTTAAGAATCCTTACCTGGCAAACACGCTGGAGAAAATTGCGAAAGGTGGCCGCGATGCCTTTTACAAAGGAGACATCGCACGCACCATAGATGCATACATGAAGCGCCAGGGTGGTTTTCTGTCTTATAAAGATTTAGCTGACCACACCTCAGAATGGGTGGAGCCAGTAAGCACCAATTACAGGGGCTATGATGTATGGGAGCTACCTCCTAACGGGCAAGGCATTGCTGCCCTGCAGATCCTGAACATACTGGAGCCATACGACCTCAAGAGCATGGGCCATGAAAGTCCGGAATACATTCACCTGTTTGTGGAGGCGAAGAAGCTGGCTTTTGAGGACCGCGCCAAATATTATGCTGACCCGGCTTTTAATAAGATTCCCGTGGAACAGCTGATTTCTAAAGAGTATGCAGCCGAGCGTCGCAAGCTCATCAATGAGAACCGGGCCGCCAGCCGCTACGATGCTGGTAAGCTGAAGCAGGGAGATACCATTTACATGACCGTAGCAGATAAAGATGGAAACATGGTATCGCTGATCCAAAGCAACTATCGTGGCATGGGCTCTGGCATGACACCAGATGGTCTGGGCTTTATACTCCAGGACAGAGGTGAGATGTTTATGCTGGAAGAGGGCCACTTCAACACTTATGCTCCGCACAAGCGACCTTTCCATACTATCATACCAGGTTTCGTGACGAAGGATGGTAAACCCTGGTTAAGCTTTGGCGTGATGGGAGGCGCTATGCAGCCCCAGGGCCATGCGCAGGTGCTCATCAATATGATTGACTTCGGCATGAATGTGCAGGAGGCAGGCGATGCCCCACGTATCCAGCATGATGGATCTTCGGAGCCAACAGGGGAGGTTATGACAAGTGGAGGTATGGTGTACCTCGAAACCGGCTTCCCTTATGAAACTATTCAGAAGCTACTGCAGATGGGGCATAAAGTAGGATATGACCTTGGCGGGTATGGTGGCTACCAAGCCATCAAGTATGATCCGGAGCATAAAGTATACTATGGCGCTTCGGAGGCAAGAAAAGATGGACAGGCTGCCGGCTATTAACCTACATCCACCTAAAAACAAAACCGCCTGTGTCACAAACGACACAGGCGGTTTTGTTATATATGAACGATTTTAGTCTTACCACTTGTAGTACCCGTTCTCCTCACCGTCATTCAGGATGTCGGCGGCAGTATCCGGGCTACGACTGATATCTTTAAGCTTACGCTCTTTCCAAACGGCGGCAGATTCTCTCACTACCTCCAGGTGTGCATCAGACTTGATTCGCTCTTCTTCACGCTTCGCATCAATTTCATAGTCGGTGCGGGAGGAGAACTTAGCTTCGGCAACCATTTGTCTTGTATCATACTGCTTCTGGCGCTCTGCCACACGCTGCATTTCCTGCGTGGTACGCTCATGCTCAACACCTTTCAAGATATCGTCATAAGGGCCTTTATTGGAAATCAGCTTTGTAAAGATCGGTGCAGTTTCTAAACATATGAACAACAGCGTAATAAAGAATACCGGAAGCCATGGTAGCTCATCCAGGGCATTGATGCGGGCCATTAAACCATCGTAGTTAGAGAAACTCTCCTGCCCTTCAGCAACAGTTTCATCATACTGCTTCATCAAATCAGCAATACGCTGTTCTTTTAGCAAAATACGCGCCTGCGCATCTGCCTGCAACAGCTTCAGCTCCTCGTCTACTTTATCGTATTGTCGCTTTTTCTCATCGTAAATAGGCCCTTTTCCTATTTTCCCGGTACCACCGGTACCGTCGGCCTCTGCGGCCACAATATCATAGAGTTTATTACGCTCCTGCAGCTTAGCATCTACTTCCTGGCGAATAGCGGCAATCTCTGACTTAACAGAATCTACCTCGGCAAACTGTTTCCCTACCAGCGCTTTGTGTTGGATGGCCAGCTCTGCCTGCTTCTCCTTTAGTATGGCCTGAATCTCTTTATCGAATATCTTTAGCTCAAGCGGCTTTGAAATAACCACTGCCAGTACAAGTGCAAGCAAAATACGTGGTGTTACCTGCAACAGCTCCTTCCAGAACTTACCCTCTTTGCGCAACGTGGATACTATAAACCTGTCCAGGTTAAAGATAACTGCACCCCAAAGCAGGCCAAAGGCAATGGCCACTGGTAAGGTATCAAATACTGTATGAAGCGCATAAGCACCGGAGATACTTGCCAGTAAGCCCGTGAACAGCACCGTAGCACCTATACCGGCATACTTTACGTGTTCAGATTTGGAACATTTTTCAAGAATAGTGTCGTCGGCCCCAGCGCACCACCAAAAGAATTTTTTCATTTAATAATTTACCTGTACGGATTAAAACTGGCTCAAGTGCTATAATAAAAGTATAACGCACAACTTACTGACTTATGTACTTTTATCCGCATAAATGTGACGAATAAGTCCTTAGATGTGACGAACTTACCTTTAAATCCGGCAACGTGGCACCACCTGCTTTAGTTCAATCCACACTAGTGTCCTTCAGCTTATCATAAAGCAACAGCGATGCAGCTGCACTTGCCAACACCATACGTGTGTCTTGCGGCAGATCAGGCCTCATCCAGACCTTACCATTATTTACCACCTGTACCGCGCCAATTACTTCTTCGCCATCCTTAAACTCATACCCTAGAATATCGCCCGGAGGAATAGATTTGCCCTCGAACTTGTAGACTGGTGCCACTTTATACCTGGTGATACCATTGGTAACCTCCCCCTCAAATTTTTTGCGAGTCAGGTAGTTTCCCGGATCAACTGTAACAAGATGCCATTGCCCGCTTTCAGGAGATGTGAAATGACTGGCGTAGTACTCCTTATTCGGGCCAACCTGTATGGTAATGCCGTTGTTCGATTTCAGATTCTTTTCGTGCAGGTTACTCGCGCCGAACACATACCATTCCCCGCCGGTTTGCGGGTCCTGCAGGCTGAACTCATACTTTTGCGCCGATTTTACATTGTCGTAGCCCAGTATGTTGAAACCACCATCTCGCCTCCAGCCCCGATGCACATTTGCCACTTTATAATCACCGATCATAAAGTCTCCGTTGGGCTTCAGCACCTTTCTGCCAGCAACAGGAAGTTCTTCAGCCTGCTCCTTAAAAGATGATTCTACGGCCATAGGAGGCACAGAGCAGGAAGGCATCACCAGCGCTCCCGCCAATGAGGCTAACAATAGATATTTTTTCATAGATTATTAACTAACAATGAACTAGTTATACAATATAGCGAATTTAAGTATAGCATTAGCATATATAATGCCAGAAGATGATGAAGATGCTATAAAAAAAGGTAGAAAGCGTATCCGCTTCCTACCTTTCCAATTCTAATCATCTGAGTATTCTATCCCAGCACTATTCTGAATCTTCATCCGGCAGAATTTCCACATCCTGTACCAGCACGAAATTCTCTATTTCTCGGGCTCTTGGTGTGTTCGCCAAGCCCCCTTCAGCGGTTTCTTTGTACTTGCGCTCCATGCTTTCACCTACCTCACCTAAAGCAGCCACGCACTGGTCTACAGGTATAACAGGGTCTACGCCGGCAATCGCCAGCTGCGCCGAAGAGTAAGCAATAGCAGCCGCGCTGGCATTCCGAACAATACACGGCACCTCCACCAGGCCTGCCACCGGGTCACAAACCAGGCCCAGCATACACTGAATGGTGATGGCCACGGCATTGAACACCTGCTGCACATCTCCGCCAAGGCAATATACAATAGCACCTGCGGCCATGGCAGCGGCACTACCAGTTTCTGCCTGGCAACCACCCACGGCACCAGCCAGAGACGCATTCTGCTCAATAATCAAAGCTATTCCGGCTGCCACCAGCAAGCCTTCTGCTATTTTCCTGTCATCAAGCCCATGAAGTTCCTGCAACGTGGTAAGCGTACCAGGCAAAATACCTGAAGCCCCCGCCGTAGGAGCCGCTACTACACGCCCCATGCACGAATTTACTTCCTTGGCACCCAAGGCCCGGGATACCAGCATCTGGAACTCCGGGGATAAAACTGTTACCGGCGATTTAGCCACTTTCTTGGCGCTGTTGTTTACCATGCCCGAGCGTGACGTCATATCTTCTGTAAGTCCCGTCTGCACAGCATCCTTCATCACTTCAAAAGCTTTGGCGATGTTTTCCCAGATGTACTCTTCGCTGCGGCCTTTCTGTTCTATTTCGTATTCCAGTACAGGCTGGTAAAGCGGCTCGCCTGTTTCGGCACAATGCTTTCCCCAACTCTTAAAATCAGTGAATAATAATGACATACTTCTTTCTCCTCGCTTAAACCCCACCTGAAAATCGGCAGGGCGGCCAATATAGTTACAATTTCTCTATACAACTACAATCACCCTAAGATAACATATTCAGGCGCAGGAAATGTTCTATTTAGCTTAACTATACTTCCGTCTAACCCCTGTTGCTGATGCACGTTCAATAGAGAAACTCAAAAACTATGGCAAGTATAAACAGGGAGCTTAAAGATAAATTGTTAAATGCCACCAGACAGGTTGAGCATAGTCTTTCTATGGCTAAGTTTAATGTAAAGGATAAACTGCACCTACTGGAGCCAATCAACATAATGCCTTTCTATGGCTTCGGCAACGACACCTATGTGTACCTGAAAGGCAGGGTACTGGAGGACGAAAAGGTAAAGGTTCCGGAAGAGGATGATAGTGTACTGGACCACCTCAAGGATACTTATAAGCGGTATGAGACAGATGAAATACCACATATAAAAGTCAAAGCAAGCTTTGCAGGTCAGGAGATCGAGGTGGAAACAGATGAGGAAGGATTTTTTGATGTGGAATTCAGATCAGATAAACCCATCGATTACAGTACCAGTGGTAATAAGATAAAACTCCAGCTACTGGAACGAAAGACAGACAAAGACAGGATGGAAGCGGAAGCCTATATCTTCGTTCCAGGCAAGGATGCGGAATTTGGTATTATCTCTGACATTGATGACACGGTGCTGATATCCAAGGTAACTCATTTTCTTGGCCGCCTTAAACTGATGCTGATGAAAAATGCTACGGAACGTAGTCCTTTTCCGGGTATCGCAGGTTTTCTCCGGGCACTGGGCAAAGGCCACGACGGCAAAGGGCATAATCCACTTTTTTTCGTGTCGGGCAGCGAGTGGAACCTCTACGACCTGCTGGTTAACTTCTTCCGCTCACACGACATCCCTGAAGGCCCCCTGCTGCTCCGGGACAAAGGCACCAGGTTAGACAGAGGCGAATTTGAAACCAGCGAGGAAGAATACAAGCGTGAGAAAATACGTCATATCCTCGACACCTATCCCGATCTCAAATTTATCTGTATCGGCGACAGCGGACAGCACGACCCGGAAGTATACCAGCACATTGTAGATGAGTATCCCGGCCGCATTCTGGGCATCTATATCCGTGATGTTTCACCGGACAAGCGTGACAAGGAG
Organism: Pontibacter locisalis; assembly: GCF_042684605.1. NCBI lineage: Bacteria > Pseudomonadati > Bacteroidota > Cytophagia > Cytophagales > Hymenobacteraceae > Pontibacter > Pontibacter locisalis. The sequence goes on from NZ_JBHULU010000005.1 coordinate 36,045, forward strand.
GTACGGGAAATAGCCCAGCAGCTACGGAAAAAGGGTGTGGAAATGGAACTGGTAGAGGAGACTTACTCCGCAGCCAAGCATGCCGCCAAAATGGGTTGGGTAAATGATGGTCAGTTGGAAGACGTAAAGCAGGCCTGCGAAGCAGACGAGCAAAAGGATGAGGAGTAATAACGCCTGCTGAACAAAGCATTTCCTGCCAACAACAGGAGCAGTTCAATGTTTTTATCAAAGGAACAACGGATAACTCTCTTGGACATCAAGGAAAAACTATACCAGACCATGATCGAGCTGGAGGTGCAGGAGATGCTGCTTGTGGAGAGTTCTGCCCGTGCTGCCAAACATGCCTTTGACTTGGCCGGATAAGCCTGGAGCAACTACACCAGGTAGAGCAGCAACAGAAAGAAGAAAAATAATTATCTAAAGCGTTATATTTGAGCCCTGTACTGCTATCACTGCTGCATCAATGGCTCTCAATAAAACGCTGCCCTTTTTACTTTTACTCCTGTTCAGGGCCTTTTCTGGTTTTTCCCAGGCTGCAGACAGTACGGCCTCCGACAGCAGTAGTATAAATCATAAGAAGCTGTATCCTATTGTGGTATCAGAAGCTGCTTTTTACCTGGCTGGCATGTCTTACCTTCAGTTCATCTGGTACAAAGATCATGAGCGGGTGCCTTTTCACTTCTACAACGATACCAAGGGCTACCAACAGGTAGATAAGTTCGGACATGCCTTTGGAGCTTATGTGGAGAGCTACATCGGGTATAAACTCCTGCGAAGTGCAGGGGTGCCCAAAGGCAAGGCACTTTTATATGGCGGCACGTTGGGACTGATACTCCAAACACCCATCGAAGTATACGACGGGCTCTACGAAGGCTGGGGCTTTTCGGTACCCGACATGGTGGCCAATGCGGCTGGCTCAGCCTTTGTAATCGGGCAGGAGCTGCTGTTTGATGAGCAGGTAGCCAAGTATAAGTTTAGTTTCTCCCCCTCGCCTTACTATAAGCAGGCAAACGGTTACCTCGGCGACAGCCACTTGGAAAGCCTGTTCCTGGACTATAATGCCCACACTTACTGGGTCAGTGCACCCATCAATAAATTTGCTTTGAGAAATACTCTGCCGGATTGGGCTAACATAGCCGTAGGCTACAGCGCCAACGGTATGTTTGGAGAGTTTAAGAACAGAACATACTACCGGGGTACCTATCTGCCCGAAACAGAACGATACCGGCAGTACCTGCTTTCCCTGGATATCGACTGGACCAGAATAAAGACTGACAGTAAACTCCTGAACACCATCTTCAAAGGGATGTTTTTTATAAAACTACCTTTCCCTGCACTGGAGGTAAATTCTAAAGGACAGGTAAAGGGGCACTGGCTATACTACTGATAAAACACTTCTCTCTGTTTTAACCACTCTACTTTTTGCCCGTTCAAAAAGAAAAACGCTACTCCCAAACTATGAGCAACAACACCAAACGAATCGCCATACGCGTGCATGGTAAAGTGCACGGTGTATTCTTTAGAGCCAGCACACAAGAGAAAGCCGAAGAACTTGGCTTAACCGGCTTTGTACAGAATGAGGATGACGGAACTGTATACATGGAGGCCGAAGGAGATGCCGAGGCTCTGGAAAAGCTGGAACAGTGGGCGCATAAAGGTCCAAAAGCCGCACGGGTAGAGAAAGTAGAAGTGGAGCAGAAGGAAGAACTGAAAGGGTCTGAGAGGTTTGAGCAGAGGAGGTAAGAGGAGAAGAAAGCTAAATAGCTTATACCTCTACAAAGGGAAATATGTATATTTACAAATACATCAATTTTACTAATGAGAAGTATAACTCCTGAGCTTACCGAAGAACTTCATAACCAAATCCCTGACGTCAAAAAAATCAAATCTTCTACACCAGTTAATGTAGATACTTTCAGAGAACTTGTTGAGCACATAGCAAAATTATCTTATGTAAATAAGGATCATATGCTATTCTTTAGGGGCCAGGCAAATGATTATGTAAATAAAGCTGGGAATTCAACGTTTTACCCTTCCATATATCGAGGTGATTATGTTTCCCACAAAGAGCTAATCAATAGGTTCGATATACTAGAAGGTGCTAGTAGACAACTTGTCAAACTATTTGAAGAGCAAAGAATTGATGGTTATAAGGATCTAAAGAGAAGAAAATATATCCAATGGAGTATCCTTCAGCACTATGAAGTCTGTGCTACTCCTCTCTTGGACTTTACTCACTCTTTAAGAGTAGCTTGCTCGTTTGCAACAAATGACAATGTAGCTGATCATGCATACATTTTTGTTTTTGGGCTACCATATATAACCAATCGCATATCAATAAATTCAGAACATGATTTAGTTAATGTAAGATTGTTAAGCATTTGTCCACCAAGAGCATTAAGACCTCATTTTCAAGAAGGTTATTTAGTTGGAACAGACGATGTGACAACTGGTTATGAAACAAAAACTGAGCTTGACTTTCATAATAGGCTAATAATAAAATTTAAAATTCCTAATACTACAAGCTTTTGGGGAACAGGATTCAGTAACATTCCGAAGGAATCTTTGTATCCTGATAATGATATTATTCAAGATTTATGTAGCCAAATTAAAGACTTAGCTGATAAAGAGCTTAAGTCTGGGGAATTAGGAGATTTTTTAAAAGCATGGTCTCAATTAGAAGACTATATTAATAACATAGCCTTAAACTTCTCAAAAAGATATTTACCTCTTAGGGAGTCAATAAAGATTCTGGAGGTTAATTATGTTATCCCTTCTGATCTTTTTAGAGAAATAGATAATATAAGGAAGTTTAGAAATATACTTGTACACACTCCTATCAAAGTCAAAAATAATGATATTGTAAAACATTTAAACCAAGTAAACGACTTACTGAACTTTCTAAGGAACAAATAATTCATGCTCCGCACCCTCCTTCAACAAGTCCCTTACCTTACCCCAGACGATATAGCTGCTTTTGAAGTGCTGTGGAAGAAGCGGGTGCAGCTCAACAGGTATGACTTCCTGATACAGCAGGGGCAGGTAGAGCAGGGCTTATACTTTGTCACCAGCGGTGCGTTACGCATTTACTACCCGCTTCCCGACGAGGAGATTTGTGTTGGCTTCGCCTATCCTAACACGCTGGTTGTTTCCTTCCCCTCTTTTGTAGATGCAAAGCCTTCGGCCTATTATATACAGGCACTAAAAAAGTCTGACCTGCTGGGTATCAGCAAGTCAGACTTCGTAAAGTTAATGGAAGAGCGACCGAATATTCAGCGTTTCTGGTACGAACAACTGGAAAAGGCACTGGTAGGGAAAATAGAGCGGGAGGTAGACCTGCTACTGCCGGAACCAGAGCAGCGCCTGCAACGTGTCATGCAGCGTAGTCCGCACCTGTTCCAGCACATTCCCAAAAAGTATATCGCCTCTTACCTGCGCATGTCACCGGAAACCCTTAGCCGTTTAAAGTAAGCGCCTGGTCAGTTAAGCTTTAATAGAGTTATAATAAGCTACAAGCCTCGCAAGGTCAGCATCTTTCTTCAGATCCAGTCTGTTTGATTTGATAAAAGCCTCCAGTTCTGTTCCTTTATCGCTTAAGGCATTCAGGATAGACTTCTTGTCGCTTTTGACCTTTACCAGCTTGTTATCTTGCACCAGATAGTAGTAGTTGCTGCTTTGGAAGCTTTTTACTTTAGTAGCAGAGCTATACGTTGCCTCTTCAAAAATGCTTTTGGAGGTTCTTTTCAGAAGCTTTGTTTGGCCGTCAACAAGAACCTCGTAAAAGGTATAAGGCTTCGCGCCATCAATCGGAGCGAAACCGTTTCGGAATACCTGTTCTTTTACTAGTTCACCATCCTTCTCAATCTTAAAGGAAAACTCCTTTACAGGATCAACAAAGATCTTTGCTTCACCTTTTTCACTTTTGAAAACAAGCTCATCAGACACCTGATCATACATGAGTTCCACTCCCTCATACCTGGTACCTTTGGCCACCGTAACCGCGCCTTTCATCCAGGTTTCATACAGGTAAGGAGAACCTTTTACGTCTGTATACTCTTTCGTTCGAACAGGCTGCCCCATATGGTCATTTAGTGCAACAAACTGAGCAGATGCACTTACTACTGCTGCACATATCAAGGCAGCTGATAAACAAATTTTCTTGATTGACTTCATCATGTCTTTAGAGTATGAAAACAGAACAATTTATGCATTTTTATAGATATGAATTATAGAAGAAAAAAAATTATTTTCAGGGACTGCTTATACAAAGCTTTAAACTGTTTAAATATTGATTTCAATCAAGGTTCCGGAGTGTTACGAGCCATACCTTTGTATTGTACATAATAAAACTATAACCACTATGAACTCATTAGAGCAACTTTCGCAAACAGCCAGAGGCTTATATGAAACGGTAGCCACTGAATTCGCTTCGCTGGACCTTGGTTTCCTCAACTTCAAACCAGCTCCCGAGAGCTGGAGCATACTGGAGTGCCTTGAGCACCTGAACCGGTACAGCCGTTACTATAACCCTGCCATTGCTAAAGCCATTGCCAAAAACTCAGACGGTAAGTTTGTGCAAAGCATTAGCCACAGCTGGCTGGGTAAAAAGTCACTGGACATGGTGCGGCCTGACAACCTGAAAAAGAATAAAACGGTGAAGCACATGAACCCTAACAACAGCCAGTTGGGTCGGGCCACAGTAGAGGAGTTCCTGAAGCACCAGCAGGAGCTGTTAAACCTGCTTCAGAGTGCCAAAGGTGCTGACCTGAATAAAAAAGCCGTTCCTGTAGAATTCTTTAAGCTACTGAAGCTCCGTATCGGGGAGACATTAGAATTTGTAGTAGTACATGAAACTCGCCACGTTCAGCAGGCACTTCGTGTAAAGCAACAATTAGAAAAGCGAGCGGCAGCTTAGTTAAGACTTGAATTCACTGTATCAGGTGGCTGCTCTGGCACACGCTTTTCCTACGGCGCTATATCGGTGTTAGAAACCGTGGGTAAAGCTATTGCTTCACCACCACCTCCTGCAGATCGCTGGTGCTTATATCTATTTTAAACAGTTGATGGCTGTTCGTGCTGGTTGCCCACAGCTTTCCGTTGATAAAGAGAACATCATTTGGTTCGCTTAGACCGTCGGTAAGGGTATACACCCGCCCCCGCGACAGGTCCAGCACTTTAATTTTGCCGTTGTAAGTGTCGGCGATGTATACATCGGTATCAATTACTTCTACCCCTACACAATGCTGTAGCAGGGCATCGTCTACGGTACCATCCACATCCCCAAAATTGAACAGGCCCCTGCCAAGTGGTGTAAGTACCATGCCTGTTTTAAGGTTAACAGTACGGATAGCACTCGCCTCGGCGTCGGCCACGTACAGCACATGCTTGTTATTTGCCAGGCCACTGGGTTGGTTAAAGGCTGCCTGCCGCAAGTTACCGTCGGCTAGGGCTTCGCGGCCGTTTCCGGCAAAGCGGTATACTTTTTCGGTTCCTAAGTCCATGCGCAGAATCTGGTGGTTTCCGGCACTTGCAATAAACATACTGTCATTATAAATAAGCAGATCCCAGGGGCTATTTGGATTCACAGGCTCGTCCAGCATATCGTCCATGAAATAGTAGCCAAGTTCTCCTGTTCCGGCAGCAGTACTAACCATCTTATGCTTCAGGTCTACTTTGCGGATGGCGTTGTTCTTGGCATCTGCGACATAAAGCGTATCCCCATGCAGGGCCATGCCATGCGGCTCATAAAAAGTGGAGTCAGCGTAGCCTCCGTTATAAAACCCCTGTTCGCCGCTTCCGATTACCTCCAGCACCTGCCCTTCCTGGGTAATTTTCAGAATCCTGTTGTTGCCGCTGTCAGAGAGGTAAATGTTATTATCGTTATCGCAGATGATCTTAGAAGGGAAGTACAGGTAAGAATCCGGAGGAGGCTTCACGTGGGAAGGAATAGGCTTACGGTTAAGCTGATCATTATACTCCACTTTCAGTTTCTGAATGTAAGGGCGCACGGTATCATATACCCCTTCCCCCGCATGCTGGCCGATTACCTTGCCATTCGGATCTATCAACACAATAGTCGGCCAGGCCTTTGCCCCATATTGGTCCCACACCTTGAAATCAGCATCATTTACCACCGGGTGCTCAATCCCGAACTTCTGAATGGCCTGCTCTATGGCTTCACTATGTTTCTCGGCATCAAACTTAGCCGAGTGTACGCCAATCACTACCAGTATGTCGGCAAACTCCTCTTCCAGCCGCTTCAGATCCGGTACAATATGCTGGCAGTTAATACACCCAAAGGTCCAGAAGTCCAGCAACACGATCTTACCTTTAAAGTCCTTGATAGACCAGGTTCTGTCGGTATTGAGCCAGCCATGCGCGGTATTTATCTCTGGTGCGGTTACTTTGCCTGTTAACATAGAGGTAGTGGTTTAGAGGATCTGTTTTATTTCGTACAGGTTTGAGATAGGAAATGTTGTTGGAATTGGTGCTACAGAAAACCCGCTGTTCCTTTAGGTCTGCTTCTGACGCAGCACTGGCTCAGCAGGAAGCTTGTGTGGGTAATTCCCGCAATTTTGTTGTAAATTTGTGTAAACACCTGCGAACAATGGCAGAAACTTATATTTCCGATTTCGGCACAATCCTGCTTTACCTGATTGGAGGCGCCATATTTGTGGTGATTGGCCTCTTCACGAGCAGCTTAATCCGCCCGAATAACCCTAACCCGGAGAAGCTAACAACTTACGAGTCCGGGGAGGAGCCTATTGGAAATGCCTGGGTACAGTTTAATCCGCGTTTTTACGTGGTAGCACTCATTTTCATCATTTTTGATGTGGAGTTGGCTTTCCTGTTTCCGTGGGCAACGGTGTTTGGCCGGCGAGAGCTGATAGAAGCGACAGATGGCACGTGGGGCTGGTTTTCGCTGATCGAGATGTTTATCTTTATCGGAGTACTGGTGCTAGGCCTTGCTTATGCCTGGGCGAAAGGGCACCTCGACTGGATCAAGCCAAAGCCGATACTGCCGCAGAGCCGTTCTAAAGTACCGATGGATGTTTACCAGCGTGTGAACGAGCGGAGATACGAAGTAAAGAAGCCACAGCAGCTGAAAGAAGAAGAGTAACAGATGAATTTACCTCAGGATAAGACTGGAGAAGGCGGCGTAGTGATCACAAAGCTGGACGACCTGCTTAATTGGGCACGACTTACCTCGCTGTTCCCGATGGGCTTTGGTCTGGCTTGCTGTGCCATAGAAATGATGGGAGCCTATTCCTCAGGTTATGACATGGATCGTTTTGGCATCATACCTAGGGCTTCACCGCGCCAGTCGGATGTGATGATTGTAGCTGGTACAGTTACTTTTAAAATGGCTGACCGTGTGCGGCGCCTCTATGAGCAGATGCCGGAGCCGCGTTACGTTATCTCAATGGGCTCCTGCTCCAACTGCGGCGGCCCCTACTGGGAGCATGGTTACCACGTGGTGAAGGGCGTTGACAGAATCATACCTGTGGATGTGTATGTGCCAGGTTGCCCGCCAAGGCCGGAGGCACTGATAGGTGGCTTTTTGCAGTTGCAGGAAATTATCCGGAAGGAAACCATACGCGCCCCCAGAGCCGTGCAGCAGATAATGGCTAAGCGCGCGCAGCAGGGCCAACCTGTTGCCGATGCGGATAAACCAGCCACTCCTGTTTCCAATGTGTAACTTCTAGTTTAAAGCCATGTCTTTTGAGGAGCTAAGAGATTTTATAGCACAGCAATTTGGAGCCGAGGTTATACTTGAAACCAAGACAGATAGCCTGCAGCCCTACCTTGTACTTCAGCCGGAGCGGTTATCAGAGGTATGCCTGGAGCTGCACGATCATGAACTGACTTACTTCGACTTCTTATCCTGTATCACAGGACTAGACAATGGTCCGGAGGCTGGATCCATGGAGGTAATTTATAACCTTTACTCTATCCCGCATGATCATCACCTGATGCTCAAAGTGCAGGTACCGCGGAACACTTCCAAAGAACAACCCATGCCTGTGGTACCAACCGTCAGCCATATCTGGCGCACCGCCGACTGGCACGAGCGGGAGGTTTTTGACATGATGGGTATTTATTTTAAAGATCACCCGGACATGCGCCGTATTCTGTGCGCTGCAGACTGGGAAGGTCATCCTCTCCGCAAAGACTATAAACTACAGGATTACTATCATGGTATTAAAGTGCCTTTCGACCAGCACAACGAGCTGAACGGCTTTAAGGGTGAGCCGCAGGAGCTGATTAGTATACCAACTCCTTTTTCAGATAAGCGCGAAAAACCGGAATAGTTTTAGGTCAAAGTTGTCGCCTTAACCTTGTACATCAGTATCCGGTATGGCAGCGGTTGAAGCTCAGGAATGCAAATACGAATATAAAATTCCTGCAGCAGCTTTAAGTAAAGGAAAATCAGAAATTCGCTCCTGGCAACGCTGCATATCAAAATGGCACAGGGTGCCGAAAGGTTTACCATCTGCATCTCTTAATAACACGCCACAATAGGATACTACCGGGGTGATTATTTTGCCCTTTACTCTACTATCCTCAGTTGCGTCAGTTATTTCCAGTGCCTGTTGTTTTTGCACCAACGAGCAGTAGGTCGCGCTCATAGGAGCATCTTCGCCCTTGGTTAAGGTAGAATCAAATCTATCGTATAGTGCTAAATTGCGCAGATTTTCGCCATCAAACTTATAAATTCCTGTATAGCGATGAGGGGTTCTTGTGTTCAGATAGTGCAAAGCGCCATGAATACCAGAGGCTTTAAGTGCATCTTTAAACTCCTGCAGTTCTTTTGCAAAAAAGTCAGATGAAGTTTTTGTTGAATTCATTCCTTTACATAGGTCTTTTACTGTCATTTAATATTCGATCCTTCTTGGTATTAGGTTTAACCTGATGTAAACTTCTTAACAGAAAGCCCTATAAATAATCAGTCGATGGATTAGCAGCAAATCGGATCTTCAGGTAGGCCAGTAGAAGCTGCATAGGTCAGGGCTTTACTTTCTTTACCAAAATTAACAGAAACCCCTCTTTATAAACGAATATACAACTTATTTCTAAAGCATATACATTTAGACCTAAGAAGCCTCCTACCACTACTTGATTACCTACTGTTTAAGTCCTCCTTTTTTACGAACTTTGCACGAGAGGTAACACTTGATTTTATTACAACTTAACTCCTGATAGCCATTGTCCACGATTTATAAAGAATACCTGTTACAGTCAGAGCCTAACAAGTTTAGCCTTAATAATTTGAAGGCAGGGGAAATGATTGTGAATATGGGTCCACAGCACCCGAGTACGCACGGTGTACTGCGCCTGGAGGTAGTTACTGATGGCGAGATTATTCAGGAGGTAGCGCCGCATGTGGGTTACCTGCACCGCTGTTTTGAGAAGCACGCCGAGAGTATGGCCTATAACCAAACCATACCCTACGTAGATCGCATGGATTACCTTGCTGCCATGAACTCGGAACATGTGTGGTGCATGGGTGTAGAGAAATTACTGGGCATCACTGAGCAGATACCGAAACGGGTGGAGTACATCCGGGTGCTGGTAACAGAGCTAAATAGGATTGCCTCACACTTTGTGGCTATAGGAACCTATGCCATTGATATCGGAGCATTCACACCGTTCCTGTGGATGCTGCGTGACAGAGAGCACATTCAGCGCCTGCTAGAGTGGACAAGTGGTGCACGCATGCTGTACAACTACATCTGGGTAGGTGGACTCTATTACGACCTGCCGGTAGGCTTTGAAGAGCGCTGTCGCGAATTCATTGATTATCTCCTGCCTAAACTGGATGAACTGGATGTTATCCTTTTAGAGAATAAAATCTTTATAGACCGTACGGCAAATGTAGGCGTGCTGCCCCTGGATGTGGCGATAAACTACGGCTGCTCCGGCCCTATGCTGCGTGGCTCCGGCCTAAGGCACGACCTGCGCAGGGTAGATGGCTACAGCGTTTATCCAGAACTGGAATTTGAGGTGCCTATCGGGCAGGGGCTGGCAGGCACACTTGGAGATTGCTGGGACCGCAACTATGTGCGTGCGCTGGAATGCAGAGAATCAATAAAGATCATACGCCAGTGCCTGGACCAGCTTCAGGGAGACCACAAGCGAACACCAGACTTTGATCCACAAGCTGCATGCCCTAAAAAGATGCGGATGACAGGAACCCAGGAGTTATACTTCAGGGGGGAAACACCTCGCGGTGAACTTGGATACTTTTTCCGGACTACAGACCGCAGCGATGTACCCTTTCGCTGCAAAGGACGATCTCCTTGCTTCTCTAACCTGTCGGTGCTGCACGAAATCTCGAGAGGCTGCATGGTGGCCGATATAATCGCTATTGTAGGCTCTGTTGATATTGTGCTGGGCGAACTTGACAGGTAATAAAGAGAACCTAAGACCGGTATCTTTCGAATAAACCTAATACAATTGATGCCGTTTTATACACTGTTGAGATTTAAGTACCACCTGATAAGCATACCAGGAGCTAATCCTTTTACATACTTATGAAATTGAATAAACTGCTCACTATCCACCTCCTTTGGATAAGCATTCTGTTTAGCCCCGCTGTGGCACAAGTACAGCCAAAGAAAAAACCGCAGTCTGATACCCTCAAAACACTTTCTGTAGATCCGGATGTCTTTGTACCTGCCGACACGGTACTGCCCGGACAAAAGAAGCCATTCACGGAATCACAGCGCCTGGAAGGCGATAACAAGCGCTTTTTAAAAAGAGCTGTTCTTCCGGCTGCAGTGCTGCTCGGAGTGGGTATTTACACTACCGGAGGCCGGGGAATTATCAATAGCCAGGATATCTTTGACTACAGGACAAGGGTTTTTCCAAGGTTTGCTACCAATGCCGATGACTTTGCCATGCTCGCACCACTGGTGGGGCTATATGGTTTTAACCTGATATCATCGCAGAACCGACATGAGCTCAGCCGTCAGACAGTGCTGCTATTAGCTGCCGGAGGACTTACATCTGCCATTGTCTGGCCAGTCAAGAAGCTGACCGATATAGAGCGGCCGAACGGTAAGCCATTCGCTTTTCCATCGGGACATACTGCCTATGCTTTCACCATTGCCACTTTTATGGATAAAGAGTTTCGCCATAAAAGCCCTTGGGTAAGTGTGGTTAGTTATGGTATTGCTGGCGGAACGGGTGTGTTGCGTGTGCTTAATAATGCTCACTGGATGTCTGATGTGTTGGCTGGCGCCGGAGTAGGCATACTTTCTGTCAATACCGTTTATTGGGTACATGCAAAGCTAACCCAGGGCGGTGGTCTAAACACCGCTGTCGTGCCAGTCATTCTGCCAAATGGCAGCCCGGGCCTGGGTTTCCATATGCAGTTCTAGCAAGTAAACACCTGAACAGCAGGCAAAGGCGCTTCTTCTTTAACAGGATAAAGCGCCTTTTCTTTTTATCTTTACACTATGCTGCAAAAACTTCTCTTACCAGTCTTATTCTTTATACTTGTTTCGTCAGCTGTATTTGCACAGGTGCGTAGTGTACGGGGGGTGGTTCGTGATGCCCAGACAAATGAAAAACTAGCCTTTGTAAGCATTGCTGCGAATGAAGGTGAGACTGGCACTACAACCAACCTGGAAGGACAGTATCAGCTACGTCACAACAAGCCTATCAGGAGTCTTCGCTTCAGCTATGTAGGTTATGCACCCCAGGTTATTTACCCTGATTCCTCCGAAAATATAGACGTGTACCTAAAGCCTTCCGCGGCACAACTGCAGGAGGTAATAGTGCGTGGCTCCGGAGAGAATCCTGCTCACCGTGTTATCAGGTTGGCTTCGCAGAACAAAGAAAGGCACCAGTTGGAGAACCTGCCTGCCTATACCTACCGAACTTACAACAAACTCATCCTTACCGCCACCGATGTCCGTGACTTGGACTTAAGCGACACACTGCAACTGTCACCACAGGATTCCTCTTACCTCAAAATGCGTCAGCTGCTGGATAAGCAGCACCTCTTCCTGATGGAAAGTATAACCGATTATGCCTACTTAAGGCCGGGAAAAACAAAAGAAACCATTCTTGCCACACGTGTTTCAGGCTTGCAGCAACCAAGCTTTGGTGTTGTAGCCGCCGAAGCCAGAGATTTTTCAGTGTATGATAACATGCCTGTTTTCTTTGGGAAACGTTATTTGAGCCCACTTAGCCCCGGCAGCACCCGCAAGTATGATTTTGTGCTGCAGGAGGCAAACGTCATCAACGGCGATACCACGTTTGTTATCTCCTTCAAACCAGAGGCCGGAAAAAACTTTGAAGGACTGCAGGGCTTGCTGTACATCAACAGTGATGGTTGGGCAGTGCAGAATGTACTGGCGCAATCGGCTGCCGATGACGACAAACGTGGTATAAAGCTGCAACAACGGTATGAGCAGGTAGGGCAGCGGCAGCAATGGTTCCCGACGGAGCTGGATGTGGAAATAACAGTTCCGCAGCTCTCTTTAAAAGGACACCAGCCTTACGGACATCTGCGTACCTATATCACCAATATTAACCTTAACCCCAACCTGCAAAAATCAGATTTTAGCGTGGTGGCCCTCCAGCAAAAAGCTGATGCACACCTGCAGTCTGACAGCTTTTATCAACAGTTCCGACCTGACTCACTTACTGCTCTTGAACAACGCACTTACCAGCGCCTGGATAGTGTAGGCAAAGCAGATAAACTTGACCGAACCATCCGGGTAATGGAGTACCTGATGGCGAAGCAAATACCTATAGGCCCCGTTAGCCTCGACCTGCCCCGCCTGTTTAAAGTAAGTGCCTTTGAAGGTGTACGACTGGGCATTGGCCTGCACACGAATGCTTTGCTTTCGGAGCGGTTTACTATTGGCGGTTACTGGGGCTATGGATTTCGGGATGAGGAAGAAAAGTATGGAGCCGATGCAGCATTCATTCTTCACAAACCTTCTGAACTACAATTAACAGGTACTTATTATAAAGACGTGACAGAACCTGGAGGCAGACGCTTTCCTTTTCAGCGCAAAAGCCTGTTAAGTGACTTTCGCCCTGCTATCCTTCCGGACCTTACTTACACAGAGCATAAAGGTGTAGCCCTTTCAGGAAGACTGCTCCGTTACCTGCAGGCGCAAACACAGCTCAGACAGGAGGAGCACATGCCAACCCTGATTCCGGCTGCAGATGCTCCGCAACTTGTTTATCACCTGAGCGAGGCCGTTGTAGGACTACGCTATGCTTATGGTGAGAAATACATGCAGCAGTTTAACCAGGTAATACCTATCAGCAGCGATTACCCTGTGTTGTGGTTACAGTATACGCGTGGGATTAAAGGCTTATTAGAGGGGAACTACAGCTATAACAGGTATGATTTAAAACTGCGGGCAGACCTGCGCCACCGCACTTTTGGTGAAAGTAGCTTTACCCTTGCAGGTGGGCTAGTTAATGGAAATGCTCCTTTTGTAAGGCTCTACAATGGCTATGGCAGCAACAACCCAGATTATAAAGTTTATACTGGTGAGGGTTTTGAGACGATGCGCCCTTACGAATTCTTCTCAGACCGCTATGCTGCACTGTTCTTTTCTCAGAACTTCGGGAAGCGTTTTCTCCGAACCAGCTTCTTTAAACCAGATGTTGTGGCTGTTACCAACATCGGTTTTGGTGATCTTGAACAAACTATAACTGATCTGCCACAGGAGCAGTTCAGCACCATGAGCAAGGGATTTTATGAATCCGGATTGCTACTTAACAACGTTATCAGCTCCACCTTCTCTGGCATTGGCATAGGTGCTTTTTATCGCTATGGCCCTTACAGTTTTAATGATCCTAAAGACAACCTGCGCATTAAGATGACATTATCAATAGCCTTTTAAACCGCTAACAGAACTCATCGTTACTTTGTGAGTATATGGAGACAAAATACAGTCAAACTTTATGAAACTCCTTACTGCCGCACAAACACGGGAAGCTGACGCTTTCACCATACAAGAAGAAGGGATTTCCTCCACCGAGTTAATGGAGCGTGCTGCAAAAGCTTTTGCCGGTTGGTTTGAGAATAAGTTTCCGCCCTCGGAAGAAGTCTTTGTTTTCTGCGGGCCTGGCAATAATGGTGGTGATGGGTTAGTAGTAGCAAGATTACTACACCAACGGCATTATAAAGTTCAGGTTTTGGTTGTAGGAGATACTCAGAAAGCCTCTGCTGATTTTAAAGTTAATCTTGAACAGCTGCCAAAAGAGGTTCCGCAAAACCATATCAAATCAGAAGCTGACCTGGTTAGATTACCTGAGAAGGCCTGTGTCATCGATGCTTTGTTTGGCACCGGGCTTAACCGTCCTGTTACTGGTGTTTATGCAAAAGTCATTGAGCAGCTCAATCAATACGACAATACGATAACCTCCATTGATATGCCTTCCGGTCTTTACACCGACAGCCAAACCCCAGCAGAAGGAGCCATTATCAAGGCAGACTATACTATCAGCTTTCAGTTACCCAAGCAGGCATTTTTCCTGTCACAGCATGAGGTATATGTGGGGGAGTGGCATGTGGTGCCAATTGGGCTCAGCGAGCAGTTTATCTCTCAAACACAAACAAATTTATTCTTCACCACGGCAAAGGATGTAGCACACCTGCTGAAGCCCCGTAAAAAGTTCTCCCATAAAGGTATCTATGGGCATGCTTTGCTGCTGTGCGGTGGATTTGGCAAAATAGGAGCTGCTGTGCTTGCTGCCCGCGGCTGTTTGCGTGCTGGTGTTGGTTTACTTACTGTTCAGGCTCCGTCGGCAGGTTACACTGTACTCCAAACTGCTGTACCAGAGGCCATGACCTTAGCCGATAAGCATAGGAAGCATTTGTCTGAACTGCCACAGGAAATGGATAAGTTTAATGTGATAGGAGTTGGACCTGGTTTAGGAACAGAACGAGTGACCAAGTCTACAATCGGGCAGCTTTTAGCTACCAGTAGTCACCCTTTGGTTATAGACGCCGATGCAATTAACATCATTAGCAGCAGCGAAAAGCTGAAAGCACAGCTCAAAAGAAATCAACTTATCTTCACACCTCACCCTAAAGAATTTGAGCGCCTGATTGGAAAAAGTAATAACGATTATGACCGACTGAAAGACATGCTGGAGTTTTGCCAGGAATATGATTGCTATGTTGTGCTGAAAGGAAACAACACTGCCTTAGGTACACCAGATGGAGAAATCTACTTCAATACAACAGGAAACCCTGGCATGGCAACTGGAGGAACCGGAGATGTTTTAACCGGAATTATTACCGGCTTCGTGGCCCAGAATTATACCTTAAAAGAAGCCTGCCTGCTTGGGGTGTACCTTCATGGGCTCGCCGCAGATTTAGCTTTGAATACAGTTGGAGAGGTATCTATGACTGCCTCAGATGTTGTTGATCACCTGCCTCAGGCTATCCTGCAGCTACAGCAGGTTACATAAGAGTAAGAAGCACCAGACCGGAATGTAATAGCATAGCGCCGTCTGCAAATAACAGGTAGTAAAGCCTTGGCCTGTCCTCCGAAGAAAACACCACTACCAACCCTGCCCCAATGGCGCTTGCTAACAATGCCAGCTGCACTAATCCTGTCTCCGTTTGCAGACTTGTAATTGTATAGATTACAAGTAAGGCCAAAGAAATAAATTTTGTATTGTTAACCCCTACCAATCCAGGAACTGTAAGTGTATTCATACTCCTGTCGTATGAAAAGTCCCGTACATCAAACAGAAGCGCTAGAGAAAGGATAAACAGGAACCGGCGAGCCAGAAGTATCAAAGCTTCTTTTTCCCGGATATCAAACCCTGCTTCTAACAGAGGAAATAAAGTTGTTACTACAGCCCATACATACGCAATCAAGAAAACCTTTAGCAAGGGTATGTTTCGCAGTGGTTTTACTCTCTTAGATTTATAAACTATGGGAATAGTGTAACCTATTGAAATAAAAGCCAGGTGAAGCATAAACCAAATGTTTATGCCAAAGCTGAAATAGAAATAAATAAATGCACCAGTTACTACACTTATCAAGCCTAGCAAAGCCAATGGTTTTCTGTTTATCTGTGTCCAATGGGCGTCAGTATCGGAGATCTTCTGGCCCGGTCTGCGGAAAACACTATAAATACTACTAAGATTATAGGTAAATAGCGTGGCCAGGAAAATGAAGAGCGCCATCGGCAAAGAAACGGGTAAACCTGCCAGTTTATAAGTTACTATGGTTAAGCTAAAGGCACAAAATGAAATAAAGATGCTACTGTAAAGTAATGCCTCTCCTAATCGCCGAAGACTACTTTTACTTTTCTGCTCAGTATGAACATGCTTTCCCCCGATGTGTTGGTTTTGGACCATCTATTGCAATTACGGAAGTATTCTTAGTCCTGGCAAACGCTTTAGGTGCTTCATCTAAAAACAAAAAGCCTGACATAGGATAATCCCAGGCCAGGCTTAACAGGAAAAGTAAAATTTTTAAAGCGCCTTCGCTCTTTTTGGCTCTCCAAAAGTAGCATTATAAAGCTCAATGCTATCCTGAATTATCTTATAAGCATGCTCACGGCCAAGGAACTGCTCTACAATTACTTCCTTGTGCTCCAACTTTTTATAGTCTTCAAAAAAGCGGCGCATCTCCAGCAATGTGTGCGGGGGCAGCTCTGAAATATCATTTATGTGACGCACTGACATGTCGTTATGCGCAACTGCGATGATCTTGTCGTCTTCCTCATTATTGTCGATCATCTGCATTACGCCGATTACCTTTGCATCAATCAGGCACATTGGCTGTACATCTATCGAGCAGATAACCAGAATATCCAATGGGTCTTTATCGTCGCAATATGTTTGCGGGATAAACCCGTAGTTGGCAGGGTAATTAACAGAAGAGAAAAGTACACGATCAAGTTTTAGCATTCCGCTGTCTTTATCTAATTCGTACTTTGCTTTCGATCCCTTTGGAATTTCAATAATTGCAGTCACCACGTTGGGAGCTTCTTCTCCGTAGCTCACGCTATGCCATGGATTGTTGTTCTCCATATTCTCCATTTTCTTCTTATGTTTAATTTGCGCCGTCAATATAAATCTGCATCAAGCGCTTTTATTATTTCATGTATTGTTGTAAAGGCTCTCCCACACTTCCATTTGGTTCCTGTATGTATAACCAGTTTGCTATTGTAGGAGCAATATCCACTACTTTCGTCTCTACAGCGCTTTCGCCGGGTTTTATATTCCAGCCATACCAGATCAAGGGCACATGTGTATCATAATTTGAATACGACCCATGGGTAGTGCCTGTTGGTCTGCCACTACCATAGCCTTCAAACCATCCCGGACTTAAAATTACGATCACGTCGCCTGATCTTGGTGGAAAATACCCCCGCTCTACACGCTCCATATATCCACTTGACCAATTTGCAGCCATCAAGTTAGTGCCTGTAACAGCTCTTACCACTGGCTCAAAACGAACCACATAGTCTGCAATCTTCTGCTGTATTTCAGCTAAATTTACTTTCCTTTTTTCTATTAAGCTTCTGTTGAGATAGAACTGCTGGTTAACGTAACTCTCTACCCACTTGCCACTTCCATAGGTTTTATTCAGGAAAATCTCAACTGAGTCCTTTAGTAAGCCCGATGCCATTACACCTGCCGGTACTTTATTCTCAACCAGGAAAGCCGGTACGTGAGCTGCGCCATGATCAGCCGTCAGGAAGAACAACACGTTTTCTGCTCCTACTTCATCTTCTATTGCTTTTATCATTTCACCAAGCTCCTGATCCAATCGCAGAAATACATCTTCGGCCTCAACCGAGTTTGGCCCAAACGTGTGGCCTACATAATCGGGAGTTGAGAAACTTACAGCTAAGAAGTCAGTAAATTTTCCTTTCCCCAGATTTTCTCCTTTCAAAGCAGCCAGTGCGAAATCTACTGTTAATGTATTACCGGCAGGGATAGAGCGAATCAGTTCATAATCTTTTCCTCTAATCGCTGGTACATTATGAGGGAATACTGGTTTTGCCTCGCCGCGCAAAGTTCCCTCCCATGGTACGTCATCAGCAGAACTCTCAGTATACTGGTCAATTGGCAACAATGTATTCCAAACTTGCCCCAGGTATTGTTCAGGGTATCGTTTGCTGTTAAAATCTTGTACCCATGCAGGTAATTCTTCAGCATAAAAGGTGCTGGTGATCCAGTTGCCGCTTGGGGAGTCAAACCAATAGGCACCATTTCCTAAATGCCCGGCCGCTAAGATGGAGCCCCTATCTTTCAGTGCTACACCTATTACTTTAGAACCCATATTTGTTCCCAGGCGCAGCTCATCTGTTATCGTTGTTGTCAGCAGGTTTTCCGGTGACATTTGTCCAGCAGAAGAAGTGCTTCCTACTGTTTTAACCGTTTTATCCTCTACACAGTATTCTATTTCTTTCGATGCCCGGTTATACCAGCTGTTACCTACTATTCCATTCAAGGATGGTTCGCTTCCTGTATAAACAGAAGCATGCCCTGGTCCTGTGTAGGTTGGCACGTAGCTATAATGTGTATTCCTGAAGTTAAAGCCCTGTTTTACCAGCTTTTTAAAGCCATCGTTACCATACTTGTCCCAGTAACGATACAAATAATCATAACGCATTTGATCTACCACGAGCCCCACGACTAGCTTAGGTTTGCGCAAATCATTTGTAATGATACTTTTATCTGAATCTGAGGTTGTTGAAGTATTGTTAGGCGTTACACAGGCGCTTAAAAACAACATTATTGCAAATGCTGCTTTGTAATACCCCTTATAGCGACTCATGAATCTTTTTCCCATGTTGCTGATTTATCTCAACGTTACACAAAGATAAGGCTACTCTTCCTTTTTTCTTCTTCAATCCTGCAGCACAAACAAATTTTGCAATTTAATAATGTATGCTTGCAGCACAATCCTTTATAAAACAGAAGCAGCGCCCACCTTTGTGATGGGCGCTGCTTTATTTGACTTCCTGTTCTTCTTATTTTGAAGCTAAGGCCTCAGCACCACCCACAATTTCCAAAATCTCTTTCGTAATTGCAGCTTGTCTGGTCCTGTTATAGGTAAGCTTCAGCTGTTTCAGCAGCTCACCAGCGTTTTCTGTCGCTTTATCCATGGCAGTCATTCGTGCTCCATGTTCAGAAGCATTTGATTCCAGAACCGCCTTATAAACCTGGATTTTCAGGGATTTTGGAATTAACTCCTCGATGATTTCTTCTTTCGATGGTTCAAAAGTATAATCTACCATCATTGCGGAAGCATCTTCCTCAACCGGCTTTTCTTCTAATGGCAAGAACTGCTCTGTTCGTACGATCTGTGTAGCAACGTTTTTAAATTCGTTGTACATGATATCTACCTGATCATACTTGCGTGTTGCAAAACCTGACATAGCAAACTCTGCAGCCTCGCGTACTGTGTCAAAAGAAAGATTTGTAAAAACGCCGGTAAAATCACCAACTACATTATAGCCTCTTTTCCTGAAGGCTTCATTAGCCTTGCGTCCTAGGGTGAGTATAGTAACGTTGCCCGCAGCATACTGCCTGCTATACTTTTCGTTTATCAGCGATACAACTCCTTTAATGATGTTAGAGTTAAAAGCACCAGCCAAACCACGATCAGAAGAAACTGCTATAATCAATACATTGTTGATTTCTCGCTTCTCAGTATATATGCTGTTAACAGAACCTTCCGTCATAGACGATAGGTTAGCTAATATTCCACTCAGGCGTTGGGCGTAAGGGCGCATACGCAGGATATTATCCTGTGCACGTCTAAGCTTAGCAGCTGCCACCATTTTCATGGCTTTTGTAATCTGCTGAGTTGATGAGATGGAAACGATGCGGCCTCTAACCTCTTTTAAACTTGCCATATTGTTTTTGCTATGAGCATAAAGCCATCGGCTCAGGTTTTACCTTTAGCCGATGGCTTTTTAACTTAGACTATTTCTTATACTTAGCTGATAATTCTCTGGCCACTTGCTTCAGAGTATCAGTAGATGCGTCATCAAGCTTACCTGCTTTAAGTGCGTTTAGTACATCGTTGTGCTGTGCACGCATTGTACGCAGGAATTCTTTTTCAAATGTTTTAACCTCTGTTACCGGAACATTGTCCATCAGACCGTTTGTAGCGCAGTAGATAATTGCTACCTGCTCTTCTACTGGTACAGGAGAGTACTGTGCCTGCTTCAGAATTTCTAGGTTACGACGGCCACGCTCAATCGTCAGCTTTGTTGCAGCATCCAGGTCAGAACCGAATTTTGCGAAAGCCTCCAGTTCACGGAACTGTGCCTGGTCTAGCTTAAGCGTACCCGCAACTTTCTTCATTGACTTGATTTGAGCAGAACCACCCACACGAGATACAGAGATACCAACGTTAATAGCCGGACGGATACCTGAGTTGAAAAGGTTCGTCTCAAGGAAGATCTGACCATCAGTGATCGAAATCACGTTTGTCGGGATATATGCAGAAACGTCACCAGCCTGTGTCTCGATAATTGGAAGGGCAGTAAGTGATCCACCACCTTTTACCAACGGACGAAGAGAATCCGGTAAGTCGTTCATATTTCGCGCAATCTCGTCAGATGCATTGATTTTAGCGGCACGCTCCAATAAACGAGAGTGCAGATAGAATACGTCACCTGGATAAGCCTCACGCCCTGGAGGTCTTCTTAGTAGAAGAGATACTTCACGGTAAGCTACAGCCTGCTTAGAAAGGTCATCATAAACAACAAGTGCAGGACGGCCGGTATCACGGAAGAATTCACCGATAGCGGCACCTGTAAATGGCGCGAAGAACTGCATTGGAGCCGGATCAGAAGCTGATGCAGCAACAACTACTGTATAATCCATGGCACCACCTTTCTCAAGCGCCATCACTACCTGTGCTACAGTAGATGCTTTCTGGCCGATAGCCACGTAAATACAGAATACAGGCTCTCCTCTCTCGTAGAATTCACGCTGATTCAGGATTGCATCAAGCGCCACAGCTGTTTTACCAGTCTGGCGGTCACCGATGATAAGCTCACGCTGACCACGGCCAATTGGAATCATTGAGTCAATCGCCTTTATACCTGTCTGCAGTGGCTCGTTTACTGGCTGACGGAAGATAACACCAGGAGCTTTACGCTCTAATGGCATCTCATAAAGTTCACCAGCAATAGGTCCTTTACCATCTATTGGTTGACCAAGGGTATTTACTACACGACCGATTATACCTTCACCAACTCTGATAGAGGCAATGCGGTTAGTTCTTCTTACTGTAGCGCCTTCTTTGATCTCGCTGTAGTCACCTAATAATACGGCACCTACGTTGTCCTCTTCCAGGTTCAGAACGAGTGCCTGAAGTCCGTTCTCAAACTCCAAAAGTTCTCCAGACTGTGCTTTGGAGAGGCCATAGATACGAGCGACGCCGTCACCCACTTCTAGTACAGTACCAACTTCTTCCAGTTCTGCCTCAGAGCGGAAGTTTGATAGCTGCTCTCTTAATATGGCTGATACTTCGTCAGGTCTTACTTCTGCCATGATTATAGTTTATTGATATATGGGTTTTCTTTAAATTCATTTCTAAGCTTGCGAAGGTTATGCTTCACAGAGCTATCTATTTGTTTGTCACCTACTCGGATAACCATTCCTCCAATCAATGAAGGATCTACTACTTCTTCTAGTATAATCTGCTTTCCGGACTCAGCTGCCAGCTTAAGGCCAAGTTGCTCGCGCAAGGCAGGAGACAGTGGGAACGCAGAAGCAACGTGTGCTTTTTGTATACCCTTGATCTCAAAATACTGCTCCTCAAATGACTTAGCCATAAACTCCAGCGCCGCTTCGCGGTTCTTTCTGGTAACGATACCAAAGAAAGCGGTAGTTAGTTCCTGCACTTTGCCTTTGAACACGCTATTCAGTATTGCCAGCTTTTTGTCCGACTTAATAATCGGGTTCTGGAGCATTAACTGAAAATCCCTGTTCTGAGAAATTGTCTTTGAAAACAACTGCATGTCTTTATACACTTGTTCCAATTCTCCTCTCTCTTCTGCCAGTTCAATCAGCGATTTCGCATATCTTGAAGCAACTCTTAATTCTGACATATGCTTTGTTATGATTCAGCGGCCTCTTTACAGAAACCAGACTTTTTTCTATTAGTTAAGCGTTACTTCGCGGATATAATCCTCTGCAAGCGCCTGCTGAGCACCCGGATTGCTAAGCTCTCTCTTAAGTATGCGCTCCGCAATCTCAATTGACAAGGCAGCCGCCATATTTTTCACTTCTGTGATAGCAGCGCGTTTTTCATTTTCTATTGCCTCACGTGCCTGTGCAATCATGCGTGCACCTTCCTCATTAGCTTTCTGCTTTGCAGACTCGACTAGAGCATTTCCTGCATCAGAAGCATCCTTCAGAATCTTATCACGCTCTAAACGTGCTTCTGCCAATAGCTTCTCATTGTCCGCTTTCAGAGATTGCATTTCAAGTTTTGCCTTTTCGGCAGCACTCAATGCACTCTCAATAGAAGCCTCACGCTCATGAAGTGCTTTCATGATTGGCTTCCAGGCAAACTTAGCAAGCAGGTACAGAACGATTAAGAACGTTACCAGCTGCCAGAAAATCAGACCAAAACCTGGGGTTACTAATTCCATTTTTAATGAATTTGAGAGATAATTTTTCTATTTAACATCCCGGCGCTATTTGGCTGGGCTTTTTAACTACTTCAACTACTTTTGACCTCATCGTCCGGGCCATACGCCCGGACGTGAGATCTTCAAAGGCTTAATTAGCCTAAGAATGAGATTAACAAGCAAACTACCACACCGAAAAGTGCAACACCTTCGATAAGAGCAGCCGCGATGATCATGGCAGTCTGGATTTTACCACCAGCCTCAGGCTGACGAGCGATAGATTCCATAGCAGAGCCACCGATTCTACCGATACCCAAACCAGCGCCTAAGGCTACTAAACCAGCACCGATACCGGCACCCATGATAGCTAAACCATAATCAGTCGCCACTTGAAGCAAAATTGCTAATAACATAATAGTAGTTATATAGAGTTAAAAAATAAAAATTCAGATTAATGCGCTTCAGCATGCGCATGCTCGTCGTGATGATGTTCTTCAACAGCACCACCAAAGTACATGGCAGAAAGCAACGTAAAGATATATGCCTGCAACAGCGCCACAAACAACTCCAGGAAGTTCATGAAAGTAGCAAAAGCCACACTCAAAGGACCAACCGCAAGGCTCTGGAATATAAAGATCAAGCTGAACAGGGAAAGGATGATAATGTGACCCGCTGTGATGTTTGCAAAAAGACGCACCATCAGAGAGAAAGGCTTTGTAATGATACCAATCAACTCTACAGGAATCATAATTGGAGCCAACCACTTCGGAACACCAGGAGTTGCAAAAATGTGAGCCCAGTAGTTCTTGTTAGCACTAAATACAGTAATCAATAGGGTAAACAAGGCAAGCAAAAGCGTAACTGCTATGTTTCCGGTTAAGTTAGCACCACCCGGCATCAAACCTAAAAGGTTGTTAAACCAGATAAAGAAGAAAACTGTCAAGAGGTACGGCATATAGCGCTCATACTTCGGACCTATGTTTGCCTTGGCAATCTCATCACGAATAAAGATGATAATTGGCTCAAAGAAAGACTGCATGCCCTTAGGAGCTTTGCCAGGGTTCTTTTTGTAAGAAGCCGCAACAGTGAAAAACACAAAGAACAACAGGGCAACACTAAGAAAAAGAGATGCTACGTTTTTAGTGATAGAAACATCATACAAACCAGCATAATCCGCAACAGGCTCACCTTCTGCATTGGCTTTGTAAATATGCCCATGCTCCATCACATATCCTCTGTAAGGCACCACTTCGTGGTCTTCGTTATAGAAGTTGCTGGAAGAAAATGACACAACCTCTCCGTTATCTACCAGTATTACTGGCAAATAAAGCACTGCTCCGTCTGCAAAATGCCATGAGTAATCATCCGCTATGTGATGGGTGATCATATCACCAGGCTTAAACTCACCACCTTCTACCGATTCTGCAGCATGAGCTGTAATCGTCAGAAAGGAAAACAATAAAACTAATAACTTCTTCATTAAGAGAGATTTAGAAACAGATTTTATAAAGCTTTGCCTTATACTTAGTCCTGCTTTTTCAAATGCGGGCGCAAGTTACTCAACAAACTATAAATTTCAAACCCGGTAAATAGAAAATATAACACAAAGAAGTTGAACACAAACTGCAGCCTCCCTTCTTTGTAAAAGAAGATATACAGTGCAATAACTCCGATGCTCAGCACAAACCTGAATCCCATAGATGCGAAATAGTACACCTGGAGGTTTTCAGGGTCATTTTTATAGCCTAGTTTAGTAAGATAGTAGGTAAAACCGGTGATGAACACAAAGAACCCTAGCGTATACCAGATAAGAGGATGCACCAAGATATATCCGTTAAATTGAATCAGTGCCCCTATCAGCAGTGCAACAATTACAGTAAGGATAATAAGGTTGCGAAAAAACTTCACGTAATTATTTTTTTGTAATAGAAATAACGGTTAAAACTGTAGTAGCAATCACGGCAACTAAAAGCAGTACAATTGTAAACCAAGGCTTATCATTTGCCACATACTCGTCCAGTTTCATTCCTGCATAGGCAGCCAATACCAGTGCCCCAATCATCTGAAAGGCCATTCCAGAGTATTTCACATAGGGCTTCGCATCGTCTTGCCGCTTCTGCTCAGGCTTTTTTTGGTCTGGTGTATCTGCCATGTTATTCAGGAGTTTACAAAGGTACTCCTTTTTACGATGTTAGCAGCACCCCTAGCCTAAATACATCCCTTTTTAGGTGCACTGCGCCTGAAACCAATTAGCTTTTTGTATAGTTCATAGGTAGGCTCATGTTTTGCCTTTTGCTTAATTATTGGCGGAATATTGTATTTTTGTATGAGGTTTTATCCCTGCTTTAAGGCAACCTAAGTATTCAGCTTTCTTGCTGGTTCTTGTTTTATACTTTAAGCGAAGGCACGGCCGTTTATATTAATATTGTATAGTGTTCAAACCCTTGCACTTTTTATCTTGAATAATAAACTCCTGCACTTACTGTTTTTTATTTCAGGTCTGCTGCTTATTGCCTGCTCAGCAGAGCGTAATAATCCTGTAAGCAAGACTTACCATAACACCACCGCTCGCTATAACGGCTATTTTCTGGCTAAAGAGAAGATGTCTGTTGTTGAAGCGGGCCTGCAAGCTCAGATGCAGTATGATTACAACCAGGTGCTGCCTGTTTACCCAACCCTTGATTCTTCAGCTTCTAAAGCATTTACTGCAGATCTGGAGGATGTTCTTAAGAAAGCATCGTACCCCATTCAGTACCACAAGAACAGCAAGTGGGTTGACAATAGCTATATTTTAGTTGGTAAGGCTAATTACTACCAAATGAAGTTTGCAGAGGCTGCGCGTACGTTTAAGTATGTTAACTCTACAAGTAAAAATTCTGATGACAGGCACGAGGCCCTGGTTTGGCTCATGCGCACCTTCATAAAAATGGGGGAGATGGATAATGCCCTTCAGGTATCAGAGCTTCTTCGTAAAGAGCGTCTCAACCGCGACAATGCCCGTGAACTGTACCTGGCCCGCGCCCACTATTACTCCTTGTTACAGGATACTACTGCCGTTATTTCAAACTTAGATCTGTCACTACCAAACTTTAAAGAGAAGGATGACCAGTCGAGAGCTCGTTTTATGCTGGCACAGCTTTATCAACTTACCGGCCAGAACAAAGAAGCTTACCGGCAGTATAGCAAGATATTACGCAAAAACCCTCCCTATGATCTTGGCTTCTTCAGCAGGCTTAACCTGGGGCAGGTGTCGGAATTAGCTGATAAGCGGGACAAAGAACGTATTGCAGGCTATTATGAGAAGCTCCTGAAGGATGACAAAAACACGGAGTACCGTGATAAAATCTATTATGAAATGGCGCAGTTTGAGCTTCGCCAGCAAAATTATGACAAGGCTCTGAGCCTTCTGGAAAAGTCACTGCGTACCCCAGGAGCTATTCAGAATCAAAAAGCTTACAGCTATGTTTCTGCAGGAGAGATATACTTTGATAACCTGAACAAGTATGATCTGGCCGCAGCTTATTATGATAGTGCCGCACAGGTCTTTCCACAGGGTGCCCCAGGATATGAGGCTGTAGTTGAACGCAGAGACATCCTTGCAGACTTCGCCAACCAGTATAGCATTATCCAAACACAGGACAGCCTTCAGCGCCTTGCTCGCTTAAGTGAGTCTGAGCGAAATGCTTATCTGCAGCAACTGGCACAACAGCAGGAAGAGGTACGGCAGCAGGAAGCTACTAAGCAGTTGCAGCAAAATGATTTACCCCAGGAGAACAATAGAAACAGAAGAAATGGAGAGGCAATAAAAGACAATAACAACGGGGGCGTGTGGTATTTTGATAACCCTGTGGCAATGGCATCTGCCCGTGCAGAGTTTACCCGCCGCTGGGGCGACAGACCTTTGCAGGATTTCTGGCGCATTCGCAACCGGGGTGAAACAGGCAATGAGGCTCAAATAGCTCAGGCTCCAGCTGAGGCACCAGAAAACCAGATGAGTGCTGAAGAACGTAGTCAAGCCCTTGTTCAAGGTTTCCTTACTGATATTCCCTTAACTAATGTCGCATTGGCACAGTCAGAGAAGATGGTGGAGGATGCCTACTTTAGATTAGCTAACATCTATAGCCAAAATCTGCAGGATCAAGCCAAAGCTATTCAATCTTTTGAGGAGTTGTTAAGACGCTACCCCCATACAGAACATGCCGCCGATGCTTATTACAGCCTGTACTTATTGTATGGTAAAGCAGATGACAAAGCACAGCAGCAGGTTTATTATGCTAAAATTAAGCAGCAGTTCCCCAACACAACCTATGCCCGCCTGCTCGACGACTCTGACTTCTTATCTAAGAATGCAGCTGACAACCTAAGGGCTCATGAGTTGTATGACTCTGCTTATTCTTATTATGAAGCACAGGAGTTCTCAAAAGCAACGGGTGTTATAAACTCTTTAATAAGCCAATATCCCTTAAATGATATACGGGATAAAGTAGCTTTTCTGGGCATTATGATAACTGCGCGTACTGAAAAACCAGAGGAGCTGCGCCTGAAACTGGACCGGTTTATTTCAGCATACCCTGGCAGCCCTTTGCTTCAGCAGGCAAACCAACTGTTGAGTACCTATCAGGAGCTGGAGCAAAAAAACCAACTTCGTAAAGATGCACCCGTGCTTCATGCCACTATAGCACAAGGTACTACTCCAATCCTAGCACCAAAGGAAAAAGTTAGCACAGAAATTGCTACAGTAACCACACCGGAACAGGCCATTAACGCTGATGTATCTAAAGCAGAAACTACAAACACTGAAAAGCTGAATCCGGAACAAAAGGATAAGGCTGCTGCACTGCCAGAGGAGAACAAAGTTAAGCCAACAGGAGAAGCAGTTAAGCCGAAACAGCAAATAGCAGAAGCTGAAGAAGGAGTGACAGAACCAGCAGATTCTGCAAAAGCATCTGAAATAACTGCTCCCCCTGTTGATCCTTTAGCTTATAAAGTGGCAGAAGATTCCGCTTATTACTTTGTATTAATTTACCCGAATGGAGAATCTGCTTTCAAGAATGTTAAACCAAAGTTTGAGAAGTATAACAGCACCTACTATAAAAAGCAGAACCTTACGGTTGATTCTCTTGCCTTTTCCGGTGATAAATCAATGCTGGTTATTCAGTCTTTTAATGATCTGGCACTTGCCCAGTCTTTCAACATAAAACAAAAAGCGCCTCAATCTCCGATTGGCAGGATAAGAGGCGTAGATTTCGTTACCTTTGTTATTTCATCTGCTAATTACCAGAAGTTATTGCAGAAGAATGACCTGGATGTATACCTGACTTTCTTTAAAAACAACTATTAGTAATGACTACGCGTCAAAAACCCGTTAAGCCGGAAAAGACTATCTACCCTAAAATAGTTTCGGCCCTTTGGATCCTGTTCCTGGGTGGCTTTGCAGCATTTATAATCTATATCTATGCTGTTAGTATCAACTTCCTAAACCTGTTCGGAGAGCTGCCAAACATGCGCTCCCTCGAGAATCCTAAAAGTGCTCTTTCGTCTGAGCTTTACTCGGCAGATAATGTAGTACTTGGCAAATACTTCCGCGAGAACCGTACTCCGGCTGATTATGAGGAGCTGCCTGAAAATCTGATTCAGGCTCTTGTCGCAACAGAGGATATCCGCTTTGAAGAGCACTCTGGAGTTGACCCGGAAGCTATGGCCCGCGTTGCAGCAGCTATTCTTACTGGTCAGCAAAAAGGTGGCGGTAGTACATTAACGCAACAGGTCGCTAAAAACCTCTTCAGAACTCGTGGAGATGAGCTGAACAATGGCTTATTGAATAATGTGCCTGGTTTACGTACTCTTATCCACAAGACTAAAGAGTGGATCATGTCTGTTAAACTTGAGAAGTCTTACACCAAGAGGGAGATAATGGTCATGTATCTTAACATCTTCGAGTTTGGTAGTAATGCCTTTGGGATTAAGTCCGCTGCTAAAACGTTCTTCAATAAAGATGTTAAAGATCTAACTGTTGAGGAGTCTGCCGTTTTGGTAGGTCTATTCAAGAACCCAACCTATTACAGCCCCAAATTTCAGCCGGAGAACTCTAAACACCGCCGTAATGTGGTGCTATCACAAATGGTAAAGTATGGTTTTCTGCCTGAGGAAGAGTTTCAGAAGCTAAAGGAAAAAGACATTGACTTAGATTATCGTGTAGAAAATCAAAATGTTGGTCTGGCCCCGTACTTCCGTACCGAAGCCAGTAAATTCCTGCTGCAGTGGTGCCGCGAAAATGGATATGACCTTTATGCTGATGGCCTTAAAATATATACCACCATTGACTCCCGTATGCAACGATATGCTGAGCAGGCTGTTGCAGAGCACATGAAGGACCGCCAAAAGGCTTTCTTTGAGCACTGGAAAGGGCGCAACCCATGGGTTGACCGGGATAACAGAGAGATTAAGAATTTCCCAGAGGTTTCCATTAAACGTACCCAACGGTATCGCAGCCTTAACGAGCGCTTTGATGGTAATCAAGACTCCATCAACTATTATCTTAACAAGAAGATCCCCATGACTATCTTCACGTGGGATGGAGAAAAAGATGTAGAAATGAGCCCTATGGATTCGCTGAAGTATTATAAGCACTTCCTACAGGCTGGTTTCATGGCTATGGAGCCTCAGACAGGTCACATCAAAGCCTGGGTAGGAGGAGTTAATTACAAGCACTTTAAGTATGACCACGTGAAGCAGGGGGCTCGGCAGCCTGGTTCTACCTTTAAACCTTTCTTGTATACAGCTGCTATCGAGAATGGCTATTATCCGTGCTATGAGGTAATAGATACCAAAGTATGTATACCGCTAGCAGATGGTAATATGTGGTGCCCGAATAACTCTGATAATAAGTTCAGTGGCCAGAAGTATACTTTACGTAAGGCCTTGGCTGAATCTGTTAACTCTGTTTCTGCCTTCCTTGTGAATAAGCTAGGCCCGGAAACTTTAGTAAAAACAGCTAAGCGTATGGGGATTTCTACTCCTCTTGACCCCAATCCCTCTTTGGCTTTAGGAGTTAATGATGTTTCTCTTTATGATATGGTAGGAGCTTATGGCACTTTCGTTAACGGAGGAACCTGGGTTGAGCCAAACTTTATCACCCGTATTGAAGACAAACATGGTAATGTTATAGCTGATTTTGCCCCTAAAACTGTAGAAGCCTTAAGTGAAGAGACTGCCTACCTGATGGTGCACATGCTTAAAGCTGCTGCAGAGCCGGGTGGTACTGCTTACTATGGCTTGCGACATAGGAATGGATTGAAGAATGAAATTGGCGCTAAGACAGGTACAACACAGAACCAATCTGATGCTTGGTTTATGGGCCTGACTCCTAACCTTGTAGCCGGCACCTGGGTTGGTGGAGAAGACCGCTCCATTCACTTCCGTACGATTGCATTAGGTCAGGGTAACAAACTGGCCATGCCTATTTATGGTGCTTTTATGCAAAAGGTGTATGCTGATAAGTCACTTGATGTTTCCCGGGATGCTTTTCCTAAACCTTTAGCGCCTTTATCTGTAGAATTAGACTGTGCTAAGTACAACCAAGGCATTCAAATTGACTCTACTCAACAAGATGAGTTTTTAAATATGCCAACAGAAATTGACTTAGACGCAGAGATCTAATGCTATGAATGTATGCCAGCAAACGAGAAGCTGAAAGAGAAGATTTCGCACTTGCCACACAAACCCGGCATCTATAAGTTCTTCGATGATAATGGTATCATCTATGTTGGCAAAGCGGTTGATATACGAAAGCGTGTCAGCTCCTATTTCAACCGCTCTGCTCAGCATAATAAAAAAACGCTTAAGCTTGTTTCTCAGATAAAAGACATTGAGTTCACCATTGTTGATACAGAAACTGATGCTTTCCTGCTAGAGAATAATCTTATAAAGCAGTATCAGCCTAAGTACAATATCCTGCTAAAGGATGGCAAGACCTATCCTTACATTTGTGTCGTTAATGAACGCTTCCCCCGTGTTATAAGCACAAGGAATAAGCTTAATGACGGTTCCCGCTACTTTGGACCTTATCCTAGTGGCACTACGATGCATGTTGTGCTGGATCTAATCAGAACCCTTTACCCTCTGAGAACCTGCACCTACAACTTAACACCTGAGAATATCGCTGCAGGAAAGTTTAAGGTTTGCCTGGAGTATCATATTGGCAACTGCAAAGGTCCTTGCGAAGCTCTTGAAGATGAGGCTTCTTATAACCACTACATTGCACAGATCAAAAATATCTTATCTGGAAACTTATCTGTCGCGAAAACCTACTTCAAAGAGAGAATGGCAGCGGCAGCCGCTGATTATCAATATGAGGTAGCCCATCAGTTTAAGCAGAAGCTGGACCTGCTGGATGACTTTCAGGCAAAGTCTACCGTTGTAAGTAATACTCTTACCAATATTGATGTTTTTACTATTACTAGTAATGATAACTGTGCCTTTATTAATTACCTAAAGGTAATGAATGGTTCTATCATACTTACTCAATCTCTTGAGGTACAGAAGAAGTTGGATGAGGAGGATGATGATATTCTTGCATCAGTTGTTGTACAATTACGGCAGGAGTTCGAAAGTACTTCTCGGGAGGTAATAACAAACATCGATCTTGCACTTCCTTTAGATAATATTTCTGTTTCACAGCCACAGATAGGGGATAAGCGTAAGTTGATAAACCTGTCGTTAAAGAATGCTTTATACCTGAGAAAAGAGCGTGAGGGACGCCAGGAAAAGAACAAAGATCTAAGTGAGCAGCGTGAACTTAGGGTGCTTGAAACTCTTAAGAAAGATTTGCGCCTCACTGAATTGCCCCGTCAGATTGAATGTTTTGACAACTCTAATTTCCAGGGTGACAACCCTGTTGCTTCTATGGTTTGCTTCAAGAATGGTAAACCGAGTAAAAAAGACTATCGCCACTATAATATTAAAACGGTGGTGGGCCCTAATGACTATGAATCGATGTATGAGATCGTTTCACGTCGTTACCGCAGGCTGCTGAATGAAAGTCAGCCACTTCCCCAGCTTATTATCATTGACGGGGGCAAAGGGCAGTTGAGCATGGCTGTTAAAGCATTTAAGGACCTGGACATTTATGGTAAAATAGCTGTTATAGGAATAGCTAAACGTTTAGAGGAGATCTTTTACCCCGGGGATACCCTTCCCCTCTACATCGATAAGAAGTCTGAGTCTCTTAAGCTTATTCAGCGGTTGCGCAATGAAGCCCATCGTTTTGCTATTACCTTTCATCGGAGCAAGCGTGATGCAGGCACTTTAAAAACTGAATTGACTGACATCAAGGGCATAGGTCCTTCTACTGCTGAAACACTTTTGCTAAAGTATAAATCTGTAAAAAAGCTCAGGGACCTATCTCTTGAAGAATTACAGGCAGAAGTTGGTAAAGCAAAGGCTGTCATCCTATATGACCATCTACACCAGGTGAACCAATAGATCGATTATTATTATTTCAGGTACTATAAAACAGAAGAGGCGACTAATATTAGTCGCCTCTTCTGTTTTATGCTTATACAGTAACTACTTAGTAACTCCACAAGCTGTATTCATACTCTATCAAAGCTTCCATTGCTTCTTGTGCAGCAAGTAAACCTTTTTTACCACCACCATAGATATCTGCCAGACCTCTGTCGCCTGGGTTAGAAATTTTAGTGATATAAGAGCTGAACAGCCATAAGTCAAAAGCATCTGCTAAGTTTTTATGCTGCGCATCATTTTGTGCATTGTACCATATTGCAAGTTCAGGGTTATTTCTGAACACCTTTACCAAGTCACTCATTTTGAAAGAGCCTACATTCTGCTCAAACCCTAGTGGGTTTAGAGTAGCAGGAACTTTGATGCTAATGGTATGTATATCATGATACATGCGCGACCGCTTTTTATCAAACACCACATTTTCCTTTAGCTCCAGAAGATACAACTGCTTTGGGAAGTACTCATTACTTACAGGACCTGTTTCCTGAACCGCTTCTTCTCCAAGCGCGGCTCCCCAAGCATCAGCTTCCTCCTCCTCTTCCTGCTCGCCGAAACCGGCAGCAATCTCTGCATCACTTAGACCGCTTCCCTTCTCTTTTGGAGTCATGTTTTCAATGAATTCCTCACGAGTCAAAGGTGTATTAACAGAATCTGTTTTATAAGCCGTTAACTCTCCGCTCTTTACCGCATTTATTATTATTTTGGTAATCTCACGGTTCTCAGAGAACATCGGCTTATTCTGCTTTTCACGCAGATCTATCTTACGCCATACTGTTTTTTTGAACAATACATCGTGCTCTGGAATAGGTCTTGCTGATGGATTTGTTGCTTCAGCTGTCGTTGGAACCTGCTGTGCCATTGCACCTGCAGATAACATCAAGCCTGCTGCTACTCCTATAATTTTAATTAATTTCATACTTCTTGTAAGCTTCAGATTAATTCAACGGTAACGTGAAGTTATCTTCTATGTTCACATCAACTGCTGTACCTTTATAGTTCAGACGCTTTACATCTAACACTTCCATCACAACTCTGTCTCCTTTGTTTGCTTTAGCAGCAAAGCTAGATAAGTTTCCAGATGGGCCGTTGATTTCCTGCTGATCTACAAGTTGATTGTTTCTAACAAGATACGCTCTCCACTTTGTTACTCTATAACGCGCTTCGTTAGGTAATAATTGTTTGAAACCTTCATCCGGTATTGCCTGTATTTCTACTCCTCTTAAAGATGCTGCCGGAACTCCACGCTTGAAGTCTAACGGTTTTCCATTCACCAGAGCTACTAGTTCTGGCTTTGGAATCGGACGAACTTTGAATGTTTCAGATCCTATAGAGTTTCCACCGCTACTTACGTTGATTGTTACCTGTGTTGCATTAGGTATTATTGTCACCTCACCTTTCTTAGCACCTTTGATAGCAGAGCCACCACTGGCAGAGAAGCTTGGATCATAAACCGCACCTAAAGCAGGCACCTGTATATTTAACTCATTAGCAGCCTGGAAATACAATGCTTGTACAGAAGCTGACTGAACCTGGATAACAGGCTTCGCG
The DNA here is from genome assembly GCF_042684605.1 of Pontibacter locisalis. Lineage (NCBI taxonomy): Bacteria > Pseudomonadati > Bacteroidota > Cytophagia > Cytophagales > Hymenobacteraceae > Pontibacter > Pontibacter locisalis. The sequence continues at coordinate 69,723 of NZ_JBHULU010000005.1, forward strand.
ACAACATATTCTTCTGTTACTGTGAAAGTAGTATCACGACCATTCTGGTTGATAGTTACCTGTCCTTTCCAGGTTTGCTTTGAATTTCCGTCAGCATCATAATTTGAAGCCGAAGCCACAAACTCAACCTGACCTACTCCATTCACAACCTTTACTTGCTTACCCTGGAATGACATTTTAGGAACAATGTTTTCAGAAGAAGCGGCAATGAACATATCAGCCTTGTACTTTGTACCAGCAGCTACAGTCTTAGACTCTGCACGGGCCATGGCAAATATCTTCTCGAATTTGATGATATCTGCACCTACCTGCTGCGCAAGCTTCTGTAAAGCATCTGCTTCATACTTCAGCACTTCACTTTCTTTCTGAGAAAGCACTGCCAAAGCAGCCACTAATGGTGTAGCTTCAAAATTCAGCTGAGCAAAGTCTTTATTTCTTTGCGCCTTATCTTCACTTGCCACCGGGTCTTCTTTACCGCTTAATGCTAGTTTCGCAGGCATGTCAGGATTGTAGTCCTTCATGAACTTTGCATACTGGTTAAGCTTGTCCTCCAGTTCATATGCAGCACCGTTGTTCTTGTTTGCAGCACCAATCATATTGATTGCTACAATGTCTTCAGCGCTGGGATTTGCATAGTTACCTTCTTCGTTAGTGCCGCCAGTCTTCTCAATCAGCATCTCCCTTAAGCCACGAATGTAGGAAATCACTTCTGATGTTTCCTGGCGTACTTTCTGTGCATTTGCCAGTACACGCTTGTCATTTGCCGATGGAGCTTTGTTCTCTGCAACGGCAGTTTGAATATTTGATACGACCCCGGCATTATCCGTTACTGTTTTATCATTCACAGTCTTCAAACTTTCGTCCAAGAACTGAAACTTTAACAGGATAGCCGAGCTCACTTGTAGGGCAAGAAGGGCAGTCAGTACGAGGTACATCATACCGATCATCTTCTGCCGTGGTGTCTCTTTTCCTCCAGCCATTTTATACTATATTAACTGTTGTTTTCTTGTTGATATGGAAATGAACTCAAAGATTAACCTCGCATAGCGGTTAACATGTTGCCATACACTGTGTTTAGTGAGTGTAGGTTCTGTGTTAAGCGAGATACTTCATCTTTAAACTGTGCGGTATCTTTGCTGGCATCCGTTAAATTTTCCATTGCCATGCTCAGGTTACCATAGAACTTGTTCATTGCTTTCAGGTGATTGTTAGCATCCTGAAGTTCCATTTCGTAAACAGCATTAAGAGCACCTAAGTTTCTTGTCATGTTCTGAATCTGACCATGGTACTCCTGTGCATCCACTGTTGATCCAGCCATGTGAGAAAGCGCCTCGGCAGTAGTTGCATAAGCTTTGTTCATGTTATCCAACTGATCAGCGGCTGCTCTTACACGTACTGTATAATCATTAGTAGCAGTTGTTGCCTGGCTTAAATCAGCCATTTGGGCAGCTGTGTCGCTCAACCTGTTAAGGCCTAAACCTAAGTTGTTAATTGTATCAGGAGTGATATCAGCATCACGCATCATGTCATCCAGCTTTCTTGTAAGAGATGCCCCTCCACCAGCTGTAGCAGTTGCAGGCATAAGTGCCTCTCCTGAATAATCATCAGCTAATTGTGGATACACTCTCGCCCAATCCGGATCATGCGGCTGTGGCTGGAACGCACTAAGGAAGAAGATGACAGCCTCTGTACTTAGACCAATGATCAGCATTGTGTCAGCACCTTCCCAGTGCTGGATTTTAAACAATGCACCAATAATTACTACTGCAGCACCAATGCCATAGATTTTAGGCATCAATACGTCATATAAGAAACTGCGGCCTTTTGCTTTACTCATTTTGTTTTCTGATTAAGTTGTGAACGATTGGTAATTGGGTTTGGGATTAGTGTTATTAACTACTGTTATTATTTAAGAGTAATATTCCTATCTGAACTCTCTGCCTGAAGATCTACCTAAGTATACCATAGCATTACGGAAGCCAACAAATGATCTGGCTGAATCCTGGAATTCGAAATTACGGGTACCTGTCTCCAAGAAATAAGCTATGTCTTTCCAAGAACCACCTCTGATCACTTTACGCGGCTCATTGTCATCATTGTAAACCGGGTTAAGGTCCCAAACAACTGGAACTGCCGCATCATAATAGGCGTCTTCACACCACTCTGCAACGTTACCGGCCATATCATAAAGACCAAAATCATTAGGGAAGTACTGGGCTACCGGAGCAGTATAAGAGAATCCATCGCTATAGTAGTCACCACGGCCTGGCTTAAAGTTAGCAAGAAGACATCCTTTTGCATTTCTCAAGTACGGGCCACCCCACGGGAAAACAGACATATCTCTTCCGCCTCTTGCAGCATACTCCCATTCAGCTTCTGATGGTAAACGGAACTCAGGCATTGGTGCCTGTCCATTCTCTGTACGCGCCTGGTTTTTTAGCTTTGTACGCCATTCGCTGAAGTATTTTGCAGCAAACCAGTCAACACCCACTACCGGATAATCATCGAACGCCGGGTGGGTAAAATAATATTCCATCAGCGGATCGCCCATGTGGTAAGCAAAGTCTTTTACCCAAACAGTTGTATCGGGATATAACTCAGACATTACATACTCTTCTCCAAGCACATCAATGGAATCCTCCTTCATCACATCGATAAACTGGCGGTATTCATTGTTGGTGATTTCAGTTTCATCCATATAGAAGCCACTGATTGTCACTTGCTTATTCAAGTTTGCCATAGAGGCTGCTATGTCTTGGTCTGCCTGTCCCATATGGAACGTACCTCCCGGACATGGTACCATGCCATAAGGCACTTCCTGTGAATTGTATTCTGGACGGTCTTCAGCACCCACAAGATCTCCTTGCGGCCCCCTCCTCAATCCACAGCTTGCCAGCATTACTATCGCCAGAGCGAAGGAAGACAGCTTAATTAGTTTGTTCATGATGAGTAGTAAAAAGTAAATTTTCTAGTAATATTTCTTTTAACACACTATTACGAGTGTAGCAAATATATAAGATTCCCAACCAAATAAAAAAGTATTCGATCTACTTCCTGTTTATTATTTTTCAACGGGATAACACCCTGTTTATTATCCTAATAATTCATATTTTTTTTGTGTACTTTCCTAAGACAGGCAAGTTTATTTCAGAAAGTCACTTTTTTGGATAACGTTTATTTTGTGAAGTTATACCTAGGCGTTCTTACTGGCGGGCGGAACCTTACCACAGGCTCAGGCAACCTATAGCTTAACATTACCTCATGTGAAGTAAGTGCTTTCGCATCTGGGTTGAACGTAGTAAGATCTAAAGCATATCCCACCCGTAATGCATTGTCCTGTAACAGAGCCACTCCCACTAGCGCACTAACAGCTTCTTCATAACGATAATTCACTCCGGCCCAATATTTTTCCAAGTAGGTAAAACGGGCACCAGCATCAAAAGAAATTGTTTCAGTATCATGTTTTAGTAGCACTGTAGGCGTTGCCACTAAGTCTCTTGTTAGAGGGAAGTGATAACCGGCTGTTACGTAAATATGGTTTTCTCCCAGAAGCCTTCCACTTCCGGTTCCCGCAGAATCTGCAAACTCATACTCTGATTTAAGTAAATTTGTTACCCCGCCTCCCGCATAAAAAGTTTCAGATTCATACCACAAACCAGCGCCTAAATCATATTTTGTATCAGAACTGTTATATGGAACACTCGGATCACCCGCATCATTTGCCCTGTACCGGCCCTTTTTGATGTTATTTATATTTCCCTGTACTCCTAACCCTAACTTATTTTCTCCAATTTTTACATGAAAGGAATAAGACAAGGCTGCTGTTAAAAAAGTTGTATTTCCTATCTTATCACGCATCAGGTTTATACCCACTCCTCCATGTAATAGCCTCACAGGTGTGTGTGCTGTCAGAAGTAATGTTCGTGGTGATCCACCATCATCAAAAGTAGCATCATACCCCAACCACTGATATCTATAAATTGAAAGCAACTCCGGCCTGTTTGTAATTCCGGCATAGGCAGGACTTATATACATACCATTAAATCCATAATGGGTGAATTGGGGTTGTTGCTGTGCCCAACTAAAGGACTGACAGAAGAGCATCAGCACCAGAATAGGTAGAAGCTTTCTCATAGGTTTTGGAAGAAGGCAAGATTAAGTATAAAAGGACAAAGGCCAGTGCTTTACCAAATATAGCTGTTTTACATTAAAGCGCAAAAGCTAGTATCAAAAGGATAATACTAGCTTTTGCGCTTTAATGTATGCAAAAAAGGAATAAAAGTTGCGTTATACGCTTATTTTTTTGCTTCTAATTTCTGATTCTGTATATAAACCTCTATAGCTCCGGTCATGGAAGGTGCATTTGGAAGGGGCGCTTCTACATCTAGTTCCAGACCTGCATCACGAACTGCTTTTGCCGTAGTTGGCCCGAAAGCAGCTATTCGTGTATTGTTCTGCTTGAAATCCGGGAAGTTGATAAACAACGAGCTTATACCTGAGGGACTAAAGAAAGCAATACAATCATAAGTCACATCATCTAAATCAGACAGGTCAGCAGCAACCGTTTTGTAAATTATAGCTTCCGAATGCTTTATCTTGTTTGCCTGAAGAAATTCAGGAATATCATCTTTGCGAATATTGGAGCACGGAAATAAGAACTTCTCATTCTTGTGCTTCTTGATAACCTCAAAAAGATCTTTTGCTGTTTTCTCACCTACAAAAAGCTTACGCTTACGAAGCGTTATATATTTCTGCAGGTAATACGCCGTCTGATCTGAAATACAGAAATATTTCATATCAGCAGGCATTTCTATTTTGCTCTCCTGGCAAATCCTGAAGAAATGATCCACCGCATTTCGGCTAGTGAAAATAACCGCAGTATGAGACAGGATATCAACTTTATCCTTACGAAACTCCTTAAAGGGAACTGGCTCTACTTCAATAAAGGCCCTGAAGTCTACTTTGATGTCATACTTCTCTGCAATAGACAAGTAGGGAGAGTTATCAGTTGTAGGCTGTGGCTGTGTAACCAGAATACTTTTGATAGGCAATTTGTGTCTTTCAGGGTTTGCACTTCCCTTTGCTTTACTCTCAGCCATATAAAATAATGCGATTATAAATTTTCACCCGTTGCTTCAGCTTCTTTTAATTGTGTTTTTAAAAGTTAAAAACTATCAATTTGAGGGCTATCGCAAGCGGAATTACTTCTGTGGCGCAAAGGTATGAAAATAAATGCAAATTTAGTACAGGAGCTTTTTTATTTACTGTTACAAACACCTTAAGTATAGTGATAATCAGCAATAACGAAACCAACACATTAGAAACAGTTAAAACTACTTCAGGCACCGATGCATTCATAGGCAGGTACAACAGCATTACAAATGGCAGAAAGATGCCAAGAAAAAGTATAGTTTTTATAAACTCTGCATACTGTAGCTGCACAACATCCTCCAGACCGAATATAAAGGCCATCACTTTCAGGAAAAGGTACTTTAGCAGGATAAACCCAAAAATGCAGAAGGTATATACTCCAATGCGGGTAGTAACATCGGCCTCTGAAACAGGAAAGAGACGGTTAAATAGCATTATATGCTGTACATTAGTATGTATTGCCGCTATAAGCAGCGCTAATGAAAGCGAAAAAGCAAAAACAAATAAGATACTTGACAAGGAGCCGATAGGCTTAGCAAGTACTCCCTCGTCTATCCTATTAGTGCGACTAAAAAAGCTGGCATTAAAAAGTCTGTTGAAATCTGTAGGGTAATTAACTTTTAGCCAACCATATATTAGCCCCAGCAACAGCAGAAACAATATAAAAGCGTTCTGATTTACATACTCTCTTACCCTTATGGAGAGCGGCCTCTGATCAGCCGCAACACCTTTACGGATACTTTTTATTTCATTGTAAAAGCCTTTCACATTAGGCTGCTGCGAAGGATGCCAAACAGTTAACAGGTATTTCCCCTTTATGGGTTTTACTTCATCACTTAAGCTTGAAACATCCACTTTGTAAGTCGCGGTTGAATCAGCTTTAAAGACCAGCCGGTTGTTCAGAAACAAACAAAGATCTTTTGGAGCAGTGAAGCCAATGGAGAAGGATTGTGAAGGCATTATGGACAGCCACTGATGCAATGCATTCACATCAGTATGTGCACTGGCTACGTAGGGCACCAGCTGGTTTGACTTCTCCTGGTACACCAACCAATCACCAGTTAAACTGTTCTTCTGGTCAAGAGGGAGCACTACCTGCGCATTTACCTGCACCAGCACACCAATAAACAGAAAAACGAAAAGGAAAAAGGGAAAAACAGATCTATATTTTTGATACACTCTGAGCACCACGAAATTTGTAAACACCTAAAAAAACACTTAGCGCCACTGATAAGCCTAGCAAAAACAACAACAAATTACCGTTACCCCAATCCTGGAACATTACCACAAAAAGAACAATCAGCATATTGGAAGCCATCAATGTGATAACAGTACCTATTTGCGTCAGCCCCATATCAAGCAACCTATGATGAATATGCTTCTTATCTGGCAGAAAAGGAGACTTGCCCTTTAATATTCGGATCAGCAGAACACGTATGGTATCGAAAAGGGGGACAAAAAGAATTCCTATAGCAACAGAGGGAGCAGCAGCAACGCTTCGCATCTCTATAAACTGAATTGCAAGAACAGATAAGATAAACCCACAGAGAAGGGAGCCTGTATCTCCCATAAATATAGTGGCGCGATGAAAGTTGTACCGTAAAAAGCCTGCAACTCCACCTACAAGGCAAAATGCTACAGCAGCATAGTTACCATAGGCAGCACCTCCATATAAGTAAAAGTAAATACCAAATGTACAAGCCGCTACCAAGACCAATGAGCCTGCCAGACCATCTAAACCATCTATAAGATTAATAGAATTCGTTATGCCTATTATCACCAGGAAAGTAAAGACATAACTCATGCCCACTTCCAGCTCACCTATGCCAAATATACCCTGAAAGCTGGTAATTCTTATATCAGCCATGAACATAACAACACCTGTGGCAAGCAGTTGCATCGAAAACTTTTTTAAGGCAGAGATATTAATCAGATCATCTTTAAGGCCTATAAAAAAAAGCAGCACGCAAGCGGCCAAAAGCTGCTGCACACCATTATTCAGATCCGTAAATATGGTGAGCGCTGACATAAACCCTGCAAACATAGCCCCACCACCCAGCCTTGGTGTTAGTCCCTCGTGAACGGTGCGGAGGTTCGGCTGATCAAATATATTTTTGATGTGTGCCACTCTGATAATGGAGGGAACAGCAAATATAGCAATCAGAAATGCCCAAAAAGATGCAAGTATTAGGGGTAGAATGGTTTGTTCCATAGGCTAAAACAAATAGGCACAATGGCAATCAACAGATAGGGCCACTATTAAAATCACCATAATATATTACTTTTATCAATGGAAAACCACCGTTAACTAAACATCAGGCTATTAAACTGCCTAAGAATGAAGCACCCCCTGCATTTGCAGCATGCTAATCTCTATCAGATGCTCCTCAGTTATTGAATCAGGCACAAACACAAACTTCTTATCAAAGATCTGCTTTTCTATATAATAACTTACCCAATATTCATTATTGATGTGAAATATAGCCGGATCTATTGGCTCAATCTTTACAAAGCTCTTTGCCTCTACTCGCTCAAACATATGCCGTAGCACAGATGTCTTCACTTCATTCCCCTCCATTACCCCATAGCCCTTAGAGGTAACTAACACATTTTCGAGGGGGTGAGGGTTCTTATTAAGAAGGTACACATTCCAAACAGGCTCTCCTAACTCATTCTCTTTTGTAGCAATGGCCAAAGAAATACCTTCTACTGTCCCAAAATCAATATCTTTCTTCATTTGCCGCTTCTATTATTTCTCCTTCAAATAAGGACGCAATTTGCTTTTTAAGCTTTTGTTCTACTTCTTCAATTGCCACTTCTCTGCCCAGCTCTTTCGCAAGTGAAGTTACTTGCTTATCAGATATGCCACAAGGCACTATGTTATTAAAGTAGTCCAGGTCTGGATTGATGTTGAAAGCAAAGCCATGCATCGTAACCCAGCGGCTGCACTTTACTCCCATTGCGCAGATTTTTCTAGGGTTGATCTGCTCCTTGTAGTCAAGCCACACGCCAGTTAATCCATTAATTCTTCCGGCTTCTACGCCATATTCCGCTAAAGTCAGAATTACCGCTTCCTCCAGGTACCGCAGGTATTTATGTATATCTGTAAAGAAGTTTTCTAAATCCAGAATAGGATATCCCACGAGTTGTCCGGGCCCATGATAAGTGATATCCCCGCCTCGGTTTATCTTGTAGTAAGTAGCACCTTTGGCTTTTAAACCCTCATCGTTTAGCAGCAGGTGCTCTTCATGGCCGCTTTTACCCAGGGTGTACACGTGAGGGTGCGAGCAAAACAAAAGGTAATTAGGAGTAGCATGTTGCTCTTCCGCAGTTGCTCTGCGGTTCTGCACCTTTAGGTCCAGAATACTTGTAAAAAGTTTATCCTGGTAGTCCCAAGCTTGTTTATAATCAATTAGCCCGAGATCCTCAAACTGAATCTTCTTATTTTTCGCCACGTGTAAGCTTATTCTTCTGAAAATTTATTTCTAAGGTAATCTATATTATCTGTGGCATTTGTGTCCACATCGTTCAACTCAGCAAGATACACTGAAATCCAGTCAAACATATGCACAAGGTAAAACACCTGCTCCAGAAAGGTAGCACCTAACGCCTTTATTTCAAGCACGTTCTCCACCTTTTGAGCAAAAACCTTTTTACAAAAGTCCATGCCTAAATGTACACGAGGATGATCATAATCAGATTTGATCAGCAGGATGACCAGGTGCTTTAAAAGTTGCTCCGGGTGCTGAAATCCTTCGATCTCATTATGGCTCATCTCCGGAAATACATTAACATGACACAGCTGTTTTGAGTTCGTATTGATTTGCTGCTGTAACCGAAGCGCAACCGGCTCAAACAGGTTTCCAGCATAAATAGCCGGAAGTTTACCTGCTAAGGCACTTGCCAGCGCACTGGCCTGTACTTTAATACTTCCTGCCTGCTCCTCAAGCAGACTGATACTTTGCTCCAGCTCTACCTTAAAATCATCACGAAGCAGGCCTGCGTAATATAGCATGTACAGCATTTGCACGAAACTGTACATGAAGTGGGCTCGAGACAACTCAGAGGAAGCAGGCAAGAGAATGAGTGGCAGTTCATTTTGATGCGCAATATGCAATAATTCACCACCAGAGGTTATAAAACAAACAGTGGCTTTACTGTCGATAGCTGCTTTTAATCCTGCTATAACTTCTTCGGTGTTTCCCGAGAAGGAAGCTGCAATGTAAAGTGTCTCAGAATCAACGAACGCAGGGGATACATAATTTTTCCTGACAAGCACAGGTACACGGATTTTATCTGCCACATAAGTCTGCACCAGGTTTGCGGCAACACCAGAGGCCCCCATTCCTGCGATTACAACATTCTTGTACTTTACTGCCGGAAATGTAAGAGTGGAGCTCTTACCTAACTCAACCGCACGCCGCAGTTGCTGCACAAAACCTTCTATGAGTTGTTTCATAGTCTCTGAGATTACGTAAGACCCACAAAGTCTTAATTTGATGCAAATTACATGTTTAATATGGCTTCACAAACAAATACGCACTTACATACAGGGCAACAGGGAGAGCAGGTTGCAGCTCAATACCTGCTACAAAAGGGCTATATTCTGCTACACCGGAATTACAGGTACAGGCGATCCGAAGTAGACATTATTGCAAAAAAGAACCACATGCTAGTATTTATCGAAGTAAAAACCAGAACTACAGATATTTATGGATACCCGGAAGAGGCCGTTAACAATAAAAAGGAGAGAATGCTGCTAAAGGCCGCAGATCAATACATTCATGCTACCTCGTGGCAGCATGAGATTAGGTTCGATATAATTTCCATCACGCTTACCAAACCCATAACCATCCATCATATAGAGGATGCTTTTCATTAACGCTGCGCAGCCTGAGAGCGTTTATCAAACTTATCCTTTTCAAAAATCAGCGTACCGTGGCGGTCATATTCTTTAATAAGATAGGGCTCGAATTCTTTGTCATAGGCTGTTTCAGGATATTGATATTCAAAATGCCTGCGACCACGGAAATCATAATGCTTTACCCACACACCAACCTTGCGCCCCTTTTCGTATTGCCCGATCCACTCTACCTGGCCATTCTCGTAAAAGCGGTAATAGGTACCCTGTACTTCCCCATACTCATAAGGCAGTACCTCCTTCAGCTTTTTACCTTCGCCATCATAGTAAGTAACCTTCGCATCGCGTGGAAAGCCCTTTTCAAAATGAGTTTTATCCAGTAGTATGCCCTCTTCGCCTCTTCTGTAACGTTCCCAGCGAAGGTGTTTGGTGCCAACGTAATAATACCCTTCCTCAATTACCTGCCCATCAATCTTCTTTTCGTAGGGGCCATGCAGCACTTTATATCTGCCAGGTTCCTTTTCTTCGCTGCCAGAGCGGTGCAGTGCCCGCTTCTTGGTATCATAATAATATTTCAGGGGCGCGTAGGGATTTGGTTCCTCATACTCATCCAGGAAGCTGAAAGTCTCAACTGTTTCGCGGCTACCACGGCCTGACTTAACAAAGGCACGCTTTACCTTATAGCCAAGAAAATACTTTTTATTCCGTTTCTTTTTGCGCTTACGTTCCTTTTCTTCCACTTCACCTTCCATTGCTACTGTAGGTGCAGTGCTGTCGGCAGAGGCAATGGCATTTGTAGTAGCTCCATCTTTCACCCGTGCCTGGCTCAGGTTATAGTCACTGTTCCATTTTGGCTGTCCACAACCACCCAGGAACAACAGGCCTGTACCTGCCACAAAAAATAATGCTAACCGGAGCGTATGCTTCATTTTGGTCTTAACTCTGAGATCAAGTGAATAAGCAGAAAACAGCCTGCAAATAACAATCTATATAACGTAAAGATGCGCATTTATCATATAAGCACCAACAGGATAATAGCTCCTATAACTCTACCGGCAAGGGTATAGTTTCATCGGGAAAGGGGTATAAAATCAAAGAGGCAGCCCCCTTACCGGGTAGCTGCCTCTTGCTGTAGGTATAAATTAATCGAAACTATTCTTTATCAATCAGCTCGAAACTACGCTTCACAAATGCTGTAAGCGAAGCACCGGACAACATGTTCTGCGACAGCAAGGCAAGATCAAATGCCTGACGTGCAATTCGTCCCCGGTTCTCTTCTTTCGCATGAAGAATACGCTGGCTCAGGCTATGGTTCGCATTGATAGTAACATTGTATGTGTCTGGCATATCGCCCATAAACATCATACCGCCGCCACCTGCTTTACTCATATCCTTCATACGGCGCATAAATTCAGGCAGCGTGATGATTACCGGAGCATCATCCGGAGACATTGGAGCTACCTCCACCATCATATTCTTATTATCGATGGCTTTTTCATAAACCTCCTTCAGGCTTTCCTTCTCTTTATCGTTCAGAACACTATCTTTTGTCTCGTCACGCTCAATCAGCTTATCAACTGTCTCAGAGTCAACCCGCTTCAGTGTAGTTTTCTCTAGCTTCTGCTCAAGTAAGCCAATAAAGTGGCTGTCTATTAAAGAATCCAGCTTCAGTACGTCATAACCTCGGTTTTTAGCTGCCTCAACAAAAGCATGCTGTTTCTCCTCATCTGTTGTGTAAAGCAAAACTAACTGATCGCTCTTATTCGTCTGGTTTGCCTGCGTAAGCGCCTTATACTCATCTATAGTATAATACTTATTGTCTACGCTTTGCAGCAGCACGAAGTCTTTCGCCTTTTCGTAGAACTTGTCATCGCTCAGCATGCCATACTTCACAAACACATTGATGTCTTCCCAGCTTGTTTCGAAAGCAGCTCTGTCCTTCTTAAAGATCTCATTCAGCTTGTCGGCTACCTTCTTCGTGATGTAGGTGTTAATCTTCTTAACACTGGAGTCAGCCTGGAGGAAAGAACGGCTTACGTTCAGAGGAATATCCGGCGAGTCGATAACACCGTGCAACAGCATCAGGAATTCCGGCACTACATCCTTCACCTCATCTGTGATGAACACCTGGCGCGAGTATAGCTGTATCTTGTTTCGCTGCAGCTCAAAGTCGTTCTTGATCTTCGGGAAGTACAGTATACCTGTCAGGTTGAACGGGTAATCAACATTCAGGTGGATCCAGAACAACGGCGGCTCAGAGAAAGGATAAAGCTCTTTATAGAAGTTCCTGTAATCCTCATCAGTTAACTCTGACGGCTGCTTCGTCCAGATTGGGTTAGGGTTATTGATAACTTCTCCCTCGAACTCCACCGGTACTGGCAGGAACTTACAGTACTTCTCCAGAATTGTTTTAATACGTGCTGCTTCCAGAAACTCTTCAGAATCTGAATTTACGTTCAGGATAACATTTGTTCCTCTCGTTTCTTTATGCGCAGGGGCAATAGCGAACTCGGTGCTACCATCGCAGCTCCAGTGTGCCGGCTCTGCACCCTCTTTGTAAGACTTTGTAACTATCTCGACCCGATCTGCCACCATGAAGGCAGAATAGAAGCCAAGACCAAACTGACCAATAATCTGATCTTTGTCGCCACCAGTCTCCTTATAGCGCTCCACAAATTCAGTTGCACCGGAAAAAGCAATCTGGTTAATATACTTCTTGATCTCTTCGGCAGTCATACCGATACCATGATCAGAAATTGTGATCGTACGCGCGTCCTTGTCAACAGCCACTTTAACTGCCAGGTCTCCCAGGTCGCCTTTGTACTCACCAATAGCCGCTAAGCGCTTTATCTTTTGCGTAGCATCCACGGCATTACTCACCAGCTCACGCACAAAGATCTCGTGATCAGAGTATAAAAACTTCTTAATGATCGGGAAAATATTCTCGGTGTGAATCGAAATACTACCTCTTTCTTCCATATTTATACTTTAAGTTTTATGAATCCCATTTATTAAATGACCTCCCGGCCTGTGCTGTGGCTTTCAAATCTTGTTCCATTACTGTAAAGCAGCTGTTTCTGTGACAGGTTGTCAGAAAAAGGAGAGATTTAATCGCCAGCTGCTGTCGTTTAGTTCATCTTTTTTCACTATAATTGGCATAACTATAGCAGCACACATGCTGATGATTTCACAATAATTGCTTAAAATGCAACATTGTTGAAATTATATTGTACCTGTTAGGGTTCTATATAGAATAAAGTGCATCGTTATCTGAGACATATCGCTGTTTTTCTGCTCCTGCTCTTCTTTAGAGTAATGGTGCCGGATACGTTATTGCTCCAGCTACACCCGCACACCCATACTGTACATACCGAACATTCGGATAATCATAAAGCGCAGGTAGGGCAAAAGCATAAACACTGCCCTGTCGAAGACTTATTTGGGGCTCCGTTTCAGGCAGCCGCCACTCCCGCTGATTTTACCCCTGTAACACATGCTGCCACCTACGCTGTACACTATAACAGCATATGGCTTGGTGTTGCTCTCTTTAACACTTCTCTCAGAGGCCCTCCGGTGGCTTAACTTTAGTTAGACTGCACTTAACGCTGACCTATACAGGCATGGCTGATTGTGCACTATTGTCTTACCTATTTCGGCTCCTTAAAGCTAAGCGTCTGCTTTTGGCATTGTGTTAGCTACAGAAGGAGTTACCAACTGCTTTTCAGTTGCTTATAATTAGTATTGCTAAAACTGAAGTTGTGTTTACATTTAGTAAAGTCAAATATATTCTGTTGCAGACTTTTATAGCCTTGGCTATAGGGTTCCAACCTCTGCAGGCTCAATTTATGCCTGACTCTATGCCTGAAGCTCCGGATGAGCAGGACTGCGGCCTTACCATTTCAGGCAAGGTGTTGGATCATGACAGCCGCGTTCCTTTGGTAGGGGCCACTGTTTCTATACCTAAGTTGCAAAGAGCAACAGTAGCAGATGAATACGGAAATTATCATTTTCATCATCTCTGCCAGGGCTCCTATACATTGAAGGTGACCTATTTGGGATATGAGGAGGAGACTTTTTCTGTAAAAATCACTTCTTCAACTGTTCGTGACCTGCAGCTGCATGTTGATAGCCGGCAATTAAGCCAAGTAGAGGTTATTGGCAACCGCCTTTCTGAAGAGGCGCAGTCATCAGGCACGATATCTGGTCGTGAGTTGGAAGCAACGAGAGGCCTTTCGCTAGGCGAGTCTATTAAGAACATTTCTGGGATGTCTACCATTCAGACCGGCCCTACCATTTCAAAACCTGTCATTCATGGCCTGCACAGTAATCGCATCCTTATACTTAATAACGGCGTGCGGCATGAAGGACAGCAATGGGGTGCAGAGCATGCCCCGGAAATAGACCCTTTTGCAGCCTCTGAAATAAAAGTGGTGAAAGGAGCTGCCGGAGTACGTTATGGTGCTGATGCTATTGGTGGTGTGGTACTCGTTGAACCCGCTCCTCTGCGCGATTGTGTTGGTGTAAACGGCGAGCTGAACCTGCTTGGCACAACAAACAACAGGCAAGGTGCTGTTTCTGCTACTGTAGACGGAAAAGCAGCAAAGCTGCCTGCCCTTAGCTGGCGTTTGCAGGGTACACTCAAGCGCGCTGGCAATGCCCGTACTGCTGATTACTATCTTCAGAATACAGGTTTTAGCGAGGCTAATTTCTCTGGAGCTTTAGGGTATAAGAAAGAAAATTTTGGTGCGGAGGTATTCTACAGTCAGTTTAATACGCGGTTGGGAATTCTGAAAGCTGCCCACATCGGAAACTTGACTGACTTGTACAATGCCATAGCCCGCGACAGGCCAGAGCAGACCAGCTACGATTTTAGTTATACTATAGAACGACCTTTCCAGGACGTGACACACCACCTGCTTAAAACCAAAGCCTACCTTAACACAGGAGATGCCGGCAAGTTGGAATTTGTGTATGGCTTTCAGCGAAACATCCGGGAAGAGTATGATGCCCATCGCGCATCAGGCACTAACCCAGAACTAACGCTTGACATTACCACGCACACCACAGAAACTGTTTGGGAGCACGCTCCATTAGGTAACTTCTCAGGGTCTGCCGGGATTAGCACCATCTATCAGAATAATATCTACAGTGGGCGCTACTTTATCCCCTATTTCCGAAACTTTACAGCTGGTGCTTTTATCATTGAGAAGTGGCGGAAGGATAAATTACAATTGGAAGGAGGTGTTCGTTATGACTTTAAAAAGCTAAATATAACTAAGCGTGAGCGAAACGCTGACATTATTCGCCCGGAGTATAATTTCAATAACATATCTGGTACCTTGGGCGCTTTATATGATGTTGGTTACCACCTTACATTTGGGTTAAGTGCAACCTCTGCCTGGAGAGCGCCGGGTGCCAACGAATTGTTCAGCGACGGAGTACATCACGGCTCTGCAAGCTATGAGCGCGGCGACCGCAATCTGAATGCTGAGCAGGCATATAACTTTGAGGCTTCTGTGAACTACTATGGAAACCAGCGCCTGAACGGTAAGCTTAGCCTGTACAACAACTTTATTAACGACTACATTTACCTGGCACCTGTGCAGCCAGCCACACTAACTATTCGTGGAGCTTTTCCAACTTTTGAGTATAAACAAGCCGATGCCGTTTTCAAAGGCGTAGATCTTGATTTAGAATATAGGTTTACTCCAAACTTGTACCTGGAGTCCAGAACCTCAATTGTAAGAGCTACTAACAAAGATCTGGATGACCACTTGGTAGGAGTACCAGCCGATAGATATAATAACATGCTACGTTTTGAGCCTGGTACTATTGGTAATATAAAAAGCCTTACTGACACTTATGTTGCCCTAGGTGGTACCTATGTGGCAGAGCAGACAAGAGTACCTACCAAGGCAGAGCAGGACTACATGGCACCTCCTGCCGGCGCTTTTTTGCTAAACATGGAGTTGGGCACTACAGTACATTTCGGGAAGCAACCGGTTGAGTTTGGCATTACCGGTAATAATCTGCTGAATACCTCTTACCGCGATTACCTGAACAGATTCCGATATTTTGCAGACGACATAGGTCGGATGCTACTGTTCAGGGTAAAAGTGCCGCTTAGTCTAGGCGGCAATAAATAATTTTACTCCTAATTCATCCTTAATTTTTTTATTAAATCTATTTTTAATTTTTTATCAACAATGAAAAAACTATTCAGACCACACCTGACTTTTGTACTCTTGGGAGCTTTACTGACATTCTCTTCCTGCGATGACCATGGTGATGAGCCACACGATCATGAGGAAGAGTTAATCACAACGCTGACGCTTACTATGACTCCACAAAACGGGGGTACGCCAATCACTGCCACTTTCAGAGATCTGGATGGAGATGGTGGTCAACCTCCTGTTATGACGCCGACACAAGTTGTACTGAATGCCAACACACATTATATTACAAGAATTACTGTACTTGACGAGTCTAATGGCACAGAGGATATTACAACTGAAATTAGAGCAGAGGGCGACGAGCACGAGTTTTTCTTTGTTCCATCTCCTGCCGATCTGTTAACAGTTACAAAAACAGACCGCGACAGCAAGGACCTTCCTATAGGCTTGGAAGGCACTATTCATACAGGAACGGCCAAAACAGGAACGCTCCGTGTTGTGTTAAAGCATCAACCTGGGCTAAAGAATGCCACTAGCACTATCACAACCGGTGAGACGGACGCTGATGTAACTTTCAATATTCAGGTTCAATAGCATATAGATACTTCATAATAATAAAAAGCGGGCAGAAATTTCTGCCCGCTTTTTATTATTATGAAGTCCCGTCCTAAAATAGGTTGACACTTAAAACAACCTATTATGGAAAAAGCAGCAGAGAAAAAAAGCAAGCGCAGTCAGCGCGATTATCCCTTAGGCTTTAAACTACAAGTGGTAACTGAGGTAGA
>NZ_JBHULU010000006.1:0-106351 GCF_042684605.1 Pontibacter locisalis
CATTTATGCCTTTGGCTCTTTTGCTGATCGTTGCCCGCTTTAGTGGCCTTTGATGCCCTCCAGCCCCTTAAAAGCCTGAAAGACACGCCACTTTAAAACCTGAAAATAATCCCAATCACGGCCAACTAGCGGATATGCGTAAACATACGGTTATTGCCACTATGTGCGAAGGTGATTGAGCCTGTTTTATAGCAGTTGCCTTTTCCTGTTCGCTTCTTTCCAGTAGTCTTCATACCCATAGCATATTCTTTAGCTAATATAGGAGTTATTTATAAGTTGTCAAGCGGGCTGGTGATTTTTTCCAAAGAGTGGCTGGTCACGTGCGTGTAAATCTCGGTAGTCCGGCTCGAGCCGTGGCCCAGCAGCGTCTGGATGTAGCGCAGATCCGTACCCTGCTCGAGCAAATGCGTGGCAAAAGAGTGGCGCAGTGTGTGAGGCGTCGCCTTCGTCTGGATTCCGGCCTTTGCCATGCTGGCCCTAAAAACATTACGGATGCTCTCCACCGTGTACTGCCCGCCCGTCTGCCCCTCAAACAGCCACACCTTTGGCCGATAGGTTTTATAGTATTCTCTGAGGCCCTCCAGCAGTTTCTGCGAAAGCAGCGTGGTGCGGTCCTTTTTGCCCTTCCCCCCACGGATTAGGAGCAGGTTCCGGTCTGACTGCACGTCTGAAAGGCGCAGGTTTATCACTTCCCCTATCCTTAGCCCCCCGGAGTAGAGCAACTGCAAGAGGCAGCGGTGCTTGATGTTCTCCGTGACCGAGAGAATCCGAGCCACCTCCTGCTTGCTGAGCACAGTGGGCAGGCGGCGGGGCTTCTCGGGCCGCTCCACCAGGTTTAGCTGCACCTCGTGCCGGCCCAGTACCCGCTGAAAATAAAACTTGACGGCGTTGATAGACTGGCTGATGGTGGAGAAAGAGTATTTCTGGCTCTGCACCATTCCCCGGTGATAGTGGTTGATCTCCTCTTCTGAAAAGGCATTGATCTTCTCCAGCCCCTGCTCCTTATGCCCGTTCAAAAAGCGCAGCAGAAGCGAGTGGTAGGTGCGGATGGTGTTCATAGAGTAATTGAGAAGAAAGAGCTTTTCCAGGTAAGCCACAGGGCAGGCAATATAGCCCTCGCCCTTGGCGTAGTTCTGCTCCCAGAGCCTTGCCTGCAGCCTCAGGTCCCGAACCTTCAGCGTCTGCGCCAGCCACAACTGCGCCACCCCCGCCACATCATCAAGCAGCAGGTGCAGGCTGTCGCTGCCGGCCCCCGTCACAAAGCACTTTAGCGCAGGCAGCCATCTGCAGCTTTTGCTAAGCCTCAGGCACTCATAGATGCTGGTGTCGTAGGCGTGGCTGATCTGCACCAGCGACTTCCCCTCATGCTCCAGCGGCTGCAGACGCACCACCGGCAACACCGGCGCTTTCTTTAGCGGCTCTGAAGCATGGCCCTCGGAGAGGATAACCAGGCCTTCTGCCGGCCTTAGCCTTTTGGGGCGGTTGAGGTAGCGGGCGTCTACCTTTGCCATACCATCAAAGTGGAGGTGCAGCCGCTCGATGCATTGCTCAGAGCGGTGCATCACAAAGCACTTGTAAGTCTTGCTGTAGCGTAGCCATTCGGCCTCCTTCAGCCGCTTTACGATGAAAGGGTTGGGCTTGTGCCAGATGCGGATAAAGGGCTTTCCATCGTGCTCCAGGGGATTGAGAAAGATGACCGGCTGTGAAGAGGTGTAGTACATGTCACGATGGATTGATTAACGGACACAATTACGCTCATTCCAAACACTTAGTCGGAAATTACCCGTATAGTTCCGTAAGTATCCGGGTAATCCGCTTATATCCGAATAATCCGGATATAAGCGGATAGGTACGGCTAAAAAACAAAACATGGAGAAAGAAAACAGGGGATGCGGGCAGTGTGGTGGCCCCATGGCGGGAAGATCAGACAAGAAATTCTGCTCGGACCAGTGCCGGGCGGCGGCAGGCAACAGGCGAAAAATCTCAGACGAAGGAGAGCAGTTAATGCGACAGGTGAACGCCACTCTGCGCAGGAACAGGCACCTGTTAAAGCAGGCAAGCCCGCTGGGAAAGACGACCATCAGGCGAACGGCACTTGAGCTTCATGGCTTCGACTTCCGCCACTTTACCCACCTCTACCGCGCCAGGAATGGAAACACCTATCACTTCTGCTACGACTACGGCTATATGCTGCTTGAGGAAGAGAAGATGCTCATCGTCAATTGGCAGCAGTATATGGGGAAATAAGCTACTTCCCTCCTACCTGTAGAGAACGGGTCATGGATGCTGTGCGGATAAAGGAACATATGCTTACATACTCGTATACTTACATACTCGTATAATGGAGTAAAAAAGTTGAAGGGAGGTGATTATACAGCTATGCGCTTATTCATACAGCTACCCTATTTACTTATTTTTTTAGATAAACCAATCCCATGTTCAGGAAAACAAGCATCGATAACGATCTACTCAAGGTTTTTGAAACGGTTCCTGACCCTTATCTGATTCTCTCCCCTGACCTTTTCATCATCACCGCAAGTAATGCATACCTGGAAGCGACACTGAAGCAGCGGGAGGACATCGCAGGTAAATATGTATTCGATGCCTTTCCCGACAATCCAGCTACTCCCCTTTCTAATTCTGTTTCCAACCTTAAAGCCTCGCTAAATGAAGTGTTAAAGACAGGGAAGCCACACCAAATGGCCCTGCAACGTTATGATATTCCCCTACCCGGGGCAAATGGAGGATTTGAAAAGAAATACTGGCAACCTATGAACACACCGGTGCTTGATGAAAAAGGAGCGTTTCTCTACATCATCCATAAAGCTATCGATGTTACCAGGCAGGTTGAGGACAATGCCCGGATTGAAGTCCTTGAGCAGAGCTACCGAAAAGAGCATAGTCTGAATAAAAAATTAGCTACTCACGGCCAGGAGTTGACAACTGCCAATGAGGGACTGATTGTTGCAAAGCACGCGGTTGAAAAGCTGAACAGCAAGCTGGAGGACCTGGTGCAAAAAAGAACCAACGAGCTGATACTTGCACAGCAGGAAACTGAACGCCAACGGAGTGTATTAAACGAAGTTATCATGGAAGCTCCGTCCCCCATAGCAATTATAGCCGGGAGAGAGATGGTTTACCAACTTGTTAATCCGGCCTATCAGCAAAGCTTCCCGGGAAGGGAGGTGTTAAACAAAACCGTGCTAGAAGCGTTTCCCGAATTAGCTGGCACGCAGATTCCGGCTATTCTTGATCATGTATATTGCAGCGGTGAGACCTTTGTTTCAAAGGAGATGCCCCTGATGCTGTCCCGCCATGAAGGTGCACCCCTGCAGCAGCTTTACTGGACCTTCACCTACCAGGCCCGCCACAATCAGCAGGGAGATGTAAACGGCATCCTGGTCTTTGCCCACGAAGTTACCGAACAGGTGCTTGCCAGAAAGAAAGCAGAGGAAAGCGAGCATCAGGTACGCTCCATCATTGAAAGCTCCCCGTCCCCCCTGGGTGTCTACGTAGGAAAAGAAATGCGCATACAATTCGCCAACAAGGCCATTAAGGATATATGGGGCAAGGGTCCAGATTTGATCGGCAAACGATTCAGGGATGTGTTGCCTGAGTTGGAGGGTCAGTCAGTATTCGGAGAATTGGACTATGTATTTGAGACAGGCATTCCTTTTCATAGCAAACACAGTCCTACGGAACTGCTTATAAACGGACAGCTGAAAACGTTTTATTTCAACTACATCTTCACCCCTCTTTTCAATGCTTCGGGTGAGGTGTATGGCATTATTACTTCTGGATCAGATGACACAGAACTTATACTTGCCCAGCAAAGACTGGAAGAAAGCGAATCCCGCTTTCGCAACATGATAGAGCAGGCGCCAATTGCCATTGGCCTAAGCCGTGGCAGGGACCACTTCATTGAAACCATGAATACCCCCATGCTGCGCATAGTAGGCAGGAATAAAGATGAGATCGTCGGAAAGAATCTGACACAAGCAATGCCAGAGACCAGAGACGAGCCATTTCTGGAAATAGTTGATTCTGTTCTGCAGACAGGTGAGGCCTACACTGGGAGTGAAGTGCCCATTTCCTACAAGCTGGGGGAAAACACGGTGCAACGCTACTTTAACCTCTCTTATACCCCCTTAAAAGAATTAGGCGAGGTAACAGGCGTACTACATGTGGCCGTGGATGTGACGGAACAGGTGGAAGGGAATAAGATAGAGCTGAAGCGGTTCAAGTTCATGGCCGACCAGGCGCGTGACTCCTTTATTCTGATACGGAAAGACGGCTCTTTTGCCTACCTCAATACAAATACCCTGGAGTCATGGGGGTATAATGATGAGGAAATGCAGCATTTGCACATGGCTGACATAGATCCCGTTTATGACCGGGAAGCTTTCATGCAATTGTTTGCTGAAGCTCAGAAAGAAGCTGTTCCACAATTTGAAGCACTGCATAAAACGAAAGGGGGTGACATTTTTCCCGTGGAGGTTAATGTGGTTGGATTGACTCTTGGTGAGACGCCCTACCTGTTTGCAATAGCCAGGGACATTACCAGGCGCAAACAGGCAGAGCAAGAGATGGAAGTCAGCAATTCTGAGTTGAAAAGGATGAACAGTGACTTGGACAATTTCATATACACGGCCTCACATGACTTGAAAGCGCCCATACACAATATCGAAGGCTTGCTTCACGCCTTGCTCCAGAACCTGTCCCCGGACACTTTGGCCTTGGATGAAAATCGACAAATCACCTCCATGATGCAGGAGTCTGTGGACCGATTCAAAAAAACCATTGCGAATCTCACGGATGTGGTAAAGCTCCAGAAGGAAAACAGCGGAGAAGCGGCACTGATAAATCTTTCGGAAGTAATTGAGGGTGTACGATTGGACCTTGAGCAGGTGATTCAAAGCTCGGGGGCTGAAATAGAGATAGACATTGCCGGTTGCCCCAGTGTTCACTTTTCGGAGAAAAACCTTCGATCAGTGATGTACAACCTGCTCTCCAATGCCATCAAGTATCGTTCCCCCGGGCGGGCGGCACGGGTGCAGATCAGTTGCAAGGCTTCCACTGACTTTCATGTCCTCTCGGTGAAAGACAATGGCCTGGGCATGGAAGCCAGGCATGTCGATCAGCTTTTTGGCATGTTCAAACGCTTTCATGCAGATATCGAAGGCTCCGGGATAGGCCTTTTCATGGCCAAGAAGATGATAGAGAACGCCGGGGGACGCATTGAGGTAGAAAGCACATTGGGTATAGGAACCACATTTCAGGTGTTTTTCCCATACAGCAAGAATAAGTAAATAGCTTGTTTCACTATGTATGCCTGGGCAAAGCAACTATCCTTAAGACATATTGTGGTTGCAATGGATTCCGCAGCGCTGTATAGATACGAAGCGCTTGTTTACGCCAACAAGCCCAATTCGTCCTGGGCAGTAACAAAGAATTTCGCTCTCCTCATTGCAGCAGGGGTGGAGATGTAGCCCAGCTTGCGCATCCAGTTGAGCAACTGCCCGTGCTCGTCTGATTGGCCGGTGTACTTCTGCCACAGCTGGGCTTTGGTGTACCGCCCCACGTACACCTGATAAGCACCGGCGAGCACAACGGCCACCGCAGCCGTCATGATCAGAAAATGGCTCAGGGGCTTTTGAAAAACCCCTGTGAATAAGGTTCAAAAATTCCATCCTTTGGTCTATCGAAAATTACCGGCCTCTCCCCTTCATTTTACAAACAATTAAAGCAAAAGCGCATGACTAACCTCGAAAACATGTGATTTATGTAACATACTTTTTTTACTATGTAACATAAAGCAGTTTGAATAGCCCCACCTTTGTATCATCAAAAACAGTTGAACTATAGAAAGGCTGGCTACTGCAAGTAACGAACAATAAGAAAACCCAGATTGAATTTAAGATACAAAATACCAGCATCAGCGAAAGCATTACCAAACTGCCGGAAGTACATCAAAAAAGACGTTAGGCACTAAAGCAGCAATTCCAATCCTAAGGTTATATATCTCCGGCCAGGTTACTGGTCAACAACTCAAACCATACAAAAAGCCAAGTACTTTAAGCAACGCCCTTTTTCAGACGAAATTAGGTGCTATTGTTTGTGCTTTAAAAAATCATCTTTAAACAGTTCCGGGAAGGCAAAGCAGGAACTATAAAAACCCCCTATTCAGAATTTTAAAAAACATTATATGAAAAGATTATTTACAATTACATTAACCTTTCTGTTTATCAGCTTTTTCACATTGAGTGCGACTGCCCAGGAAAAACACGGCGGCACGTTAAACTTAGGTATAGGCATTGGCGGCTACGGCGGCTACTATAAATATACTAACAGAACAATGCCTGTTATAAACGTGAACTATGAGTTTGATGTAGCCAAAAGGTTTACGCTTGCCCCGTTCATAAGCTTCTCTACTTTCTCAAACGATTACCACGACGATAACAACAACTATTCGTACAGCGAAACTATCATCCCGATTGGTGTAAAGGGCACGTATTACTTTGATGATATACTGCAGGCAAATTCTAAATGGGATTTTTACCTGGCCGGCTCATTAGGTTTTGCAGTTATAAACTCGCGTTGGGATGATGGTTATGATGGCGACAAGAACCATTACCGCAAAGGCAACCCGCTATTCCTGGACCTGCACATTGGTACAGAATACCATTTTAATAACAGAGTTGGTGCTTTCTTAGACCTTTCTACAGGTGTATCAACTATAGGCATCGCCATTCATTAATCAACTATAGCCAAAACAGAGTAGTTTATCCTGTAACTGATGTACCGGTTAAAAACCGGAGACCAGTTACAGGATAAACTATTTTGCGGTTATACTGGTATCTGATGCAGCAGGCACACTATAGTTTAAACCATAGGTTATAGTTTGCAGCTTAATGAATTAATGTTGCCGCACATACGTCTTACTTATACATCACAGAACCTGACTTACATGTTATTGTAAGATCCTGATCTCATTGCTCATCACATCGTACCGGGTTCTGATCTCATTGCCAGTAGCAGCGCCGTACCATACTCCCGGATTTGAGTATGCACTTTACTAAAACAAATGAAATTATATATCAAGTACATGGTGAGCGATCGCTGTAAAGCACTGGTGCAAAACGAACTTACAAATCTTGGTTTGCAATCAGAATATGTGGTAGTTGACCTGGGCGTGGTGGAGATACACAAAGACATTACCGACATTCAGCTCGAACAACTAACAGAAAACCTTAACAAGGCAGGGTTAGAACTACTTGATAACAGCAAAAGCAAACTGATCGATAAAATAAAGAAACTGATAACAGAGATGATCAATTCGCCGGAAGAACAGCCGAACGTGAATTACTCTGTTTACATCAGCGAGAAACTGGGTTATAACTATAAATACTTAGCCACTATCTTTTCCGAAGTAAAAGGCATTACCATACAGCAATTCATCATAATCCATAAAATAGAGAAAGCAAAAGAATTGCTGTTTTATGATGAGCTAAGCCTTACCGAAATTGCCCACCGCCTGCACTACAGCAGCGTGGCCCATTTATCGAGCCAGTTCAAAAAAGTAACAGGCCTTTCCCCCTCTTTCTACAAGCATCTGAAAGAAAAGCGTGCGGGCGTGCTTGAAAATCTGTAAAATATGAAACATACTTGAACAAGTATGTAAAGTATTGCCTCTCTATAACCCCCACCTTTGTCTATTCTATTATGTGCACACTTCACACTATAGGTATGGATAGACTTAAGTTGACTATTTCGGAACTGTAACCAGCATCTTACTGATAGATAATGGGTTTTACAGGAATAGTTAGTATGCTGCTGGTCTGCCTGAAAGTTTATTAAATCCAGTTATATACTTCCTGTCATGGTAACACCTCGACCTGAAAGTGCAGTACAATTTCTCTATTTCCAAAATCGCTTACGTTTGCCTATGCACCTTCAAAAACTAGAAACCGGAAACTCTTCCTTCGACCACATTGCCCATGGCGGCCTTCCACTTGGCCGCACTACACTTGTTGCAGGCAGCTCTGGTAGCGCCAAAACGCTGTTTGGTGCGCAATTCCTGGCAATGGGTATTCAGCTGTTCGATCAGCCTGGCGTGTTTGTTACCTTCGAAGAACAGGTAGATGATATTCGGAATAACCTGAAAAGCTTTAACTGGGATATTGACACCTGGGAAAAAGAAGGAAAATGGATATTTTTGGATGCTGCTCCCAAAGAAGAAAATATAATAGCAGTTGGTGATTTTGACCTAAGCGCTTTCAGAATAAGGTTAGAAAGAGCGGTAGAAAAATGTGGCGCTCAACGGGTAGTTATAGACTCCATCGGCAGCATATTTACGCAATTCCACGAAGAGATGCATACCATCCGCAGGGAGCTAATACAAGTAGCCCTGACACTTTCGCGGCTGGGAGCTACGTCTATCATCACAGCTGAACGCCTGGAAGAATATGGCAAAATCACGCGCTTTGGTGTAGAAGAATTCCTGACAGATAACGTGATCATACTCCGGAATGTGTTGCATAACGAAAAGCGCAGAAGAACTATAGAGATACTTAAGTTCAGGGGAAGTAACCACGAGAAAGGTGAAAATCCGTTTTCGATAAGCGCTGAGAAAGCTATCGTTATCATCCCGTTATCAGCCATGAACCTGATGCATATCACATCTAATGAGCGGGTAACATCAGGTATACCTGCCCTGGACGAAATGATAAACGGCGGTTTTTATAAAGGCTCTATCAACCTTGTGTCCGGGGCAATAGGTGCTGGTAAAACATTAATGGTCACTAACTTTGTAAATGGAATCCGGGAGAGAAAAGAGCGCTGTCTGCTTATGGCTTTTGAAGAAAGCAGCCAGCAACTATACCGTAATGCAGCAAGCTGGGGTATAGATTTTAAACAACTGGAAGATGAAGGACTGCTGAAAGTTATCTGCATTTATCCTGAGATCTCATCACTGGAGGATCATTTCATTAATATCCAGGAAATTGTAAAAACGTTCAAGCCTGATAGAATCGCGATCGATAGTTTATCTGCCTTATCTCGGGCTTCTTCTGATAAAGGCTTCCGGGAGTTTATCATCGCTTTTACATCGTATCTGAAGCATCATGAGATAACAGGCTTGTTTACGTCAAATACACCGTTGCTGGCGGGTGGCACATCCGATACGGAAGGAAACATCTCTCCTATCACGGATACCATTATTCTGCTGCGCTATGTAGAGATGTCCGGGGAGATGCAACGCAGTATAGCGGTGCTTAAAATGCGCGGCTCCAAACATGACACCTCTATCCGAAAGTTTACTATAACAGATGAAGGAGCCAACATAGGAAAACACTTTGAAGGCATAAGCGGCATACTTACAGGCAGCCCTATACTTATTAAACTTGAGTAACAAATAAAAAGCAACCATCATTAGCCGGTAATTAACCGGCAATATCAGCCAAAATTTAATCAATGAGCATGCATATATTTCAGCTCTTTATTAACGGACATAGCCTTAATTCAGTTGAGGCCGTGGACACATTACTCAAGATTTGCAGGGAAAATTTAAACGGAAACTATCAGCTTGAAATTATTGACATCCAGAAAGACCCTGATAAAGCAGAAGAGGCCGGCATTATAGCGATACCAACCCTTATCAGGATGGAACCGACACCTGTTAACCGCATAATAGGCGCTTTAAATGTTAGAAGCCGGGTATTGGCTGGTTTGGGAATATCCAGTATGCATGTTACGGTATAAACTTACAGGCAGTGTTATTACAAATGTAACACTACCTGTAAGTATAAATCAGCCTTCTGTTTCCGATAGAACAAGATGCAGCTACTTTAAAGAATTTTATAGCTTAAATAGACCAACTATAGATCTTACTATTTTCAACACGTGCGAATAATGTAACATGCATTTTGAGGTGCAACATTATTCCGGTTTTAGTTTAACACATTTTTAACATCATACAACAGTGCCTGTTATGGCAAATTGTCGAGAGGATGAAGAAAAAAATATTACTGATAGACGATGACAGCACTTACATCTATATCCTGAAACAGCTGCTGAAAAAGCATGATGAAGTGGGAGAGATTGTAACTGCAGAAAGTGGGTCTGAGGCGCTGGGTATCTTAAAATCAGACTTTGAAATGTGTCAAATGCCAGTGGTCATTATATCAGACATTGAGATGCCGGTAATGAATGGCATCTTATTTCTGAGGGAGCTGGAAAGTCTGAAACTGGTAGATCATAGGATAACAAAGATAGTGCTTAACAGCAACAATTCGCGGTACGATGATATGGACTGGTCAGTGGAAAGCCCCGATATAGTCTATTTCCAAAAACCCCTGAATTTTAAAAAAATACTCCTGATACTGAGCGATCAGCATTAGTTGTTATCATATCAGCCGGATCAATTCCATGCCGTAGCCCGAAACTGAAAAAGCAGTCAGTATATTTGGGGAGGAACACAGTTAAACCATACATATTTTAGTTTAAAACAGGCTCTCTATAGCTCGTCAAAACAACTTAAGAGACTCAACGAACGCTATGACACTGTTTATTAAATATATGGTTAGCCAACGCTGCAAAATGCTGGTGAAGGCAGAATTGTTCAATCTCGGGCTACAATATGAAGTAGTTGACCTGGGCACTGTGGAGATACTGGGTACTATTACACCGGAACAGCGCTCACAACTAAAAGAGAATCTGCTGGTATCTGGCTTAGAGTTGCTGGATGACAGGAAAAGCATCCTTATCGAGAAGATAAAGAACGTCATCATCGAGATGATCCACTACTCTGATGAATTCCCGAAGGCTAACTACTCCGACTTTATAAGCGATAAACTAAACTACGATTATACCTACCTGGCTAATATCTTTTCAGAAGTAAAAGGCATCACGATTCAGCAATTCATCATTTCGCACAAAATAGAAAGAGTGAAAGAATTGCTCCTGTACAAAGAACTTACTTTAACGGAGATCGCCCACATGCTCCATTACAGCAGCGTGGCCCATTTATCAAACCAGTTTAAAAAAGTAACCGGCCTCTCCCCTTCGTTCTACAAGAAACTAAAGCATAAACGCATGGCCAATCTCGAAAACATGTGATTTATGTAATATAGTTTTTTTACTGTGTAACATAAAGCAGTTTGAATTGCCCCACCTTTGTATCATCAAATACTGCCGTGCTTAATAAAGATGCACGCACCCGCCAGTAACGGAAAAAATAAATAACACAGATTGAATTTAAGAAAACTAGTGACTACCCTTGCGCTTGCATCGGTTGTTGTAATTGCCGGATGTAAAGAGGATACATTCATAGAAGATCTTGGGGTTTGCCCCGTTGTTATAAGTACCACTCCTGAAGACGGAGCCACCTCGGTCCCTCTCACCTCTCATGTTACAGTTACCTTTAATGAGGAAATGAACCCTGAGACTATCACCCAATCATCTTTCACCTTAACAGGATCGGAAAAAATACCAGGCGAAATATCCTACAACACCGAAACCAACACCCTTACCTTTATACCTGAAAACGAACTAAATTATGCCACCACTTACACAGGCAGAGTTGCTCCCTCTGTTAAAGATGTACTGGGTAACGCGCTACAAACAGATTATGTCTGGACCTTTACTACCATCGCTGCTTCAATACCAGCAGTAGTTTTAACAAACCCGCTTAACCTGGCAACTGGTGTGCCCCGAAATCAAGTGATCAATGCCGGATTCAGTGAAGCAATGATTCCTTCAACGATCACAGCCACTTCGTTTACCCTGAAAAATGGTACATCAACTATAGCCGGCAGCATCAGCTATACTAGTACTACAGCTAAGTTCTCACCTGAGAATAACCTGGCTGCCAACACAACTTATACTGCAACTATAACTACAGCTGCCAAGAGTAAAAATAATGCTCCTTTGGCTGCTAACTATACCTGGACCTTTACGACGGGAGCTGACAATACACAACCCGGTTCCCCGGCAATGGGCGTTGACCTTAAATCGGTTGGCCGCTTCGGTATCTTTGCAGGTGTAGGTATCAGTAACAATGCTGGCTTCAGTGAGATCAGAAACTTAGATGTAGGCATAACTCCTGGTGTTCGCTCATCAGTAACCGGTTTCCCGCCGGCTATAGTTGTGAACGGCGCCATTTATGCATCAGATGATATTGCACCTCCGGGAACTGCAGCTATGTTGTTACAAGCTAAGCAGGATTTGTTAGAAGCGTATCTGTTTGCTGAAGGAGCCTCTTCTCCGGCACCAGCTACCGTAGCCGGCGACCAGGGTGGTAAAACACTTGCACCGGGTATCTACAAATCAACTTCAACTTTACTGGTACAGGCCGGTGACTTAACACTGGATGCACAAGGCGACCCGAATGCCGTCTGGATCTTTCAAATAGCCTCGGACTTTACCACAGTTGGTGGCGCAGGCGGTAACATTATACTTACAGGCGGCGCACAGGCTAAAAACATCTTCTGGCAAACAGGCAGCTCAGCAACTATAGGCGACGGTACTTCCTTTAAAGGAAATATACTTGCCCTGACCTCTATCACCATGAACTCAGGTGCCAGAGCAGTAGGTAGAATGCTTGCCAGAAACGGCGCGGTTGTAATGACCAACACAAACATCATCGAGAAGCCTTAATCAACACGAACATGAAGATCAAAAATAACAATACCGGATCGCGCCAAGCGTGGTCTGCCTCTAAGCTTGCGCTCAAAAGTATCGTACTTAGCACCATTATCTTTACAGGAATACAGGCTCCGGCCCAGGCCCAGAATGCTCCGTTCACTAAACCATCGTGGTGGTTTGGTGCATCAGCCGGTGCAAACTTCAACTTCTACAACGGTTCTACTCATAAACTGAACTCGCAGCTTACGCCGCCTGTAACTTTTCATGAAGGCAACGGTGTAGGTCTTTTTGCAGCGCCACTTATAGAGTATCGTCGCCCGGAATCGAGATGGGGACTGATGCTGCAGACAGGTTACGATAGCCGCAGAGGTGAATTTAACCAACAGACAACCGCTTGCGATTGCCCTGCAGACCTGAGTACCAAGCTAAGCTACATTACAGTAGAGCCAAGCCTGCGCTTCTCTCCTTTCAAAGCCTCAGGGTTTTACCTGATGGGTGGCCCGAGACTGGCCTTTAATGTGAAGAAAGAATTCACCTACGAGCAGGGCGTAAACCCGGCTTATACGGATCAGCAGACAAGCTCTAGCGTAAAAGGTGACCTGAGCGATGTAAAAGAGAGACTTCTTTCGATGCAGGTGGGTGCTGGTTACGACATTCCGCTTAACTCACAGAACAACCGCACACAACTTGTACTTACTCCATTTGTAACGTACCAGCCATACTTCGGCCAGTCGCCGCGCAGCATCGAAACCATGACGGTAAACACGTTAAGAGTTGGTGCCGCTATAAAGTTAGGACGAGGTAAGCCAAACGCAACAATAGCTGCCAACGATGTGCAGTTCACGGTTAACTCGCCTACCAATATTACGGCAGACCGCAGGGTAAGAGAGACCTTCCCGCTTCGTAACTATGTGTTCTTTAACCAGGGTTCTACAGCCATTCCGGATCGTTATGTGCTGCTTGAGAAAGACCAGGTAAAAGACTTTAAAGAAGATCAGCTGGAAGTATTTACTCCTAAAACATTAGCTGGCCGCTCTGATCGTGAGATGACAGTATACTATAATGTACTGAACATACTTGGTGACCGCTTAGGCAAAAATCCATCGGCAACCATAACCCTGGTAGGTTCATCAGAGAATGGTCCGCAGGAAGGTACCGTAATGGCTGAAACTGTGAAAAGCTACCTTGTAAATACGTTTGGCATCAATGCTTCGCGCATCGCTATGGAAGGACGTAACAAACCTAAGCTGCCATCGGAACAACCGGGTGGTACCAAAGAACTGGAACTGCTTCGTGAAGGTGACCGTCGTGTGTCTATCGAAAGTAACGCACCGGCCTTGCTGATGGAATTCCAGAGTGGCCCTGAAGCTGCCTTGAAACCGGTAGTGATATCAGCCATACAGGAAGCACCGCTTGACAGTTATGTAACGTTTACCGCATCTGGCTCTGATAAGGCTTACACTTCTTGGTCTATGAACATGACAGATGACAAAGGCATCGTTCAGAACTTCGGACCATACATGCAGGAAACTGTAAGTATACCAGGCAAATCCATATTAGGAACACGCCCTAAAGGCACGTACCTGGTAACTATGCTGGGCACCAAAGAAGACGGTACCATCGAGAAGAAAGAAGCTACCGTGAACATGGTACTCTGGACTCCGGCCAAAGACGAAGAAGGCCAGCGTTATAGTGTACTTTATGAGTTCAACGACTCTAAAGCGATAACTACTTACGAGAAATACCTGACTGAAATTGTGACTCCTGAAATACCACAAGGTGGCAAAGTGATCATACACGGTTACACTGACATTATCGGTGACGATACCAACAACAAAAACCTGTCGCTGGCTCGTGCTAACGATGTGAAAAGGATCATCGAGAACAGCCTGGCGAAAGCAGGCAGAAAAGATGTGACCTTTGAAGTGCACGGATTTGGCGAAGACCAGAAACTGGCACCATTCAATAACAAATATCCCGAAGAGCGATTCTATAACCGTACGGTTATCATCGACATCATCCCCGGAAAGTAAGAAACCCGTTTATTCATGAGTTAAAAGCTGCCTGATTTAGTTCAAGCAGCTTTTCGCTTTTCAGGAAGCCTCACATTAGCTAGCCTTAGTAGTGACCAGCATACGTTTTTCAACTGCCATTAAAGAATTAAAAGTCAACAAATCTGGAAACTATCTGATACACCAATTTTGTCATCAGGCTAGTAGTAACACCATCAAGCATAGACTGGCTTATATGGTAGGATACTGATCGCTTTGGGTCACGCGCCTCTTTAACATCTCCCTCCCGAAACTTGCCCCAGGAGGAAGGATTATTAGATTTGATAACAAACATATTTATCAATCTGCTACCTGTCTTTAAAACCAAACCAGGATTATCCGGATCATGTTTGTTCAGTAGTTGTACCTTAAGATTATTATAAGGGAAGTGTACCTGTCCTGTGGCTTCATTTCTGGTAGCCTCTATCTTGAAAGTCGCTTTATGTATCTGCCCGCTTTTTATCCGCATAAATACCAGGTTCTCTAACAAAGGGTTTAAAGCCTTAAAATCCATTGGTTCCAAGGTGCCTTCGTAGGTATACCGGTCTTCCGGATGGTCCAGCTGAAACTGAAAATGAGCCTGCAGGGTACTAACGCCCATAAACAGTGCGGAAGCATGTACAGTTAACATGTTCTTCCGGCGGATGAGTGCTGTATCGTTAGTGATGTTATAAGCTTGCAAGCGAATTTTGTCCAACATGAATACTGCAGGCTTAATACCATCAATGCCGATAACGGGGTGTACCAGGTAGTTTTTTTCCACATGTATTGTATCCAGATTAATATAAACCCCAGCACCACGTAATGCGCTTTGCAGCGTAGGTGGCCTTTTATCGGGATCAAATCCTAAACGGTTATCTCGATAAATTTCCACTACCGGATTCCGGATCAACATATTAAGCGCAACTATATCCTGGTTGTTGAACAAAGCCCGCAAGCTGATGCCTCGCATCTCAATCTCAGGTACTGTCAGGTCATTACGGTCACGGGCATACCTGAATAGGCTTGCATATTGTTCTTTACTATAAAGTGGCCGCAGGCGTAGACTATCTATAGAAAGTGATCTGTTGCTCATCGAGGCTCTCATTGCTTTTACCTCGAGCGCATACAGGCTGTCGCGCGTGAAGAAGGTATAGCCTCCCACAAGTATACTTAAGTCCTCCACATCAAAAATTTCAAGGGGATCAGAAGCCTCCAGCGATACTAACCGAAACTGATCTATTTCCAGCGCTACGTGCTCCAGGGTCTGGCTGATACGAATCGTGTCCTCCAGAATGTGAAAATCAAACGTGCCATCATCTATCTCCAGTCGTTCCACACGGAAAGTCGTTTCTCTGTCAGGCAGCTGTTGCATCGCTTCACTGGTTGTTTTCGTATCCTGCCAGACCGGAACTTTTACTTTCAAAAGATTTACGCTGTGGTCCTGCAGAATAGTTACCCTGGGGCCTGAGAGCAGCAACTTGCTCATGTGGTATTGCCCCGTTGCGTAGGCATGGATCAGGTTAAATCCGGTTATCCGGGACCTCTCCGATGAAATATCGATCAGGTTACGGCTGGCAAGTTCCGGGTAATCAGCTTTCAGGCGTTCGTTTACTTCCCTGTCGGCGCTTACCGTTAAGGTATGGGCGATAACCTCCTGTTGCCTGCTGGAATAGTGCAGGCTGTCCAACCGGATGGTGTACAGACTATCGGTGGTCCTGTAAGTGTAGTTTTTTGCCAGCAGGGTCATCTCCTCCAAAGGGAGTGCTTGGCTCAGGTTCTCAAAACTGGCAGATGTCAGCTGAAATCCTGAAATCGTGGCGGTGGCGTGCTCCAGCAAGTGCGTTTGCATAACCGGTTCCAGCTTTTCGTTAAAGGTAAAGGAGCCATCTTCCAGCCGGATCGTTTTTAAGGAAACAATATCCAAATATTTAAAGAGTCCCTCCCCTGCACCTTGCTTACCAGATTCTGAAGCTGCCACTTTACGATCCAGCAGGATAGCCACATCCGGTTGCCGGAGCAGCAAATAGTCGGCCTCCAGCCGCCCGGTATTAAATGTATTAACCAGATCCAGACCAGTTATTCGCAGTGTGTTGGCTGAAAGGTCGAAGAGATTGCGGCTGGCGTTATCGAAAAGTTTCTGGCGGTCGTTTTCCCTGATGCTGGAGATCACATCTACCGAACGGGCAGAGAATTCCTTCTGCCTGGTGGAGTAGCGCAGACCCTCCAGGGCAAAGGTATACGTATTGTCAGGCATCTGGTAGCGGTAGTTACGGGCAGTTCCAACCATATCCTGCAGAGGCAGTTTTTTATCCGGATTGAAAATGAAGGCAGAATCTACCACTAAACCAATGGCTTTCAGCGAGGCGTGATCCAGCTGCTGCAGGAGCTGAGTAGCTCTGTTTTTGCTGTGCTGTGTAAGTGAGGCATCCGTAATGTTTATCTCTCCTACTTCCAGTTTGTTTACAAAGCCAGAAACCTGCCGGTACAGCTCCTCCAGATCCGGCCCTGCATCCTGTGTTTCTACCATCTGGTCGGTACGCACATCTATGACTGGTTGTGCTGCGGTTATAGTTCCTATTGTCAGCCGGGATGTGCGCAGAGCCCTCAACAGGTCCATATCTCTGAATTGCAAGTGTGGCAGGGAAATGTTGTAAAATGTGCGCTTGGCCTTGTTCAGGCTTTTCAGTTTATCATTTTTGTTCCAGTCACCATTCAAATGTAGGCCAACTACATGCAAGGTTTTATCCCATGTAGAAAGCTTCATGCTCTCTGACTTCAGGGTATATGGGTTATTTAGGGGGCTGTAGGTATAGGTCTTTGTCGTAATCCCTATTGCTGCTGCGAAGGCTTTTTCTTTCGGTGTAAAAAGGGTGGCAGAATCTAGTTGCAGAGATTGCAGGTAAATATCTCCCTTTTCGAGACTATGGATAGTTTGAATGGCAGTGTTTTTCTGCCTGTACTTGAAGCTGCCGTCAGTCAGGCGCAACTCCCTTATACTAATCTCTTTCAGGTAAGGCGACAGGTCGGCGTAAATTTCAGCCAGGCCAGGAAATGAAGCAGCATCAGGTATAGTAAGGTCTTCGGTTAAATGCAGAGCAGTACGATTCAACAGTAACTGGTCGAGGTGCAACTGCTTTGAGCGCCAGGTTGCTCCTATATCCAGACCTTTTATATGTAGCTTTGGTGCATGCAGCTGATAGACTACCTGGTGGGCCAGATTCTTAGGAAGAGCCGCGTTTACCTGAATATCAGGCTGCACCTCCACCTCTACTGCTTTCAGCGCCTGTTGCCTGGAGGAATAGGAAAGTCGCCCTAGCCGTACTGAATACACACTGTCCGGGGAATGATAAGTATAATTATTTAAGCGTAGTTCAACCTCATCTGCCTGAAGCATCTCTGCAATATCCTGCTGTTCCTCTACGTTCAGCCGCACGCCCCGAACCTGTAGCGAAAGGTTATGAATTTGATGTTTAGGTCTGCTTTGTAGTCCCTCTGCCAGGTACCGATAGCTTGCATCCTGTATTTCGAGCTGCCGGATGCGCACAGCTTCCATAGCCCCTCCTTTGCTTCTATAATTTCTGTTTTCCTGTCCAGTCTTATTCAGCAGCTGCGTGATCTCCGGGCGTTCTGCTACAACAGTATTCACTTTATACTGATTGTTAAAAATCAGATCAGTTAGATTTATGTTTTTTATTTCCAGCCTTGGTACATGAATGTCGAAGAGACTCTGGCTCGCCTGGCCTTTTTCCTTTAGCTGATTGTTTACTGTGGTGTCCGGGTAGAGGTGCAGTCCTTTCAAAGTGATGCTTCTAGTGCGAAAGTGAAGCTGAAGATCACTTAACTCAATGTGGTATAGTTCATTGGTCTGACGGGCAACCTGTTTTTTTATATAACGCTCTACAAGTGGCTCGGCCAGGAAATACAGTACAACCAACACAACCAAACAGAAACCCAGTAGGCTTACAAGCACAATACCAGCAGTCTTTAAGGCTTTTCGGCTTGTGCCGGTTGTAGCTGGCTTTGCCATTGGATATGTATTATAAAAGGAAAAATCAGTAAAGGCTTGTCTAGATGCCGGTAAATAGTTTTACGATTTGCAGGTATTTGAGATGTTACTGCACTACCTGTGCTAAGTGCTTTGTATAACCTTTATGATTTAAATACACTTCCCGGAATGGGGAGCAGGACGACGCTGTTGTTTGGATGAGAAATGATACTACCAGAGAGATGCTGTGCCTCACCATCCTTTGGTCTACACGAAAAGCCTTCAGTTAACGCTGAAGGCCTTTTTTTTTCACTTCGAACACTATTCGGACACCACGCCAGCTATCAGGTATTCTTCCAGGCGCCTGTGGGCCCTGTTTTCTTGAAAGCCGGTTACGGCGTCAACAGGCTAGAGTATCTGCAAAAAGTGTTATACAGTAAAAATAGGCTGAGTCATGAACGAAGGTCAAAACAGATTAATCTTTAAGAAACTTTTGGCCAGCTAAAACTATGGAGTGGATTCCTATTGAAGATCAGTATCCGCAGCTGGAAGGTCCAATCATTTTTACTTTAAAAGATTTTACTTTTAAAGATAAAGCTGGGGACAGGACAGTTGAACTAGGGTATGTCAATGCTGCTGGAGACATTTTTACCCTACAGCATTACGATGTCATCACATCCAGGGAATAGCCTGGATGCTTCTACCAGAACCTTACCAGGGAGAGGATTAGCCCGTTAGCATAACCATAGCTTACTTACAGTAAGTGCTATGCCATCAGAAGCCTCTTGATGTCTTTGGTTTTACCGAACAGCACAAGCACGTCGCCTCCTTCCATAATCGTTTCAGCCGAGACAACCCCCACTGCGACAGGCTTTTTTATAGTCTTTTCCAAACAGGTTTTTGCGTTCTCTCATCCGCAGGATAGTCAGCACATTCACGTTAAACTCAGTCCTGAAGTTTGCCTCCGCTATGCTTTTCCCCACGTATGGCTCGGGCACAGTTGCCTCTATAATGTTGTATTCCTCTGATAACTCAAACGAGTCCACAACGCCTTTCATGTCCAGGCTTTTAGCCAGGCGCTCTGCCGACTCTGCCTCAGGGCTGATGATCCTGTCCACGCCAATAGCCTCCAGCACGAAGGGAGATGGCTCTGCCGATGAGCTTTTTCACCTGCAACTGCTTCAGGTTTGCCACGGCCATAACCGAGGCGCCGAAGTCCTCCCCTATCCCCACCAACACGACATCGGTCTCTCTGAGCGGCAGGGTGGACAAGGCCTGTATGCTCGTGGCATCAAGCGCACCGGTGTGGGTGATCCGGTCTTTGTACATGGTAACCTTCTCCAGGTCCTTGTCCACGGCGATTACCTCATGCCCCATGTCTGTCAGCTTGATGGAGAGCGAAGAGCCAAAATACCCTAAACCAATAATGATGAACTTCATATAACGTCTTTCTCTTAAGTGATAATGATCCTCTCGGAGGGATAGCGGTAATACCTGGTGTTTACCTTAGCCACGATGCTGGCTATGAGTGTGTAGATGCCCACTCTCAAGGAACATGGTAATGATGATGGCCACTTTACTGCCCGCACTCAGATCCCCTGTTATGCCCAGGCTCAACCCAACTGTGCTGAAGGCGGAGAAGGCCTCAAACGCCACCGCAGGCAGCTGCATCTCCGGGTTAAAGTAAGACACCGCTAGCGTGGTTAACCCGATCACCAGGAAGGAGAGCAGCATCACGCCGAATGCCTCCCGGACCGACTTGCTCGCGATCTCGCGGCTGAAGGCCTCCAATTTGTGCTTCTTCCAGTCGTTATACTTAATGTTGTAAGGGGAGCGTTACTGTATTTCACGGACACTGCCTGCATACTCTCAGCCTTCCGGAATCTTATCTATCTTAGGGCCATATGGTTTATATATGAGAGCAAAGCGTCAAATTCGCGGAAGGGTTTTACGTACTGCTCAACTAATCTCATACCCACCTATCCATGCTACCACCACAGCTACTGTTTCTTTTCAACTCGTCTTACAAATCAGTTTTGAACTGTGAGACAGGGAAAACAGCCTAGATATTTGCTAAACCTCTAAATATTGATTAAAATATGCTATTAAAATCAAACATTTTGTCCCCATGGAACCTGCTGACTTTCTGCTAAATAAGCTTGTTGACCTTAAATCAGGACTTAACAAGACCCTTCTTGAGAAATTTGCAAAAGCAATGCCTCTAAAGGCGTTTCGCAAAGGAGAACTCATAGCACCCGCGGGACGGGTGGCCAATGAGGTTTTCTTTGTTGAGAAAGGCTGTGTGAGAATGCTCTACTACCTGGAGAGTAAGGAGGTCACTGCCTCTTTCTACTTTGAAGGCAGCTTTACAGGACCTTGTATTAGCATGATGTTCAAGACGGAGAACCAGCAGGTTTTTGAAGCATTTGAGGAGTGTAAAATACGTTCCCTGAGCTTTGCTGCCTATACAGAGCTTCTTAAGCAGCAGCCAGAGTTCTACAGGTTACGTAGCACCATCGCTGAGAGAATCATGGCAGACCAGGAGCTGATCATTCGCTTCTTTCTCGGACTTACGCCAAAACAGCGCTACCAGTACCTTATGGAGAACCAGCCCGAGTTGTTTCTACGGGTTCCACAGCATCACATCGCCTCGATGATAGGGGTAACGGCAGTGAGCCTTAGCCGGATCAGGAAAAGAATTTCCTGTTAGCCCTCTTTTCTTATCTTTTGTTAACGGTTTTAACCCTCACTCCCTGCTATGTTTGTAGTGCAAAATGAAGTTATGTTTTGCACTAGCAGAGGCTCCGCTGGGCCTCCATCCTAAAATGACCTCGGCAGCGGACGGGAGATAAAACATGAAAAAAATGATAAAGGAAAAAATCACAAAGGCAAACCAGGGAGACTCCTTCACCATGATGGGACTCAAAATTACCGTAAAGCAAAATGCGGAATCCAGCAACGGCCTCATTTCTGTGCTTGAGCAGGAAGTAGCACCTGGTGCAGGCTCACCACCTCACATCTGCAGCAAGGAGGACAAGATCATCTATGTGGTAGAGGGTAATTTTGAGGTTCTGCTAGGTGATGAGGCACACGGCTGCACAGCAGGCGACACCATCACCATTCCACGCGGGACAAGGCACAACTTTAAAAACTCAGGTCTGCAACAAGGTAAGATTCTTGTAACCCTCACCCCCGGCGGACATGAGAACTTCCTCCGCGACCTTAGCCATTCACTAGTGCAACCTGGCGCTGACAAGGGAGTTATGAAGCTGATAGCCGAGAAGCACGGAGTTATATTAGGATAAGTTCTCAGTTAATTTATTTGCTTATGCGCTGCTTTTTGTGCCTTTGTGCTCCTAGACTCAAAGACAAAAGGTAGGGAATTAAAAGAAGAAAACCAGTTAAAAATCATCAATCCTCTCAAGTAAAAGGGAAAATAACTGCATGGCACTAACTAAGATGGAAGGGGCTCTTATGTTCCAATCTTAGTTATGCCAATGCAATTCTGCCCCCATCTCAGGTCATAACCAGAGGGACCACGATGAAAAGAAAATGGTGACAACAAAAACCGCACTTCCTGAAGGCTCAATTTTTAACTTGAATTACGGAAAGTACAACTACTTTGACGAGAGTGTTGGGATTGGACAGCGTTTTAGTCAGCTTTAGTTCCCGATCCTAACCTATGAACCTCGAGAATCACAGGAATCGACTTACAAGCTGGATTATGGCCAAGTTCAGAACAAAACAGAATTTAATGGTCTTTGTAGCGGAACCTGGACTCTATGAAAACAAACATGCTATAGCACATCAGGCCAAGCGACACTGCCCCAAGAAGGTAAGCACCGTAGGTTGCGCTTTCGAGAAAATGGAAGGCACTCTCGGCTGCCCCTTTCTTCGCATTTAATGCGGCTCTCCCGAGCAAATAGCTGAAGATGCACCAAACTGTGCCACGGGAGACATAGCCAATTTTCCCGGTTTTAATCATTGCCTCTTCAGCTTTGTGCCCTAAACCGGCCTCTTTTATCTTTTTCCTGTATCTCTCTGATAAGCCTTCGTAAATAAAGAAAGCTCCACCAAGGGCCATAAGCGCGGCACCGAAGAGAACTATCCACTGCCCCAAGGGCTTCTGCAGCACTCCTGTGACGAACTCCTGCCTAATGCTCTCGCTGCCGCTACCGCTGCCTACTGCCAGCCTGCCCGCCACAAGCGATAAAAGCCCATAGAAGGCTCCACTGGCCCCGTAGCGCGCCCTGTAGACAAGCCCTGTTAAGCCGGATCCCTTTCCCTCCGTGTCTATTATGGCTTGTAGCAACCTCCAGCAACAGTAGCACGCCAAGCCGAAAGAAACAATCAGCAGGAGGGCTTTTCCAAAAAACAGATCTTCTATAAAGAGAAAGACCTCTTTTCTGTTTATTTTCTGGCTGTCCCTGCCCCATTCAAGCGCCGCCACCAGGGCCAGCACGCCCAATAGGAAATATACAACGCCTTTTGCCGCCAAGCCTATCCGGGCAAAGCGCTTCACAAATTTTGGGGGAACAGAAGGCAGGTATTCGGCAGGATCTAGAAGCTTTAAATTCATAGTGTTTGCGCCCC
This sequence comes from Pontibacter locisalis, assembly GCF_042684605.1. NCBI lineage: Bacteria > Pseudomonadati > Bacteroidota > Cytophagia > Cytophagales > Hymenobacteraceae > Pontibacter > Pontibacter locisalis. Next base: position 23,254 of record NZ_JBHULU010000006.1, read on the forward strand.
AGGGCAGCAATTGGAGTGGAGTGCATAATCTGTACGTGCCTGAAAAGGACATGTTATCTTATAGCTTAGCACATTCTGAATTTACTAACCTTGGGAGCAATTAACGACAGTTGTACCTCTAAGAACGAGTGGAGTACAGCAGCGATAGACTTCAGGGTAGATCCTGTGGATTGAACAGGCTTAAAAGCAACAACCTTTGTATAAAGCACAACACAGCCGATACAATTTAAAATACGGCACCAAGAGTGAACCTGCGCTTGCTAACCCTGACATACATTTTATCCATTTAAACTGGTATCATGTAAAACGATGAATAGCTCCAGCAAGCTCACAAACTAGCCTGCCGGTGAGAAGCTGTTTCAGAAGATACATTTCACTAATGCTGAGACGCTAAAGGGGATGTTCACTAAACGATGTACAGCACCTTTCGTAAAGCTTAACATGCACCTATAAATCTCCAAACCAGCAACTTACTATAATTAACTATGAAAAGAATGAACAGAATCAACAGGACAATTAAATGGGGACTCTGCCTTACTCTTCTGGGTGGTTTGATAGCCTGCAATCCGGGAAAAGAGGCTGTAGAGGATGGCGTCATCCTTGATGACATCGAAAAAGAAGAGGTTGAAGTTACTACCACAGGCACTTGGGATAAAAACCTGTTCAACACCACCTTCGCCTCCACCAACTACTATGAAGACTGGGACGTGAACGATGACAACATGCTCGACCAGAACGAGTACATGGGAGGCTTCTACGACACCTGGGACACCAACAACGACAACAGGCTGGACGAGAACGAGTGGAAGACTGCTACCAGCGACTTTGGGATGGAGAATGAAGACTGGATCACCTGGGACGGCAATGCAGACGGCGTACTGGATGAAGTCGAGTTCGGGACGAATTTTGCCAAAAACGGCTGGTTCAACAGCTGGGACACGGACAGAAACAGCATGCTCACCGAGCGGGAGTACACAGATGGCCTGTTCGGCCTCTGGGACGAGAACAGAGACGGTATGCTGGACGAGAACGAGTACGGCGCCTACAATACCTACTTCGGAGTGTAAGGCAGTTTAGTTAGCATTTCTTTTTGAAACCTTGAAAAGCAAGGAAACAAAAACAGGTGCTACATCTCACAAAGGGGAGGCTTGGTTCCGCTAATGGGCCTGGCCCTCCCTTTTTAGCTTTACGTTACCCTCATTTCTATTTCTACTGCTCTTTTGTGGAAGTAACAGCTAACCTGTTCCATACACGTCCTGCCAGGTCCAGCCATCGCTTTCCAGCAGCGCCGTAAGCTTCTGCCGGTGCTGCTTTACCTCCTGGCGTGCTACATATCCGGTTGCATCTTCATGCAAAGGAACACCCTCCTCACGCAGCTCACAAAGATCAGGCTCAGGGGCTGTTCCCTTATCAGGGCTATTTTTGGAGGAGGCTCCTTTCACAATGTCAATGTAAGTATCAAGAGTAACTCGTAGCATTTTGAGCTTCAGCTTATCTTTGCAGGAATCCTCGGATACTGCAGGCATAAGGACCAGGACAACTTCATCCAGCATCACCAGGGACCGTTTGATGGATTTATCTTCTCTGCTGTTATGATAGTAATGGATCATGGGGTAAGACCGGTGGTTCAGGGTATGCTGCATGATCATGTCGGCCAGGTCGGAGGCATTGTCGAAAAAAGAGGAAAAGTCTTTACCATTCCAACTGTTTATCAGGATCGCCTGCGGCGTTTTGCCCATGCTGGCGATGTAGAGGCTGATCTTGCTCTGGAGATTCACGGCTGACAGTACGGGCACAAAATAGGTGATGGATGTGGTGATAAAGGCAATACCGGCGAAAGCCGAGAGACTGGTAACTACCCGCCATGCATCGCTGGCCGGGGAAAAATCACCTGTGCCTAGGGTGGAGAGCGTAAAACCAGCGAAATAAAGCTTTTCAACCCAATCCGCAGGAAGGTGTGTGCTGCTGTCCCTGACAGAATCTGCGTCTGAGAGCAGCACAAGGAGCAGCGCAGACCACATGCCTGCTATCCAGACAATAAGAATGGAGACCAAGATAGCAGGCCCCGCATATTCGAGTGATCTACAACAGTAAAAGCCGCTCCTTTTAACGTGGAGCGGCTTTTATTTCTAACTGTCCTTGGACACTTACACTTTTCATTTAAACTATGTAACTGTACCTGATAGGCTTGCTATTCTATGATTGCACCTGCTTGATACCTCTACATCTTTAGTTGTCCCCTGCCCTGTTCACCTCATCCAGGTTTATGTTGCGCTTTTTCATTTCCACCTTTGCACCTTTGCTAAAGCGGTAGCGCAGGTTAATGCGGAAGCTCTGCGTGCCATGATACTGCTCCGCGCTGATGGCGTAACCCTCTACCTGTGTCTCTCCTTCCATCTTTTTGCTTCTGAATATGTCGGTTACGTTCAGGCTCAGGTCCAGTTTATCATTCAGGAACGAGCGTTTCAGACCGGCATCCACCCACCAGTTGCCGTACAGTTCATACAAGCCATAAGCCACTGGGCCACGGTAGCCGGCATTAACCTCCATGCGCACGCCTGCCGGCAACTGCACATTGTGGCTCGACTGTGCCATAAACGTTACCTGCTCGTTCTCCAGCACCTGGTCACCTCTTGTCTGCGCGAAGCTCTGGAACAGCACCGTAGCACTGTTGTTCATTTCCCACTTCGCAGCCACCCTTACCGGGGCAACCAGTGTCGCACTTGCGCTTTGCATGTCGTCCATGTTCTGCTGCTGAAATAAGGTTACCTCGTCTGATGATGTCTTTGCCGGAACCTCCACAATAAAGTCTTTTGTGACAGCATAATCGAGCACCAGGTTGTAGCGCTGCTGCAGTGTTTGGGTCACAGAGAATGAGTGCGTGTACTGTGGCTTCAGATCCGGGTTGCCCAACACGAGCGAGTAAGGGTCCAGGTACAATACGAAAGGGTTCAGCGCACTGTAGCGCGGCCTGCTGATGCGGCGGCTGTAGCTGTAGCTGACCTGGTAGTTCTCGTTAACGGTCTGCTGCAGGAACAGGCTTGGGAACAGGTCCAGGTAAGAGTTTTTGTTGCGTTTGTTCAGGGTTAAGGATTTTCCGTTTGTAACCGTTTGCTCAGCCCGCAGACCTCCCTGTAGTCTCCATTTATCTCCCAACCCTGTAGAAAAGTTAGCGTAGGCGGCATAAATGTTCTCTGTGTAGATGAAGTGGTTGCTCCTGCTGTTATCCAATATCTTTTTACCGTCAGCCGTCTGGTAAAACCTCAGCTCATTATCAGACACCACATGACTTGCTTTGGTACCTAACTCCAGTTTACGGCCTTCTCCAAGTGGCTTGGCAAAATCTGCCCTGGCAGCGTAAATATTATAGTTGCTGGGGTTCTCCGAAGTCAGCAGGTCTGTTACGCTCGGTGAGCTATTGCCTAAGCTGTCATACACGTTCAGAAAGCGGGAAGCATCATCGCTCGTAAGCCTTACATAGTCCACATCAGCCGACAAAGTAGTACCAAGGGAGTCCAGCTTGCCCAGGTAGTGCACATTAAAGGTGGTGTTGCCGTATTGTGTCTCAGAACTGTTGGCAGCCTTGATGTGCAGGTCGTTCTCCGGCTGGTTGTCGCGCAGGTAAGCGTTGGTGTTGATCCTGTCTTCAGTGGTGTAGAAGGAGGCATTTGCCAGAAAGCCTACGCTGTGTTTGCTGTTCAGGATATAGTCAGCACCTGCCCGTATGGCAGGTATGAAGCGAGTGCCTTCTTGCTTTACATACTGCTTTAGTTGTAGCCCTTGCTTTTCCAGGTAAATGCGCTGCATGTTGTTGGTGCGGTAGTTAGTGCGCTCTGCCACATCCAGGTTTACAAACGAGCTCCACTTCCCCTGCTTATAGTTCAGGTCCGTGCCGGCTGTATAGCCGTGTAAGTCGCTGTACTGGTAACCAGCATACACGCTGCCGTTCATGCCGCCGGTAGTGTTTTTTTTCAGGTTGATGTTGATGACACCCGAAGCGCCTTCTGCATCATACTTAGCTGACGGGTTGGTGACAATCTCTAAATCTTTGATGTTATCAGCTGACATGCTCTGCAGCAGGTTTTGCAGCTCCTTACCTGAAAGGTAAGCTTGTCTGCCGTCGATCATAATCTGTACGCCCGCCTTGCCGTTCAGCTTGATGTTCCCGTCCTGGTCCACCCAAACGCCCGGCGACTTGGTGAGCACCTCAAAGGCAGTAGCACCAGCAGCCATAGCCGTTCCCGCTACATTTACCACCATTTTGTCGGCGTGCGCAACTACGGTCGGGCGCATGGCCTGCACCGTTACCTCGCGCAGCACCTGCGCGTCTTCTTTCAAAGACAGGCTACCAAAGTCTTTGCTGAAGTTACTGCTGGTCACCTTGAACGGAACGGTTTCCGTGGGCGTGTAGCCAAGCATGCTTAGCTTCAGTTTATAGATACCGGCGGCAGGCGTAACGATACGGAAGCCACCTTCCATGTCGGCAATTGTACCAGTCACTACGGCCTCGTCAGAATCTTTTAGCACCGCTACGTTCACAAAGCCCAGTGCCTTCCCCTGCTCATCTTTAACAGTACCTGACAATACACCTTGTGCCAGTGCCTCGTGACCAAGTGCGGAAAGTGTCAGGAAAATCAGAAGTAGATAACGTTTCATAGTTTTATTTTTTTGTGGTTTTAAATCTTTTTCGTTCAGCTCTTCCGCTGAAGTAGTACAAAGATGTAAAGCACATAATGGCTATGAAATCTGATTCTGATGAACCGGGACCTGAGTGGAATGAACCAGGATATGGGCTAAATGAAATGGAATGCCTTCCGCATGAAACTGCCGTTTAAAGGAATGAAGCGGGTATAACAAAGTAGCCAGACCAGCCGCCCCGCCAAGGCAACTGCTTGTTTCTTATGTTTAAATGGCTTTAATTACGAAAAAATGCAGTAGCGAAACACCAGCCCACACAATAGCAGGTTTCAGCTTTACCCGATAAAACAGATGCGCTACAAGTATAAATTCTTCCTCAGAAAAATCGCAATCGCAGCGCTCACGACTGTGCTGTTATACTATGCCGTGGTGTTTATACATGCAGGTACCATCTGGTTCTTTAATGAGAACATACTAATTGAGCTTGTTTTTGCATTTTTCTTTCTGTTCGCCTTGCTCTGGTCGCACATAGTTATTTCCAAAGCTTTTACTTCGGAGCCAATCAAAAGTCTTCCGAACAGTTGGAAAGCTGCTTTGGAAGGAGTAACAGTTGTAGTAATCAGCATTGCCATCTGGTATCTGATGTATTATCTACCATACACCTTTATCTTCTCCCTTTTCGGCGCAAAACTGGCTTTGCTTCCAGAGCGGCTAAGGTTAGCTTATGTTATTAGCAGTGTGGCCTCGCTCTTTTTCTACTATTTTGTAGAGCGCCAGCGCAACATAAAGCAGCTACAGGCAGAGCATCTGCGGGCCGAGCAACTACAGAAGGAGAACTTCAGGGCACAGCTGGAAGCGTTAAAGAACCAGGTAAACCCGCACTTCCTTTTCAACAGTCTGAACGTGCTTAGCTCGCTCATTTATGTTGATCAGGACAAAGCCGCTACTTTCCTGAGCCAGCTGGCTGAGGTATACCGTGCCCTGCTCGACAGCGGCGATAAGCAACTGGTACCGCTTGAGCAGGAGCTGTCTCTGGCAAACGCTTATATCTACCTTATGAGAACCCGCTTCGGCGACAATGTGCAGTTCCAGGTAGAGGTGCCATCAGAGTACCTCCACTTGCAGCTGCCTCCAACTTCTCTGCAGATGCTGCTGGAGAACGCCACCAAGCACAATGGCTCTACCTCCACAAAGCCGCTGCACATCAGAATCTATGTCGTTGACGAGAAACTGGTGGTGGAGAACAACCTGCAGCCCCGTCTGGAGGAGGTAGCTTCAACCAAAGTAGGCTTACAGAACATCAGCAGCAGGTACAAGTACTTAACCGACAAGAAAGTAGAAATAAAACAAAGCGAGCAGTCTTTCACTGTAGCCTTACCCTTACTTGATGTAGCAACCTATGAAAGTAGTTATAGTTGAGGATGAACAATTAGCTGCCGATGCCCTGGCCTCTATCGTAAAAAGGCTGCGGCCGCAGTCAGAAATTTTGGCCACGCCGGGCTCTGTGGAAGAGACGGTACAGTGGCTTAGCCTGAACAAGAAACCGGACCTGATCTTCTGCGACATACACCTTTCGGACGGAAACAGCTTTGAGATTTTCAGACAGGTGGAGGTAAACTGCCCCGTCATTTTCACGACGGCCTACAACCAATATGCCATAGAGGCTTTTAAGGTAAACAGCGTGGATTACCTGCTAAAGCCAATAAAAGCGGAGGATGTAGCACAGGGATTGAAAAAGTTTGAAAACCTCCAGCAACAGCACCTGACACAAGGTATGGGAAACCTACAACAGCTTCTGCAGGCACAGCAAACACGGCAGCAGCAAGCAAAATCCAGATTCCTTGTAAAGCACGGCCAAGCCATAAAAGCCATACCCGTGGAGGAAGTAGCTTACTTCTGGGCGGAGGAAGGCGTTGTGTTCCTGGTAACGCAGCAAGGAAAGCGCTTTATCGTGAACTATACCCTGGATCAGCTGGAGGAGCAGTTAGATGGCTCATCATTCTTCCGGGCCAACAGGCACCTGATTGTGCACATCAAGGCTGTGCAGGAAGTACGCCCCTACTTTAAAGGGAGGCTTTCGCTCCTCTTACAACCTGCCTCCGAGAAAGAGGTTATCATCAGCAGCAGCAAAGCATCAGATTTCAAAGAGTGGCTGGACTTGTAACCTATTTTATGTAAAAGCCTTTAAAGGATAGCAACTCAGCTTTGACACAAATGAATCTAATCAAAGACAATACATGGAAATACTCATCCTGATACTACTTACCCTACTGAATGGCTTCTTCGCCCTCTCTGAGCTGTCCATCATCTCGGTCAACAGAAACAGGATTTCCCAAAAGGCAAAGCAGGGAAGCAAAAGCGCAGGCACGGTTCTGGAGCTGCTTGAGTCCCCGGAGAACTTCCTCTCGGCCGTCCAGGTCGGCATCACCCTGATTGCCATCGTGTCTGGTGCTTACGGAGGGGCTGCACTCTCCGATGACGTGGAGGCGTGGCTCAGGGGCCTCCCCCTCCTCGCCCCCTATGCCGACACCCTCTCCATTGTGCTGGTGGTCGGGCTGATCACCTACTTCTCCATCGTGGTCGGGGAGCTGATACCCAAGACCGTGGCGCTGGGCAACGCAGACCGGATAGCCCTTGCCGTGGCGCCTGTTATCCGGGTGTTCACCAGGGCCACCATGCCGCTGGTCAAGCTGCTCTCCGGCTCGACCAACCTGGCCGTGCGGCTGATGGGCATCAAAAAGCCATCGGAGGAGAAGATGTCGGAGGAGGAGCTGAGGCAAATCATCCGGACGGCGGGGAAGCAGGGCGTGCTGGCCAAGGACGAGATCCAGCTGCACCAGAACATCTTCACCTACGCCGAACAGCGGGCCAGGAACCTGCGCACGCACCGAAACGAGGTGGAGTTCATCGACCTCACCCAACCGCTCGAGCGCATACGGGAAACCATAGAGCACAGCGCCCACACCCGGTTCCCCGCCACCGAGGGGGGCTTCGACAAGGTGGTCGGCGTGCTAACGGCCAAACGCTTCTACGAGTACCTGGCCGGGAGCATGGCAGAGCCGCTCCGCAACGTGCTCTACCCGCCAATCTTCGTGCCCGAGACGATGCGGGCCAACTCCGTGCTCAACACCTTCAAGAAGGAGAAGCAGTACATGGGCATCGTGGTGGACGAATATGGCACCACGGAGGGCGTCATCACGGTGCACGACATACTGGAGGCAATCGTGGGCGACATGCCGGACCTGGACGAGGTGGAGGAGCCGGAGATTATCCGCAGGGACGATGGCACCCTGCTGGTGAGCGGCTCGGTGGAGGTCCACGAGCTGAACCGGGAGCTGCGGCAGGAGGTCATCCGCAGGGACCCGGAAAACTATGCCACGCTGGCGGGCTTCCTTTCCTACACGCTGGGCCGGTTCCCCTCCTCCGGGGAGAAGGTGCCGCTGCAGGGGTATGAGCTGGAGATAGTGGACATGGATGGCTATAGGGTGGACAAGGTAATCCTGAAGGCGCAGGAGTGACCCGGCTCTTACTTACCAGCGGCGGCACCCTTTCCTGTAAAAGAAAAAACAAATCAGCCGAAGCTCTACCTGCTTCCGAGTCGCCAAAGCTCTGATATGCTACAGAAAGGCCTTCTCAAGTGGTAACAGCATAAAGGCACCGGGCCGCAAGGCGAAAACAACTTCATTGAAGCAGGACCGCAAAACTTTTGCAAATTTGTGGACAAAGGTTCAGAAGCACATAAGTCATTCTCCTGCTCAAAACCCAAAATGATGCCTGTTTGAGTGGAGTTTACATTAAGTAGAACTTCTCAGGAGCCAGTGGCTTTGGCACCTCTGGCTCCTGCAGAACCTGTTTTATGTTGATTTCAATGGTTCTGGCTATGGCCGTCACCGATGTGTCCGTAGGCTTATTGCGGAAAGGGTCCTGCATGTGCTTCGCTGTTTTCTCAATCAGGAAGAAGGTGGAGGCAATCAGCGTCAGAACCGGAATTTCGTATAGCCCTATAGTCTCCACCAGGGCCAGGGAAAGTATCACCAGGAAAAGGTAGATAAAGAAGTGCAGGAACAAGCCGTAGGTTACCGGGAACACAGTGTTGTTGATTCGCTCGGCCTTTCCCATTGAGTCGCAGAGACGCACAATGGTGCTGTCCAGCTGGACCTGCTGAAAAGGATTTATGGCCTCCTTACGATGCAGCTCCTTCAAATCCTTTATGTGAAGCATCAGCAGGGCGTATGGTTTGTTGTTCTGCTTGCTTAAATACAGAAGGTCCTCCTCCTGCAGGTGCTCCTTCTGCTTTTCGGCAATTGGGTCTAAGCCTCTTAAGGATTGGCCTAAGCAATAACACCAGGCGATCTGCCGGAAAGATATCCTGTTCAGCAAAGGCCGCTCCTCCCCAACCATTAAGTAGTCGTCTTTGATAAAGGCCTTCAACTGCAGCACAAGAGAACGTGAGTCGTTCACGATAGCACCCCATACTTTGCGGGCCTCCCACCAGCGGTCGTAAGACTGGTTAAGCTTAAATGCCAGCAGCAGTGAAATGGAGGTTCCCAGAATGGTGGGAAGTTGGAATGGGATAAGAGGCAGATAGTCTGCAAAGAAGTACTTGAGCAAATGGAAGGCGACTGAGAAAAGCAGGACCCGGAACACGTCATACTTTATTTTATTGAAGATATAGCGAAAGGGGATTCTTTTTTCTACTAGCATACTAACACTTATTCTTGTTACTGAATTTTCACTAAACTATAATTTACTGTTTTATAGCTTTACCGGTTTAGGCATCTAAAAGCCTGATGAGAAAAATATACTATCCGCCTTTTGATCTACAGAGTAAATAATAACAAAACGGTTTAAACTGTTGTCCAAGCCGCTTTCCATTTTCTTCAGTAACGGAAAGGATTTTTTGTTTTCTTACCCCCTACTATATCCCATCCCTAAGATCGCCCTGCTGCACATTCTATATGGGAAAGCCAATGCCTTTTGTTTCTTCTGCTGTCCCTGCTTTTTATTGCCGGTTCTTGACACTGATGTGTCCAAAAACAAGATATATGTTGATTTGCCTGAGGCAGCGACAATCAGTAGCTATCACACCTAAACAGTCACTAACAATTGATAATAGTAACATTTAAGAGTAAGAAGCGTCCAACCAATAGACTAGGTATAGCACCAAAGTTTGTCATCAACTATGTTCAGATTTTTTTTATTATCTATTGTCTGTCTTATCACCATTCCTGGCTTTGCCCAATTTCCGGAAAGCAAACCTGAAGATGAACCTTTCTTAGACATTGGAGTCGCATTACGTTTCAACTACAACCTCTCCACCTGGAAGGAAGACCAGCTGGAACGTGGCGGTGACTTTGGTTTTGATATTTTCCGCATTAATGTATTGGCAGCCTACAAAGGCATCAAACTGAACGCCGAATACCGCCACTATGCCGAGGGTTTTGGTGGTGGCATGCTCAAACAGGGCTGGTTTCAATATGATTTCTCCGAAGCGTCGCAGATACAGGTCGGGCTAAACCAGGTGCCGTTCGGTATTCAGCAATACAACTCCAATAACTGGTTCTTTAACATGACCTACTATGTAGGCTTTGAAGATGACCACGACATGGGCATAAAGTACATCCGAGATACAGGCCGATGGAAGTGGCAGGCAGCATACTATAAAAGCGCCGAAGATCTTGTGTTCAGTGCAGCAGAAGGGAGTCCTGACCGCTATTCTTATGACATACTGGGGCGCAACAAAGAGAATAATCAGCTGGATTTTAAAGTGGTCCGGCGCCTGGGCGATAGCCTTGCACATGAACTGGGAATATCAACACAGGGTGGGTTACTCTACAATCTAGACACAGAAGAGAATGGCACCAGGTATGCCGGCGCCATACACTACGAATACAAAACAGGCCATAGTCTCTGGAATATAAAGCTGCAGGCCATGTTCTACCGTATCAACCCGGAATATGCACCCGGTAACAACCTGAATTTTGTGGAGATGGGAGCATACGGCGCAAACTATAATGTAGCCAACAAAGGTGAGATTTATACAGCAGGCATTGCTTACCACATCCCCTTAGAAACCCGCCTGCTGCAGGGTATTACCCTCTACAATAACTACGGTTACTACAACAAGCGGGTAAGTGGTTTTGAAAACTCACATATGAACGTGCTTGGCGCCTTATGGACTGCCGGCCCCATGTACATCTACACAGACGCAGCCTTTGGCTATAACCAGCCCTGGCTGGGGCCAGAGTGGGAAAACGCTTTTACCGCAGGTACCCCAGGAGACACAGACTGGCACATGCGCTTTAACATTAACCTGGGATACTATTTCTGACATGAAAAACAATCCATAAATGAGCAAAGTAACGAGAAGTGACACAAAGAAGTCGTTGGGCCTGGAGGTGAATGGCCCTGTATTCTGGTCTTCCATTGTAATCCTGGTAATAATCATAGCACTTGTTCTTATCTTCAGGGAAAGCGCCGAAGTGTTCTTCAGTGAAACACAGGCCTCCGTTACCTCTAATATGGGCTGGCTGTTTATCCTGAGCGTAAATGTATTCGTGATCTTCTGCCTTTATATGGCTTTCGGAAAGTTCAGCCACATACGGCTGGGAGGCAAGGAAGCAAAGCCGGAATTCAGCACCTCCTCCTGGTTTGCGATGTTGTTTAGTGCTGGTATGGGTATCGGTTTATTATTCTGGAGTATTGCTGAGCCAATCAACCATTTTCAAACGCCGCCTTTGGGCGAACCGGGTACACCAGCCGCGGCCAGACAAGCCATGAACTTCACTTTCCTGCACTGGGGATTCCATGCTTGGGCTATATACGCACTAGTAGGGCTCTCACTGGCTTATTTTACCTATAGCCGCAAACTTCCCTTAACCGTTCGTTCTGTATTTTACCCTTTCCTGGGGGAGCGTATCCATGGCCTTATAGGCGATATTATAGATATTCTGGCAGTACTGGCTACACTGTTCGGTCTGGCTACCTCACTGGGGCTGGGTGTAAAGCAGGTTGCTGCTGGTCTGAACCATGTATTCCCGGCCATCGACAGCGACGTATCTACCCAGATCATGCTGATAGCAGGCATCACAGCCATAGCCACTATTTCGGTGGTAACGGGTGTAGAAAAGGGCGTGCGAATTCTGAGCGAGTGGAACATACGCATAGCCCTCGTGATACTACTGGCGGTGCTGTTCTTGGGTCCGACTGTTTTCATACTTGGCTCCTATGTACAAAACACCGGCTCTTACCTGGGCAACTTTCTGCAGCTGTCTTTCTGGAACGAAGCCTATTCTTCCCGGAACTGGCAAGGTGGCTGGACAGTCTTTTACTGGGCCTGGTGGATTTCCTGGGCTCCGTTCGTGGGCATTTTTATTGCCCGTGTTTCCAAGGGACGTACCATCCGGGAGTTTGTACTTGGCGTGCTGATCGTTCCATCACTGCTTTCATTTCTGTGGATGACAGTGTTTGGCAGTACAGCCTTGCGGGATGTATTGGCCGGTGAAACAGCTGTTGCCGAGGCCGTGGCAGCTGATATGTCTACTGCCCTTTTTGTTTTCTTTGAGCAGCTGCCTTTTTCTACTATCCTTTCTGTTATAGGTATCATTCTGGTAGCAGGCTTTTTTGTTACCTCCTCTGACTCCGGCTCTCTTGTTGTAGACAGCCTCACTTCCGGAGGTAGAACAGACTCACCAGCGGGCATACGCGTTTTCTGGGCGGTGGCGGAAGGGGCTATTGCGGCAGTACTGCTGATCGGTGGCGGACTGCAGGCTTTGCAGACAGCTGTGATTATAACAGGCCTGCCCTTCGCACTTATACTGCTGTTGATGTGCTACAGTTTATACAGGGGCCTGAGCGAAGAATTTGAAGAAGAGAGCAAGCTTGGGAAGGCTCAGCAACGGAAAGACTACCAACAACTGGTGGCAGACGTGCTGGCCAAACGCTCCGCCAAGCAGGAAGTAAAGACATCAGTAGAAAAAAGAGATGACACTCCTAATAAACCAAAGCTATGATTGCAATTGATTCCATGATGGTCTGCCTCGACCTGAGCGATATAGACGAAACACTGGTAAGGTTTACCCGAACTGTGTGCGAGCGCCTGCCGGTAAAAAAAGTGTTCTTTGTACACAACATTAAGACCTCGGAGTTGAGCGATGACTTCAGGGAGTACTTCGGGGATGTTAATATTAGTGATGAGATTGAAGGCAACATAACAGACATTGTTACGGAACATTTTGGCAGAGCCACCGAATATGAAGTACTCGTAAGCGAGGAGCCGAATACAGAAGTGATGATGGCTGAACTGGTAAAACGCTATAGCGTAAAGCTGACGTTGCTGGGCAAGCGCATGAGCGACAAGAGTACGGGGGCTTTGGGTACCAAACTGCTTCGAATCCTACCCTGCAGCATACTGGTGTTACCGGAAACTGCTAGTTTTAACATCGCCAATGTACTCACACCTATCGATTTTTCCGATGCATCCGTTCATGCACTCCACTTAAGCAAGAGTCTTGCTGATCAGTTGAACCTCAACCTGGAGATCATGCACGTATACAAACTGCCTACGCAGTACTTCCCGCTGATCTCAGAGGAAAAAGCTATCAGAAAGGCGGAGGAAGTCGTAAAAGGTAAATTTGCTGACCTGCAGAAAAAGCATGGGGAAATAGCTGGCGTGCCTTATACCCTGGTACGGGCAGCCGGCAAAACCGTGGCAGAGCGAATTGAAATGCAACTGCATAAAAGAGAGTATAACCTGCTGGTGGTAGGCCTGAAAGGAAACAATCCTATCCCATCACTGAGCCTTGGCAGCGTACCAACAAAGCTATATAACATGGACATCAATATTCCACTGTGGTTTGTGTATTCAGAGGAAGTGATAAAGTAAAGCGCTAGGACTGTGCAGCTGCTCCTACCAGGTTGCTGATACCCAACACGACCATATCCACACCGATGGCTCCCAGAAAAAAACCGTTGATACGCAGGAGCAGCTCCATGTTCTTATCAAAAGCCAGTTGCACCCTTTTCGAGCGCATACTGCGCCTTACCTGCTTCATGCCCATAATAAAAACAAAGTTGATGAGCATGATCAGAAAAAGGGCGAGAACTCCCTGCCACAATACCAGCTGTTCGGACATAAGAACAGTGAGAGAAATAGTACCTGCCCCTACCATAAAAGGCAAGGCTATTTCAGAGGCCAGATCATGTAGATCACCTTTGATTTGAATAAAAGCTTTCTTGCCCTGCACGATGAAGATGTAGGCAAAGGAGAAGAGCACAATGCCGCCGAAGATCCGGAAGGACTCGAAGTTGATACGGAATACCTTTTGGAAAACTATATCTCCCAAAAGCAGGAAAACGAGGAAAATGAAAAACGAAATAACAGAGGCCTTTAAAAACACAGACCTGAAGTCAGCGTCTGACAGGTCACCCATGACTGGCTTTAGGTACAGGAAAAGCGCAAACGGGTTCAGCATCACAAGAAAACTCAATATAGCTGCTATCATAGGTCAGGTATTGTTTTATGCTTTTGGAGTTACGGTACATCATGAAGTAAGATTCCGGACTGTGCAAGCAAACCACAATTAAAGGGGAACTTTCGGGTAATTCTGCACTTCTGTTTCCTTTCCGCTTTTGCTGTTAAGCAGACGACTAGGGCGGTTTTGTTGTGCCTCTTCCTGCGCCTTATCAAGCGCCTCCTTTTCATGATCGAAAGCTTTAATGAGGTTTCTGTCATGATCCAGTACGCACCATTGCTTCTTCTCCTGGCTCCACTGAACACGGTAGGTTTTCACCCCTGCCTTGTTGCGGATCAGGTCAAGTATTACTTTGCCGTCGCTGTCGTTGCCATCCGGGTAAGGCATGGGTAGGAGCGCAAAGAAGACATAGTACAAAGAGAAATAGGTGAACTGGTAGGTGAGTATGCCAGCCTCCAACACTTGGTGCTCAACCAGGTATATCACCGCCCCCGCTGCTATTGCATTAAAAAGAGCACCACCTGAGAAAATGAGAATGTTGGCAATACGCTCATTGCGCCTCAGATTATCAAAGGTGCAGAGGCCGTACCAGAAGTAGTATTTTCGCACCTCCAGTATGCCTAAACGGAACAGTACCTTTCCAGACCCAATCGTTACTTTAATGTTTTTACCACCCATCAGCCAGGCAAAAAACACATGCCCCGCCTCGTGCACAAACGAGATAATGGGAAGCACCAGGAAGAAGGCCAGAAAGAACTTTGGTATGTCATTTATCCCAAACATGTCATGTCTGTTACGGGATTGGTAGCAAGTAGTATCAGCTGCGTTAGTTCTTTTTCCAATTTTAGACCATAAGAACATATGGACTGTACTAAAACAGTCTCCAATAGGCATAGATGGACTTTAACCTGATTACATGCAGCTAAATAATTCACTAACTGCTATTTAAAGTCTGATATTCCAACCACTTTATACTGTCTTTTTTGATTTAATTAAACTCAAATACTAACAACACATCTCCTAAAATAAATGATATAAAAATCTTTCCCAGCATATCATTTTCCACCTGCAAAAGACTGACTAAAACCGTTAAATCAGTGTTAATATGGTTTGATATTTTCATCCTTCGTTCTACATAGAGGTTGTCAGTTCTACCTAAACACGAATCAGCACACACTACACCAAAGGAGGTCAACGCAAAAGAAGCATTTAATAAAGTCCTTATTTTGCCTCAGAAAAGAAGAGCGTGTCCACCTTGTCCAGAAAGCGTTCATCCCTCAGGCCTGATCTATTGAACAAGACAAGTGTGCCCAGCCCCTCCTCCGGGTACAGCCTCATTTCCACATAGTATCCGCCTCCGCCGCCGGCATGGTTGTAGTAGCGCACCCTGTTCAACGTGCCAGAGAACCAAGACAGGCATATGCCCGTTGGCTTCCCGGAAGCATTCTTTGTCTCCGTGAAGAGCATATCTTTGCTGGCAGCTGAGATAACCCCGCTTGGAATTGCAACAGTTGATTGGAGAAATTTTTCATGCAAACAGGTAGTGTCAGCCCAAACAACCACTTTTTACCTTCATGTTTGCCAGACATAATCTGGCCCGCTTTAGTGAACACTTTAGTGGTTTCTTGTTGTGCTGTAGTCCCTCCGCCAGAATCAAATTTGCTCAACAAAATCCACAAAGACTTTTTTATGAAGTTCAAGATCCATATCAGGTGATAGTGACACACGGGCAATATAGTCTTTGTCGGCTTCTTTGGTCGTGCCCTGGGTGGATGTTGCAGGTATCGTCCAGTAACAGCCTTTTAGCTGCCCATAACTCACACAGTACTTACTCTCACTGGGAATCTCACTGATCATCAAATCGATCAGTTTTTGATTCAATGCTCTTTTATAGGATTCCCTTTCTTCATCCGTATTCCCTTTAGTGGGAAGGTCCAGTGAAAACACGGATGGCGTAAATCCTTGCTGAGCCAGTTCCTCTGAAACAAAATTGATCTTCGCCTCCGGTAAAGTATCCTTTATAAAATTCACATACTCCCGTGTGTTCTTGTAGGCATCTGCTATCCTTTGATTCATGGAAGGCAATTGCTCTGCCAGTATCTCCATCTGAAGGTCTGTTGCCTCGTTATCGCAAAGTATCAGGTGCTTCTCTATCTTTCCCAGCAAGGCTTCAGCTTTTGAGTTTACCACACAGTAGCCGGCAGTAACTTTTCCGCCACTCGGGAATTTCGATCCACTCACATAGGATATGGTCCTGATCGAGGAGAGTATGCTATCCTCACTTACAAACTGCACATTAGGGCAGAATGTCTGATCCAGGATAAAAACCGGATCGATGGCAACTTCACCTGTTGCAGTCTTACGCTCTTTTCTTAGAACATCTCTTAATTTGTCAAGATCCGGAACCTCAACTCTTGGGTTCGTTGGTATCTCAGCGATGATGTAAGGAACAGCATCTTCCTTAGCAATTTTGTCCAGCACCGTGTCAATGCTTTGAACCATATCATGCTTTCCATCAACCGGTAAGTCCACCACTTCAACATTATCAATACAGGCAGCTACTCGTCTTGCCTGGTCATTTGTTCCACCATAGCAATTGGGAGGAACAATAAATCTGATTCCCTTTCCTTTATGATTTTCCAGAGCATCGTGCACCAGGCCCATCATAATCGCATACTGCATAGACAGTCCCGATGAAGCAACCAATGCTTTTGTTTTGGCACCGGTGATCTTTCTGATTGACTCTAAGACACTTGCTTTGTTCTTCTCGACGTCACGCTGCTCATTATTGAAAGAAGATTCCCCTGTTAATTTCTGCAAGGCAGCAAAACAATTGGCCGGGGTCATGGCAATGGTCTCTCTCCTGCGCACATGCTGAATTTCTGAAATATATTCATCATTTTGTTCACCATTTACCAATAAAATGCTTCCAAGTTGAGGGTGAGCTTTGATAAAGAAGTCAATATTCGGATTGAGATCAGCATGACCAATTTCATCTTCCTGTGAAACGAAAATGGTACTGCCGTTAAACTCCGAAATCCCCTCTACTTTCTCAACATGCTTTAAGTCGAATTTATAATTGTAAACGCCCTTTAGTACCTCAGCATCAAAAGATTCCGGTAGTGTGCCGGTATAAACGATTTGGGTGTTCTTATGATCCAGTAAGTTTTTTCTTAGAACTGCTAATACAGGAACCGTCCTGGAAGAAAAACTGATTACATTTTCTGGTTTTAGATTATTCAACTTAGCAATTGTCCACTCCAGTACTGATGATAATGGATGGCCTAACCGAATATAGTCAAAAGCAGTGGGTAGTTCACTGAGCGCTGACGTTTCAGAATTATTTTCTTTAACCAGAATTTCGAACTGCTCCAGGAATTGTGTTTTGGCTAATTGTTCATTATAAATATCCAGCCGATGGGTTGTTAGCCGCAACCAGTCAGTAGGCATACTTACTAATACATTTTTAATATATTTTAGCACTTTATTATCTTCCATAATTTTCACTTTTAGATAGAGCGTTAATATAGATTGCTAAGATTTATATTAAAAGTGTTAGAAGACATTTGTTACATCATCCCTAAAAGCGGCCATGCGGAAACAAACGGTAAATGAAAAAGAAAAGGTGGTTATGAGAAACTGGCAGCCCTAAATGGAAAGTTCGTTAAACCATATCTTCCTGTAGAAAACAGTCCAAGACACCAAAATCCATATTAGTTAACAGCACTTGCCTCAGACATGCCTATGCTATTTACCCTTAACTGAACCTCCACGCTGTACCCGTTCACCTGCGTTACCTCCCGCCAGGCATCCACGTGCACCTTATCCTTTGCCTCCGGCCAAAAATTCCTGAGCTGAGGCACCAGGTCTCCCACTTTCTAAGCTATGCCGAAAAATACATCGTGCTGCTCAGTATTCCAGCCGGGAGGCCTGCAGCCGAGCATGAGCATAAATAGCTTATGTTTCTTCATCTCAGAAATGTATGTACTTTGGTAACACCGTGTTCAATCCTATATTGTTTTACACTATATAAAGGCTATTAAGCTATGGTAATGTTGGATGCAGAGAAAGTAGACTGTTGGTTCTCATCCAGAGAAACAACAGGTTTTTAAACTTTTAATGGTCAATGGGCTACTCATCCCTTCTTTCCAGAACCGCTGTAACTGATACGAACCTTACGATGCAATCAGCAAAGAACTAAGCCTGCTGAAGTTCGCATGCCCCTCCCTTAAGAGTTGCAGTGGCCTCTACCCCACCACTCTTATCAGAGCGCACTTCCTGTCGCTACTAATGCTTTCCCTATTTAAGGCCTGCTTTGTGCACGTTTTGAAGGTTATACACAAGGTGTCCATTCAAACGCTGCAGATAAATTGAACTAAGAATCATCTTTTTTGAAAGCAGACGCAAATACAGCCTTTTTGACCCCAAGGACACTTTGGCAATTTTTCCCCGCATCAGCCACTGCAGTGATACCGGAACAGTCTTTAAATTTCACTACAATTATTTTTTTATAATTTTAGCCTAACGGATGAGCTACAACTGCCCTATGCAAAGAGAAATCAAAAACACATTTGGACGGACTTTCTATAAGATCCAGTACCACGAGGACCTTAACGTCGTTGATGCCGTGTGGTATAGTTCTGCCTCCAAGCAGGACCTCAAACAGGCAGTGGCTGCAGGGCTAGAGGTACACGAAGGCACCCGCTGCCCTTACCGGCTGAACGACAACACCGATTTTTCGTCACCCTGGACAGATGCAGTGGCTTGGCTTGAAGAAGATTGGCTGCCTCGTGCCTATAAGGCCGGCATACGATTCCTGGCTCATGTGGCCCGTCCCGACTCTTTTGGTGAAGCGGCAGGAGAAGCACTTGTCAAGGGGAAGATAGGCTCTGTGATTGAGGTGCAGTATTTCTCTAACAGACAAGATGCGCTTGAGTGGCTAAAATATAAACAGGGGGTAGATCTGGCTGCAACCTCACGTACATGGTGAGTGCGCGCAACTTACTTCTCTTTGTATTTACCCCTCTAACTGAAATACATCATGGCTCTGGCCTGACCCGCTGTATCAGCTTATGTAGAGTATAATCCAGCACCTCATCCACCTCGTCAACCAGATGATCTCTAACCTGATGATCAGGTACAACGCCTTTTAATTGTTCATCCCCATTTGGGTGTACAATATATCCTTTTGGCACCTTCAAAACTACTCCTGTTTGAGGCAGGGTAAACGAAAATTGAGAAGCATACAGCGTCGGAATAGCCCCGGTCTCTTCTCCCATAAGCTCAGCAAAACCAAAGTCATGTACAAGTGCTGCACTAACGGCTGCCATGGAATAGGTATGGCGGTTCTGCCAACTTTATTTTCTTTAATATGCTTTACAAAAGTTGTTATGTAAAAACAGGGCTAAGTTAGAAATCTGTGTCCCAGGATTAAAGTAGGTAAGCTGAACTAAAGCTTCAAAAACAAAAGTTACCTTAGTGACTTCAACAGAATAAGTGGCGCTATTCCTCCCTATCCTGCCTCGTATGACTGAGGTTCAAGATAGGCAGCTGGATGTGGAATTTCACCGCTACCAGCCTGATAATTATCACCGTTGCGGCTGCCAGCAGCTCCACAACAGGGATCAGGAAGTCAAACTGGTAGCATATAAAGAAAACGAGACCTCCTGCGATGCATGCCAAGGCGTAAATGTCTTTCCGGAACAGCAAAGGCACCTCGTTGATGAGCACATCCCGAATTACCCCGCCTGCCGTTCCAGTTATCGCACCCATCAGGATACAGGCCCAGAATGGTAGCCCCGCAGCAAAACTCTTAGCTACCCCCACTGTGGTAAAGAGCCCAAGTCCGACGGTATCAAACATGAACAGGGTATTTCCCAATCGTAGTAGTTTCTCCTTGAAAAGAATGGCTGCCAGCAAAGCCACCCCTGTAATGACCAGGTATGTGGCATCAAGCATCCAGAAAGGTCTCACGTCTAGCAGCAGGTCCCTTATGGTTCCGCCCCCGATCGCTGTCACAAGGCCAATGACATAAGCCCCGAACCAGTCGATGTTTTTGCCCGAGGCAAGCCTGATACCACTGATGGCGAAGGCAAATGTTCCTAAAAGGTCTAAGACCTCAATAAAACTTATCTCTGAAAAAACCTCCATTTATCTTTTTCTATATGTCTGCCATACGCACCTATTTTAGCGCGTGGGTGAGCAAGATACTACACCCATCACAAGTAATGTAATTAAAGCAGATAAAGACCAGTTTCAAACATCTTTGTTCATGAATTATTATATTCTAAAGTTCCCAATAAAGTACTGGTACAGCAGTTGGCGAGGAGTTAGCCGATGCATGACTGCTGTACTGAGCGCAAACAAAAAGCACCTGTTAAAGATCAACAGGTGCTTTGTATAAGACTATAATTGGCAATTATGACTCACGCCATTTTATCGTACACCCAATGGCCTTGGTGTTAGCCTGGCTCACCGTTTTGTTGGCTACCAGTTCCGCCAAGGCGGCTTCTGCATATCTCTTCTGCACTTTCTCCGGTGCTCTGTAGTTATCGTCTATCGTGCCGATGTAGGCTACTTCAAACTCGCCGTTCTGCTGCTTCTCAACAATGTACAGGTGCGGCGTGCGGGTAGCACCGTAGGCTTTCGCTGTCTCCTGCGTCTCGTCGTGCAGGTAAGGGAACGGGAAGTTCTTTTCTTTGGCCCTCTGCTGCATGTGCGCGTACGAATCTTTCCGCGATTCATTTACATCGTTCGGGTTGATGGCGATAACCGGGTAGCCTTGGGGCGCATACTTGTTGTGCAGCGCAATAATGCGGTCTTCGTAGGCTACAGAGTAAGGGCAGGTGTTGCAGGTAAAGGTTACGATAAAGCCTTTGGCGTCTTTGTAGTCGGCCATGGACACCATTTTGCCGTCCACGTTCTTCAGTCTAAAATCGGTAGCGGTGTCGCCCACCTGGTAGCCGGTGTCTGTGACAGCTTCAGCAGTTGTTGCAGACCCCTGATCGCAGCCAAGCAGCAACAGGCAGCATGTGTACAGCACTAGAAAATTTATCTTTCTCATAGAAGTATTGTTTATGGTTTGAATCGTTTTATCAGGGCCTGGAGTTCGTTCTCCTTCAGCTCTCTCTCAACAAAGTGGTACTGCCTGCGCTTGTTGTTGAAGAGCATAGTGGCCGGTATGGCACCGCTCCACCTGGGCTCCAGCTTGTCTATCCAGGTGTTGGCGTCTGTCTCGTCAAGCAACCACACATCAGAGGCCAGTTTACGCTTTTGCATTCTAGTCTTCAAGATCACTGAAATCCTACGGATAAATTTGATCATTCTGTCTCCCTAAAAGCTGCTCTATATAAAATGGAGCGCCTTTTATGGGTTTGAAAATGTTTACCCTTTGCTACAAACTTTCTATAGTTCTTTCACCGTCATTAAACTACATCTCTTACTTTTTTGATAGTTGCAGAATCAGCTTCACAGGCTGTATCAAATATAATGAGCTCGAACTGTTGTCTTTGTTTGTGCACTCTCATTTGATGACCTTCACCTCTTTTATGTTATCCTTTATTTCCCAATCAATGAGCAGGTAGCGTGGGTCAATGCCGGCATGGGCTGGCTTACCAGGTACTGTCACCGTAATCGTCTGCAAAGCGGAGCTTAAGCGATGTTTCTGCTGGTAAAGCACTTTGCCTACCTCCTGCCCTTTTTCCGTAGGGGCGAAAACCCCTATATCCACCCAATCATTAACCGGTAGGTTAGTCTCTACTCCTATACTGTCAACTACAAACTTCCGTGCCTGCACGTCAAGGGTCACCTGCCATTTACCCGGTTCCACCTGCTTTGCCGTGGCCTGCTCGGTGCTTAGTTCCCAGAAGGTATTTTTCTCAAAAAGATCATGAAGCAGCGGTTGGAGCGAGTCAGGAGTGACTGCCTGCAGTTCGTGGTGCAAATCAAGCGAAGTAGGTAATGGAAACTTTCCAGAGCCATGCTTCTTCAGTAAAGTTCGGAGTGCTCCATTTACTTTGTCCCTGCCTATATACTGGCTCATCGCATACAGTGCAAAAGGACCTTTACGATAATTCTGGTACCAGTCATTCGCCTGCAGCAGCGGCACGGCAGCACGAGTTTTTGGATTCTCATACTCTTCCCGCAAAAAGCTTAACAGCCGTTGAACGTTCTCAGGCCCATACTTGTCTTCCAGCACACCCATAGCGGAATACCAGGCCAGGCTCTCGGAAAGCAGGCCTGCTCCTTCTGCATGGGCCGGATCAACCTGGTTGCCCCACCACTGGTGTGCCACCTCGTGTGCCACCACCGCCGTTATCAGATCAAACTTCCGTTCGTCTTTGTCTGGGTTCATGAGAAAGAATCCTTCTCCGGCCGTAATATTGATGGGGGCAGCATGGTTTCCAAACGCGTACCCCGGATAAGATACAAACCGGATGGTACGGTGGGGGTACGCCCCGAATTGCTTGCTGTAGTGGTCTAAAGAAGCCTGGACACTCTTCACCATGCGATCCAAATTAAGGGTTTGCCCCGGATCATAGTAGATCTGTATGCTTACACCCTGCCCTGAACCACCCAAGGAGCTCGTCCACTTACCTTCATGCACGGCATAGTTAGCAGAGAAAAAGTAATATTCATTCCGGATAGGAACATCTGTAGCATAATGGAAGTAGCGCCGGTTACCTTTTGTCCATGTTCGCTGCAGCACACCCGGCGCCACAACCACCTGGTCTTCGTCTGTACCTACCACTGCATCAAATATAATACGCTCGGAAAAAGGCGATTCCTGACGTGCTTCCACATCGTAGAGTGAAGGAGTTGCGGGGCGTGGAGCCAGTCCATATTTTTTTCTGGAACCAGCATCATCCAGCTCCCGATAGGACTGGTAACCAATCGCAGGCAGCCATTCATAGTTTCGGAAATTAGTGCTGCCAGGAGTTACCGAGACATCAGCTCCATTGTTAGTAAAGCCACGTGAGCCTACCTGTACATCAAAGCTAAGTTGTAGGGAGTCGCCGGGTTGGAGCGGTTTTTTCAAAGTATAAATCTGGTACCCCAGAACTTTATCTTCAAACACTCTGTCAGCAGGCCGGTTAAAAGTTATGGCCTTTGTCTCAACACCCGGCACAGTGGCTACATGTACAGCATCTATTGGCGCCTTATGCTGATTCACGAGCAGGTAGGAGCCTTTAACTGTTGCTTCCCGTTTTTCCGGGTATATCTCTACCTGTAAGCTAGCACTTGTCTGCCGGGGCTGCGGAATACGGGAATACTTCGCGTACAGCTTTTCGTACTGCGCTTGCCGCTCCGCAATCTCAGTTGAAGACAGGTAATTGTTCACGACATTTGTGTTATAGAAAGTGAAACCTCCGAATACCAAGATGCCCGCTATTGCTACCGTAGCAACAACGATCGTGGAACGGGTGATGCGACGCACAGCTAAGTTGAACCGCGATTTAATTTTTTCTTCCCTGCCCCGCACCCAGAAAAGTTTTGCCACAACAGCCAGCAGCAGCGCCCACGACAACCAGTATAGTTTAAACCACAGCCATGGTTCCAGCGATAAGTTAAAGCCGGCCATAGTGGTATACGACCACCCAGGACTGGCACTATAGATGAGTAGTTTATGGCTGATGCCGAGACTCGGAGCAAACGCGATAAATCCATAAGCAAGCAGGGCAAAAAAGTGGCCCAGGTATTTTTGATTGACCAGCACATGCACTACAAGCGCAAGCAAGGCAAAGAGCAGACATTCTACCAACTGAAGCCCGAAAAGCGCCTTTACATACAGCCCAATCTCAATAGGTGCACCGCCTATACTACTCTGTGCAACCATACCTGCTATCATCAGAAATATTAACCACACTACAAGCATAAAGCTTAATGCAAGGAACCTGCTCAGGAACAGAACCCATTCCGGCACCGGGGCTGCATTGGCAATCTCGTTTATACCTGCTTCTCTCTCCTTCCACACCAGTTCCCCGACATAAAAAACAGTAAGAAGAGTAATCAAAATCCAGAAGGACTTAATTTCTACCAAAGGTGCTGTTAGAAAGTTAACCATCTGATCCGTACGGGGCAGCAAGGGCACGTCTTTGGCCTCCATGTTTCCGGGTATGGCAAAACCTATTAGCAGGACAAGGGCAATCAATAACAGCAAACCAATACGGCCTTTTGCAAGCTGTAGAAAAGATTTCCAGGTGATGACGCGTAGCTGTAGTAAGTGAGTTCTAAATCCAAAAACGCCCTTAATATGCATTAATGTATTCTCCGGTTTCCATTTAAGCCACTCCTGCGCTGGCAGGTTTGCTGTGGTTTGGTTCAACTGCTTCTTGCCAACTCCTGTTGTGGGCTGACCAAAACTGAAACGACTATGAGTAAAAGCCAATAAGCCAACAGAGATGCTGAGCCAAAGTATGCGGTTAATGAGCAGCGGACCTTCTAGTGAGAGTAGGCGCGTATTCATTTCCAACGGGCTCCATTCACCTGATAGTTGATCTAATATGGAACTGAAATGGATGGGATCTAGTATGTTTTTCCACTCTGCAGCATCATGTGTAATCAATTCCAAAACGAATGCTGCCACAAAGAGAAGTACACCACCCAGATAACTTGCCATGGCCCTGCGGGTAAGCGCCGCCAATGAGAACTGAATGGCAGTTACAATAAAAATGTTAGGTAACAGGATGTAGAAAAAGCTGGTCAGATAAGCTGATGCTCGGAACGGCCCCATAACTTCAGGCTCTACACCAGTAAAGTATAAAGAGAACAGGATGCTCAGCGGAATGGAGAGCAGAACAATTAAATTGAGAAGGAATGCGGCAAGAAACCGCCCTCCCAGGTAAGTGGCTTTACTGGTTGGCGTGGTGTAAGTGAGTGAATACATACGTGTCTGCACATCTCGGGCAGCGGCATCGCCTGCCACGGATCCGCCTAACGGAAGCCAGAACAAAATGCATAGAGCGGTGACGGCCGCTATCACAATAGGCGCATTCAACAAGAAATAACCTTCCCGGGCATCACTTAAGTAATTTGCGATTATCCATAAAAATGCAAGCACTGCCACTACCAAAAAGTATAGCCAGGTAGAGGCACTGCGTATCTGGTATGCAAACTCCAGCTGATAAGTCTTCCGTAACTTCATATGCTTACCTCCTCCACTTGCTGACAGGCCTTGTTAAAGCCTGCCATGGTGCTAAAGTATACATCTTCCAGGTCCGGCTCCACCAAGTCAAAACCGTTTCCGATATTCTCCTCACTATACACATGCACGATGGTGCGCCCACTAAACAGTTTGGCAGAAATAACCTGATGCTCCTGGTCTAGTGCATGCAACTCATTCTTGGATATCAGCTTACGCCAGATATGGCCTTTCAGTGCCTCTACAGCCTGCATCGGTTCAGCCTCCAAAAGTATTATCCCCTTGTTGATGATTGCCATATTGGTACACAGCTCCGACACGTCTTCCACAATGTGGGTGGACAGGATCACCACGCTGTTCTCGCCCAACTCGCTGAGCAGGTTCAGGAAACGCACGCGCTCGGCCGGATCCAGGCCTGCCGTAGGTTCGTCAACTAT
Source organism: Pontibacter locisalis (assembly GCF_042684605.1). Lineage (NCBI taxonomy): Bacteria > Pseudomonadati > Bacteroidota > Cytophagia > Cytophagales > Hymenobacteraceae > Pontibacter > Pontibacter locisalis. Next base: position 48,942 of record NZ_JBHULU010000006.1, read on the forward strand.
AAGCAATTTTGGATTCCCCAACAGGGCCACGGCCACCCCAAAGCGCTGCTTCATGCCACCGGAATAGCCACCCAGCTTCTGTCTGCGCTTGTCCCATAGGTTTGTCTGCTTAAGTAAACGCTCTACCACTTCTTTGCGGGCTGTGCGGCTGGTAATGCCTTTCAAAACGGCGAAGTAATCCAGCAAATCCTCTGCATTTACTTTTGGGTAGACACCGAACTCCTGTGGCAGGTAGCCCAGCGTCTGACGCACCTCCTCTTTTTGGCGGAGCACATCTATCTCTCCAAGACTTATACTTCCTTCATCCGGATCCTGTAGCGTGGCCAGCGTTCGCATAAGTGTAGATTTACCCGCACCGTTAGGGCCCAGCAATCCATACATGCCCGGCGGTATGTGCAGCGAAACATTGTTTAGTGCCTGTACTCCGTTGCCGTAAGTTTTGGACACATTCCGGATGGACAGGTTGAACTGGTGATTTTCCATAGTTCTTATTTTTAAGTATTCTTAATCAGGCAGAAATGAAGCGACAAATAAACTGTCCCTTGAGGGGACTATAGGGGTGTTTACTACTGATGAAGAAGCATCTTCTGAAATTTTGGTCATCAGCAGACGATTACACCACTGTGGTCCCCTCAAGGGGACAGTTTATCAAAGCATCATTGGGTATAGGATGCATTCCCGCTCATTTTCAGAATAAAGGAAAAAAGAGAGCACAGGAACACAAAAAGCGATATGCTATTACTGTAGTTTAATCTACCAAAGGCTGGTTTGCTTCCGCCAATGCGCTTGCAGGCCCAATAGCCCGTTTCGTAGATTGGTATCAGGCTCCTGCCGAGTTGGTAGAAAGAAAATGGCCGGAAAAAATATCTTTGTTTTATGGAGAGAGTTAAAAAGGTGTTTGTGCTGGTCCACGTTGTGCTGTGGACGCTGTTTATCCTGCTGTCAGCCTTACAGCTAAGCCAGGATGGTGCCCACTGGCAAACCCTAACCACTGGTTTCATATTAACATGCTTGCTTGTTTTTTACGGTAATTTTTATTTGCTGACAAACTATTCGGGAAAGAAGAATAGAAGAGCTTATTATCTCAGGTTGGCCCTAATCATATCGATCGGCGCTTTCCCCTTCATGATTTTCCACTATCGAGCGTTGGAAACCTGGCAAACTTTCATTGGGTTCTATGGTGTGACCTTGATCACTATTGTGCCTCTCTTTACATTTCTCGGTTGGTTGGCCAGAATTACGGAGAACCTGGTGCTAAATACCATCAAAAAAGAGCAGCTGGAGAAACAGGCTGTGGAAGCTGAGTTACATTATTTGAAATCACAGATAAATCCGCACTTTCTGTTCAATACTTTAAACAACATCCATACGCTGGTATATAAACAGGCTCCGGCAGCACCCGAAGCTGTACTTGGTTTATCTTCGCTGATGCGTTATATGATCTATGAGTCGAATGCACCCACGGTGCCGCTTTCCAGGGAAATGAGCTACCTGCAGGACTATGTAAGTTTGCAGCAGCTCCGATACAAGAAAGCCCCGGTGGTAGATCTTGAAATAGAAGGAGATACAGAATCCTGCCATATTGCCCCGCTGCTGTTTATACACCTCCTGGAGAATGCCTACAAACACAGCCCTGCCCGACTGGAACCCGGTAGTATAAAAGTTAGCGTGGAAATAAAAGAGAATACCCTTACCTTCCGTGTACAGAATCCGATCAGCAACAACCCTGGTAATGCGCTAGAAGAGCCCGGTGGCATTGGACTTACGAATGTCCGTAAAAGGCTTGCGTTGCTGTACCAGGACCAGCACGAACTGGAGATAAGCAGCACTGGCGAAACATTTATAGTTACCCTAAAAATTTACGGACTTCATATACAGGCTCATGAAAGAAAAGCTCACCTGCTATATAATTGACGACGAGCACCTGGCCCAGGAAATACTGGAAGAGTATATAGCCAAAATTCCTTTCCTGGAGCTGAAAGGCACCTTTATGAGCCCCCTGGAGGCAGCAGCGCAACTGGACCAGGATAAGCCCGATCTGCTTTTCCTGGACATTAACATGCCTGACCTGGATGGGCTCAGTTTTATCCCCATGCTGAATCCAAAGCCGATGATCATCCTGACAACGGCCTACGATCAATATGCCTTGAAAGCTTTTGAACTGGAAGTAAAGGATTACCTGGTGAAGCCTTTTTCCTTCGAACGGTTTTACAAAGGTGTACTGCGCCTGTACCAGGAACAAGGTAACCGGCAGCTACCGGAAAAGGGGGCAGTTAAAGCAGAACCTAAGGGTGAGCAGGAGTATATCTTTCTGAAGGTAGGCCATCGTATTCAGAAAATTGCAACCCGGGATATTCTTTTCGTTGAGGGCATGAAAGATTACCTGAGAATCCACACTGCCAAGGAAAAGATCATGACCCTCATGAGCTTTGCGAAGTTAGAAGAGGTATTACCCTATTTTAATTTTGCCCGTGTTCACAGATCATACCTAGTAGCCATCGAAAAAATAGATCATATCGAGAAAAACAGAATATGGATAGGTGATAATGTTATACCCATCAGTGATAGCTTTAGTGGGGGTTTTTATAGAAAACTTAAAGGGATTTAGCCAATCTACTTGAGGTTCGTCAAGTATTCTCTTTTCTAAGGGTTTGTCTGAAGCCACCAAATACAAGCAGCAGGGTTCTACAACTTAATTCTTCGTTCTACCAAAATAAGAAAGCCGCTCCACGAAAGCGAAGCGGCTTTACTGCAGGTATGTCAAACGCTTATAACCATCAGGTAGAGGTGAAAAGACTCTCCTATCAGATTGAATCTCTCTCCTCAGAGGCGCTTACTGCATAACAGAAACGTTAACAGACTGCGTTGCCTGGTTACCCTGCTCATCAATTGCCACAACAGCAATGGAGTAAGCACCAGCAGGTGCATTCGCGTCAAGTATAATGTCAACATCAAGGTCTTTTTCCCTGTTATCGTTCAGGAAGTCATTTATGCTCTGATCATCAACCTGACGTGTCGTACCGCTTGGATCCGTAACATTTACTCTTATTTCATCAAGCCCTATATTATCAGTTACAGTGGCTCTAAGAGGGATAACAGTACCGGGTCCAAAAGTGGAGCCAGCCGCAGGAGAGGTAATTGTAATCGAAGGATTAGTAGTATCCAACTCTACATCATCGTCATCATCGCAGGCAAAAGCCACAAAAGAGAACAACACCAAAAAAAACCAATTTAATTTTTTCATAGCTTAAGAAATAAGTAAAATAAAAAATTAATAAAATTATAAAGGGAACAATCACTTAAAAGATCATGTCCCCTCACAGGTAGTTAAACGAAAGCCAGAGTTTAAAGTTATAACTTCATTTCCCACTGACAGGACAATAAAAGCTGGTGGAGTAGTAACATCGACTGTTAAGATAAACCTTGACTTTAGAACCTGCTCTAAAATTGCCACTGCCGTTACCTCAACTAAAGTTCCTACACGTCCAGCCACTGCAGGGCCTGCCCCTCGCTGGTAAAGTTTCTCACCGCCTCAAGTGCTATTCTGTGAAAAACGGTTTCAGGCAGAACCCGGCCAAGCCTCTTTAGCCGCGCCTGAGAAAGCAACTCATAAAAATTTGTCGCCAACCAATCTTTGGCCACAGGTGTGAGCACGCCAAGAGCTCTTGTCGGCCATTGCCTTCTCAATTCCGGTATCACGCAGAACCTCGTACAGCTTTGTGCCACCGGCAATAACCTCTTCTACGTTCACCGGACGCTGCCACTTCGCCCAGTCTGCAAGGTAGCCACGGCATAAGCAAAGAAGCCTCCGAAGACGGAGGCTTTTTTTAACTTTGGCTAAAAGTCAGGTTTATTCTTTCTTAGAAGCATCTGCTCCTTTCTCGTCCAGGAGAATAGAGCCTTTCTGCCCCTGGGCATTCGCCATAGTAACTTCGTATACAACTACACCATCGGCAGCTCCTTCAACAGGAGGTAATTTGAAGATCTCTACAACAGCCCAGTCTTTATAGGTGTCGCTCTTAAGCGCAACCTTCACAGGCTCCGGAAGCTGGTCATGGGTTACTTTCTCTTTCTTATCAGCCTGGACCTTTTGCGTAGCTTGCTCTTGCTGTGTGGCTGCCTGTGCATGGGCCTCCACTGCTGAAACTCCTAACAAGGCGACAGCGGCCGCCAGAATTGTTACTTTTTTCATAGTAGGTTATTTTGGTTACGCTCTACCTATTGGTATAACCATGCCAAAAGCTATGCAAAATATAATTACCTGATATTAAGCAAACTACAAATAATGAATATTCCAAAGAGGTGTGAACGTGATACACGAACTGCGTATATATTCTACAATATGTAGAAGTTGTTAAAGCTTAACTGTATCTGAAAGCTTTTTAAGCTGACACACTCAGGGAGCAGCGGAATATATGACTGCTGAAGCAATATTGTCTGCCATGAAGATACTGAACCTTATGCTAAATGGTATTATGCAGGTTTTCATCTATGTGACAAACATCACTGAAGAGAGCTTATTTATATTTTACCTTTGTATAAAATAATAATGAGAATCACTTAGGTAAACGCTTAACAGATTACCAGAACTTGAAAGTATTTTACCAAGTAAAATCAGTATTTAAATTACTTAAAATTGAAAAGATGAAAATAAAGCAGTTTGAAGATAAAGGATTAGCCCACTATTCATACGCTATATTAAGCGAGCAAACCGGGGAAGTGGTGCTGGTAGACCCGTCACGAAATCCGCAGCCATACTATGATTACGCAGAGAACAACAATGCCAGAATTGTAGGGGTAATCGAAACGCACCCGCACGCCGACTTTGTAAGCTCTCACCTGGAGATACACGAGAAAACAGGCGCAACAATATATGCCCACAGCATGGTAGGTGCCGATTACCCGCACAAGGCTTTTGACGAAGGGGCTGAACTGCAGATCGGTGAGGTAAAACTGAAGTCTATCCATACTCCGGGTCACTCGCCGGATGGTATTAGCATTGTGCTGGAGCACGAAGGCAAAGACAAGGCAGTTTTTACCGGCGACACGCTCTTTATCGGTGATGTGGGCCGGCCGGATCTGCGTGAGAGTGCAGGTAACATTACTGCCAAGCGTGAGGAACTGGCCCGCCAGATGTACCACAGCACCCGCGAAAAGCTGATGAAGTTAGACGATGATGTAACTGTTTATCCAGCGCATGGTGCCGGTACCCTTTGCGGAAAAGGCCTGAGCGAAGCAAACAGCAGTACGATCGGCGCTGAAAAGATGAGCAATTACGCCCTGCAGCAAATGAGCGAGGATGAGTTTGTGAAGATCCTGACAGAAGACCAGCCGTTTATACCTAAGTATTTTGGCTACGATGTAGGACTTAACAAAAAGGGTGCTCCGGCTTACCAGCCAAGTATAGATGGCGTTGCCAGGCTGAAGAAGAACTATAAACCAGAAGACGGTGCCGTTGTGGTGGATGCCCGCAGCGAAAAAACATTTAAGAAAGGGCACTACAAAGGCGCCATCAACATCCAGAATGGTAACAAGTTTGAGACCTGGCTCGGAAGCATAGTTGGCCCAAGTGAGAGTTATTACTTAATTGCCGAGAGTGAAGATGAACTGAAGGACCTAATAGACAAGTCATCGAAGATCGGTTATGAACTGCTTATGAAAGGTGCATTTGTAATGGATGCTATAGCAGATGAAAAAACACCTCAGATAGATATCGAGGAGTTTAAACAGCATCAGGATGATTACACTATTGTGGATATCCGGAATACATCTGAGGTAAAAGGTGGCAAATTCTTTGAAAAAGCCATTAATATTCCGTTGCCGGAACTGCGCGAAAGGGCAAAAGAGATACCATCCGGTAAGCCGGTGGTAGTGCATTGCGCGGGTGGCTACCGTTCTGCAGCTGGCAGCAGCATTGTGGAGGCAGCCCTACCCGATACCAGGGTACTTGACCTGAGCGAAGCTGTTAACGATTTCAAGAACGGCCCGAAATAAAAACCTATAAAGTGTAGCCGGTGCATTGTTGCAATGCACCGGCTATTTGCTTGTATTCTTCATTCCTGCACCTCCCGAAAGTGAGTTCGTATAGTATAGGATCTAAACTAATAGGCACAAGATTATGGCTATATATGAAGGCTAGGTAAAAGATGGCTCAGGAAAGTGAGGTGTTTTTTCTCACAATTAAACTTATTTTACAGCGCCATCCACAAAATATGGCATTATGCACCTAAACGTTACACATGGAAATATCAGACAAAGAGGCTATACTAAAGCAGTTCCCGCAACTGGAGCAGCCCTTGATGGACGAGTTGCTGAAGCAGAGTACCTTAAAGGCAATAGAGGCAGGCGAAGAAGTAATGCGCACCGGCCAATACATTAAGTCGACGATTCTGCTGCTGAGCGGTCTGCTTAAAGTATACCGTGAGGATGACGAAGGCAACGAGTTCCTGATGTATTACCTGGAACCCGGCAACGCCTGCGCCCTGTCTATGATGTGTACGGCCCGCAACGAGAAGAGCCAGATTATGGCCAAAGCTGTGACAGACGCAGAGGTGCTGCTGATACCTTCCCATTTGTCTGAAATGTGGCTGGGCAAATATAAAAGCTGGCACAACTTCGTAATTGCTTCTTACCGCCAGCGTTTCGAGGAGCTACTGCAAACCCTGGACAGCATTGCTTTTAAAGGGCTAGACGAGAGACTGCTTTTCTACCTGAAACGCCATGTAAAAGTAAGCGGAAAGGAAGTAAGGTTATCGCACCAGCAAATTGCCGACGAACTGAACAGTTCCCGCGAAGTGATCTCCAGGCTCTTGAAAAAATTAGAGCAAACCGGCGCCATTACCCTGCACCGCAACTACATAGAGGTACACGACCTGGAGATAGTTTAAGAGTTACTGAGTGTAAGTGACGTAGAATTTTGCCTCTCTAATTTTTTCTGTATTGCTAAACTTCCGGCACCTGCTCCTTTAACCTTCCTCTGTGACAAGAGTCACTGTACTCCCTTACAGCATACTGTACCTTTGTTTCAATAAAACTAAAAACATAAAACTTGATGGAAGTACTCGGATATATCGCTGCTATGCTGATTGGCCTTTCGCTTGGATTGATTGGTGGTGGCGGCTCCATACTTACTGTACCTGTATTGGTTTACCTTATCGGGCTTAGTCCGGTCATTTCAACTGCCTATTCCCTGTTTATTGTAGGTCTTACCAGTTTGGTAGGTTCTTACAAGTTTTACCAGAAAGGGTTGGTGAGCCTGAAAACTGCTGTTGTCTTTGGTTTACCTTCTATAGTGGCAGTGTTCTTAACACGCCGTTACCTGGTGCCTGCCATTCCGGAAAACCTCTTTACTGTGGGTGACCTGGTTGTAACCAAAGGCGTAATGCTGATGCTGCTGTTCGCCGGACTAATGGTATTTGCCTCTATCAGTATGATCAGAAAGAAGAAAACCCCTGAGGAACCGGTTGATGAGAATATTGACAAAGACCCTGATGTGCAACATACAGACCCTGCTGAAACACATCCAAAACCAAAGTTCAACTATGGCGGCATCTTAGCCGAAGGCCTGGTAGTAGGTACACTTACGGGTCTGGTAGGTGCTGGTGGTGGCTTTCTGATCATCCCGGCGCTGGTGCTGTTCAGTAAGCTCGACATGAAAATGGCCGTGGGTACTTCGCTCCTGATCATAGCGGTAAAATCACTTTTCGGCTTCATAGGCGACATCTACAACTACGAAATAGACTGGATGTTCCTGGGCATATTTTCCTTGATCTCTATTGCTGGTATCTTCATCGGCACGTTCCTTTCTACCAGGATACATGCCGATAAACTGAAGACTTCATTTGGCTGGTTCGTGCTCGTGATGGGTATCTATATCATCATAAAAGAAATATTTTTCGCCTAGGGAGTCAGCGTGACCAAAGTCACAGACAAAGGCTTCTATTATACCGACCTTTGTATTGTGATTAAATACACAACAAGAATTTAAGAAGAAAAGCTATGTTTAACATATTCGGATCAAAACCCAAAAACTACGAGAACCTGGACGGCACCACGTTCAGAACCAAATACCAGAATTCTCCCAAGGCGGAGCTGCTGGACGTAAGGACAGCCGGCGAGTTTGCCTCAGGCTCCGTCAAAGGCGCCAAGAACCTGGACGTGACATCTGCTCAGTTCCAGCAGGCACTGAAAACAATGGATAAGGGCAAAGAGTACTTCGTGTTCTGCCGCAGTGGCAACCGCAGCGGCTCGGCCTGCGACATGATGAGCAAAGAGGGTTTCAAAGCGCATAACCTGGCAGGAGGCGTTGGTGCCTGGCCACGATAATTTAATTACAAAACATGAGCAGGCAAACAGGGGAGCCCGCGACTTGGCTCCTCCCCTGCTCGCTACCATTAACTAAACTACTAAGAGATGTTAGAATTATTGAGGCAACCGTGGCCGTGGTACACGTCGGGCGCCCTGATCGCCTTTGTGATGGTGCTGCTGCTCTTCTTTGGAAAGTCGTTTGGCTTTTCATCTAACCTGCGCACGATCTGCACGGCCTGCGGGGCTGGCAAGAACGTCAAGTTCTTTGACTTTGACTGGCGCTCCCAAACCTGGAACCTGCTGTTCCTGGTAGGCGCTGTACTGGGCGGCTTTATCTCGGCGGAGTTTCTGGCCGGAGACACTCCCCTGCAGATTTCGCAGGCAACAATACAGGACCTGCGGGAGTTGGGTTTCTCTGCTCCCGACGACCTGCAACCGGAAGAACTATTCAGCCTGGAGGCAATCTTTTCAATCAAGGGGTTCCTGGTGATGCTGCTGGGAGGCTTTGCCATCGGTTTCGGCTCCCGCTACGCCGGAGGCTGTACCTCAGGCCACGCCATCAGCGGACTCTCGAACCTGCAGCTGCCTTCGCTTATCGCAGTAATCGGATTCTTTATCGGAGGCCTGATCAGCACGTTTATCCTGCTGCCGCTGATTTTTTAACAAGAGCATTAAAGTATGAATTATGAGCGCCAGAGGACTGAAGACACAGCTCGTGCATCATTCATAATGTATAATCTCTAATCCATAATTTGAAAGCACCGTGAAAGGAATAAAATTTATATTGGCCGGCATTCTGTTCGGTATCGTGATGAGCAAGTCGGAGGCCATTTCCTGGTTCCGTATCCAGGAGATGTTTCGCTTCCAGGCCTTCCATATGTATGGCATCATCGGCACGGCCGTAGTGCTGGGTGCGATCGCCGTGTTCCTGATCAAGAAGTACAAGCTGCGCGATTTTCAGGGCAACCCGATCGTGTTCACACCCAAAGAAATGTCTGTTCCGCGCTATATAATAGGCGGCACCATCTTCGGATTGGGATGGGCGCTGACAGGCGCATGTCCGGGACCGATGTTTGTGAACATTGGCTTCAGTTACTGGGCCATTTTTGTGGCCATCGCAGGCGCCTTAGCTGGTACCTATATGTATGGCGTGCTCCGCGACAAGCTGCCCCATTAAATATAACTTGGCTAGAAGTTGACTATGTTTTGAAAGCCATTTGCTGTTTTAGCGGTGGCTCTCAGGCATGTTAAACAGGCAAAGTATACTAAACGCATGACGCAACTATCAGAAACAAAGCTTGGATTGAGGGAGAATGCAGGGCAGTTCTGGCTGCTGGTGCTGGTAAACGGCTTTGTTGGTTCGATGGTGGGATTGGAACGCTCCGTGATCCCGGAGTTTGCCGAATCCGTTTTTGGCATTAACGGGCACACGGCGCTCCTTTCTTTTATAGTTGCGTTTGGTTTGGCGAAGTCTGCCGCAAACCTGGCGATGGGCCGGCTGGCCACGAAGTACACCCGCCGGCAACTGCTGCTGATAGGGTGGCTGTTCGCGCTGCCTGTCCCCTGGCTTTTACTGTACGCCGATAGCTGGTGGTGGGTGATCATCGCTAACTTACTGTTGGGTATAAACCAGGGGCTGGCATGGTCGGCTACGGTTGTGATGAAGATTGACCTGGTAGGCGAAAAGAACCGCGGCCTTGCCATGGGCATAAATGAATTTGCCGGTTACCTGGCTGTGGGACTGGTTGCCTTCCTGGCGGGATATATTGCCTCTGCTACCGGAGATGTAACCATGGCTTTTGTTCCGGGTATTGCTTTCTCTACCATTGGTTTACTGCTTACCCATTTCCTGGTGCGTGATACACATGCACACGTGCAAACGGAAACTGCTAAAACTACACTCCCGCTGCTGCGCAACACCTGGAAAGATACCACCTGGCGCCATGCTAATCTTGGTTCTGTTACTTTGAACGGCTTTGTAAATAACCTGAACGATGGTATACTGTGGGGCCTGCTGCCGGTACTGCTCAATGCAAAAGGCTACTCTTTAACTGAGATAGGTTTACTGGCGGGGATTTACCCTGTAGTGTGGGGCTTGGGACAGTTGGTTACAGGCAAACTGGGCGATGTGCTCTGCAAAAAGCAACTGCTAAGTATGGGCATGATGGTACAGGGTGTTGCGATTGCAATGCTATTATTTGCGGGCTCCTACACTATTCTGGTAGCTGCACTTATTATACTTGGTGCAGGTACTGCGCTGGTCTACCCCAACTTTCTGGCGGTAGTAGCCGAGAACACGCACCCTAGCCAAAGGCCGCAAAGCCTGGGCATCTTCCGGTTCTGGCGCGATTTCGGGTATGTAGCCGGAGCGGTGGCTGCCGGTGTGTTCGGCGACCTGTTTGGGTTGCAGGCTGTTATACTTGGCACAGCCATACTTACAGTAAGTGCAGGGGTGTTATCTGAATACAGGATGTGCTGTACTAAAAAGCTGCTCTGGCATAGCAAGGAGTGTGACACCGAATTGCTTAAGGCATCCTGATTTTATACTTTTATGAAACCTGAAGGCCGTAACAATTCATACTGAAAGCCCTTTTGAAACAAGTACTGCACATGCTTACGTGCTGCAATAAGCTTTATATGAGAAGTTACCTGTTGTTATTTCTGAGCACACTGTTACTGCTCTTCGCGCTGCCGAAGAACAGCAGCCTGCGCAGTTTTGCACAGCAGGCTGAGCTCAAAAAAACGTGCAGCAGCAGCAAGCGATTTGCTAAAAAGCCCTGTGCCAGAAAGTGCCTGAAGCACCAGACGCACTCAGAAAACCACAATAACGCAGCAAACCTCGTCACCGACTGCAGTCAGCAGATCTACGCTATCATCAATTCATTGCAGGCCAAGCCAATCATTTATCAACCAACTAAACGTGCCCTTATACTTCCGCACATTCGGAAACACCTTTCTCCTGATTTAGAGCACGACCCCGAACCACCCCGGTTTTCTTAAAATAACCTTTATTGTTAAAGCAGCAGAAGGGCTTTATCTGTTCCTGGTTTGTTGCCTGCGTTATACTTGCCACCCAACTGGTGTTTGGCAAAAGTATAGCTACACCCTATTAAAAATGTTATTCTAAGAAAACCGAATCTTATGGAAATCACTCCGAAGCAAAAAATATCGTTCCTGGTGCTGCGCGCCATGGCTAGTCTTATATTTATCATGGCAGGTATAAACCACCTGTTTCAAACTGCCTGTGCTGCAGCCAGGCTTGAAAAAGCTCCGTTCGCACAGTTAGCCACCTGGGCCGCCCCCGCCGAAACCCTGATCATACTTTCTGGTATAGGATTGCTGCTGGGCGGCTTAATGCTGCTGATAGGTTTCAAAACCAAACTTGCGGCTACCGTACTGCTTGCCATACTTATCCCGATCACAGTTACCGTACAAGTAGGCGCAGCGGGTAACGGGCCACTTTTCAAAAATATCGCCCTGATAGGTATGCTGATCTTTTTTATCGTGAACGGTGCCCTATACTATGGTCTGGACCAGGTGCTGGCCCTTAAAAAGAAAGCAAGCATGAGCGCCATCCGTAGTGGAAAGTATGTAGCTGTGCTTGCTACCGGTGTTTTGGTGCTGCTTGGCTCCTGCACAACCACAACTGCTCAAAATGCGCCGCAACAAAGTACAGCCCCAACTACGGCTTCTAAAAAGTATGCCGTGCTCATCAGCCAGCCTAACCACCTGAAAGCCGCTGTAAATACGGCAGAGACGATCACAAAAGACAGTAAGTATAGCCGCGGAACCTTTGTAGTAATGGCCTGCGGAAAGTCTGTAGAGGCTTTTAAGAAAGATGGAGCCATGGCCGCTGAAATAGAAAAAGGAAGAGCAGCCGGCGTAATATACATGCTATGCGGCATGTCACTTAAAAAATTTAAAATCGATCCTGCTGCATTGGTAGAGGGTGTTGAGGTAACTCCAAATGGTTTAACCTATATGTTCGACCTGAAGCAGCAAGGTTTTACTACTGTGGAACTTTAGTCACAGGGTGTAATAAAAGTTTAAGCTATCTTAGCTACGTTTTAAAGAAAGACCAACATCATGAACAAGAATAAATTTTCGATAAAGAACATACCAGGCTGGGCAGTTATGCTGGCTATTTTCGGTGTTTTATATTTGACAGGTTTGCACACAGAAGCCATTGGGCAAGTGCAGCGCCTTTTATTGGCAACCGGAATCAAAAACGCCGATGTGCCCGAAACCCTGCAAAACCCGGACGCAAATGCAGTAGCAGATGCAGCAGCGGTGGCCAATTCAGAAATGGCCGGGGCAGGCTTCCAAATGGTAGACCTCGATGGTAAACAAGTAGGCTTTGAGAGCCTGAAGGGTAAAGTGGTTTTTATGAACATCTGGGCCACCTGGTGCCCGCCATGTATCGCCGAGATGCCTAATATCCAGAAGCTGTACGACAAAGTAGGCTCAGATAAAATTGCTTTTGTAATGCTTTCTGTAGACGAAGCCGGCATGGAGAAGGTAAAGAGGTTCATAGATAAGAAAGGCTATACTTTCCCGGTGTACATGCCGGCCGGCCAATTACCGCAGGAGTTCTACTCCAATGCTATTCCTACTACTTTCATTATATCGCCGGAGGGTAAGATCGTGGCCAAACAAGAAGGAATGGCTGATTATAATACGCCGGAGGTACAGGAATTTCTGCAAGGTATGGCAGGGAAATAATTACAACTCGTTAAAGCTGGTCTTCATGCAGAGGGCCAGCTTTAACGAGGATTAATCATGTTGCCTCCCCTCCATAAAATCAAGATCATCCTGAAATCTAAAACACCAAAAAAAATTCAAATCTGGTTTCAGGATAGTACTTGGGATATCTATTCTTGGGCACTGGCAACTCTGCTCCTGAACATAGCATAAGGTAAAGGTGTATTGAATATATCTAACCGTCATTATTATAATTTATTTGCAGCAGTATGGCTACTCTTAGCGACCTTTCAGCCATGATCACTCCAGTAGTGCTCATTCTGGCAGCCGGACAACTAATTCTGACAACCTCTCAGCGTCTCGCCCGCAGCGTGGAACGAGCCCGAAAACTTTCTGAACAATTCGAGGATTTAGTTCTTCATAAGGAGCAAAAGGAAACATCCGTGAAGAAAAAGCTTCTTTACAGACTTTTGGAGAGAGCTGCCAACAGATCAAGAAAACTCCAGCAGGTAATGAGCATGCTTTATGTGGCTTTATCTATTTTTGTGGCTACGAGTGTCTCCATAGGTCTGCTTGAGGTTTTTGGTGTCCTGGTGGCCTGGGTGCCCGTAACGCTTGGTTTAGTTGGTGCTGGTTTCCTTTTTTACGCTACGATCCTGCTTATCTCAGAAACCCGAATTGCGCTGGGGGCAATTGACATCGAGATGAACTACCTGGTTGAGAATTATAAAGAGGAACTGCCGGAACTGGAAAAGAAAAGCAACTCGTAAAGGCATAATATACTGTCTTACTTGGGGCTTAACTTACATGTTCATTCAATTACCTAATGTACATGGTTAACAGCACTGTATTAAATCACATAATAAAAGGCAATTATGGATTCAAATACCGATTCTATATCTAACTTTTAAAATACTGAATTAAGGACCCCCTCTGTTCCATAATTAATATCTTACTCTAATAGTGAAGTGCACAGATACTAATGAATAAATTAAAAGGATACTTTGTCTCCATAATTTATTAGATCTTTGCCGGACAATTTAAGAGGATTAATATTGAATCACTTTCTAGACCTTTACAGCGTTATTCACCTATGTTAGATTTTCTTCTTCTAGTGCTCGGTTTTGTCGCGTTGATCTTTGGCGCATCAAAACTAGTAGATGCTGCGTCAAGCCTTGCCTCCAGGTTCGGAGTTCCCAACATAGTTATAGGCCTTACCATTGTAGCTTTTGGCACATCTGCCCCTGAACTGGTAGTAAACCTTTACGCCTCCTTAAACAACAGTACAGAAATGGTACTGGGGAATGTGCTTGGCAGCAACATTTTTAACGTTTTGGGTATACTGGGAATTGCTTCACTTATTTATCCCTTATCTGTAAAAACAAATACTACCTGGCTAGAGATACCGCTTAGCCTATTGGCGGCTGTCGCTGTTCTTGTAACCGCCAGTGATGTCTATTTAGACGGCTCTGTCTCCAATATGATTTCGAGAACTGATGGATTCATTCTGCTCCTCTTTTTCTTTATCTTCCTTGTCTATAACATTACCTTAGCAGTAGGAGGCAAAAATGAGGAGGAAACTCCCACTCATCAGTATACCTACCTGAAGGCTGGAATCTTTTTGGTGCTTGGTCTGGCCGGCCTTGTTGTTGGCGGCAGGCTCATAGTTGACAGCGCAGTTGGTATAGCTCAATCAATAGGGATGTCGGAACGCATTATTGGCCTGACCATCGTCTCCATCGGCACCTCCCTACCTGAACTGGCCACCTCTGTTGTGGCCGTAAGGAAGCGGAATGTAGACATTGCCATCGGAAATGTTGTCGGTTCAAACATCTTCAATGTTTTCTTTATTCTGGGAATCTCCACTGTAGTTACTCCTCTGAGTATAAATCCAAATTCCATTTCTGACATATTCGTAAACATTGCCGCCAGTCTGCTTCTGTTCATCTTTGTATTTACTGGTAAGGGAAGACAAGTAGCACGTTGGGAAGGTGGAGTGTTACTAACCTTGTACATAAGCTATACAGTGATGCTGGTAACACAATAGAAAAAAAAGTTAAGGTCAGCTAACCTGGTTTATGCATCCTAGAAAGAAATGTAAAAGCTTTTATGGTAAATAAAGCAGCTAAACAATGTTTATACACAAAATAAGTACCCTCTGCTATTGCTTTAATCAAAACATACTCATTCCTTTGCTGCGATGAATGTAACAGGTATACAGGTATTTAAAAAGCTTAATATACTGCTGGCAGTTTTGCTGTGCAGCCTTTTTGCTTTTGCCATCCCTGTTACCACTAAAGCTGCTACGGATGCAACGCATCAGGAAAGCATACATCTTGCTGCTGAAAGTCCGCTGGTTTTATTTGCCGGAGAGGTTTCATCAGGAGAACCCGAGGCGGTTCTTCTGCTAAATAAGTCTTTGCTTACGCCAATCCTGTCCGCTATTCTAGTCCGGCTTTATCCGGAGAATGCGAACATTGCACCTGCTCCTCATTCTTTCCCAGCCTCCAAAGGCGACTGTGGTCTGCACACAATCCTTACCAAAGGCCCCTAAAATTACTTCCTTATACCCGCTCCTCTCTTTTCTGAGAGGCTGAAGTTTACTGGTCCCAAGGGCACCGGAAAGCTTATCTCATTATTTATTTCTTTAAGGATTCGTAATATGGAGCTGTTAAAGTACCTCCTCGATTTTATTTTGCACATAGACCTGCACCTTATTGTGCTGCTGCGTGAGTACCACACCTGGATCTATTTCATCCTGTTTGTTATTATTTTTTGTGAAACAGGCCTGGTGGTAACACCTTTCCTTCCAGGTGATTCCCTCCTTTTTGCTTTGGGCGCACTGGCTGCCATTCCATCTTCCGGGCTAGACATAATGCTGCTCTTAGCACTTCTTTGCGTTGCGGCTATACTCGGAGACTCCTTCAATTACCTGACGGGAATCAAAATGGGTAGCAAAGTGTATGACAAAAACTATTGGTTTTTACGCCAAAGGCACCTGCAGCAAGCAGAGGTGTTCTACGCGCGTTATGGCGGCAGAACTATTATCTATGCCCGCTTTATACCTATTGTGCGCACCTTTGCCCCTTTTGTGGCAGGTATGGCCCGCATGAATTACAAACGTTTTCTTTACTTCAATATAGCCGGTGCGCTTTTATGGATAATCTTCTTTTTAATGATTGGCTACCTTTTCGGAAACCTGCCTGCCATCAAGAAAAACTTCTCGCTACTGGTACTAGGGATAATCATCATCTCCATGCTTCCTCCTGTGGTAAGTCTGGTAAAACAACACATCAGCGTTCGCAGGAAGGTATAGCTTTGGTACAATACATGATTTCTGTTACTGCTGCTGCTTCAGTGGCACTCTTAATTTTTAATACCTTATAATGAGTCTTTATTCAAAAACCACTGCCATTTCCACCGCAGGGGTTCTGGTTTCATTGGGCATTATCTACGGAGATATTGGCACATCCCCCTTGTATGTGATGAAAGCCATCATAGGGAATGCACCTATCTCTGAGGCGCTGGTATATGGAGGTATCTCCTGTGTTTTCTGGACCCTCACGCTCCAAACTACTATAAAGTATGTGCTGCTGACACTTCAGGCTGATAACAATGGTGAAGGTGGTATTTTTTCTTTATTTACGCTTATCAGGAGAAAAGCAAAATGGTTGATTGTACCTGCTATGGTCGGAGGGGCAGCATTGTTGGCAGACGGCATTATAACGCCACCAATTTCTGTCTCCTCCGCTGTAGAGGGTTTACGAATACTTTATCCAGAAATTCCGACAGTACCTATCGTCCTGGTTATTCTTACCTGCTTGTTTCTGATGCAGAGCTACGGCACAGAAATAGTAGGTAAAGCATTTGGGCCAATTATGCTGTTATGGTTCACTATGCTGGGCTCCTTAGGAGCTGTCTCGATACTGCATCACCCGCAAATTATCCAGGCGCTGAACCCCTACTACGCTTACAACCTGCTGGTAAACTACCCGAATGGATTCTGGTTATTGGGAGCTGTATTTTTATGTACCACCGGGGCTGAGGCGTTGTATTCTGATTTAGGCCACTGCGGCCGACCTAACATACGCCTGAGCTGGAGCTTTGTTAAAGTTTCCTTGCTTCTCAACTACCTGGGCCAGGGGGCGTGGCTGATGACTTTAGAAGGTAAAACGCTGGAGGAAAACCCTTTCTATGGCATCATGCCGGGCTGGTTCCTGCTTATAGGTATCACAGTTGCTACTATTGCCGCCATTATTGCCAGCCAGGCACTTATTTCCGGCTCCTTTACACTTATCAGTGAAGCTATCCGGTTAAACCTGTGGCCGAAAGTCAGGTTAGTATACCCTACAAACCTAAAGGGGCAGCTTTACGTGCCAAGTGTTAACTGGCTCCTGTGGATGGGCTGTGTGGGTGTAGTACTTTACTTCCGGGAATCGGAACATATGGAGGCGGCCTATGGACTTGCTATTACAGTGGCCATGCTTTCTACCACTGTCTTGATGATGTACTATTTGTTCACAAAGTTAAAGTCAAAAATTTTAGCATCGGTTTTTCTTGCTGTTTATCTGGCTATTGAACTGTCGTTTTTGGTGGCTAACCTAAACAAGTTTGAGCACGGAGGATGGGTATCTCTTTTCATTGGAGCAGTACTCCTCTCTGTCATGTACATCTGGTTAAATGCCTACCATATCAAGCGAAGCTTTACAGAATACGTGCGCCTAAAGGATTACCTGCCTGCCCTGAAAGAATTAAGTGCGGATGAGACCATACCAAAATATACTACGCACCTTGTATTCATGACAAGTGCCGCCAATCCTAAAGAAGTTGAGTCTAAAGTTATCTATTCCATTTTCCAGAAACGGCCGAAGCGTGCTGACATTTATTGGTTCATTCATGTGGAGACAACTGATGAGCCTTTCACAGCCGAATACAAGGTAAAGAAAATCGTGGAAGGAGATGTCATACGAATAGATTTCAGGTTAGGCTTTCGGGTGGAACAAAGGATAAACCTTTTCTTCCGCAAGGTGGTGGAAGAAATGGTTTCCAGCGGTGAGGTTGATATAACCAGCCGTTACCCGTCTCTGAATAAGCAGCACCTCATTGGCGATTTTAGGTTCGTAGTTCTGGAGAAGTTTCTGTCCTATGAGAACGATCTTCCACTCAAGCAACGGGTAATCATGGAGTGGTACTTCAATGTAAAGAAGTTTACCAGCTCAGAAAGCAAGTGGTTTGGACTAGACACTAGCTCCGTGAAAGTTGAGAAGGTGCCACTGGTGATTTCACCTGCAAAACTACCACACATGCAACGAGTTTTGGCTTAAATAAATTGGCAGAAGCTATGGCCCTTACAAAACAGAAACTCCAGAAACAGTTCTCGCTGCGCAACATTTTGCTGCCCATACTGCTTGGGTTGGGCGTGATTTCCTATATGCTGTACAAGAATTATGAGCCAGAACAGCTGCAAACACTTGTACAGGCAAACCCTTTCTGGATCGGAATGGCCTTGCTTGTACTTTTTATCCGTGACTTTGGCTACATGTACCGCATTCGCCACATCACAGACAAGGTGCTTACCTGGAAGCAAAGTTTTAACGTGATCATGCTCTGGGAATTTGCCTCCTGTGCCCTTCCCTCTGTAGTGGGTGGTTCCACTATAGCAGCCTACATCCTGAATAAGGAGAAAATTCCGCTGGGCCGGTCTATTGCGCAGGTAATGCTGACGGCCCTATTGGACAACCTGTATTTTGTACTGGCAGTGCCACTCGTTTTACTATTTACCAAAGGGCAGCTTTTTCCTGAAATGATAGGACTGAACGAGACGCTGCGGCAAAGCATTGGAATTGCCTTTTTCATCTCTTACCTGATGATCGCGGTCTATGCCTTTTCCATGTTTTATGCCCTTTTCATCAACCCCAAAGCAGTAAAGAACCTCTTGATCCGGGCAGGACAATTAAAACCATTACGCCGCTGGAAAGAGCCCCTGTTCCGGCATGCCAATGATCTGCTGATTGCCTCCAAACACATGCGCACAAAAAAAGTATCGTACTGGCTGCACGCAAGCCTGTCAACCTTCTTTGTCTGGACGGCCCGGTACATTATCATCGGATGCCTGATTGCTGCCTTCACGGAGTTGTCAACGTACGACCACCTGATAATTTTTGCCCGGAACCTGATCTATAAAATCGTTCTGTTTGTGTCAGTAACCCCAGGTGGGGCCGGATTCGCTGAAATCTCATTTCCTGCTTTCTTCGGAGCGTTTGTGGGTAGCTTTACCACCATCGTTGTGCTACTGTACCGCCTTTTAACTTACTACCTGTACCTTTTGGCGGGTGCTTTTATTTTTCCGCGATGGGCCACTAAGGTTTTCACTACCACAGAAGCACAGGAGGAAGAGAAATACGATGCTATTAATTCAGTTAAATCACAACCAACACCTCATTCAATAGCTGTATAGCAGCCATATATGCGTAACTTATTCCAAAATCTTACCCGCCGTAAAAGTGCCACAGCACTAATGGCTGATTATGAACGGGATGGTAACATCCACGGCACAGACCTTATCCGGACCCTTCGCCTGAAGGACCTAGTTTCATTTGGCATAGCCGCCATCATTGGAGCTGGCATCTTCAGTACCATAGGGAATGCCAGTGCGGCGGGAGGCCCTGGAGTGTCACTACTGTTCGTTTTCACTGCCATTGCCTGCGGCTTTTCTGCTCTTTGCTATGCCCAGTTTGCCTCTACCATTCCGGTGTCAGGAAGCGCTTATACATATGCCTATGCTTCTTTTGGTGAGCTTGTTGCCTGGATCATTGGTTGGGACCTTCTCATGGAGTATGCCATTGGAAACATTGCAGTAGCTATTTCCTGGTCCGACTATTTTACTGCCGTTATGCAGGGTGTGGGATTAGGTATTCCTGAGTTCCTGACCATGGACTACCTTAGCGCCTCCCGCGGCTATAATACAGCCTTGGAACTGCTGGCAAAGGGGCAGGCTTTGTCTGCCTTACCTGTTCGCACACAGGAAGCTTACCTTGCCTGGTTGAATGCACCTTCGTTGGGTGGGTTTAAACTGGTGGCTGACCTGCCAGCGCTCAGTATTACAGTTCTGATCACTTACCTGGTGTACATAGGCATTAAGGAGTCTAAGCGTACTGCTAACTTCCTGGTTTTGCTCAAGCTGCTTGTCATACTTCTTGTAATTACTGTAGGGGCTTTTTATGTGAGTCCTGCTAACTGGACCCCATTCGCTCCCAACGGTCTGGCGGGTATTATGAAAGGGGTTTCAGCAGTGTTCTTCGCCTACATTGGTTTTGATGCCATCTCTACCACCGCAGAAGAGTGTGAGAACCCACAACGCGATCTGCCACGCGCCATGATCTTCGCACTGATCATCTGCACTGTACTGTACGTCGTGTTAGCTTTGGTTCTTACAGGTATGGTTCCTTTTAAAGAACTGGCTGTAGGCGATCCTCTTGCCTATGTTTTTTCGAGAGTGAACCTGGATGTTATTGCCGGCATAGTTGCCGTTAGTGCGATTATAGCCATGGCCAGTGTGCTGCTGGTGTTCCAGTACGGACAGCCCCGTATATGGATGTCGATGAGCCGGGACGGTTTGCTTCCGGGTGCCTTTTCGCGCATTCATCCTAAGCATAAGACCCCCTACTTTGCCACTATTGTAACAGGTTTTGTTGTAGCGGTGCCTGCCCTTTTTATGAATCTGACAGAAGTGACGGACCTGACAAGCATCGGGACCCTATTTGCCTTTGTTCTGGTCTGTGGTGGTATCCTGGTAATGGAAGAGAAACAAAAGGAAACAGCAGTGACTCACAAAGGTTTTCGGGTACCATACATCAATGGGAAATACACTTTGCCACTACTGGTGCTGGTTGCTATTCTTTTGTTGCTGTACTATAATGAAGCTGAAGTAGCTGCTTTTTTTAGTTTGAGTGGAGGATGGGAAAGTTTTCAGCATAAACTACCGTTATTTGGTTTTATTGCGGTTACTGCTGTACTTACCACACTTTCTTATCAGCGAAGCCTATCTTTGATACCGGTCTTGGGCCTACTCACAAACCTGTACCTGATGACGGAACTGGGAATCACCAATTGGAGCCGCTTTCTGACGTGGCTGGCATTGGGCCTCCTGATCTACTTTGCCTATGGGTATCGTAACAGTAAATTACATAATGCTGAAAAAACTGTTAAGGCTTAGAAGGTCCTTCACAGAAAATCCGAAGAGGCTTGATTTTAGGAATTCAACTATGTAGTAAGCAGGGGATGAAGGAGACTAGAGCTTTTTTTAAAGCTTTGGCTCCTGTAAAACTAAAAAATGAAACACTACAGAAGTAAATTGCAAGCCTACTCTTCAATATTCAGCTTCAATTTGAAATTAATGTTTTTATAAAACAGAAAGGGACACATAAAGTGTCCCTTTCCTATAAATAAAATTCAGATAAACTGAACTTTACTCATGTATATATTTACGACGCTGCTGGCCCTATGTTACACTATTATATAAATATATTTTCTAGTGAGCCCTGCATTATAAAACCAGCAGGTCTTCCTGGAATTTATTCATCACTCCAGAATGCTAAACTATTTCTGTTTCGTATTATCCTTAACAGTTACTACTCTTCCTGATCTACCTTCCGGATTAAACACCTTTAGCTTTACCTCCCCTGTCGTAGGAACAGGAGCAGTATATGTTTTACTATTAAGAGTTGGTTCAGAGCCATCTGTGGTGTACCTGATGGTAAAACCAGGCAGCTGTAAATTTGCTTTCACTTTGCCATTTTCAATAACAGCACCTGCTGTAGGTATGCGATAGTTATATCCTCCAGCATAGTAGCTTAACCGTGGGAGCTCGCGTTTACCTAAGATGTTTACAAACTCAGACCACGCCTGGTTATAGGCAGCTTCGCCTTTAGCAGAATTTTCATCTGTTGCCCATGCAGGGTCAGGTGCCCAGGCTCGCTCAGCTAAACCTAGTAGCTTAGGCAGGAGCATGTACTCCATCCGCTCAGGATCTTTTATCATCTCTGACCAGAGGGGGGCCTGCAAACCTACAATATTGGTCTTACCAAAATCAGTAAGTTGTTCCTTACCTTCAAACACAGATTTATTGATCGGTTTATTAATGGTGTCAACTTTCTGGTTCTTCATGTAATTAAAAGGTATAAAGTAGAATGGCTTGTCAAGGTCCAGATATCCGGCCCAATACAAACCAGGCTCTTCATAAGCCTTTTGGTAAGCAAGGTCCAGGTAAAGGTTAGAGGCATTGGTCAGGACAACTTTATAACCGGCATTGGCCATTCTATAGGCGAGGTCTTCTGCACCCCAAAGGTTATTCCATACATCTACATGAAAGTTCTTATTCTTAAAATCCTGGTTCGGCACATACACATTTTTACCGTTCTGCTTCACCTTTCTCAGCCCGATTTCCTCCCAGCCCGACAGGTATAAGTTTCGTGCGTTCAGCATATCATTTACCTTACCGTAGAAATAGTACCAAAGGTCCTCTTTGCCCTTTACCTCTGGATTGGCTGCGATCAAAGCCTTAACAGACGGAGACTTTTCCCACACCCCTGCCGGCACCTCGTCGCCTCCCATATGAATGGTACGTATCGGAGCACCGGCTTCTTTGTACATAGCCAGTATTTCATCTACCACTTTTTCCAGGAAAGTATAAGTAGATGGCAATGAAACATCTATAACATTATCATTCCAGTTCTGTACAGACCGGTACTCCGACTTATCGTTCAGGTCACGGAGCAGGAAACGCTTAGCCTCCTCAGGTTTACCCTCCTTCATCAGTCGGGCATAACGTGCATCCATGGACTTGATGGCTGCCCGGGCATGACCAGGTGTCTCGATCTCTGGTATAACCCGGATATGGCGGTCAGTAGCGTATTTTAATATCTCAATAAACTCCCCTTTGGAATAATGGCCGCTGCCACTGGATTTACCCGCCTCCGGACCTGATCCCAGAGAAGGCTGCAAACTATTAATCTCATCTGTAGTGTGGCCACGTCTTCCGCCAACTTCTGTCAGCTCCGGCAGACCCGGAACTTCAATTCGCCAGCCTTCGTCATCGTTCAGGTGAAAATGCAGCACATTTAATTTATAGAGTGCCATCAGATCCAGTATCTTACACACCTGCTCCTTTGACTGGAAATTCCGCGCAACATCCAACATTAATGCTCTGTGCCCAAAGCGTGGCTCATCGGAAACCACGACTCCGGGAAGCAATAAAGCCTGTTGCTTTGAAGCAAGTGCTGCAGGTGGTATGAGCGTTTTAAGGGACTGGGTACCGTAAAAGGCACCGGCAGGCGTCGAAGCAGCAATGGTTATGCCTTCTTTGGTCACATGCAGTTCGTAGGCTTCTGCACCCAGACCATTCTTTTGCTGCAACCGAACACTTTTACCTGGCCCAGTTGCACTTACTACTGGTTTCTTACCGAATATTGAACCCAGGTGCATCGCCAGCAAAGCAGCTTCCCTTGAAAAAGCTTGATCTGCGACAATGGGTGTCTCAGAAGTAAGCCTGAACGACTCCCTTGTCTCACGGTAATTAACAGGTGTTGGGAAAACTTTTGTCAGCTTTTCTAGGGGGATATCTTTAATTACAGCATTCTGCTCATAAATTTCTTCCGGCTTTACCCAGCCTACCCAGTCCTGCCCTGGTTTAGACACTTCTATAGGCGCAGTCGGTAGTCCTTCTGTTTTGTTATTGTCCCAAACTAAATAAAAGCCATGAGGGGTTCTGGAGTCATTTACTATCTGCCCGGAGGAAACAAACTCTATACGCTTGGAAGCACCCGGAGAAAGGCCTTTAAACTCTGAAGTGGGTGTCAGGTAGCGGAGGTCTCCGTTTACATGTTCTACCCTTACAGGAGCATTCTCATCCTTGGGCTTAAGTGCAGGAAAAGAGTGGAAATACAACGTCCAACCGCTGGCCGGCAATGGCTCCTTTCCTTTATTTGTTAAGGTAAGCACAGCCAATGTCTGTGATTTATTCTGAAATTTCCCATCAGTTACTTCATATGTAAGCTGAAGCTGTTTCGGATCAAATTGTTTCTTTTTGTTTTGAGCAAGAGTAGTCGTAAAAGCCAGGGTAAAGAAAGCAAGTATGACTGCTGCTAATATCTTTCGCATTAAATAATCTCCTTGTTATACCATTAAATATATCAAAAAATTAGCAGAAGTAAATCCTGGTAAGGAATTTATGCCATTCAAAAAGACCTTTACTTCCTTTGGCCCACTATTAAAAAAGACTATGAGTTGAGCTAAACATTGAGAAGAATTCATATTTTAGTTCTAGTTAATTATAAACCCATTAGTTGCCTTTACTTATGGTCCAAGACCTGATAAAAATTTTGACCAGAAACCAGGATAAACTGTATGTTGAAATAGAGTTGTTTGGGGAAGAGGAAAGTATCTGGAGAACGAGTGGCAGCATATCGAACACTGCTGGCAACTTGTGCCTGCACCTCATTGGAAACCTTAACACTTATGTTGGTAAAACACTCGGCAACACAGGCTACATCAGGGACAGACACGCAGAATTTAGCCTGAAGAATGTAAAACGGGAGGAGCTGTTAAGGCAGATAAATAAAACCAAGCAAGTTGTACGTGAAAGCCTTGTACCACTGCATAATGATGATCTGGAAAAAGATTACCCTGAGCAGGTGCTTGGCTATCCGATGACTACTGGCTTCTTCCTGGTCCACTTGAGCGCCCACTTATCTTATCACCTGGGCCAGGTAAATTACCTGAGGAGAATGCTGGAATCATAGTCATCGTGGCTTGATGGTGGATTACCTCTACCTATAATGCCCTTTTTAGGCAGATGGTACTAAAAACTCATGGATTCATGCGCATGCTGAAACGTGTCGTAGGTGTACCCTAAAAACGGCAACTCCCTTCTCCCACCCGAATTTGGATGAAAAAACAGTCGGCATGAACCTTGTGAGGTTTATAGCCCCCTACGGATCCTCTAGCTTGGATAAATTTTACAGGGGCCTAGAACGAGAGTTAAATTTTTGGCGCAAAGACATCCGGCCCTCTTTACTTGGCAACGCTAATGTAGAGGGTATTTTTTCTTTTGTAATGCATATTCCTTTGTAACAAAGCAAACTGTATAATCCGTTAATTAAAACCAGAAAAGTATATCGTTATTCCTTGGGCGTCTCCACTAAAAAAAGTTTTAAATTTTTCCCTGAAAAACGGGGAGGATAGTATATATTTATAACGGGTTTTTTCGTGATGGTAGATATAGGTATGACCTTTCTTAAAGTACAATTTAATTTTTCCAGATGCCTAATTGCATCTCTTATCTTTCTTTCCTGTTTTTCATGTCAGGAGTCAAAGAGGGAAACTCCCTTAACTAACAAACAGCAAAAGGAGAAAGAGGAAAAGAAACCACAGGTGGCGGTAAAAGTGCCTGCTTCTTTCACTCCCGCTAAGGTTAAGAAAATGGAGAGTCAGCTTGACTCAATTTTTACGCACCTGCATAAACGCAAAGGCTTTAACGGCACCGTGCTGGTTACAAAATATGACAAGGTGATCTATAAAGGAGCCTTCGGATTTGCTAATTTCAAACGCAGGGATTCTCTGAATACACATACCGCTTTTCAGCTTGCATCGGTGTCTAAGCAGTTTACAGCAATGGCCATCATGATGCTGAAAGAGCAGGGCAAACTAAGTTATGAGGACAGCGTGCAGCAGTTCATTCCTAACTTCCCATACAAAGGAATAACCATACGACAACTGCTCACCCATCGGTCCGGCTTATCGAATTATACCTATTTCAGTGACGAACTTTGGCCTGACCGTAGAGTGCCTATCACAAACGAGGATGTTCTTGACTTGATGGAGGCACATCAGCCAAGGCCTTATTACCCGCCTAACACACACTACGACTATAGCAATACGGGGTATTTTTTACTGGCCTCCATTGTAGCGAAAGCATCCGGTATGCCATTTTCCGCTTTTATGGAAAAGAATATCTTTGGCCCTCTGCAAATGAAAAATACGTTCACATTTAGTGATAGCTTGGTTTCACAGACCGATAAGGTTGCTACCGGCCACACCGGCGGAAGAAGAAAGCGGTACCCTGATTACTTGGATACTGTTCTGGGCGACAAAGGCATTTATTCTACTGTAGAGGATTTATACAAATGGGACCAGGCATTGTATACTGACAAACTGGTAAAAAGAGAAACATTGGAAGAGGCCTTTACCGGCTCCCGTCTTAAAAAGAATAAAGACGAAGATTATGGCTTTGGCTGGCGCATCCGTCCATTGGATAATGGTGATACGGTAGTATACCATGCAGGTCTTTGGCACGGTTACACTACCTACCTCCTCCGCAACCCAAAGGATCACAGTGCACTGATTGTACTGAGCAATGTATCTAATGGAAGCCTAAGGCATCTGAAAGAAATTCAGCGCTTTCTGTACCCAGTTCAACAAGGTATTACCCCAGTTGAGGAAAATGCCACCGCAGTACCTGTTGTAAACGCTAAGCCATAAATTTTCTCCTAAATCAAAATTTAACCCTAAAGCCTTCGGTCAACACCGGAGGCTTTTATTGTTAATAAAGGTAACTGGACAGAGCTAAACTTCGGGAAGCTCACGGAAGTTTTGCTGATAGGCTAACTTTTCCCTGCTATAGTAGTTATACGGTTTAAAGATTCTTCAAAAACGTATATTGTAGCAGCACATGAACAATAAATTTATACTTCCTACTCTACTTGCTTTGCTTTTGAATTTTAGTACACATCTAGTTATAGCTCAGGGGCAGGTTGCAACCAGGTTGATCAGGGGGTCAAATTTTCAGATTGGAGTTGGTTATGAGTACCAACGCATGGATTTTGAGAACTTAAACAGCTCCTTAACTTCCTCTGGTTTCCCTGAGCTGTCCGAATCTGTGCACTCGGTAAGTTTTCTTACCCAGAATATATCTGATAATTGGGTAATAGGACTTAGAACAACCTACGCAATTACAAATGAAGTAAAATTCGACAGAAAGGAGATTAACTATCGAAACAACAAATATTCCCTCGAGTTAGCCTATAACCTGCTCAGTTCTGATAAAGCCGTACTGCTCCCAAGCGTTGCAGCTACTTTAGGAAGGAACGTGCTGCTAATAAAAGATATGGACGCCACGCAGCAAAACTTTCAGAACCTTTTGCAGAATCCTTCACAGGAGGCTGACCTACGTAATTATTCTTACCTGGCTGACTTGGGATTAGCTTACCACTACCAGTTCTACAGAAGAGAGCATAACAGGGAAACCGGGAAAAGCTCCAGCTGGATACCAGTCATTTTCAAAGCAGGATACTTACTTGAGTTAGGATCTAGTGATTTTAAGTTTAACGGGGAGGAAATAGCTGGTGTTCCGGAAGTGTCATTAGGCGGTTTTTATGCCTCCATTCATATAGGTTTAGGAACAAGATTGCTTCCCCTGAATTAATATTTTTTTCTTCATTTTTTCTTCATCTTTACATTCGTTATTTGTCTGGTTAGGTAAACCCTACGCCTCCCTTAAAGGGAATATGAGTTTCCTGCAACAATTTTATGGTATTTACATATCTAACTTTATAAATAGTTTCGAATAATTTTTAGGCACCAGGCATGCAACATACTGACAAAGCTCTGACTTTACATCTTTTGCCTGTTTTCAAAGCAGATTACCTGGAGTTAAGCCTGGATTCGGATAAGAAATACCTGGAAGCAAGATGGGTGAAGGTGGTATCCAGTTCAGAATTCAGAAGCGGAATTGAGGCTATCATCATGCAGATAACAGCAAATGCAGTAGAACTGTTGTTGTTAGACCTAAGAGCAACCGGCACTCCATCTATCAGTGACCAGAACTGGGTGGCAAAACGCCTCATGTCTCTGAACAAACAGACTTCCCTCAGGCGCAGCGCCAGAGTTTACTCAGAAGACATTCTTCAACATGTAGTTGGGGAGGTGATCACAGCAAGAGTAGAAACACTGGTATATGATGTTCAGGCTTTTAGCTGCGAGGCATTAGCAAGAGAATGGTTGCTGACAAACAAAATAGCTACACAATAAATCTTAGTACAATTTTACTCGATTAGAGCTCCTTAAATCCAATACAATTAACGATTCAGGTTAATACCGCCAAAGCTCAGTATACCACTATTTTAACACTGATTTAAACCAATCATAGCCCCACCCGTTAAATTATTTAGGTTAGATTAATCCAATTTAAATAATAGAGCTATGATTAAAAATTTAAAGAAATCTACAACTTTAAGTCTACTGCTTGGTAGTCCTCTGCTAGCAGAGGCACAGGTAGAAACAGCGGTCATCAATCCGCTCCTCGATAATGGTCCCAGGTTTTTCATATGTATTGTAGCAGGTGTACTGCTAGCCATTGGATTTCAGGCGCTGCTTACCATGCTTTCGGTGGCCTCTGGTATCTCAGCCATAGGAAATATTCGTGAGAAAGCCCATAAACCATCCAACAACAGCCATTCAACCAACAGTGATTCTGATGATACCCCTATGGTTCAGAAAATCAGTAGTGCTTTTGGTATCTGGACTTTAGTAACTGTAACCATTTCACTTTTCTTTGCAAGTTTACTTGCTGTTAAATTAAGCCTCATAGGAGCTAACTTTGTGGGAGTTACGCTAGGCCTGGTTATTTGGGCTGCCTTTTTTACTACAATGATGTATTTAGAGGTGAAAGCAGTTACATCTCTTTTAGGCACCCTTGTTGGCACCGCCCTGAGTGGTATAAGAACTTCTGCCAGTGCACTTGGCGGCATGTTCAGTTCATCATCTGAGAGTGAAGCCAAGAGTGTAGCAAAAGTAAGCGCACAGGAAAATGCAAAGGCTATGCGAAAAGAGTTACAGAAGCTTTTCAACAAAAACGACCTGGATCAGAAAATAGATGAATATGTTACCCGCCTGAGTCCGCAGGATCTTGATATAAATAAAATAAAGAAAGAACTGAAGGATCTGATCACTGATATTGAGATAAAAGAAAAAACTGAACTGGGTGAAGAGGGTGTAACTAAACGTATGTTTTTAGAAACAGCCAGCAGTACGCCTAATATATCTAAAAGCGACCTGAAAAAACTGTCTGGTATTTTTGACCAGATAAAAGGTATTGCCAAGTCAGAAGGTGATCGTACGGATAAGGTAGAGCAAGCTGTGGAGCAGTTTACACCTGCCAGCCGACAAGATATAGATGAGTTTAAGAAAACAGTAGCAGAGTACCTTAAAGCAACAAATAAGCAGGAACTTCAGCCTGAGCGAATCAGACAGGATATACAGGCAATGCTTAAGGATCCTAAAAAAGCTAAAAGCATCCTTCAAAGTAAAGCTGGTGCCGTGGACCACGACACCTTGGTTAGTATTCTGGAACAACGTGGAGACCTAAGTCACGCAGATGCAGAAAAATATGCTGCTTATGCAGAGAAGGCACTTGACTTCATCAAAGGGCACTTAGGCCTGGGCGGTGATAGCCAGAGCAGCAGTGGCCAGGGAGGTTCTTATTCGAACACCAGAATAGAGCCCTACCCTACTGCAGATGTTTACATTACCGAAGCACGTGCAGACGGCAACCAGAACGAAGAAAGAGCAAGTAGAGCAAAAGGACGCATCAGAGAATTTCTGAGTGAGCTTGAACAGAAAAAAGATTACAACCTGGGGCGCATCCAGCAGGACTTTATGAATCTGTTTAGCAGTGCTGGCGATAGCCATGAAAGCTTATCATACAAGCTGAAGAACTATAACGAAGAAGAAATGACTCGCTTCCTATCAAACAATACCAGCATACCGCATGACAAGGCTCATACTATTGCAGCCAAGGCCGTTGAAGCCCGTGATACGGTGCTTGCAAAGGCTAATGAGGTAGAGCATGAAATACGAATGCGCCTCGAACAGGCTAAAGAAGGTGCTCTTATTCAAGCCGAGAATACCCGTAAAGCGGCTGCATCAGCTGCCTGGTGGCTTGTGGCTACCGCGGTTGTTTCTGGTATAGGCTCAGCAATCGGTGGTATGATTGCTTTAGACTCGTGGATTATATAGTCTGAGCCAACTAAAACAAATGCAATAATTTAATCTATCCTACAGAGCCCCAGCCTTTTATTTGGTTGGGGCTTTTTGTTTAATCTAACTTCTGTATCGATAAATACTGTTTTCTTAACCAGAAGTGTTTCTTTTATTTATAGCAGCTACTAAATCGTTTAAAAATCCAAAATCATATGTTCTAGTATGGGTTCCAAGCGTATAAGAGACTATGAAAACTCAGGCCGATATATCTTGCGAAATACTAAGAGCATATGAACAAGTGCCTGATAATTACCTGATCCTGTCAACCGATCTCATAATTCTAACTGTATCAGACGCATTTCTCAAAGCCACCTTTAGTTCAAGAGAAGAGATAGTAGGCAAACACTTCATGGAGGCCTTTCCTGAAGATTCTAACCGATGCGAATTTCACTATGAAATAAAACTGAAAGAAGCCTACCACTTCGTACTGGCAAACAAACAGGTTACAGAAATTGATGTCTTACGTTATGATTTGCTCAAGCCTCATGAGGATGGTCATGATCCTGTTGAAAAATATTGGAAAAGTATAGTTGTACCGGTTCTGAATCACCAGCATAAAGTAAGTTACCTGATACATAAGATAGACGATGTCACCGATCTGGTGCTAAAAGAGCAACGGCTTGATGATTTAGAAAAGGAGGCACAGCGGGACAAAATGAATAGAGAAGAACTGCTTCATCAGTCAGAAGTGGTAGGACACACCGGCAGTTATGAAGTAGACTTATCGGACATGCGGTTCAGGTTCTCTGAAAACCTTTTCCGTCTGTTAGGACAAGAGCCATATACTGTTCCCCAGACCATTGAATTCATTGATTCTATTTCTGTGCCCGAAGATGTACAAAAAGTTAAAAGCATACTGGAAAAAGCTATCAGCACTGGAGCAAACTACGAGTATGAGCGTAGGGTTTTCTGGCCAGATGGTGAGATGCATTACCTAAAGAGTAAAGGCAGAGTCATTTGTGATAAAGAAGGTAAACCCATAAAAATTTTCGGCACAGCCCATGATGAAACCGAGTACAAGCAGAAAGAACAAAAGCTGAAGGAAGAACATCGGCGTTTAGAAGATGCACAAAGACTGGTTAGAATGGGTTATTTTGAGCGAAAACTAGAGGAAGAAGTTTTTACCTGGTCCGATGAGCTTTACAGGATACACGGCCTGGAGCCACAAAGTGAGGAAATCACTATAAACCGTGTTCTGGCATTTGTGCACCCTGACGACCAGGCAGCAATGGAAGAAGGAATTGCCGCATTGATAAAAACAGGAAAGCTGTTTGACAAAACGCTTAGGATCATCAGAAATGACGGGAAAGTGCGGTACGTTCATAGAAGAGCAGAGGTATTGAAAGATGAAGACGGAAAGAATGAAAGACTCTATGGCACCGTGCAGGATGTTACTGATAATTGGGAAGCGGCACAGCAAATAGAAGAGCAGAAATTGATTGTAGAAGCATTCAACCAAACCTACACAACCGGTATACAGGTATTCAAAAGCGTTAGAAACAAAAAAAATGAAATTATTGATTTCGAATGGGTTTATACCAGTAAATATATAGAGGACTTTCTGAAGATTGGGAATGCCAAAGGAAAGTGCCTGTTAGAAATGTTTCCCGCTTACTTGCAAAACGGGTTCTTTGATAAGTATAAGCATATAGTAGAAACAGGAGAAGCCTTAAACATGGAAACCTTTTATGAATGCGAAGGTTTTGCAAACTGGTTTGAGGTAAGAGCAAAAAAGTACCATGATGGCTTTGTAGCCAGTGCTGAGGATATAAGTAACCGAAAGGCAATAGAAAAGGAGTTCAGGATTGCCAAAGAAAACCTGGAGCTGGCCTTAGAGGGTGCTCATGCCGGATGCGGTTGGTGGAACATTAAAACAGGAGAAGCCAAATGGGATGAAAGAGGCAGGCAGTTAATTGGTTTTACCAATGAAGAAGAAAGTAAAAGTATTAAAAACTGGCTGCAAAGAATCCATAGTGAGGATAGGAAAAAGGTAATCTCCTATGCTGCAGAATGTGCCAAAGAAGGCCGTGACTTTAAAATAGAATACCGGATCAGTTCTGACGGTGGCGAATTAAAATATATTTTAGGTACGGGACTGGTAAAAAAAGATGCACAAGGAGAACCCATAGAAATTTTTGGCCTGGTGTTCGACATTACGGATCAGAAAAGGACGGAACATGCATTAATAGAAAATAAAAAGCTTTTAGAGGCTGTTTCAAACACACAACCTGTAGCAATAAATACCTTACGTGCCATCAGGGACAGCCAGAACCAAATAGTAGATATGGAATGGACTTTTGCTAATTCCATGGCAGAACTTAAAGCCGGAGCAGGTTCATTATCCGGGAAAAAGTACTTAAGTATATTTCCTGGAGAGGAGAACTCCGCTACTTTGGAGAGGTACAGGCAAATAATTGAAACAGGAGCACCCCATGATTACGAGATTAATTACCTAACAGGTAAAGCGAATGGCTGGTGGAGAAATGTTGCAGTAAAATTGGGAGACGGCATACTACTTACTGAAGAAGACATCACCAAAAGGAAAACGGCGGAGCGGGAACTGATAAAGCAGTACCAGGTACTAAAGCAGGCAGAAGAGGTAGCGCGTTTAGGAACTTGGGAATATAATATTGCCACTAAGGAGGTGACCTGGTCAGAAGGAATGTATAGGCTATTTGGTCTACCTTTAGGTAATCCTGTGAACCTTGACACATACCTAAAGTTCGCAACGGAGGAGGACAAACCCGTCGCAAAAAGAATAGTTGCTCACTTAAAGGAAAAGCAGGACCTACTGGAGGAAACCATCAGAATTAATTTAGACAAGGATACGCGCATCATCCGGATAAAAGCTGTTGCCTTACGCAACTCCAAAGGGATAGTAACAAAGATGCTGGGCATTGACATGGATGTAACAGAAGTTAAGCGTCTGGAGGAAGAGAATCTCCAGATCAGACTTGAGCAACAAAAAGACTTGCTGTTAGCTATACTTGAGGCTCAGGAGGAAGAGCGAAGAAGGATTTCAGAGGATCTACACAACGGAGTAGGGCAAATTTTATATGCGGCTAAAATAAACCTCGACAGGTTCCGTGTTCAATTCGCGTCCCAGGACCCGGAGTCTTCCTTTTTGTTAAAGCAGACAGAGCAAATACTAAAGCAGGCAATTCGTGAGACCAGGGTACTATCCCATGCACTTGCACCTAGTGTGCTGGAGCAGTTCGGGCTGGAAATAGCTTTTAAAGAAATAGGCTCCTCTCTTAGCAGCCAAAACCTTCAAATAAGCTGCTACGTGTTCAACCTTCCTCCTGAAATAGAAAAGTTTTTACAGGTGGCCGTATATCGCATGGCGCAAGAGTTGGCAAACAACATTGTTAAACATGCCCGGGCAACAGAGGCAAGTATGGTGTTACGGAAGCAGAGAAACAGACTTTTGCTACAGGCAGAGGATAATGGTCAGGGATTTGATTCAAAAGGAACATCATCGAAAGGTATCGGTATCAAGTCCATTCGTGATCGGGTAGAACTTTTGAATGGCACCTTTAAAATTAAAAACTCCCCCGGTGCAGGTACCCAAATCCTCATCAGTTTGCCTCTTTAGGATAAATACATTAAGTATAGAAAGGCCAATAGCACATCAAAGCATACTTTTCTTTGTCAATTACTTAAGCCTGTTATACTTCGGGGTCATCAATTCCAATAATATTATTTTCGATGGCATACTTGATCAGGTTAGCCGTATTCTTAGCATGCGTTTTTTCGAGAATGTTCTGCCGGTGTGTTTCAATAGTTCGCTTGCTGGTGTATAGCTTATTAGCTATTTCAACATTTGTATAACCTTCAGCTATAAGCGATAGCACCTCCAGTTCACGTTTAGAAAGTTGCTTTCGCTCAGCTGTTAAGGGCGCACCGTTGGGGTCGGTCCTCCTAGACTGTTCTAACAGCTTCTTAGAGAGTTCTCCGCAGAAGTAATTAGAACCTCCCGACACCAGCTTGACAGCAGCAAAAAGCTCATCCTGGTTGGAGGTCTTTAGCATGTATCCGGAGGCACCACAGGAAAGCATTTTCTGCACATATGGTACGCTGTTATGCATCGATAGCCCTATAACTTTGGTATCAGGGAAAGAGGCGCAGATTTCTTCAGTTGCTTCGTAGCCGTTCATGACCGGCATGTTAATATCCATCAGCACAACATCTGCCGGAGACTCTGATAGTATTTCTAGTACTTCGAGCCCATTACCAGCCTCGCCCACTATTAAAATCTCATCGTCCTGTTCAAGCAGCAACCTTAACCACTGGCGTAGTACAACATGATCTTCTGCTATAACTACCCTTACTCTTTTCTGTATCATTAAAAATGCGGTACAACTTAAATCTGGTGCTATTATTTGATACGGCAAACAAGGGTAAAGAGGATATATTACTGAAAGCAACGGTATACCAACCAAAAGGAAAGAAACAAAAGAAGCATATAGGCGTGAAATATGACAAGAAAGACTAAGGTTAACGCACCTTTTTCGGTAATTAAAAGTATAACTAATATTCCTGCTGCCCCACCTGATAATTGTACAGACTGGTTGCTCAGGTACTACTAAATATGCATCTAAACCTTCTGCCGCAACATCTGTTGACTCTTAAACGGCCACAACAACTTTGGATATTGTATTTATCCGGCATTGCACCAGCAAAAACCTGGGCAGGTCTTGTTATATAATTGGCAGAGAAAGTACCCCTTATCAAATTAAAAATGAATACGAAAGAAAAAAGAACCACTACTTACTATACACCCGAGGAACTGGAGTTAATGGAAAGCGGACCGTTATCTGATATTTTCCAAAACATCACTGAAAAAATTAATGATACCGATTACCCCTGTGTTGGAGCGAAAGCAGCGGTTAACTCAAAGCAATTCAGGGTAGGCATTTATGGTAACATGGCCACTGAAAGTACTACCTTACAGCTGGGCGAGGATCTTAAAAATTATATCAAAGAAACAATTGAGAGCGACAGCGAATACATGACCATGATTGCTGTTTTTGAAAATGAAGATCCTGAATCCGAACAGAGCTTTGAAAAGAAACTCTGGTCACAGCTGCAGTACCTTCATAACACAGACACGCATGCATTGCCCTGGGATCCGGAGGTGAGCAGCAATCCCAAAGACGATGACTTCAGTTTCAGTTACAATGGCACTGCTTTTTTCATTGTAGGGCTACACCCCAAGGCCAGCAGAAAGGCAAGAAGGTTTGGCTATACGGCCCTTGCCTTTAACCTGCACCGGCAGTTTGAGCAACTCCGTGAAAAAGGAGTTTATGAGAATATGAAAAAAGTAATCCGGGAGCGGGAAGAACTGTATGACGGTTCTGTAAACCCCATGCTTAACGACTTCGGTGAAGGCCTGGAAGCTCCGCAGTACAGTGGTCGCCAGGTAGACGAAAGCTGGAAATGTCCTTTTCATAAGAACAGGTAGTCCTTATGTATAAACCCTCCCAATACGAAAAAAAAGACCCGGAATTCATCTTCAGCTTTATTCAGGAACACCCTTTTGCAACTCTTGTTCTGCAGGGCGACCGTTTGCTGGCAACACACATACCTGTTCTGGCAAAAGGTCCTAAAGATGCATTTTGTTTATTTGGCCACATAGCTAACCACAACCCACAGCGCGAGTGGTTAAAAGATGACAAGGAAGTATTGCTGATTTTCCAGGGAGCCCATGCCTATATTTCCTCCTCATGGTATACAAAACCAGATATCAGCACCTGGGATTATTCAGCCGTACATGTCAGTGCCCGGGTTAAGCTACAACAGGAGGATGAGCTGCGGGAGTCACTTCAAAAGCTGATATCTAAATTTGAGTCGGTCCAGGAAAACCCGCTCTACTATGAAGATATTCCAAATGATATATTAGAAGAGGACATAAAAGGCATAACGGGGTTCTGGCTCTTCCCCACGCACATAGACGCCATTGCCAAACTCAGCCAAAACCAATCAGATGAAAACCTTTCATCCATTGTAGCACATCTACAGCAAGATAACTGTCCTGTTCACCAGGAGTTAGTAAACCAGATAAAGAAAGAAAATGATTCAAACGATAGCTAAACAAACAGGAGCTGCCTTTAAGCTTAAAAAAGGAGAAAAATTAAAAGTGATAGATCCGCAAGGTGAGCAGGTGAGCGATATGGTTCTTTTTAACGCGGAAGACAAGCGGGAAAAGCTTTCTTCTGGTAAAACCCTAGATTTTGAGGAGACGATACTGATAACAAAGGGCCACCACCTGTGGAGTAACCGAAGCCATAAAATGATGGAAATTTTAGAGGACACAAATGGGCGTAATGACTTCCTTTTAGCTCCCTGCAGTCCGGAAACCTTCCAGATCATGTATAACAACCCGGAGTACCACCCGAGTTGTTTTGAGAACCTGTATACAAACCTTGCTGAATTTGGCATTGATCCCGATGAGGTACCCACTGCCTTTAATATTTTTATGAATGTGCAGTTTGCACCGGATGGAAAGTTATCAGTGGAGCCGCCACAAAGCAAAGCAGGTGACTATGTTCTTTTGGAGGCAAAAATGGATCTGATTGTAGCACTTACAGCCTGCTCTGCGGAGCAGTCAAACAACTATAGCTTTAAACCGATCCAGTACGAAATAATCAGCGCGTAAAGTTAAGCCGTGGTTGTGAATCCGTAGGGTTACCTCTCCACATTCACAACCACCTTTCCTACCGTCTTCCCCTGCTGAAAAAGGTGAATAGCATCATGCATCTTGTCGAAGGTGAAGGTGTGGCCAACATACTGGGGTTTTATCTGTAAGGCCTGTAGCTCCTGTAACAGTTCGTGCATCATATCCGTCTGCTCGTACAGGTAGATGAGATTAAATCCCATCAGGGATTTGTTTTCGGTGGGCAAGCGCAACGGATCAATTTTAGGACGCCTCAGATATTTCCAGATAAGCCGGGGGTAGTTCGGTTTAGAACCATGACTGGTAAAGCTGGCATTCCCATATACTACCATTCTGCCCATAGGAGCCAATGCTTTCCAGCCTTGTTTCAGAATTTCACCACCAATACACTCCATGATCAAATGCAACTGACGATCTCTTAGTGCTCCCTTCAGGTTGCTATAAAAATTATTGTCTCTGAGAATCACCTCATCATAGGCTTCTTCCTTTCGAAGGAAGTCTACTTTTCCCGCACTGCCTACGGTTCCTATAGTATATGCGCCGTATGCTTTACAGATGCGATTGGCAAGAATTCCTACACCGCCGGCTGCACTATGGATAAGCACTGTCATACCTTTCTGTAAAGCCCCTAAAGAGGTAAGAGCGTAATAAGCTGTGAGCCCCTGAACAAGAAATCCAGCACCCTCTTCAAAATCCCAGCTATCTGGCAATGCTATCACATACCTATGATGGATGTTTATATGCGAAACGTATCCACCAAACCTCGTAGCTCCCATCACCCTGTCTCCTACTCTCCAATCAACAACATTCTCACCAACTGCTATTATCTCACCTGAAAACTCCAGGCCCGGAATAAATGAACCCGGTGGAGTGGCACTGTACAGGCCTTGCATGGCAAAAATATCTGCAAAATTAAGCCCGATTGCTTTCACCTTTACACAGACTTCATCAGCTGCAGGCTTTTCGAGCTTTTCCGTTTGTAACTGAAGATCTTTTATAGAGCCGGCTTTTGGCATCCGGTACACCTGGCGGTTTAACATCTGTTGTAATTTATGCTGCAACTATTCTCATAGATGGTTAACCTCCTACTCAACTGTAAAGTCAAATAGTAAGGATACTGTTTGTCTCTCCGTATTCATTCGGCGCTTCCCCATCAGCATCAGGATCATTGCGCCACTCGCTTCCATTTATCAGGTACTTAAATTCATGGTAGCTGTTTTTAGGGAGTGACACTTCAGCAACAAAACTCCCGTCTTTCCTCTTCTTCATTTCAACTCTGTTATTCCAGTCACCGTTTAAACCCACAATCTCAGCTTTATCTGCGCTATCTGCATTCATGTTAAACTTCACCTTACATTGGTCTTTTGTCTTTAGGTACGTTTTCGTGATCATACTTTTATTTTTACAGTCGGAGAATCAACTTATTACCACATAGTCAGATGTCCTTTTTTGATGGCAAAAGTCATTTTATTCCTATTACAGTTAATTTTAATAACTAGTTATATATTAACCGGATAAGTTTCAATACAGCACTTCCAGCAATAATAAGGCAGCAATCAGCCACGATAAGATTCGAACTCAAATTGACCATTTTTAAAGATATATCGTACAGCATATATTAAAATCTACCTTCATCAACTTTAACTTAACATGTTAGCATACCTGTTTCAGGATTGGAACGCAAACAAGGGCAACTTAAAAGGCAGAATTGTGATGTTGTTGTTCCGTTTTGCGCGTCCCGCTTCTCTTAATAAATTTCTTCACATCCTTTGGCTTCCTTACCTGGCCTTTTATAAGATTCTTGTCGAGTGGTTCCTGTGTATTGAGTTGCCTCACTGGACTACGGTGGGTAAGAACTTTTACCTGGGTCACGGACAAGCCCTGGTTGTAAACGGATGTACCATTATAGGAGAAAACTGTTTTTTCAGACACTCCACTACCCTTGGCAACATCCGCAGGGAAGACGGTACCTACTCTGGCTCTCCTGTTATCGGTAATAATGTAGAATTAGGATCTAATGTTTGCATTATCGGTGAGGTGAGAGTTGGAAATAACGTAAGAATTGGAGCTGGTTCCGTGGTAGTAAAAGACATACCGGATAATTCCATAGCAGTTGGAAACCCAGCTAAAGTAATTAAGACAATCGCCCCGATACAAAATAATATTTCCCATGAAAAGGAACTCCTAAATCAGGTGTTTTAAGGACCAAAATTTCCTTAACCATTCTATCCCTCATAAGCTTCTTCAGTTTCCACTTACCAACTTTAATTGGTGATATAAATCATTAAAAGCAGTGACCTAAGTCTTCACTTTCATTAGAAGTTAAAGTTAGATTTGTGTCAGGAAGCTTATCACAAAAGAGACTTTTTAACATGAACCTGGTACGTGAACTAAACATAATCCGGAAGGAAATAACAACCAGTAACCTTCTCCTGATTAAGAAGGAAAGTAATGGCCTGGAGTATTCTTTTCTTAACGAAGACGCTAAAAGGAAAGTAGTTCTTTTAAAGGACCCTGTACTGATTACGTCCCTTTCTCTAAGGAGCACAAATGGTATCCTACAGGGGGAAGACTTCCAGTTATTTAAGAATACATTTGAAAACTTTGAACTTCGGGTAAAATCAAAAAAGCTTTATCAAAAGCTAAGTGCTGCTCCTCCTGTTACCGGCACAGGCAGAAATTCAGAAAGCAAAGTGGCTGCTTAACAAACACCTTTCTGCAGGATACTCCTACCTGGCAACAAAATCTTTTTTCTTTTCTAAAGATCGTCGTATGAATAATATGATAAGGGCTTTACATCAGGATTAAGATAAAGGATGATTAAAGAAGCATGCGGTTGGTTGGCGGGATTACTTCTGTTTTGCCCCTTGAGCGTTTTGAGCCAGGACCGCACCTGGAGTGCTACAGTAGCGGGTGGAGCAGTTAAGAATTTTCGTACTCCTCTTACAATACAACAAAGCGATGCAGAGGCTATAAAACTTGATGCAGACTTTGTTTCAAGACCTTTCTCTCCACCAGTTTATTATGATATTCGGGTAAGCACCCTAAACCAGCGCAAAGGTTGGGAACTGAAGTTTACACACCACAAGCTTATCCTGACAAACCTGCCTCCGGAAGTTCAGCGATTTTCTAT
The DNA here is from genome assembly GCF_042684605.1 of Pontibacter locisalis. Lineage (NCBI taxonomy): Bacteria > Pseudomonadati > Bacteroidota > Cytophagia > Cytophagales > Hymenobacteraceae > Pontibacter > Pontibacter locisalis. Next base: position 88,853 of record NZ_JBHULU010000006.1, read on the forward strand.
TACGGATGGTTTTAACTTATTAACCATGAACCGGCTTTGGCTACACAAGGACTTTTCTTTGTCTTTAGGCGGAGGAATAGTTATTACCCACCCTGAATCAACTGTGCGCAACAAGGCTTATCCTGAAAACAAAGGAATACTTAACAAAGGTTACTATATTTCCGGACCAACAATAGAGGCGGCTATAGCCAGGAGGTTTTATTTTGATGGGAACTGGTTTGTTTTAGGGGAAGGCAGAGCCAATGGATCTTATGTAAAGGTACCAGTGGCTGATGGTAACGCAAAAGTTACCAATGCAGCCCTACATGTTTTACTCGGGATTGGCTTTCAGCTAAATGGTAAAACCACCTCTGAAACCAAATAGCACTATAAAGCATTTAAGGAAATTGCTGAGAAATAACACTTACAGGCTCAGACTCCTTTAGCGTCGTTAATTTTACTCCTGGAGATGGCTTCTCTCCTACTGCTTTGAGTTTTTCCTCCTTTTCCTTAGGTATAGCTGCAATCTTGTTCTCTGTTGCTACAGTGTCTCCGGTAATATATGTTCCGATGATTGGGGCCATTCCCTTTAATACCTGCACAGGTAACGAAGAGGTAAAACTATAGTTAGAGGCTTCCCGGCCGGGTACAAAGGCAGTAAGCGTTCCAAAATGTTTCTCACCCAGGAAGAAAACAAAGGTGGCAGTCCGGTTAACGGCACGTGATGAAACTCTCTGGCCACGGGCAGTGAGCGTAAAAACCCTGTTATCACCTGTACCTGTTTTACCACCCATAATTACCGGTGTGCCATCTGCTTTCATGAAACCACCCTGCAGACGCCGTGCTGTACCGGCATCTACTACCTCTGATAAGGCCTCTCGCACAGTTGCAGCCACTTCGGGCACCAACACCTGCTCGCCCTCACTAGGCTGCCACTTCAGGGCAGCTTCATATGGCGTCTGTGCAGCAAAATGAAGCTCCTCAATCCGCAGCGTTCTTTTTCGGATACCGTCATTCATAATGATGCCCATCAATTCAGCCAAAGCTTCCGGACGATCGCCGGATGAACCAAGTGCCGTGGCAAAAGAAGGAACCAGGTGAGCAAAAGGATACCCTAGCCTCTCCCAACGGTTATGGATTTCGGAAAATGCCTCTATTTCCAGCATTGTGCTAATGCGGGAATCGCGTGCATTTTTGTAACGTGTCCGGAACAGCCAGGCATATACTTCCTGCCTTTCTTCCTTGCTTGCTTCCACAACAGAGTTCCACTCAGCATCCGGATTCTCCAGCATATAGCTCAGTAACCACAGTTCCAGTGGGTGTGTGCGGGCAATGTATCCCTGGTCAGGCAGATTATATGCTTCCGGACCGTAGCGGTGGTACAGTTCCATTACTCTCTCATCTGTAATCTTTTCTTCTGGTAAGCGCTCACGAAGGAAGCGAGCGAATGTAACTGAATCTGTTTGCGGGTACAGGAAACGATGCACAGAAGAGAGTCTTACCGGGTCCTGGCGAAGGCCACCCAAAAACTTTTCCATCCGCTCATCAGGAGTAAGACCTTTATACTTTCTCCAGAAGCGCAGCAGGAAGGTCTTACCTTCCTTGTCGGCAAACTGTGTCAGGTATTCGCGGCGCCTTGGATCCCTGTCGTTCCCCAGTAGCTGGGCACGGCTCCCAATGGAGGTGTGCGTTGTATACCGCACAAGATCACGCATTATCCTTACAAAAGGCAGGTTGATTGACTTCAGGAACGCCTCATGTACCGTTGGATTAGAGCCATTATCTTCTTTCCGGAAGTTATGGAACGTGTGCATGCCACCTCCTGTAAAAAACATTTCCCAGGGGCTTGCTGAATAACGCCTTTGTAAGGCTGCATTTAAAACGCTCTTCAGACTTTTATCATCCGTAAGGAGCAGGTACTGTATCACCCAGCGACTCAGGTTATCCTGTGGTTCCTTTAGAGCCTCGCGCAGTTCCTGGGCTGACTTCCCCTCATAGCCCTTGTGAATTTCCGCGATTACCTCCAGGTATGTTACCATCACTCTTAATTTGGCAGTAGAGCCTAATTCCAGTTTACTGCCTTCATTGATATCAAATGGTTGATCATTGTTATCAGTTTGTACCCGGACCATATTACCATAAGGTGTTTTTTCAAAAAGGGTAAAGCTGTAAAGCACCTTATCTGTTTTACCAGCTGATAGCATGCGCTCGCCCAACAAGCCTACAGAACTGGCATACTCAGGATCATTTAGCTTGCTCAGGTAGTCGCTTACTTGCTTTTGCAGATCATTCTGAAGGGTACTGGTAGCAGCAAGATCCAGTCTGTCCAAGTCGTAAAGTGGCTTACCCAAAAGGCCTGATAAATGTGTTCGCACCATTAAGGCACCTTTATCTGTATCCATGGGTGCAACTGCCGGGTAATTTCCAAAATCCCGAAACGTTACTTCATGTACCAGGGCTGCATCGCGTAGTTCCGGAGTAATATAGCCGCTGCTCGCCAGCAAGCGCAGGTAACTTTCCGTAAGTTTGCTTAATTCTGCGCAACCTTGTGCACCTAAATAGTAAGATGGCCGACGCTGAGCAATCATCAGGGAAAGCACCTGGCGCAACGCCTGCCCTTGTGCCACCAGTTTTTCACCTGAAGCCTGAGGATCTTTTAACAGCTTGTTAACCTCCTCGAAATCGGCTCCGAACCACACCCATAATCCATCTCCAACGCCATGCACTTCTCCATACCCAGGGGCACCGGAGAGTGGAACCGTGTTCACGTATGATAGAACTGCTGATTGTCTTGCCGGAAAAGTCTCTGCTCCACCTTGGTAAGCCCGAACACTCGCAGAGATCATCTGCCGCAGTTTTTCCCTTGGCCCGGTTGTAATACCCTCCGGAGAATGTCGGTACTTCTCAATCTGAGTAGGAAGAGTACTCCCGCCAATAGTCTGGTAATCAAACCCAACAACTTTGGCAGCTTCATGCATGGTAGCCCGGGTAAACCTGCCCCAATCAATGGCTGGATTCATAAAGGGCCTTTCTGTATCCAGCAGTTCCCGGTTTTCTATAAAAAGTAAAGACTGAACTACAAGGTAAGGTATGGCTTCAAAATCAGAATAAACGCGCCTCGGGTAACTGAACTTGTAAATAGGTTTGCCCAGGTAGTCAACAATGTTCAGGCCTGTCTGCATCTTCTCCTGGTAAGGCACAAAGAACCCATGTGAAGTATAATCTATAAGAGCTGGAGAAAAACGGGTCTGGTATTCAATTCTCATACCGCGAAGCTTTGCCTTATCCAGCAGTTGTGGCAGCTGAGCATAACCTAAACGCGTGTCAAACGGTCCGTGTAAAGGGTAAACCATAGAATCATTTGGTCCCTCTTCCAGGTTGTAGGTTAGAGTTGCAGCGTACTTTGAAAGTTCTCTTGCCTGTAACTTTGATGTATGGATTTCATAGGCAACGCCAGCGATGGCAATTCCCATCAATAAAAGCAACATACCGAAGATGACCCATTTTAAAATGGGCCTTCTTTTTTTCTCATTCATATCCTTATGTACGGGACGGTAGTTATTTATTACCATGGTTGGAGTTATTAATTCTCGTTTAAAATCAAGAGTATAAAAAGGTAGGTTTTAGTACTTCTTACGGGAAGTTTCACTTGAAGGTGACTTAAAATATCAAAAACATTGGTACAATTTAATATAAGGCATATTTCTGGTGGTAAAAAACGATCAGTTTAGCCATTGCCCGCAAATTCAAAGGTTTTTTATGCATGCCGCACAACATACATCTATTGTTGTAAAACAGATCATTGATGTAGCCGACCCTCGTTATAATCCAAAATTTACATGTACAGGATTATCAGCGCAAGTACCTTGAAACGGGAAAAATATGCGCTGAAAAGGGAGCACTAAAGGATGGTGCACAGGAAGGCATCCAGGCAACCTATTACCTGACTTAAGGAAATATGAGGCCCTTTGCTATACCATACAGCAACTAGCATGGGTAGGGCAGCAACAAACTGTGGAAATATCGGGGAAATAAAATACTAACCTGTTCCTTCTATGACAACTGCCAGGGGAAAACTTAAAACTTTACTGCAAAAGATGTAACCAGCAGCAAGTTATTATCTTTAGCACCTTCTTCCCCAACAAAGACCTTATCTTTAGAATCATAGGCTCTGGCTTCGAGCCTCCACAGGAAATTGGGCGTGGGTACATAATCAAAGTTGAGGGATGCGCTGGATGTCTGGAAACCATTTGGGTTTAATGTGCTGACGATGATCTGGTCTTCATCATTGTAATGCTCCAGCCTCCCTGCAACAGCAAACCGGGGAGCCAGTTTAAACTGGGCAAGCACCATACCGGCATACCAGCTTCCCTTTTCTTCCGAACTAAAAAGCTCCTGACGACCATAGTCCACGCTGCCCGCCACATGGAGCTTCTCTGAAAAAATATAGCTGCCATATACATTATGGAAAAAGCGACGCTTAGCCTCCATTCCTTTCGGCGCCTCGTTGCCGTAGTAGTTGTTGTAGCTCAGGCTGAGCCTTTCGGTGGGGTTGTAACTGATGCCAAAGCCGAGCGACTTCGCATCGTTGGTTTCCTGAATGTTCTGCCATCCGTTCAGGACCAGGAATTTCAGGGTTACCTTCTCAGACACATCTGCCGTTAATTGCGCTCCTGTCTCATAATAGGGAGAGTTTTCAGCCATAAGGGCACGCGTATAGACTTCGTTATTAAGGGAGAAGGTATTCTCGTAGCCAATGTGCGAAGGTAGTATTCCAAGGTCAAGCCACACACCTTCCAGCAGTTTAACGCCAGCGTTTGCTTGTGCAATAAGTCTTGTAAGCTCGTTAGGTTCGGCAGCATAGTTAGCCTGCACATACGTACCGGTTTGAAGTGCCAAGGTAGCGCGTACCCCTTCAGTACTGTAGTCGGCCTGCAGGAAGCCCCAGTTCAGGTTAAACTCGTTGTGCCGGAAAGCTTGGGTAGTAAAAAGCCGCTCCTTATCAAGTGGCTCAGAGAAATCATAAGCATAATATACGTCAAGACCTCCGCTTATATTAAAGCGTTTATCTTGTACCCGGAACTCTAAGGAATCATTAGGTTGTGCCTTGCTTACTGTAAGAGCAAGCATATACACTGAAAGTACTACGAACAAGTGCTTCATGTACCAAAACTACAGTATAAGCCTTGGAAGTAAAAGCTTACTGAAGCAGGTGTAAGGAAAAGAAAGCTATTCAGCAGGCACTCAGGCTTTATCTTTTACATACATGTAATAAAGCATGTATCCTACAGCATATAGTGCCAGCACCAGCATTGTAATTAATTTTTCCATATGGCTTTAACTTAATGACCACAAACTACTTATGAGCCAGTATTTTTTATTACCACCTTATTAATCACCTCTGCCAGGTATTTATTGGGTAAACGCTAAGTAACTTACCTGGTTCAGGTCTTGAGCCTGAAATGGTGATTATCTTGTATGTAATTTACAAAAAAATCATATAATTAATCAACAATAAAATTTCACAAGTTTGAAGAGGGGCCATTGCTGCAGTCGTTTGTTTGTAAGGTTCCTTACGGTAATACCTGGTTCACAAGCGCTCTCCCCTGTTCAAAATCGGTGATATTCTGTAGTGTAACCCGGGCTATACTTTGCAGTGCATCCCGGGTGAGAAAAGCCTGGTGGCCGGTAATCAGCACATTATTGAAAGACAATAGCCGCATAAACACATCGTCCTTTATCACCTTATTGGAAAGGTCTTCAAAAAACAGATCCCCCTCCTCTTCATACACATCCAGCCCCAGATAACTTATCTTTTCACTTTTAAGTCCCTTGATCACGGCCTTTGTATCAATAATAGCACCTCTGCTGGTATTTATCAGCATAACCCCATCCTTCATTTTCCCAATAGATTCTTCATTGATCAGGTGGTGTGTTTTAGGAGTCAGCGGGCAATGTAAAGAAATGATATCCGATGCAGCATATAGGGTGTCAAGATCCGTAAATTCCACTCCTGCTTCCTGTGCCTCCCTGTCTTGCTGGATATCAAACCCAAGTACTTTACAGCCAAAGCCTTTCAGAATGCGGGCTGTTACAACTCCTATTTTTCCCAAACCAATGAGTCCAACAGTTCTTCCATGCAGGTCGAAACCGATCAACCCGTTCAGAGCAAAGTTTCCCTCCCTTACCCGGTTGTAGGCTCTGTGCGTTTTGCGGTTCAGGGTTAAAATAAGGGCTAGTGTATGTTCAGCAACAGCATAAGGAGAATAAGCCGGTACGCGCACTACTTTTATTCCCAACTCTGCCGCTGCTTTCAGATCAACGTTATTAAAGCCAGCACAGCGCAATGCAACCAGTTCTATTCCCTCCTCAGCCAATTGGTGCAGCACCGTGCTGTTAACCACATCATTTACAAACACACATATTGCCCTGCTTCCTTTGGCCAGCGGAGCAGTCCCCTCATTCAGGGGCACCTCCAGGAACCTTATCTGGTGGTTGTACTGCTTATTACATTCTGTAAAGAACTGTTGATCGTAAACTTTGGTGTTGAAAAAAATAGTATCCATAAACTCCCTCTTTATTCGCAATGTAAGGCTTCACTTTTATAACTAACCGATGCCCTAGCTTACGTTAATTTAAGATAACAGGAAACAAGAATGTAACCTTTACTGGTAATATTGGTTAAGTAGCACAAAAATAGGGTGTGTAATAAAAAGCATATTGAAAATTAAACCTTTATCAACACCTAATGCGTAGAACATAAATATTGTATAATATATTAAACAGTCTGGTGGCTTATATCCAACTGTTTAATTAATGTTGAACTTAAATAGTTATAATAATGAAAAAGTTATTTTTTGCAGCAGCCGTACTCTTTGGATCATTTGGTTTTTATGCCTGTGGTGGAGATGAAGGCATAACAGAAACAGAAGATGCAACAGTTATCGAAAGAGATACTACAGTATCAGAAATTGAGGTTGAAAGAACAACCATGGATATTGATACTACAATCGATACAGAATCTGAAACAATTGAACTGGAAAATGAGCAATAAGAAGTGATTCATTTTTCAATTAGTGATATTACATAAAAGAGAGGCGGTACAGCTAAAGTTTACACTTAACTGTACCGCCTCTTATTTTATACCTTACCCTTCTAGAGTTCCAGCACTTTGCTTGTCCAGGCTCTTACATCTTTAAGCAGCGCCTCGTTTTCTGCCAGTGACTCACCGTACGAAGGAATCATCTGCTTCAGTTTTGCCTGCCATTCCGCTGAACTTATTTTTTTAGGGAAACACTGCTGCAACAGGCTCAGCATTATAGAAACAGCCGTAGAAGCACCCGGTGAAGCACCCAGTAAGGCTGCAAGAGAGCCATCGGCAGAACTTACCACCTCTGTTCCAAACTCAAGCACTCCTACTTTATCAGGATGCTTTTTAATAACCTGAACCCGCTGCCCTGCGACTTCAAGTTTCCAATCTTCTATTCTGGCTGTAGGCATATAATTGCGCAGCGCCATCATACGATCCTCCGGCGATTGCCGCACCTGATTGATAAGGTACTTTGTGAGCGGAATATTCTTTAAACCAGCTGCCACCATTGGACGCAGGTTATTCGCCTTCACAGAAAATGGGAGATCAAGTAGCGACCCCTGCTTTAGAAAGCGTGTAGTGAAGCCTGCATAAGGACCAAACAGTAATTCCCTTTTTCCATTTATAAATCTTGTATCCAGGTGGGGCACCGACATGGGTGGAGAGCCTACAGCTGCTTTACCGTATACCTTCGCCTGGTGCCTTTCAATAATTTCCGGATTGATACACTTTAGCCACTGCCCGCTTACAGGAAAGCCACCATACCCTTCGCCTTCCGGAATTCCTGATTTCATTAACAAAGGCAGCGAACCTCCTCCGGCACCGATGAAAACAAACTTAGCCCGCACCTTACGTTTATCACCCGTTTCCAGGTCTTTTACTTTAATGCGCCACCTGCCATCACTTTTCTGTTTTAGTTTGCGCACTTCATGGCCGAAGTGTAACGTTACCCCCGGCAACTCCTTCAGGTGGTTGAACATTCCCCTGGTCAGTGCTCCGAAGTTAACATCCGTACCTATGGGCATGTTCGTAGCCGCCACCTTATCATTCCTGTCACGCCCCTCCATAATGAGCGGCATCCACTGCTTAATTATTTCAGGGTCTTCAGAATAATCCATACCCCTGAACAAGTGGCATTGCTGCAGCGCATCGTAACGCTTACGCAGGAATGATACATTATTGTCTCCCCACACAAAGCTCATGTGCGGCAGACTTTTAATAAAGTTCAACGGCAGGTTTATATGTACCTGCTCCACAAGGTGCGCCCAGTATTGGCGGGAAACATCAAAGGACTCTGCAATTTTCACTGCCTTGCTCGTATCAATTGATCCGTCAGGAAACTCAGGGGTATAGTTAAGTTCGCAAAAAGCTGCATGGCCGGTGCCGGCATTGTTCCATGCATCAGAGCTTTCAGCTGCTGCTACGTCAAGTCTTTCGAAAATATCTATTGTCAGATCAGGGTCCAGTTCCTTAAGCATCATGCCCAGGGTAGCGCTCATAATGCCGGCGCCAATCAAAATTACATCAGGTTCTTTATCGCGTGTTCTGTTTAATCCAAACATGTAGTATGTGTTCTTTCTTACTTGGTGCGTTTATCAAGGTTTTTTCCTAAATCTTTAACTTTTTTCATGAAACCCTCTACTATAGAATCAGAGTAAGGTCCGTAGGCATCGGAAATGGTGCCTTTTGCACCGGAGGTCGTCTCCAACACATACAGTATACTCATATCATCAGGATTACTTTCTCCCTCGAACCGGTAGAAGTTAACAATCTGTACCTCGTTCGGGGTAAAGCTTTGCTTGTCATCCATTGTGCAAAGCTTCTCCTCATTTTCAACTCTAAAATCTACCAGGTACCCTTCCTTACGAAGTTGGGCCAGTACCTTTATCATTGGGGTTAATTCTACTTTATCTTCCATTTTTATAGCTTTCTATTTTAAGTTTAAAGTATACGAGACATATAGCCTGTAGGCTGTGAACATGCTTGTCTAGACAAGTTTCCATACTAATAACTATCCACTGCAGCAGGAGTTATTCTGCCTTCCTGAAAAATCTTTTTTTTTATTTATGGAATTCCTGCAACGGCAGCATCCTGTTTAAAAGCCTTTGAAAATACAGGCCTACGCGAAACACATCTTTAACTAAACAGAAAGGAGCTGAAACATGGCACAGATTCAAGAAACCAACCCTGCTGGAAAGGGAGGAAAAAGAAGGACTAAAAAAATGGGACTTAACCTGGATATGACTCCAATGGTGGACCTTGCCTTCCTGCTGCTTACCTTCTTTATGCTTACTACAACATTCAGCAAATTGCAGACCATGCAACTGCATATGCCAGTGGATGCAAAGGATAAGAAGGTGCAAACCCCTATTCCTGGTAAAAACGCTGTTACCATTATTTTAGGAGAACAGGATGAAGTTTACTACTACTTTGGGTACCCCGGAGACAAGCCTGAGGTGGTAAAGACAGACTTATCAGCAAGTGGTATCCGGCAGGTACTGGTATCTGATCAGATAAAATCCAACGAAAAGATGGTGGTACTGATCAAGGCCATGAAACAGTCGCGCTACAAAAACCTGGTGGATTTGCTGGATGAAGTAAAAATAACCGACACAAAAAAATATGCCCTGGTGGATATAGAGGAAGCTGACAAAGACCTGATTGCAGGCCTGTAACCTAATATTTTCCCGGGTGCCAGAGAGAACAGTAGCACTCTCTGGCACCCGATACACACATGCAGCTGTAGCTATATAGCTTTCGGTTCCAACTTTAATGCGTACCTTACAAGAATGAATAGAAAATACATCGTTGACAGCACGACACATGAGTACCTTTGCGTTGCCATACAAAAGGGAAGAGAGTGGACCCCTAACAACCAGGATTCTTTGAAGAAATTCATGAATTCCCGCCCCAATAAGAACAGTGAAGGCTTTGAATTGATATCTGGCGAGTTTAACGACAACTCCTTTTTTGAAAAGTGGATACGAAACGGCACTAATTTTCTTTTCCGCTACTAAACCGTATTGCCCTTTTCTGAAGCACCTTATGCCACAAGAGCAGTAACTTTTATCTGCTCTTGATAAGCTTCCTTCCCAAACATCCTTAGCGTCCGGTAATGGGACTTAAGGGCAGCCGCGAAGGTCGGACTTGTGATGTAAGGTAAATTAAATTCCTCAGCTGTTTCTTTCACTATTTTAGAAATGGCCGGATAATGTATATGACATACTTTAGGGAAGAGGTGGTGCTCTATCTGCCTGTTCAATCCTCCCAAAAGGAATCCTGCCAGCGCACTGTCAGGTGCAAAGTTGGCAGTGGTTCGTAACTGGTGCTCTGCCCATGCCTCTTCTATATTACCTTCGGCATTCGGTAACGGAAAATCTGTCCCCTCCACCACGTGCGCCAGTTGAAAAATAAGACCCATCACCACACCCTCCGAAAGGTGCATTACTACAAATCCTACCATCACCTGCCACCAGGCTATATCAAGCACCAGCATAGGTAATATAAGGAACATGAAGTAGTACAGGAATTTCGAGATGAAAAGGTTGTAATACTCACGCTTCGGATGCTTCAGCTCGTGTTTTCCAATATTCTTTTGAAAGAACTTCTTGAAATCCTTCCTGAAAACCCACATAAGCGAAGCAAGACCGTAAAGCCAGAATGCGTACAGGTGCTGGTAACGATGTAACTTGTTAACTTTCTCATCATGTGTGAGTCTTATTAAACCAGGAGCTACCTCTATATCTTCATCATGCCCTGGTATGTTTGTGTAGGTATGATGTACAATATTATGGGAGATGTTCCAGAGGTATGGGTTTGCCCCGATCATATAAAACACACGACTCAAAGCCTTGTTTACTTTGCTGCTCTTGGCAAAGGAACCGTGTGTGGCATCATGGCATACGTTAAAACCCAGAAAGGCCGCAAAAGCACCAATCAAAACGGATAAGCCCAGCATAACCCAGGGGCCAAACTGGTTGGAGATGATAAGCAGGTACAGGGAAACAAAGCCTCCCAGAAAGAAAATACCTTTCATCCACATGGCACTGTTGGCGTTCTTAGAAAAACCTTCCTCTTTAAAATAGGCATCCACCCTCTTCCGGGCAGTAGCAAAAAAAGCAGTTTGATTTGAGTTGGTGAATTTTACTTTTTGTGACAAATTGTGTTGGTTGATGTTTCGTGTTAATTAAAGCTTAAGCACTGCAGATGAACAAACTCTTAGGGGTTATTCAAAGGAGGTATAAGTAAGTGCAGACTCAAAAGATGCTTCAGAGAGAGGGACCTGGTAAGTGGGAGTAGCCTTCAGACAAAGGTATAGATTTTTAAGGTCTAAAAAACAACGCCGGGTGCATTACCTTAACCATTGCAAAAGGCTTGCCACCTTTCTAAGCTAAGGCCAGCCATTTAGCTGCCCTTAAAGCTGCTTTTCTAAAAAATTTCCTTTAAATTAAGATTCACAATGCCTGCATCTAAATAAAGGCTAATCTTAAATCAGTTTCATCCTTTATCCCCCGCCAAAACGAGTACATGGAAAACTTCATCAGTTCTGTTAACAACATAGTCTGGAGCGACGCCTTAATCATTCTCTGCCTTGGAGCGGGTATATATTTCTCTGTTGTAACCAGGTTCCTGCAAGTCCGGTACATCCGGGAAATGCTGCGCCTTCTCTTTAACGGGCAGTCCTCGCAAAAAGGTATCAGTTCTTTCCAAGCTTTTACCGTGGCCATTGCCGGCCGGGTAGGTACGGGCAACATTGCAGGTGTCGCTACGGCCATTGCCATGGGCGGACCCGGTGCTGTTTTCTGGATGTGGATGATTGCCTTCCTGGGAAGCTCTTCCGCGTTTATTGAGGCTACCTTAGGTCAGATATACAAAGAAACCAAGGACGGACAGTACAGAGGTGGCCCGGCCTTTTACATTGAAAAAGGACTGGGAGTGAAATGGTACGCTGTAGTGTTTGCTGTAGCCACTATCATCAGCATGGCACTGTTTCTCCCTGGTGTGCAGAGCAACAGCATCGCCTCCAGTGTTTATACAGCTTTTGAAATTCCTGTGGCTGTTACAGGAGCAGTTGTTACGGTCTTTTTAGCCCTTATCATCATGGGTGGTGTAAAGCGAATTGGCAGGGTGGCAGAAGTCGCCGTGCCTTTTATGGCTGGCGCTTACATCCTGATGACCGTGATCATCATTGCCGTTAATATCACTGAGGTTCCAGCTGTTATCAGTCTTATTATTCGTTCTGCCTTCGATATTGAGCCAGCGTTTGCCGGTGTATTTGGCATGGCCATCTCGTGGGGCGTAAAGCGCGGCATCTACTCGAATGAGGCAGGACAAGGTACCGCCCCGCATGCTGCAGCAGCGGCAGAAGTAAGTCACCCGGTGAAGCAGGGCCTGGTGCAGGCTTTCTCTGTGTACGTAGATACCCTGTTTGTTTGTACCGCAACCGCTTTCATGATCCTGTTCACGGGGCAGTACAATGTAATAAACCCGGAAGGAGGTTTTATCGTGGAGAACCTGCCGGGGATCGCTTTTGGACCTGAGTACACGCAGATGGCTGTCAACACCTATTTTCCTTCCCTTGGCAGTGGCTTCGTGGCTATTTCTCTTTTACTATTTGCCTTCACCACCATTATGGCCTATTACTACATTGCAGAGACAAATCTTAGCTACCTGAACACGAAAGGCAGTAAGTCCCTGATCTGGGTGTTGCGTGCGCTGATACTGGCTGCTACATTCTATGGCTCCATCAAAACGGCCGAGTCTGCCTGGATGCTGGGGGATATTGGTGTAGGTATTATGGCATGGCTAAACGTAGTGGCGATCCTGCTTCTCCGAAAGCCAGCCTTGCGTGCACTCAAAGATTACCAGGCACAGCGCAAAGCCGGTCTGGATCCTGTGTTTGAACCCCAAAAACTGGGAATAGAAAATGCGGAACAGTGGGAAAAAAATCAGCAGGAGGATAAGGAACTGTCAGCGGTTTAAGCCTGCTGTGCAGGGGTAAACTTCTCAACATTAAGAATAACCTTACAGGATGTGAAGCCTCTCCCCTCCTGTAAGGTTGTTTTTTTGTATCAGGACTGCCTATAGAAGGGTTACCAATGCATCTTTTTTGTATAAATTATGAATGGCTTTGGAATAAGTATGAATCTACAGTTGTTCCGCAAACCACGTACAAATTCTTTGAATTATTATCGTTATTACCCTGTTACGACACTGTTGCACTGATCAGGTGAGGAAATAACTTCGGTTATTCAGAATAACCTGCAGGTACTGTTGTTTATTACTTCTATATGATTGAGACCCTGATACATACTTTTTTATTAAGCCTTTCACCCTTCGGAGAAGCACGTGCCGGTATACCCTATGCTATACTGAATAACGTCAATCTGGTGTGGGCGGTCCTGATCGGTACAGTTGGCAACACCCTGGTGTTCCCTCTTTTTATGTGGTTGATTGATGCATGCAGCAAAAGGTTCTGGCCTTTTCGTGCGTACAAAAAAGGCGTCATCTACTTATCTAAAAGAGCTAAAAAACTTGTTGGAGGCAACGTGCAGAAGCATGGGTTTTGGGGACTTATGGTATTCGTGATGATCCCGCTTCCGGGTACTGGTGCCTACATGGGCACTATTGCAGCCAACATTTTTAAAATAGAGCGCAAAAGGGCTTTCCTTGCTATTACACTGGGGGTTGTGATCTCTTCTGTTTTTGTAGGAGCAGGATCTTACTTAGGTATGGTTGGCTGGGAAAGTTTGTAAGAGAATAAAAGCTTACTAGTTTATAAATTAATACAAAGAGAGGCTGGGTCGACAATAGACCCAGCCTCTCTTTGTATAAGTATAACAGCTAATCGAATTAAATCAATTAAAACCCGCTCACATTCAGACGCCCATTTGACACGCACCTGCCATTCATGGAACTGGTAGCGGTGTTACCATTTATGATAGCCCCCCGGATGGTAGTCGCACTCGCACCAGCATTAGAAGCAGCGTAGAGTGCTGCTGCACCGGTAACATGCGGCGTAGCCATAGAAGTACCACTGTAAGAGCCATACCCCGATTTACCACCCTTACCAGGAAGTGTGGAATAGATACCTGACCCTGGTGCTCCTATATCCACCGTAGTTTTACCATAGTTGGAAAAACCGGATTTTGCCCCGGAGCTGGTAATAGATGCCACGGCTATGATATTCGAATTTGCATAGCTGGATGGGTAGTGCGGGGTTCTATCATTATCATCTCCCACTCCGTCTCTGCCACCATTGCCGGCCGCTGCAACAAACAAGATATTTGCTTTATTTGCGCGCTCTATAGCATCATATAAGCCCTGCGAAAAGCCGCCACCGCCCCAGGAGTTGTTGGTAGCTACAATGCTCAGGCCATGACGTGTCTTCAGGTCTGTGATATAGTCAACAGATTTGATGGCGTTGGAAGTGGTACCACCATTGCGGCCCAGGAATTTTACGGTTATCATTTTTACGTGCCAGTTCACTCCTACAACTCCCTTACCGTTACTAGCTGCACCAATTGTTCCGGCAACGTGCGTACCATGGTCGTCATGGGTACCATCATATGTACTGTTGTTGTTTCCATCAAAATCCCAACCGTAAATATCATCTACGTAGCCATTCCCATCGTCATCCTTACCATTGCCGGCTGTTTCCCCCGGGTTAGTCCACATATTTGCCTGCAGGTCTTCATGAGTGTGCATCACCCCCTCGTCTATAATGCCTACCACTACTGTAGAGGAGCCTGTCTTACCGGCTGTCCAGGCAGCGGCGGCATGACTGCCATATTGATTAGCAGGAGATGTATTGCTGCCGTACATGCCCCACAGGGAGTTATTTGTAAAATAACTGTCATTAGAGGTAGCATGGTGCTGGTAGATATAATTCGGCTCAGCAAATTCTATCTCGTTACCACCTTTTATTTTGCTGATAGCTTCTAAGGCTGCCATAGGCGTGTGCACCAGCATAAGGCCTTCTCTGTCTCCGAAACGCTCCATTGCCTTCGTGTAAATACGTTCCTTTACTTTGCCGCTGATGCGGCTCAGAACAGCTGCCCGTGCGTTTTCGGAAGTGCCTGCCTTAAACTTCACCAGCACTTCATTGGCCACATGTTCCGGACCACGTGCTATGGCCGCCTGCGCCTCTTCAGTAACGGCCATGGGATCTGTTTCGGAGAGAGGTTCTTTCTCACAACCTGAAAGCAAGGAAATGGATAAGGCCGTCAGGGCTAAAGTAGAGCCGGCCGCAAAATTGTTAAGAATTCTCATATGCCAGAATTGTAAATGGTAAGAAAAAGACGGGTAGTTCAGTTAACACCCGGCAAGTAAGATTGACTATAAAACACTCTCTTCAAAAGACTAAGAACTAGCGGATTAGAGAGAACAGGAGGTTCACCATAAGACGAAAAAGAAGTCATTTAGTTGCCCTTTAAGATTAAAAATTTGGACGATATCCTTTGTTATGGCAGAAACTGAAACAAAAGTCAAAACGGATGGTATGAAGCCTTCAGATGTATAAACATTGATCTAAATTGTACGCATCTTTGCAGCTCAATTACCCCATGGTACCTACAATGAACAATCAGCGGCTTTCGCTTAGCCTTTTTTTCTTTCTGGCCGGCTTCAACTTTGCCAGCTGGACATCGCGTATCCCTACCATTGCAGGTTCCTTGAAACTTAATGAGGCAGAGCTTGGCTCTATTCTGCTTACGATGCCGATCAGCTCCCTGATCGGGCTTCCCCTATCCGGTTGGCTGGTAACGAAGTTCGACAGCAGGGTACCTTTAACAGCGGCATTTCTGCTGAATGCTGTCTCCCTTTCCTTTATAGGTTTTGCAGACTCTTCCCTGCTCCTGATCATGGCACTGTTCCTTTTCTCCCTGAGCATGCGCATTTTTAATATTGCCGTGAATACGCAGGCCATCACCCTGCAAAAACAGTTTGAGCGAAAGATAAACGGTTCTTTCCACGGACTCTGGAGCCTGGGAGGTATTGTTGGAGTTGGCGTTACTACCTTGCTGGTGTCCCTGAAAGTCTCAATGGTGCCACACCTGCTGGCCGTGTCGGTTTTTTCTGTGCTGATGACCCTGATCACATCCCGTTTCCTGCTGCGCAACGACCGCTCTACTACCGGAAATAAACTGTCTTTCAGAAAGCCTGATCCTGCCATTGTGTACATGGGTTTGCTGGTGTTCTTTGCCGCCGTGTGTGAAGGCGGTATGTTCGACTGGAGTGGCATCTACTTTCAGCAGGTGATAAAGGAGGAGGTGTTTACGTCCGGCTACCTGATCTTCATGTCGTTCATGGCGCTTTCCCGCTTTATATCGGACCGGATCATCGACAGGATCGGTATGGCAAGAACCTACATCCTCAGTGCACTGCTGATTTTCTCGGGCATAACGCTGGCTATCGTATTTCCAACCTTCTGGCCGGCCATGGCAGGCTTCTCGCTGGTGGGCTTTGGCACTGCCTCCGTTATACCCATGACTTATACTTTAGCCGGCAGGTCAACAAAGTATTCCCCCGGCGTTACGCTCTCCATCATCGTTACCTATGGCATCATCGGCATGCTGATCGGTCCGCCGCTGATCGGCTACATTGCCCATGCTTTTAACCTGAGGGTGTCGTTTATACTTTTCGCCTTCGCCGGAATTATGCTCATCCCGGTGTCACAGATGTTCTTCAGGCTGCAGAAGGAGGCGTAATGCGTAAGATCTGACCAATTGCTGCAAAACACCTACTCCTGCCCGGGCTCTTGCGTTAAGTATACTATCACTTCATAAACGACAGGCTATGGAAAAGGAAAAAGCACTACGCGATCATTTGGTAAAGCTCCTCCGGGGCGGACAGGCATACCAGCCATTGGCTACCCTGCTGCAGGACTTGAAGGCAGAAATTGCAGGCAAAACCGTTCAGGAGCTACCTTATACTATTTGGCAACTCGTAGAGCACATGCGCTTAACGTTAGAGGATATTCTGGAGTTTATACAGAACCCCAATTACAAAGAACCCACCTGGCCAGACGACTACTGGCCCAAAGAAAAAGCCCCTGCGGATCAGGCTGCACTCGATACAAGTATAAAAGCCATAAGTGCGGGCATGGAAGAGATGATACAGCTGGTGCAGGACCCGTCCAATGACCTGTTTAAACCATTCCCGCACGGCGACGGCCAAACACTGCTGCGGGAGGCGCTACTAATTGCAGAGCACAATGCCTATCATGTGGGTGAGGTAATTGTGCTGCGCAGGTTGCTGGGGGATTGGGAAAGTTAAAGAGGTTTGGGAGTTAGAGAGGTAGAAAGTGTCTCGTCCTAAAATAAGTTTACAGGTTTAGGTATTAGTCCTGTTAAAAGTTTACAATTTTTCTTAGTCCTGCTATTGCTTTACAATGGTACGTTTTTTTGTATAATAATTCTTCCACACTTTTT